>JAEUHG010000005.1 GCA_016795425.1 Verrucomicrobiales bacterium
GTCTCTGCTGGCTGTAGGCCACTTGGTCAACGATCGCGAGGTCGGCGGTGACGATGGCAAGGTCGCCCTGGTCCGCGTCCAAGCGGAAGGCGAGATGATCCGAGCGATCGTCGTTGTCGCTGTCGGCGATGAGACGTTGGAAGGCGCGTGCGCCGAGGAAACTGAGCGGTGGAAAGACATCCCGGCGCGGCCAACCCAGGGGCTTGTCGGTGAGACTGAGGCTATCCAGGGCCACCGGGAGGTCGGTGGGATTGTGGATTTCGACGAAATCCTCCGTGTCACCCACGGCGAGCCATTCGGTGAGTCGCAGACGCGTGGGGTCGCCCAACGGAAGGATCTGATTGGGAGCGCCCAACGTGGGTGTGCCAAGGGTCCAGTCGCCCCGAGCGTTGCGAGCGAGGCTCAGATCGGCGACCTGCAGGCCGAAGCGGACGCTGTCGAGTCGCTGTCCGCCGCGATCAACCGACTCGTACAACTCCACGAGATCGCCGGCAGCGTCGAGGCCGAAGCCCAAGTGATAGCCGGCGGTTCCGTTGGGCTCATCGGCGAGGACGACCAGGAAACCGCCGGCTGGAAGGGTGGTTCCAGCGGGGAAGACAAAGCGGTTCGGGCGCGCGGGGTCATCGGTGAGCCGCATGCCGGACAGATCGATGGGACTGGCCCCAGCGTTATGAAGCTCGATGGCGTCTGGGGTGGTGCCGTGATGGGAGAATGCGCCGTTGTTTCGGGCGAGCACCTCGTGAATGACCAGGCGCCGAAGCGCTGGATTGACGATCCAGGCCAGCGACCGGGTGGGGGCGTTGGTGGATTGCCACACTCCGGCGGAATTGCGACCGATGGCGGCCAGGCGATGGGTGCCGGCAGCCAGATTGGTGAGGATCAGTGGGCTGTCGATGGACAGGATGTCCGGTCCGAAGGAACCGTCGTCGAGTTGGTATTGGTAATGCGTGATCCCCGGGCCGCCGAAGGTAAGGACGGCGGAGTTCCGATGGGTGATGGGAGGTGGCTCGCCGGAAATGGAGACCCCCGGCGGAACGTGGGGGCCCATGTCGAGTCCATTGGGTCCGGAACGGAGCGCCGGCGAACCCGGGCGTAGCCGGAAATCGTTCTCCGTACTGACAAACAGCGGATCGCCGCTGCGATTTCCGTCTCCGGCGACGAGCGGGTCGTCGATGAGGCTGTGGGTGACGGACAGGTGGCGGTTGAGACTCAGGGCGGCGGCGGCGGCGGGCGGATCGAAGGCGGTGCGGTTATCCCAAAAAATATCGCCAGCCGAACGAACGTCGCCAGCGGGGAGCACGACGGGGTTGGTGCTGCCGACGACAATCGCCGATTCCAGACTGCCAAGGTAAAGATTGTGATGGGAAGTGAGGCGGGCGCCGTTCTTAAGGAGAACGCCGTTGTCGCAGTCGATGAACCAGTTTCGGGCGACGACGATATCGGCGGAGGTGTCGGTGGCGATGCCGGAGGCGAGGCTGTCTCGCGGCGCATCGCGACGAAACCGGAGGAAGACATTGCCTTCAATATGGGCATCGGTGCCGTCGAGATCGAGGCCGTCGTCGGAACCGTCGGCGAAGAGATTGTTGTAGGCTTGAAGGATAGGCCCCGGACGTCGCCCGCCGGTGAAGTCAATGAGATCGCTATAGCCGGAGGTGCCGTCGAATCGATTGCCATCAAGAACCAATTCTCCGCCCGCGAGAATGCCGTAGCCGATGATGGCCTCGCCACCGGCCATGCGCGGGAAATGGCAGTTGCGGATGACGAGCGAGGCGTTGTTGAAAAAGAGGCAGGTGTTGGTGGTGAGAAAGTCAATGGCTTCGAGGTGGGCACGGGAGAAGTCGATACGGAGGGCGTTGGCTCCCGGGTTGTCGAGAACGACATGGACGAGGCGGTTTTCGTTGGTGACATTGACGATCCCGATGCCGCCCCAGGCCGGGGCGCCGGGTCGTGAGGAGAGGCGGATTGGGGAATCGGCGGTGCCTTCGGCGACCAGGCGGCCCAGCACGGAGAGCACGGCGTTGCTGGCGAAGTAGACGGTGGTGCCCGGCTGAAGAGTCAAGGTGCGACCGGGCGGAACGGTCAGGGTGCGGTCGACCCAATAGGGACTCTGGGCAACGGTCCAAGTGACATCCCGCGTGAGTTCAGGCTCGGAGATGATCGACTCAACGGGGGTATCGAACCAGATATCCAGCGTGCGCTCCTCGGTGACGACCTGATGGATATCGAGGGCTTGGACGATGATGCGGTTGAGTCCGGGACGCAGGGGGACAGCGGCATTGGTCCAGCGGGCTTGCCACGCTATCCATGGGGTTTCGGTCCCGTTGATTCGGACTGACCGAGTGGTGACGGCATTCGCCTGGCCGGAGAGTACCACGGTCGGTTCGGTGGCGCGTGGGTAACCCAGGGCGGTGGGCAAGGTGTGGACGATGGAGAGGGTGCGAGGGATCTGGGCGGCGACGGCTTCGGCGCGAAGACGAGCGTACCGTGTCATCTCGTCGATGACCCCGGCATCCGCCACATCTTTGAGCCAATAGCGGGCCACAGCCTCGACCTGGGCAGGAGAGCAAGGTCCCTGCATGAGGCGGTCGAGTTCTCGGTAGTAGAGGGGCGCGAATTCGGGGTGCTTGAGCAGACGGTCCACCGACCGGACCGCGGTGGCCTGGAAGATGCCGGTTTGGATGGGCATCGAGACGGTGAAACTCAGAAGGCTGTCGAGGTCGTGGGCGACGAGCAGGAAACGCGGGTCGTGGACGCCGCGATAGAGGTCGTAGTCGTCGCCGACGCCGGAGCCCAAGCTGGTTTCGGAGTTACCGAGAAGGCTGTTCCAGGCGAAGTAGCGGACCCACGCCTCGGGGTCGAGCACTTCACGGACGGCACGGGCATAGTCGGCATCGGCGGTGTTATTGAGCACATCGGTGAGACGAATGAGATCGCTCCAGTCGTTGGCTTCGCGGTTGGATTCCTTGGAATAGCCGAAGGAGACGTACGTGGCGCTGTTGGTGCCCAGGTAACTGAGGTCGGTGACCGGCCGTCGGCAGAAGTAGACGTTGCCCTCGGGGTCGTTGGGAAAGAGATCGCGGGCCCAATCGTCATCGATGACCTGCAATTGGACAAAGGCGCCTTGCGCCGTTCGGTTGGTGGCATTGAGAAAGAGGTCGATGGGCCGCGCCCGGGCTGCGGGGACGCCCGATTGAAGGGCAAGCACGCTCCCGACGAGTTGGGACGGAGCCCATACGAAGGTGTTGATGTTGAGATCATCCACTCCGTGCCAGGGATCGTCGGTGGGGAAGTGAAGGCGCAGGTTTGGGACGATGGCGAAGCGAGTGGATGCGCCTCGAATGCGGATGGAGGCGCGCTGCCGAACCTCGATGTCGGTGCCGCCATCCATGATCACGGCGGCGATGAACGCGGCGTTGCTGCGGCGGTCGGCAGATTCATGGGCCCGCCGTTCCGTCTCCGTCATGATGAGTCGGAAACGGGGGCGGGTTCGCGGTCCGCTGGGTGCATCGACCAGGTACAGCGCGTTATCAACCTGGGTGGGAGCGAGCGATTCGTCGAGGGCCGGTGCAGGCCAGGTGCGCTCGTTGCCGGCACCATCGCGGGCAGCGATGTAATATTCGACGACCGCGCCGACGGCCTGGGGCGGAAGATCGGCGGCCCAGATCCCGTCACCTGCCAGACCGTCGCCGTGCAGGCCGTCATCGGTCATGGGGACCGTCTCAAAGGGAGGAGGTGGGATTTGTTGGTGGAGTCGGAAGTGGAGATGGGCTTCGAGGCCGAGGTTTTGCTCATCGGAAAGCGTGGCCAGGACGCGCACCGGGGAACCGGGGAGGGGAGCCGGCGGCAACTGGCTGACGCCACTGACCAAGGGCGCGATGTTGGTGCGGGCGATCGAGTTGGGCGCGCCCGGGGTTCCACCCGCCACTTGGCTGGCGTCCCAATTCTGCCCGGAATCATTCGAGAGACGCGGTTGAATGAGTTCCAGAGATTTTCCCAGACCATCGTGTTCCGCGAACCACTCCCAGCCTTGGGCATCAACACTCACCGGTCCGCGGCGTCGGCGGGCCCAGTCACCTTCAGTGGCGTAGTGGACGAAATCCGCGAGGCGCCCAGCCGCGTCGACCAGTTCCAGCGTCTCCCCGGAATTGCTGAGCGTCCCTTGCCATGGGCCGACCACCGGGGACACGTTGGGATAGACGGTGGCGAAGGCGGACGGGTCAGCGGCGACGACGACGGTGCCGCCGGGTTCGAGCACCAGATTGGAGAATGCGTAGCGAATGCCGCGGGTGAACTGCCAATGGTCGAGCGAGACCGGGGTGGTGCCCGGGTTGAGCAGTTCGACGAATTCATGCGCCGGATTGGCAGATGCCGGGCGGTACATGATTTCCGAGAGCACGACCGCGGGTTGGTCGGGCGCGCGGGTTGGGTCCGAGCCTGAGAGGTATTCCTCGAGATTGGACGCGAAGTCGGTGTCGGCGTCCTCCGTCGCATCGGAGGGACGGTTTGGATCCAGGCCGTATTGCAGCTCCCAGGCATCCGGCATGCCGTCGCCATCGGAATCCGGAGGCAGGATCGAAAGACGCGCCACGGTACTGGTCACGGAGCCGAGGCTGTTGGAAGCCACGACGAAATAGCCGCCGACATCGTCGACCGAGGCCGCGGGAAGGGTGAGGGCGGAGGTGTTGGCGGCCAGGAGGCGGGTTGGGCCGGACACGGAGGATTGGTACCAGCGGAGAACCAGTGGCGAGCCGGCGATACGGGTGTCGAAGGTGGCGGGCGCGCCGGCGGGGATGGCCTGATCGGTAGGCGACTCCAGGATCCACGGCTCGGTCACGGTTTGAGGGCCGATCAACTCCAGGGAGAACGGGTGAGCCGCCGCGGGGGGAATGACGGGAGGGATTCGTGCGGCGAAGACATTGGTGCCGGGCTTGAGCCAAGCCGAATCCAGGTTGAGGTGAACACCGGCCTCCGTTCCGGCATCGATCACGGCGAGTTCATGATCATTCAGAAACACCTGGACGCCTGGGGACCCTTGCAGCCGGAGGCGGAAGACATCGGCAACGGCGGCTGGGGGCAGGTCGATCGTATGGCGAAGGTAGGTGGAGGTGTCGGGGTGGGTGGAGGATTCCGCGGGCGGGACGGGCCCGGGCACCGCCAGCCACGGCGCGTCGTTGAACGACACACCCGACCAGGCCGGGGCGACCGGTTGGGCGGTTCGAAAGGTCTTCCAGAGGGCGTTGGTGGGAAGGAGCGTGGTTTCGGAAGTGCGCGAGGCGAGGACCCGAGTGGACCGGCGCGTTGTGGCGACCTCGGCGCCATCGTCGGTGATGGCGACGGCGCGCCATTCCGTTGGGCCAAGGTGGCGGATTTCGGGGCTCCACGAGAAGGTGGCTTGGGTTCCCTGGGCGGTGCCCACGACCTCTTCATTCACGTAGAGGGCGAGGGACTGGACGGTGGTGGTGGACGAGACGGAGTCGACCCCGACGTTGATGGTCACCGGACGGCCCTCGACGATGGTTTCGGTGAGCGTCGAAGGGGCCAGTCGCAGCGTCGTTTGATTGGACGCCGTTAGGCCGTTCGGACGTCCGGGGGTGGCGGGTTCGGCAACCCACTGGGTAGGGGCATCACCGAGGCCGGCCGGGGTGCGCCGTTGGAATGAGTGACCGGTTGCTTGCAACGGCGGCCACGGAGCGGAGGTTCGGAAGCGCACGCGGTCCTCGGAGTGGTACACAAGCTCCCCGGTGGCGAGTTGTTCCGGACGCTGGAGGCGGAGGTTTTCGCCATCGGAATCCAGCGTTCCGGACCAGGGCCCAAGGAGGCGCACCTGGGCGGGTACTTCGCGCTGAGCGCGGAAGACACTCGGATCGGACGCACAAATGACGATGCGTTCACCGGGCGCCAGGACGAAGCCGGGAGGGAACTCGAAGGCTACGCCATCCAGGCGCCAGGGGCGGAGAGGGTGGGCGGGGTCAAATAGCGCCACCGGACCATCCGTGAGATTGGCGATCTCGATGAACTCGAGGTCGTCGGGATGGGTGGCGACGCCGATCTCCTGGATGGCGACCCGGGGGAGCAGCGGCGGGCCGTTCTCGTGGTCCGGGCTGGCCGATGCCAAGGGAACGATGTGCTCCCACTCGGAGTCGTCGAGAGTCCGTCCGTAGGAGTGGCGTTCAGGAACCGGTTCGTAGTTGAACTCCGAGGTTCCGCCGAGCAGGAGATCATTGGAATCCGCGGCGAAGAGCAGGAGTCGGCCGCCGCTGGGTGAGAGGCGGAGTTGTTGGACGGCGGGCAGTGCGGCGATTTCAGTCGCATCCACGAGAACGAAACCTTGGGGTGGCAGGATGGTGCCTTCGGGAAAGGCGTATTTTCGGGGGTTGGCGGGGTCATCCGTGAGCCACCAATAGCCGATGTCGATGGCGCGCGGTGACGGGTTATGGAGTTCGATCCACCAGGGTTGACCGGGGGGCGGCCGTGGGAAGACCTCATTGATGACCACGGGCAACGCCACCGGTGGTTCATCGGCGCGGCCTGGAGAACCGTGCGGAAAGGAGCTGTTGCGCCACGCGCGAGGGTCGGAGGGGGGCACCTCCGTCATTCCTGATGGCACGAGGCTGAAGCCTTGTCCGGCTGCCAGCGTGGGCCACGGCGCGGTGTTGTTATAGGTGAGGCGCACCAGGACGTTGGTGCGCTGATGCGTCAAACCGATGGTTTCGCCGGCGTTGTCCAGGCGTCCGGAATAGACTCCGGCGATGGCGACATCCGGATAGCGGGATCGAAAGGCTTCGGAATCGGCAACCAACACGGCATAACCGCCCGGGACGAGGGTCGAGCCGGCGGGAAAGGCGAACTGGATGCCTTCGGTGAAGGCGACGTTTTCGAGGGAGACGGCGTGGGCGGCGCGGTTCCGCAGTTCGATGAATTCGAAGGCGCGTCCATCGATGGTCCCGGATCCCAAGGGTTCGTAGTGGATCTCGGTCACCTCCAAGGTTTCGGGCGGCGGTTGGCGAAAGTCAGCCGTTGTGAGCGGGCTCCATTCGAGGCCGCGGAGGGCGCGCGCCTGGATGCGGACAGGCCCCGGGAGTTGGACGAGGTTCGAATCGGAGTAGGCGGTCCCGGAGGCGAGGCCTCCCGGTGCGCGCGGGTCCGAGCCATCGAGCGTGTAATAGATCATGTCGCCCGGAGCGCTGGCGAGCATGCGGAGTTCGGCGGGCGTGGAGGTCAGGGCTGGATTGAAATTGGTGGGCAAAAGGATGTGAGGGGCGGTGACGGTGGGCCAGAGACCGCGGTCCGCGAGAAAACGGAGCAAGGCGGCCGGGCGATGGCCGGCCCAGAAGGTGAGGTAACCGGTCTTGAGAGGTTCGGAGCGGACGAGTTGAACACTGGGTTCGGCCTGTTGCTGAAGAACGCCGGCTTCTCGCAGGACGTTGGTTTCCGTGAGGGCTCCGCTGCCGAAGAAGTGGCGTTGCACGCGATCGGCGAACAGCAGTCGAAACTCGGGGTTCGCATAGAACGCCGAAAAGACTTCGGCCACGACGGTCAGCGGCGCGTTGGTGGCGAGAAGGTCGGCGGAGAGCGTGTCGTGGGTAACCGTTTTCGGGGACATGTACCCGAAAGTGGCTTCAGCGTCCCACACCAGGAATCGCCATTGGCCGCCCTCGGATCGTTCCCGGGCGAGCACCCAGTTGTTTTCGGGCCAGTCGGAGGTGGCGCTGTAAAGATTGAGCAGGGCGTAGTCCGCCAGGTTGACAACATCGAAGCGACGCTGGGCTTCGCGGTAACGGGCGTCGTCGGCGAGCGAACCGGCCGACAGGAACGCCCGGTCTTCCTTCCAGCGAACCTCATCGCCTTCGGCGATTTCGATGGGTAGGACGATGTCCCAGTCGGCGGAGCCACCGGTGCGCGACTGAAGGAAGCCGGTGCGCAGGCGTTCGACGAGGTTGTAGTAGCTCTTGAATTGGCCGTTGATGAAGAGGTTGACCAGGATGCCGCGGCTGGTGGGTTGCCCCATCTGGCCGTAGAGCCGTCGGACGAGTTCGTCGCGAATGAACGGATTGGCCCAATCGTTCTTTCCCGCGCGGATGCGCAGGTCGTCGAAGCGATCGCCACCCGGTCCCGCGAACAGCGGATAATCCAGTTCCGCCAGGCCGTACTCGCCACGGAAGAAGAGGCCGAAGGAGGGTTTGATGCGGAAGCTCAGGCCGTCGTGGTTCCAGACGATGTCGCCGGCGGGGGGCATGATCATGCGGGGCGTGGACCACAGGCTGGAGGATACCCGGAGACCACAGCTCCAGGGCCCTGCCGGGGCGGTCCCCGGCCTGAGGAGTTCGACCGTGGCCGGTCGTTCCGCGGCGGGTCCGCTCACCAGATACATGTTGTAATCGTCGGGCGAGTCAGCGCTCCAGATTTCTTCCTGGAAGGCTCCGACATAGTTCCCGCCGGCCACGGTCACCAGGCCTTGGGGGGCGAAGAACGTTCGCGAGGGAGGCCCGCTGAGAACCAGCGCTGGCATGTTGGTGAGGGCACTCGGCAGGCGCAGCAGGTAAGTCGCAGTGGCGACGTCGGATGGCACCCACCCGTTGCGAAATGCGCGGGTACGGACCGTCGTATTGGAGGAAACAAGGAAGGGAAGAGTGTAGTCGTAGCCGTTGGAGGGTGAAGGCTCCGAACCGTCGAGCGTGTAACGAACGCGCGCAAACGGAGTGGGGCAATGGAGTTCGACGTTCACATCCGCGTCGTAGAAACCGGCTTGGGGCGAGAGGGTGACGGGCTCGGTGCGGCCCAGAAGAAGGGGGCCTTGGTTGGCGCGACCTGGAGTCGGTTCCGGGAAATAGCCCCACGCGCCGGTTGCCTCATCGATGCCGTAGGAATGAAACGGATCCAAAGGGGGATACGAAGGAAGAAAACCAAAGGCGAGGGTGCCGTCCGGCCGACGCAGCGTCAGTGCTTCGCCGCTGCGGTTGAGTCGGAAATTGGTGTGGTGAAAACCGGACGAGGGAGAACGACGGTCGAGGCCGCTGCAAAAGACCACCAGGTAGGCGCCCGGAGCCAGGCGCTGCGTGGGGAACGACCATTTCGCCGGGTCTGCTGGGTCGTCCGAAAGCGTCCAACCGCGAAGGTCGACCTCCTGATCCCCACGATTGTGGAGTTCGATCCAGTCGTGGAACTCACCGGCCTCCCCGGAGGATTCGGCGTGGGCTTGAATGAGATCGGGATCGCGAAAGGCGCCGGAAGGTTCGGAGGCGCCGGCGAACCAGCGCCAGTCGGTGGTGCCGCCCACGAGTTCGAGGGAATCTCCATCGCCGAGGACGAGGCGAATGTCGGCGAGCAGGGTGGGGTCGTGGGGCAAGGCGCCGGCAGCGGGCCAGGTATTGTGAACCTGCACTGTCAGCAGGTTCGGTCCGGGCCGGAGGAATTTCGACGCCGGCCCAAGATCGATCGACACGGGCTCTGCAGAGGTGCTGGCGTTAAACGACGGGTGTCGGGCGGGAATGAACATTCCGGCAGGGCCAAGGTTGGCCCGAGCAATTTCCTGTCCGTTCAACGTGGCCAGCAAACCATCGTCGTAACGAAGGAGGAAGCGGAGCGGGACATCATCGAGCGGCTGACCGGGAGACACCGCGAAGACGCAGCGCAGGTAAAGAGACGGGGTTCGCCCGGCCATGGAAGCGCCGACATCCGTGACAATATTGGGGTAGCCGAACCCGAAAGGCCCCTGGCCCTTGGACCACCCGCTGTCGTCAAAGCCAGGCTCGGTCCAGGCAGGTCCGACGCCAAGCCGTGGCCGGTCGGCATCCCACTTTAGCAGACGATCCGGCGGCGCGGGGGCGATCTCCGTGACGACGATCTGGCTGCCGGCGTGCGCCCGGCCACTCAGGCCCGGCGCCAGCACGACAACCAGCAGACAAAGGAGAGATTTCCAATACCGAAAACCAGCAGGCAACAACACGCGCGGTTAATGTCGGCGATTTCGTCGATGGCGCAATACCTGGTTTTCGATCAGCCGAGCGTCCAGCCGCGACGATAGTCGTGCTGGATGAAAGTCTCGGCCCGGGAACAGTTCCTCGCCACGCCACGCTTGGCGTCCCAA
Organism: Verrucomicrobiales bacterium; assembly: GCA_016795425.1. Lineage (GTDB taxonomy): Bacteria > Verrucomicrobiota > Verrucomicrobiia > Limisphaerales > CAIMTB01 > CAIMTB01. Next base: position 10,088 of record JAEUHG010000005.1, read on the forward strand.
TCGATGGGGCACCCGGCGCGATGCGCGACGTTGCCCAGGTGTCCGATCTCGGTGAGTTGGGTACCATAGGAGAACGGACAGAGATTCGCCGGCCCACCACGGATGGCCCGGAGCCATTCCTCGTGTTGTCCCGGGGACGGTTCGATCCAGGGGGTTGGCGGTTGGAACCCTGCAAAATCGGTCTCGGGCAGGAGCCGGTATTTGTCGTAATCGGCGAGCAGCATGCCCTTGGAACCGACGAAAAGAGTGCCGGCACCCCATTTGGGAAGACGTCCGGTGTCGAAGGGAAGGGGGCGGCGACCGCCGTGGTACCAGGTCATGCGTACGGGGGGGAGGACCCTGGGGCCCGATTTTCCCCAGGAGTCGACGTGGCGCCCCGGGAAATCGTAGTGGGCGACCAGCCAGGGGGCGGCGCATTCAGGATCCGGGGATGGGCATTCAGCCTCGACACGGTGGGGAAGCCCGAGTTGGAGCGCCCAGACGCCGAGATCGATGTGATGACAGCAGAAGTCGGCGAGTGTCCCGCCACCGAAATGCCACCAACGCCTCCAATTGAAGGGCGCGTATTGATCGCTGTAATCGCGGAACTTCACTGGCCCCAGCCACAGGTCCCAGTTGAGCTGTGGCGGGACGGGATCCGGCTGCGGACGAGGGCGGCGGTCGTAGCTGCCATCGACCCAATGATGCACCTCGGTGACGACCCCGATGGCGTCGCTTTGGATGAGTTCGACCACTCGGCGATAGTTGGTGCCGGAGTGAATCTGGTTACCGGTCTGGGTGATCTTGCCGCTGCGTCGGGCGACCGCGGCCAGGCGACGCGCTTCCGAAATGGTATGGGTCAGCGGCTTTTCGCAGTAGACGTGGCGACCGGACTGCAAGGCGGCGATGGCGATGACGGCGTGGGTATGGTCAGGAGTGCTGACCACGACGGCGTCGAGATCGGACCGGTCGAGCAGCTTCCGAAAATCGGCGTATTGCGCGGCCTGGGGAAGACCCTTGGCAGCACCGGCGAGGCGGTCGGCATCGACGTCGCACAGGGCGACAATGGCTTCGCCGCGCACGCCGCGGAGGTTTTCGCCGCCGCGACCGGCGACCCCGATGACTCCGAGCTGGATCTTGTCATTCGCGGAGATGCGGCGCGCCGGACGGGTGGCGGCGAGGACACGACCGGAAACGCCCGCCAGGGCGGCGGAAGTGAAGAAGAAGGCGCGACGGCTGAGACGAGTCGGGGACTTCACGCGGCGATCGAACCACGACGGGATCAGGTGATCCAGGGGGAATCGCGGCGGTGCCACCGCGAGGGGGGGCCATGGCGGGATCGACGCGACGGTGCGATGCGGATCACAACCTGGAGACCGGCGAATCGTGGAGGCGCGACGCTGGGCGGTTGCGATGGCGGGGGGTGTACCCCTAGGTTTGGCGCGACATGCGTCTGCTGGACCGTTACCAGCTCCGCGAGCTTCTGATGGCCTTTGCCTACTGTCTCGCGGGGATCCTGGTTTTCTGGATGTCGTTCGAGCTATTGGGCGAGATCGACGAAATGAAGCGGCGCGACCTCGGTTTCGGAGATTCGGCGCGCTACCTGGGGCATCGGCTGCCCCTGTATTTGTTGCTGCAGGTGCCGGTGGCGCTGCTGTTGTCGTTGCTCTATGCGCTGAGCCAACATGCGCGCCATCACGAGTTGGTGGCGATGCGGGCGGCGGGGATTGGCTTATGGCGTCTGTCGATGCCGTACCTGGGTGTGGGAGTGGTGTTGAGCCTGGGCATGTTTCTGCTCAACGAGAAGGTGGTTCCCGATGCGGCGGCGCGGGCCGAGGCGGTGCTTAGCAAGGGGCGAAATGCCTCCGCAGGCGCCGAATCGGATTGGCGGATGAACCTGAACTTTTCCGACACCCGTTCGGGACGCGACTGGCATGTGAGCGCTTTCAACGTGGTCACGGCGGAACTCAAGGACGTGCATGTGCGGTGGACGGGGGCTGACGGGGGACGAGAGGACTTGTTGGCGGCGCAGGGTCGATGGGAAGACAACGGGTGGGTGTTCGAGCGGGTCACGCGCCTTTCGTTTCCGCCGGGGCCGGGCACTGTGGCGTCGACGATTCAGACCAACCGCCTGGTGGTGGAGGATTTTCCGGAGACCCCGGCTCATTTGCGCAGCGAAGTGAAGATCAGCCGGTTGCTGGGGAGCCTGAAGAAATCGAGACAAGTGCAGTTGTCGCTGGAGGAGATCCTGATCTACCGGGAATTGCACCGGGAGTTGGCGCCGCAATTCGATCGCCTGTTGCGCACCTGGTTTCACGATCGGCTCGCCACGCCCTGGACCTGCGTGGTGGTCGTGCTGATCGGCATACCGGCAGCGGCGGCCGGAGGGCGGAGGAACCTGTTCGTCGGCGTGGCGGGCGCGATTTTCCTCACCTTCGCGTTCTTCGTGATCAAGGAATTCAGCCTGGCGGTGGGCACGGGTGGTTACCTGCCTGCGTGGGTCGCCGCGTGGCTGCCGAACGCCGTTTTTGGGGGCCTCGGAGCGCTGCTCATCCATCGACAGCGATAGGGTGGAGTCAGCCTTCCCTGCTCGCGGGATGGACCCGGTGGCGGGTTTCATGATGGGATGACCCGGTGACGGTAGCTTCGGACCAAGCCTTGCTCGATCGCATTCAACGCCTGGAGGCGGTGAACGCGGCGGCACTGGCTGTGCACGCGTCGCTCGAACCGAAGGAATCGCTGCATCGGCTGGTGTCGGAGGCGGTGCGCCTGACGGGTGCCTCCAGCGGGTCGCTGGTGCTGAGGAACCCCAATTCCAGTCTGCTGGAGATCGAAGCCGCGATCGGTCTGCCCCCAGCGGCGGCGGTGCTCCGATTGCCACTGGGAAAAGGCATCACCGGCTGGGTGGCGTTGCAGGGCCGCCCGGCTCGGGTGGGAGATGTGCGGCTGGACTCGCGTTACCTGATGGTGCGTCCCGAGGTGCGGTCCGAACTGGCGGTGCCCATGCTGGTCGACGGCGAGGTGCGCGGTGTGTTGAATGTCGATTCCGAGCAGGCGGACGCCTTTTCGGAGATGGACGAGCGGGTGCTCGACGAGTTGGCGCGGCACGCGGTGGTGGTGGTGCGGAACACGTGGTTGTTCGAACAGGCACGTCGGCGGACCTCCCTGGCGACGGCTCTTGCCGGGATCGCCCGTGCCATGAACCAGGCGTTCGCTCTGGAGGAAGTGCTGCAGCTCATTACGCGCGAGGCGGCGGACCTGATGGGTGCAAAGCTGTGTTCCGTGCTGATGGTGGGAGACGATCCGGAAGCCCTCGAGGTGCGGGCCAGCTACGGTGCGGGACCGGATTACCTGGGGCGCGGCCGCTTGAGTGTCGATGAAAGCCTGGTGGGGGTGGTGTTGCGACGCCGTCGTCCGTTGCAGGTGGAGGACGTGCGTTCCTCGCGATTGTACCAGAGCACGGAGGTGGCGCGACGGGAAGGTTTGGTGTCGTTGTTGAGCGTGCCGCTGGTGCTGGGATCAGAGGCCCGGGGAGTGTTGAACGTCTATTCCGGCGAACCTCATACCTTTTCGAACGAAGAGATTCAGACCCTGCTGGCGTTGGCGGAACTCTCGGCGATTGCGTTGGAGCGCGCGCGCCTCGCCGAGCGAATGGGGGTGGCGGAGGATCAACTGCGCCAGAGCGACAAGCTGTCGGCGCTGGGATTGCTGGCAGCCGAAGTGGCCCACGAGATCCGCAATCCGCTGACGGTGATGAAGATGCTGTATCATTCCCTGGACCTGCAATTTCCGACGGGCGATCCGCGGTCGGAGGACGCCAGGGTGATCGGGCAAAAGATGGATCTGCTGAACCGCATCGTGGAGCAGGTGCTGGATTTCGCCCGCCACGCCGAGCCGCGCCTGGAGGTCGTTTCGGTGCGGGAGTTGCTGGAGGACCTGCGCGTGTTGACGCGCCACAAGATGAGGGTGCATGGCGTCGAGTTGCGGATTCAGGTTCCGGAGGAAACGCCGGGGTTGCGGGCCGATCCCGTGCAGCTCGAGCAGGCGTTTCTGAACCTGATGTTGAATGCGGCGGAGGCCATGCCGACGGGTGGGCAGCTGATTATCCGGGCGGAGGAGCGGCCGGGTGAGGGGAGCGTACCGGAACTGGTCTTGAGTTTCACGGATACCGGCACCGGACTACTGGTGCCGCCCAACGCCGGCCGGACAGGGTTTCTATTGGGATCCAAGAAGCCGCGTGGCACCGGGTTGGGTTTGGCGATCGTCACTCGGGTGGTGGAGGCGCATCGCGGCCGGATCAGTTTTGATTCGAAACCTGGGGTGGGAACCACCGTCACCCTGCGGTTTCCAGTTCATTGTGTGTCTGCAACGGAATGATCTCCACGTCCACAACTCTCCTCTCGACCACCGACATTCAGCTGACCTTCGGGTATCAGCGCCTCTTGGAAGGGGTGACGCTCTCGGTGCTTCCAGGCGAAAAGGTGGGCCTGGTCGGTCGCAACGGCTGCGGAAAAACCAGTCTGCTGCGGATTCTGACGGGGCAGTTGGAGGCGGATTCCGGCGAGATCTCCGTGCGCCGCGGCGCGCGGATTGGCTATCTGCCACAGGAATTCGAGTTGGATGGCAGCCGAACCGTTCGGGCGAACATCGAAGCCGGCGTGCAGGATTTGATGGAGTGGATCCGTCGCTACGAGGCGGGGGAGGGGTCCGAAGCAGAACTGGCCGAATTGCACCATCGAATCCAGGACGCGGACGGCTGGCATCTGCAGGCGCGCATCGAGGCGATCGCATCGGCGTTGGGAACGGCGCCGCTCGACTCACCCGTGGCCGCTCTATCGGGGGGCGAGAAGCGTCGGGTCGCCTTGTGCCGTGCCTTGGTCGCGCAGCCGGATCTCCTGCTCTTGGATGAACCGACGAACCACCTGGATTCGGAGTCGATCCGGTGGTTGGAGGGATTCCTGCGCGAATTCCGGGGTGCCCTGATCTTCGTCACCCACGACCGGTACTTTCTCGACGTGATCGCCACCCGGGTCGTGGAACTGTCGGAGGGACGCTGCTTCTCCCATCCCGGGAATTACACCGCGTACCTGGAGTCGAAGGCCATTCGGCAACAGATCGCCGAACAGTCCGAGCGCCGTCGCCAGAGGTTTCTGCGGGAGGAATTGGAGTGGGTTCGAGCGGGGGTGCGAGCCCAACGCAGCAAGGCGCGGCATCGGCTCGACAAGTTTTACCAGATCGCCGGACTGGAGGCACCGCCCGAGGAGCGGGAGATGGACCTGCTCATTCCACCACCGCCGGAGTTGGGAAACACGGTGGTCGAACTGGCGGAGGTCGGGGCCTCGGTACCGACGGACGACGGGCCGCGGTGGCTGTTTCGTTCGATGAACCTCACTTTGCTGCCGGGACAATGCACGGGTGTGGTGGGAAGGAATGGAGCCGGTAAGACGACCTTGCTGCGGCTTTGCCTGGGGGAACGGACACCGGACGAAGGACAGGTGGCCATCGGAAAGAAGGTGGTGTTCAACTATATCGACCAGGCGCGCATGCAATTGCGCGGCGGGCAGACCGTGATGGCGGAGGTAGCTGGCAAGAGCGAGTTCATCACCTTTGGAGATCGCCCGCTGGGGGCACGGGCCTATCTGCGGCGATTTCTCTTTGCCGATGATCGCGTCAACGAGCAGGTCGACCGGTTGTCGGGTGGCGAACGGGCCCGGTTGATGCTGGCGAAAGTGTTGTGTCGCGGCGGCAACGTGATCGTCCTCGATGAGCCCACGAATGATCTCGACCTGCCGAGCCTGCGGATGCTGGAGGAGGCCCTTGCGGATTTCGACGGCAGCGTGTTGGTGGTGAGTCACGACCGATATTTCCTCGATCGAATCTGCGACCAGATCGTGGCGTTCGAGGACGACGGCGTCGTCGTGCAGACCGGGAACTACTCCTATTACCTCGAGAAGCGGGTGGAGCGGGATAATCGCCGAAAGCAATGGCTGGCGGCGCGTGAGTCGGACCGGCCGCGCACCGAGGCGACCACCGCGGCAAAGTCGACGCGACCGCGCAAACTCACCTTCAAGGAGCAGCGCGAGCTGGCGGGGATGGAGGCGGTCATCCTTGAAGCGGAATCGAAGGTGACGGAATTGGAGACGCAACTGAACGATCCGTCGTTCTATGTCACGCGGGCCAAAGAGGCGCCAGCGATGGTCGCGCAGCTCGAGGAGATGAAGCACGAAGTGGCGCGGCTGTATGCGCGCTGGCAGGAGCTGGATGCGCTGCCCAAGGGGTGAATGGGATCCGCACGCTTCAACATCATCGTGGTGGGCGGTGGCGCCGCCGGGTTCTTCGCCGCCATCGCCTGTGCCGAAGCCCGACCTGGCTGCCGCGTCATCATTCTCGAACGGGGTCCGGAATGCCTGGCCAAGGTGCGGATCTCGGGCGGCGGACGCTGCAACGTCACGCACTCCTGCTTTGAACCACGCGAATTGGTCACGCGCTACCCGCGTGGAAACCGGGAGCTCATCGGGCCGTTCCAACGCTTCCAACCGCGGCACACCATCGAATGGTTCGAGAAACGCGGCGTGACGTTGAAGACCGAAGAAGATGGCCGGATGTTCCCGACCACCGACCAATCCGCCACCATCATCGAGTGCCTGACCCGCAGCGCCCGCGAGGCGGGTGTGGTGGTGCGCACTTCGACTTCGGTGACGCAAGTGGCCCGACGGGTTCCATCGGGATTCTCAGTCGTGCTGACCAACGGCGAGCAGATCGACGGCGACCAGTTGCTGCTGGCGACGGGCGGAAGCCGAACCCGGGGCCAGGGCGAGGCAGCGGTGGCACTGGGCCACACCCTGGAGGAACCGGTGCCGTCCTTGTTCACCTTCCACGTTCCAGTTCCCTGGCTCACCGAACTGGCGGGCGTGTCGGTGGACCCCGTCGAAGTGAGCGTGCCGGGGACCAAACTGCGTGAGCGCGGTCCGATGTTGATCACCCACAAAGGGGTGAGCGGTCCGGCGATTCTTCGGCTCTCCGCTTGGGGGGCGCGGGAGTTGCATGCCCTGGACTATCGGTTTCCGTTGGAGATCCGGTGGTTCCCCGCGCTGACGCCGGCCGGATTGGAAGCGGCCTTTGAGGAACGCCGCTCGTCGCAGGGTGCCCGACGCGTCACCAACTCGCCGATGGCACCTTTGACCGCCCGGCTATGGGAACGTTTGGTGGGTGCCGCCGGTCTGCGGCGCGAAACCACCTGGGCGATGCTTTCCCGCGATGATCGGTCGCGACTGGTCCGCCAACTCTCCGCCACCACGGTGAAGGTCGAGGGCAAGACCATGAACCAGGACGAGTTCGTGACATGCGGCGGCGTGCGTCTCAAGGAGGTCGATTTTCGCACCATGCAGAGCCGGGTTTGCCCGGGGCTCTATTTTGCCGGTGAAGTTCTGGATATCGACGGCATCACCGGTGGCTTCAATTTCCAGGCGGCATGGACGACTGGATGGATCGCCGGCCAATCGATGGCGGCGGCATGCGCGGCGGCGGTTCCTGAAACGATTTGACGACGGCGTCGATCAGGCCTGCAGACTCCAACCGGGTCGGTAGGTGCGGCGAATGATGGCTTTCGCCTCGGGCACGCCGCGCACTTCCAGCCGGGCGGGATCCCAATCCAAGGTGCGCCCGGTACGATAGGCCACGTTGCCAAGGTGGTTGGCCTCAGTCAGGGCACCGGCGTATTCGAAGTTGCAGGTGGTGGGTGCCCCGGTCTTGCACGCATGGATCCATTCTTTGTGATGTCCAAGGCTTTCCGGGATCGAGAGGGAAGGCTTGGGGGCATCCTTGAATTGGTTTTCAGGCAGGAGGACGTATTTGCCGTAGTCGGCGAGCAGCATCCCGCGATCCCCGATGAACAGCGCTCCGCTGTCCCATTGGGGGATGCCTTTCTCGGTCCAGATCTTCGGCTTCATCTCTCCCTGGTACCACGTCAGGCGGACTCCGGGACGTGAACCGCGTGGGCCGTATTCGTAGGTGGCGGACATGCTGGCCGGAGCGAGTTCGGGATGGGGAGGTGGTCCGTCGGCGCTGATGGTCCTGGGAGCATCGAGTTCGAGAGCCCAAAACGGCAGGTCGTTCCAGTGACTGCCGAGATCGCTCATGGTGCCGCTGCCGAAATCCCACCATCGATACCATTTCGGTCCGGGGAAATAGACCTCATGGAACGGTCGTTCCGGAGCGGGACCGAGCCAAAGATCCCAATTGAGTTCCTTTGGAATGGGAGAACTGCCCGCGGGGCGGTCGGCAACCTGAACAATGTCCTGGTTGCGCCTGGCCGCTTCGGGACTCTGCAGGCCCCAGGCCCGGGAGACCCAGACGTGGACCTCACGGATGGAGCCGAGGGCGCCGCTGCGGACCCATTCGACGACGCGCCGGTAGTTGCTGGTGGCGTGGATCTGAGTGCCCATCTGGGTCGCCACTTTGGCTTCGCGCGCGGCCTCGCGAATGACGCGGGCTTCCCAAATCGAGTGAGTGAGCGGTTTCTCGCAATACACGTGCTTGCGCATCTTGAGGGCCGGCAGCGTGGCAAAAGCGTGGGTGTGTTCGGCGGTGCTCACCACGACCGCGTCGAACGACTTCTCCTGGTCGAAAAGTTGGCGGAAGTCGGAGTACTTGCGGGCCCCAGGATGTTTGGCGGCGGCCGACTCGAGATTGCGCGCATTGACATCGCAGAGTGCGACGATGTTTTCGGAGGAGACTTCCGCGAGATTGCCACCGCCGCGACCGCCACAGCCGATGACGGCAATATTCAGTCGATCGCCCGGATTTGCGGCCCGCAGGATGGCGGGCGCGGTCGAGGCGGCGAGGACGGTGGCCATAAAGGCACGTCGGGAAACGCGGGACGGGTGCATGGCCGGTGGGGTAACAGGCCGGGCCCGCGAAAGCGAGTCAGGAGGGGTCGCCCTACTCGCTTCTCAGCCGCAGGAATTGATTGGGGGAACCAGGATCGCGGAATCCTTCGACGGTGAGCGTGCCGTCGGTCGTCAGGTTGGTTCGCACGGTCTGCCAGTGGAAGAGGTCACTGGAACTTTCCAAATAGGCTGGCGCGCCGGGTTTGGTCGTGAACGTCAGTTGTCCGCCCGTGGAGGAGGCGTTAGACGCCGCCACCAACCGCGGCACCTGCCAACCGAGGAGGCGCACCACGCACGCCTTCGCCACGGCGTCGAACACATACGGAAACTCGTTCGAGTGCCACCCTCCCACCCATACCCATCCGTCAGGGGAGGCGGAGAGCGAGGTGAAATGGGGCGTCGCGGTTTCCTCTACCTTGAAGGAATCGTCGATGGCCCCGGTGGGAAGCAACATCGCCAGGCGGGCACGGACGACGCCGTGGAAGTCTGGAAACGTTCCGCCGACGAGAATTCGCTGATCCGGAAGAACCACCGCCGCACCGACGCCTTGCCCGCCGCGGCCCTGGATGAAGTCCAGGTCGACGCTTCCGTCCGCGAGCAGTCGAACGATCCCCGACGTTGTCTTGTTGCCGAAGGTGACCGTGGCCACGCGGATCAAAGCCTTGCCGTCGCGTTGGAGCGCCAGGACTGCGACGTCCGGGTCAGGTTTGGCGTTGAGTCCGGCCGGCGGCGTATAGGCGTCGTCCAAGGAACCGTTCGGATTCAGTCGGGCGAGACCCGGTCGGGCGATTTGGTGAATGTTTGTGAAGGTCCCGGCCACGAGGAGGCGTCCTTCGGTGTCGACCACTGCGGATGTGGGGATTCCGGAGCCGAAATCGGGGGACTGAAATTCGGGATCGGTCTGGCCGGTGGTATCGAGGAGGGCGAGGCGTCCCACGAGTTGGTCATTCATGAGTTCCGCACCCAGGAGCAGGAACTTGCCACCGGGCAGGTTCACCAAGCGTTGGATTTGGCTCCAACGGGCGAGCCCGATGGGCGGGCGGAAACCGGGATCGGGGGTGCTGTCCGCGCGAAGGATGAGCAGCGGATGCGTGGAGGACTCGCCCTGGTGATACACGAAGGCGAGCACGTTTCCGTTGTCCAGGGGCGCGGCAAAGAGCAGGCGCTCAGTCGCTGAGTTCCCGGTCCATCGACGGAGCAATTGTCCGTCGGATGTGGCCCACAGCGCCACGAGGTTGGAGGCCGTGCCTTCGCGACCCACGACAAAGGCGTTGCCGTTGGGCAGAACATCGACGGAAGACGCGAATTGCGGCCATTCACCGCGCAGTCGAAACGCCGGATCCGGGCTGCCGACCCGATCATCATCGCGAAGAACCACCTGGTGGGCGGCGTGACCGATGGGGATGGATGGATTGGGATCGGACAGGATCGCGCGCAGGCTCTTGTCGGGTTCCGCACGTCCATCCGCCACCAAGGGGATCGCGAATCGTTTGTTCCATTCGCCCGCCTCGAATCGAAGCGAATCGGGGAGCGGCAAGAAATCCGATCCTGGGACGGCGGGGTTGGGCAGGTCGTTGGTGGTCAGTTGGAGCCGGAAACTCAGGGGAGATTGGAGTGGTCCCCATCGCCGCACCTCGATCCAGGCCATTCCCGAATCTTCGACTCCGTCAGATTCCTCGCTGCTGAGTTGGATGGCCGGGAGTTCGGGACCGAAGACGCAGGCGAGGCCGGTGGCCATGCCCACATCTGGTTGACCCCAGACGTCCACCATCACTGAATGCACGCCCACGAGGAGGCGGCCGTCGGCGAGCGGGACCATCCTTTGCATGGTGCCCAGCCAAGCGAGAATGGGTTGGCTGCTGCCGACGGTGCCGGGAAGAAGCGGTTTGATGCCGGTGACCATGGGGTCGACCGAACCGTTGGCGTTCAATCGCAAAAGGGCTCTGGCTGGTATGGCGTTGGTCTGTTCGAACGCGCCTAGGACCCAGTACCGACCCTGTTCGGCAGAATGCAGGTCATAGATTTGGGCCCCACAACCGTCGGGCAGGCATGAACCCCAACGGGGAAGGGACGGCGGTACGAAATCGGGGTCGACCGTGCCGTCGGCGAGAAGGCGGACAAGCTGGCTTCGAGGGAGTCCATTGACGGTATCGAAATGACCGGAGACCAGAATGTGACCGTTTTCCTCAGGCAGAATGACGCTGTCGCGGTCGACAGGGGCAAAGCCAGAGGGTCCGTCGAATTGCGAGCTCGCGAAGGAGGCATCCGGAAGGCCATCGGGTAGAAAACGCTGCAAACCACCCGTACCGAGAGCCAGGATGCGGTCGTCGGATTGAACGGCCAGTTTGACACCGCAACCGGCCAGGGTGATGGGATGAAAGGAGTCGTCGCGACTGCCATCGGCATTTAAGCGGAGCACGCGGGTGCAGTTCGTTTCCAGGAGCACGACCACCTTGCCGCTGGATTGTGCCACGGCGTGTCGCGCGGTGTCGGGCAGTTGGGCGGTGAACGCCGCGGTCGTTCCATTACCGCGAATGCGGGCGATGCCAGCGGAGGCGACCGTTGGGAATTCGCCACCCACCAGGACTCCGCCGTCCGGCGTCGGCGAAAGGAAGGTGAGTTGGCCGTAGATTCTCCAGGGAGTGTAACTCGAGTCGAGGGTGCCGTCGGCAGCGAGGCGGACCACCGTGTCCCTGGGACGGCCCGGCATGCCGCGGGGTGCGATCGCTTCGGAAGCCGTATCTTCAATCATCCAGATTTTGCCGTCGGTCGCGCGGACGAGGGCCTTGGGGCCGTTGAGGGCGGCGCCGGGGTGGTAGTTGGTGTCGTTGATGAGTTCGAAGGCTGCAAAAGACGGGAGTCGCAAAAGGATGAATACGATCAGACCGAGCCATGCCGCACTTAAGGTTTGGGAAATGGACCAGGACCGCCGACGGGGTTTGGGGGTCATAGAAAGGCGCCGGAAAGTCGTTCAGGGGCTGGGAATTGGCAAGGTGAGGGACCGGGAGAAGCGGGAATACGGGGCCAGCGGGACCTAAAGGACCTTGGTTTCGGATGGAGTCGTCGTGGTTGGACGGGCAAAACCGTTGACCTACTGCTCCGTATCATTAATTTGCGCGGGTCCCAAGAATTCGAAGGGTCAACTATTCATTGCATCGCATGAGCAACAAACACGTTCCATTGATCAGTTCCGGCGTCGCCGGTCCGCTTGGCCTCCTCCATCTTCCGCGCCTGTGGCAGAAGGGGTTGTTGGGTGGCCTGGGCAAGTTGGCGGACGGCTACACCGACATCGGGCCGGGCTACGACCACATGGTGCTCGGCGCCATTGGCGTGGATCCCGCGAAGGCCAAAGCCTTTTTGCGCGAGAAGAAGCCGACCTACGCGCAGTTCGAGGCGTGGATCAAGGCGTACCCCGGAGTGAAGTTGGACAAGGCGACGATCTACAAGAACAACGTCGCCATCCAGGGCTACATCCACGACGACGCCACCCGCAAGGGCATCCTGGCGGCCGCCGGATTGTCCGATGACGGATCTTCGAATCCCGGAGCCGTCGATCTGAACAATCTCGACGACTGGACCGAGTTCCATAAGGCCGTGGTGAGCTAAGCTCAGGCCTCGACGGAGTTTTCGGAATCGGCGCCGTCCTTTCGGGGGCGGCGCCGATTGTTGTTGGGAGAGGGAAGGAGGAGGGCAAAGGGGTGGTCTCACGCCGAGGCGCGGAGAAGGAGGGAAGGGTGGAAGGAAGACAGAAATGCGGTGATGCTGTGTTCGGCAGTCCCCGCCTTCCTTTGCGGCTTGGCGCCTCGGCGCAAGGAACCTCATGCCTGGCGTTTCCTTCCTCCCTCCCAATTGGACTTGGCGGCCGTCGTTGGTAACGTCGCTCCCGTGATCCGCAACGTGATCTTCGACTGGTCCGGAACTTTGGTGGATGACTTGCCGGCAGTCCTGGATGCCACCAATCACGTACTGGCGCAGGCCGGGATGCCTCCGATGTCGCGCGAGCAGTTTCGCGCCGAGTTCAAGCTCCCGTTCACAGGCTTCTATGAGCAGCATTTGCCGAACATCCCGATGGAGCAGTTGGAGGCGTGGTTCCACGCTCGATTCCGGGAAGTCCAAGGCTCGGTGGTGGAGTTGCCGCATGCCCGGCGGTTCCTGGAGTTCTGCCGGGCGCGCGGAGTTCGCACCCTGCTGTTGAGCACCATGCATCCCGATCACTTCGCCGTTCAGAATCGAGCGAACGGGTTCGGCAACTACCTGGATCATCCCTACCTGGGTGTCTGGGATAAGCGAAAGAAGATCCACGAAATCCTGCGCGATCATGATTTGAAACCGGATGAAACGGTCTTCATCGGCGACATGGAGCATGACATCGAAACGGCGAAGCACGGTGGCATTCGCAGCGTCGGCGTTCTCACCGGCTACAATGCCAGCCATCAACTCCACCGTGCCGGCCCGGACCGCATCGTCGAGCACTTGGGTGAGCTCCAGGACATTCTCGAAGCCGCCGGTATGGAGTTGGTGAGTGCCGTGCCGTCGGGTTCGGAGTCCCGTCGACCGGTGGTGACCGTCGGTGCGGCGATTCTGGACGACGCCGAGCGCGTTTTGATGGTGCGGACTCACAAATGGTCGAATCGGTGGGGGATTCCCGGTGGAAAGGTGAAGTTCGGGGAATCCAGCGAGAGCGCGCTGGTTCGGGAGCTCAAGGAGGAGACCAACCTCGACGTTCGGGACATCGAGTTTGTCCTGGTGCAGGACTGCATTCACTCCAAGGAATTCTATCGTGACGATCATTTCGTGCTTCTGAACTACCGCTGCCGGGTTCCGGCAGGCGTGAAAGCCGAAGTGCGCCTGAACGAGGAAGCTCAGGATTACCGCTGGGTGACCCTGGAGACCGCTTTGGAGATGGACCTCAATCAACCGACCCGCGTCCTGCTGGAGGCCCTGCGGGCAAACAAAACCGCCGATGTCTGACCGCATTGAAATCGCCGATCTCGAAGTATCGTGGCGGGTGGGCGTTCCGGACCACGAGCGTTCGCGACCGCAGCGGCTCCTGTTGACGATCTCTATGGAAACCGACGTCACAGTCGCGGCGAAAACCGACGATCTTGCGCGGACCATCGATTATTACGCCGTGACACGGCGGATCCAGGGTCTGGGCGAGGGCCGGGAGTGGCGGTTGATCGAGAGTCTGGCCGTCGAGATCGCCGAACTGGTGCTGAGGGATTACGGTCCGAAACGCGTGACGGTGGAGGTAAAAAAGTTCATTCTGCCCTCAACCCAATGGGTCTCGGTGCGCGTCGAACGCGCGCTTCCGTTGGCGAAGGGATAAGGCTATGGACACGCATTCGCGAGTGGGTCGTCGTCGATTCCTCTCCGCCCTGGGCATGGCGGGCGCCACCGTCGCGGTCGGACTACCGAAACGATCGCCGGCGGCCCCTCTTCCCGAGGGCACCTGGAAAACTGCGGTGGGCTTGAATGGATTCCAATCCGGCTCCCACAAGTACAAGCGTCAGTACCCGATTTGGGAGGTGCTTGATTTCACCGCCCGGGAAGGCTTCGACGGCGTCGAGTTGGTGAGCGACTGGCCGCAGGGAGGATATCCTTTGCCGGCGGAATCGGATCGCATCCGGGCGTTGCGGAGATTGTATGATGGGTATGGTCTGAAGATTTTTTCCATTCAACTGGGCGCCGAGGGTGCCTTTTCACCGGCGGCATCGGATCGGGACCGATGGTTGTCCGAGGTGCGTGACCGATTGCGGTTGGCCCAGGCGCTGGGAGCGTCCTGTACGGGTTTGTGGCCGGGCGGCGGACTGCGAGGTCAAACGTTGGACGAGGCGCTCAAGCGATTGGCGACCTCGTTTCGCGAGGCGGCCGGCATCGCTCAAGACCTGGGGATTCTTCTGGCATTCGAGATTGAACCGCCATTCGTGTTCCGGACCGAGGAGCACGTGCATCGAATCCTCGCGGAGACCAAGCACCCCAATCTGAAAGTCATCTACGATCCCAGCCATTTTGACCTGATGAGCGGCTCGGCGGGACGGCCTCATGAGATGTTGAAGCGCGTGGGGGTTTCCAACGTGGGCTACCTTCACCTCACGGATACGGACGGGACACTGCGTGACGGCGGAACCTCGAAACACCTGCCGTGCGGCGAAGGTCACGCCAACCTGATGGAATCATTCCGATTGTTGCGGGAGGACGGGTTCAAGGGCTGGATCATGATCGACAGTTGGGAGATCCCGGATCCGTACGACGCCTGTCGGAAGGGGCTGAAGATGATAAAGGAGGCCATGCGATGAGCGGTCCGATGGTGGTGGGAATTCAGATGGACCTGGCCTGGGAAGAACCCTCGGCGAATCGGTCGCGGGCGGAACACCGGATTCGGGAAGCCGCGCCGCCACAGGGTTCGCTCGTGGTCCTTCCGGAGATGTTTACCACCGGATTCACGCTGAAAGCCGTGCCCGAACCGGAGGACGGCCCGACGGAGTTGTGGATGCAGGGCGTGGCGCGGCGACATGGAGTATGGCTGTTGGGTGGGTTGATTCGGCAACGGCCTTCCGAGGATGCCGGCAATGAGTTGATCGTCTGTGATCCGGAGGGCCGGACCAGGGCCAATTACCGCAAGCAACGACCCTTCGTTCCCGGTGACGAGCATCGCGCCTATGCCGGGGGTTCGGCGCCTACCGTGTTCGCCTGGGGGGACGTCAAGGTGGCCCCGTTCATCTGTTATGATCTGAGATTTCCCGAGCTCTTTCGCGAGGCAGCCCGGCAACGTCCGGAACTCTACGTGGTGATTGCCAGTTGGCCGGATAAGCGGATCCACCATTGGGTTCGTTTGTTGCAGGCGAGAGCCATCGAGAACCAAGCCTACATCATCGGGGTCAATCGCGTCGGGGATGATCCTCAGTTTCATTACAACGGGCGCTCGTTGGTGGCGGATGCGTCGGGCGAATTGCTGGCCGACGCGGGCCACGACGAAGGCGCGATCCGTGCGAATCTGGACCTGGCATCCTTGCGGAATTACCGGGAAAAGCTCCCGTTTCTGGCCGATCTGCGAGGGTGAATCTTCCCATGCTCAAACATCAACTCATCCATCCGGAGATCAGTCTCATCCTCGCCCGTGCCGGACACCACGCGAAGGTTCTCATCGCGGACGGCAATTACCCGTCCTCTACGAAGAAAGGTCCAAACGCCGCGGTCATCAGCCTGAATCTGTGTCCGGGCTTGGTGACGGTGAGCCAGACGCTGCGGGCAATCCTCAGTGCGGTCCCCGTCGACGAGGTCAACACGATGGGGATTCCGCCCGACGATCCTTACGCCCTGCAAGGAGACCCTCCCGTTTGGGCGGAGTACCGAAGCATCCTGGGGGAGGCTGGTATGCGGCTGGAGCTGAAGCCGATTTCGAAATGGTCCTTCTATGAGGCGGTGGCATCGCCGGACCACGTGCTGACCATTCAGACCGGGGACCAGGCGCTGTGGGCGAATGTCTTGCTGACCCTGGGTTGCCGGACGCATTGAGTGTGTTCGATGGGCCGGCCGAAGTGCCGCCGCCGAATCGAACCAATCTCAAGGCGCGAACTCCTTGTAGAACGTCGCGCCGGAGATGAGGAAGCCGATGGTGGTAATGATCTGGCGGACGCGCCGTTGGGGAATTCGTTGGGAGAAGTGAGAACCCAGGTAGTATCCGGCTAGAGCACCGGCAGTCATCACCCCGGCCTTGGGCCAATGGATCAGCCCGGCGCCCACAAACCAGAGTGTGGCCACGAGGTTGATCAGGGAGCCCAGGACGGTCTTCACCGTGTTCATCTCATGGATGTTGGAGAATCCGAGGAATCCCAGCGACGCCAGCATCAGGATGCCGATGCCGGCCCCAAAATAGCCGCCGTAAACGGCCACAAAGAACTGAAAGACCAGGGCCGACCACACCCGCCTGGACGGCACTGACCCGGCGGGGTTCGAGGATTGGTGGAGTCGGGCCACCGCTCCTTGAGCGAGGAAGAGCACTGTGGCGAACAGAAGCAGGAAGGGGACGAGACGCGAGAAGACCCGATCGCTGGTCAGCGTAAGAAGCACGCTGCCGAGCAATCCGCCGACCAGGCTGACCGGTATGAATCGTCGGAGCCATGGTTTGACCGGATCAAGGTGGCGACGGAAACCGAGGATGCTGCCGGCGGTCCCGATCATCAGCGCCAGGGTGCTGGTCGCATTGGCCACCACTGGTGGAGTGCCGACCGCCAGGAGGGAAGGAAACGTCACGAGGGTTCCTCCGCCCGCCACGGCGTTGATGGCGCCAGCCGTCGCCGCGGCGGCGGCGAGTCCGAGGGCTTCCCAGGGAGACATGGCGTGGGCGGCGCGGTCTTGCCAGCGCGCCTCAAGACGCCGCCATGGCCCGGGCGATGCTATTCCACCAACCGTCGTGCAGGTCGGCCACGGGAATGGTGAATTCGCCCGCCGCGGTGCGGCAGGTGAAGCGGTCGCCGCCGACGGTGCCAATACGGGCCGCCTGAACCCCCAACAGCCGGGCGCGCTCAAGGATGCGGGTGGCATCCTTGGGGGCGCAGGAGATCACCACGCGGGATTGGGTCTCGCCGAACAAGAGGGCGTCGATGCGTTTGGATTCCGGAAAGGCTGCGGCAAGATCGATCGTGGCGCCGATGAGACGCGGCGTTTGGCGACCGATGAGCTGGCTGACACAACTTTCGGCCAAGGCCACCGCGAGGCCGCCGTCGCTGCAGTCGTGGGCACTCTTGATGCCCCCCGCCTGGATGAGTCCGAGGAGGGTGGTGTGCAACGTCTTTGCCTGGTCCAGATCGCAGCGGGGAGGCGAGCCGGTCTTGCGTCCGTGAATCGCCTGAAGATACGCGCTGCCACCGAGACCCAGCAGCGGATCTGCCGCATCCACGGGCTCTCCCAAGAGCAGGATGGTGTCCCCTTCATCCTTGAACCACTGGGTGGTCACATACTCGGGTTTCTCCACCAACCCCACGAGAGCCACAGTCGGGGTGGGATCGATGGCCCCCAGCGCGCCGCGCTGGTTATAGAGGCTCACGTTACCGCCGGTAACCGGCGCGTTGAAGGCGCGGCACGCCTCGGCCAGACCGCGGACACTCTCCTTCAACTGCCAGAAAATCTCGGGGTTATGCGGATTTCCGTAGTTGAGATTGTCGGTGGCTCCCAGCGGGACGGCGCCGGTGCAAGCCAGGTTTCGCGCCGCTTCGGTGACGGCGATTTTTCCGCCCTCATAGGGATCGAGAAAAACGTACGCCCCGTTGCAGTCGACGGTGAAGGCGACGAGTTTCTCGGGGCGATCGGGATCCGGCGGAGAACCCGCGGCGGCGGGGGGCAAGGAATCCGATTTGATCCGAATGACCGCGGCATCGGAGCCCGGGCACACGACGGAACCGGCGCGCACCATGTGGTCGTATTGCCGGTAGACCCAGTTTTTCGAGGCAATCGACGGCCACGCCAGCAGAGTCTTCAGGGTGGTGGCGGGATCGGCGAGGTCGTCGAGGCCGTCCAGTTGAAAGCTCCGGACTTCGGCGAGGTAGGCCGGTTCCTGCGCGTTCCGGTAATAGACCGGGGCGTCATTGGCCAATTTGGCGGCTGGAATGTCGGCCACCACCACACCGTGGTGGCGGACGACCATGCGGCCGGAGTCGGTCACGACACCGATTTCCGACCATGGCAGGTCCCATTTGTCGAAGACGCGTTTGACCTCTTCTTCGCGTCCTTTGTGGACGACGACGAGCATGCGCTCCTGCGATTCGCTGAGCATGATCTCGTAGGAGGACATGTTGGGCGCGCGCTGCGGAACCCGATCGAGTTCGATCTCGATGCCGGTGCCGGCGCGTGCCGCGGTTTCGCAGGTGGAACACGTGAGACCCGCCGCGCCCATGTCCTGCATACCGGCGACGGCGCCGGTGGCCAGCAGTTCAAGACAGGCCTCGCACACCAGTTTCTCCATGAACGGATCCCCGACCTGAACCGCACCGCGCTGTTGTTCGGCGCTTTCCTCAGTCAGGTCCTGGGAGGCGAAAGCGGCGCCGGCAAGGCCGTCGCGGCCGGTCGCCGGGCCGACGTAGAAGACGGGATTGCCGATGCCGTGGGCGGCGCCGCGCGTGATTTGGCTGTGGCGCAGGACGCCGAGGCAGAAGGCGTTGACCAGCGGGTTGCCTTCGTAGCTTTTGTCGAAGTAGACCTCACCCGCGATGGTGGGGATGCCGAAGCAATTGCCGTAGTGCGCTATGCCGCCGACCACTCCGGCGAACAGGCGCCGGACCTCGGGCTGATCGAGTTGTCCGAAGCGAAGGGAGTTCAGGGCCGCGACGGGACGGGCCCCCATGGTGAAGATATCGCGCACGATGCCACCGACCCCGGTGGCGGCGCCCTGGAAGGGTTCGACGGCGCTCGGGTGATTGTGCGACTCGATCTTGAAGGCGATGGCCAAACCGTCGCCGACGTCGACGATGCCGGCATTCTCCTCGCCGGCACCCACCAGGATCTTGGAGGATTTGGTGGGGAAGGTTTTGAGCAGGGGCCGGGTATTCTTGTAGGAGCAATGCTCGCTCCACATCACCGAGAAGATGCCCAACTCGGTGTAGGACGGCGCGCGCCCGAGGATCTCGAGGATCCTGGCATATTCGTCGGGCGTCAGATTGTGCTTCGCGACTAATTCGGGAGTGACGGCTGGTTCGGTCATCGCTTCGGGGTCCCCGCGTGGGCGCGGGGCGGGGGAAGCATGGGGAGGTCCGGGCCGGGACACAATCCCCGGCAAGCGCGTCACGAACCCGAGGCGATCGACGCTTTGGCTCTTTTCGACGGTGGTTGGATGGCCCATCGTCTCGGCCGTCGCCTATGATTTGGCCTTCATCTTCACGTCCCTGGGTTGGTTTGTCGTGGTCGTTCTTCCTCGTCGTCTTGTCGCTCATTGCGCCGCTAGGGCACGGTGCTGACACCCAGCGTGCGCCGACCCGCGGTGCGCCCTTGACCGCGCTGGACCGGTACGTGCACACGCCGGACCGGGCCTACACCTGGAAGGTGGCGGGATCCGTGAAGGGCGAGGGTGGCACGGCGTATTACATCGACATGACCTCGCAGAACTGGTTGACGACCAACGAGGTGAATCGAACGGCGTGGAAGCATTGGGTGATTGTGGCCCGGCCCGACAACCTTCAAAGCACCACCGCGTTGTTGTTCATTGGCGGCGGGGCCAATCGCGACGATCGCCCGCCGAAGGTCAGCGGCGACCTGGCGCGCATCGCGCGGGAAACGAAGTCCGTGGTGGTGGAACTCAAGATGGTGCCCAACCAACCGTTGATCTTCGGCAATGACGGGGCCGAGCGCGTGGAGGACGATCTCATTGCCTACACCTGGGACAAATTCCTTCGCACCGGGGATGAGAAATGGCCCGCCCGGCTTCCCATGACCAAGGCGGCGGTTCGGGCCATGGACACCGTCACGGCCTTTTGCGCCAGTGAGGCGGGTGGAAATGCCAAGGTCGATACGTTTATTGTGGCCGGCGGCTCCAAGCGAGGCTGGACCACTTGGACCACTGCGGCCGTGGACAAACGAGTCGTGGCCATTTGCCCGATCGTGATCGACGTGTTGAATCTGGAGGAATCGATGTTCCACCACTATCAGGCCTATGGATTCTGGGCCCCGGCCGTCGGAAACTACGTCCAGCACGGGATCATGGACTGGATGAAGACACCGGCGATGCATGCGCTGTGCAAGATCGAGGATCCGTATTCCTACCGGGAGCGTTTGACCCTGCCGAAACTCATCATGAACGCCTGCGGCGATCAGTTCTTCCTGCCCGACTCCTCCCAATTCTACTTCGACGATCTCCCGTCCCCGAGGTATCTCCGCTACATTCCCAACGCCGACCACTCCCTCAAGGGAAGCGACGCGTACGAGACATTGCTGGCCTGGCATGACATCAATATCCATCGGCGTCGGGTCCCGGAATGGACCTGGAAACATGGGCGTACCGGCGAGGTGAAGATTCGTGCCAAAGACCAGCCGACCTCGGTCAAGCTGTGGAAGGCGACCAATCCCAAAGCCCGGGATTTCCGGTTGGAGACCCTCGGGCCGGTCTGGCAATCGACGGATTTGTCGGCGGACGCGAAGGGAGGGTATGAGGCTCGCGTGGAAACACCCGCGGAAGGTTGGACCGCGTACATGGTCGAGCTGTCGTTCGATGTCGGCGCCAAGGCGCCGTTGAAGCTGACCACGGATGTTCGCGTGATTCCGGACAAACTGCCCTATCCCGAGCCGGTGCCGAGCAAGAAGCCGTAGGCAGGGTGCCGATCGGTCATCGGGTCACTCGGGCAGTTTGTCATCCACTGCGACCCGCAATTTCAGGAAGACCTTGCGTCCAAGCAGGGTCTCCAGGTCTTTCCGGGCTGACGCGCCAATATTGCGAACCATACGTCCCTTGGCGCCGATGAGCATGGATTTATAGCGGACGTGGGCGACCTGGATTTCGGCGTGAACTTCGAACAGATCGTCGCCCGCCCGGGAGGGTCGCTCCTCGATGGCATCGACCTTTACGGCGGTGCGGTACGGAACTTCGTCGCCAGTCAGGATGTAGATCTTTTCTCGGATAATCTCGGCGATCTGGAATTCCCGGCGGGCATTGGTGAATTCGGATTCCGGATACAACGGAGGAGCCACCGGGAGACGATTTAGAATGGCGGTGACCAAGTCCTCGAGATGCCGGCGGCTCACCGCCGACACTTCCAGCACCACGGCATAGTGGGCGGCGTGCTCCCTCCAGGCCGCCAGATGCGCGCGCGAACGAAGGTCCGACTTGGCAAGACAGAGGATTTTGGGCTGGGCCACTGTCGACAGCGAGGTCAGAACCATTTCGTCCTCGGCTCCGAGCGGGCGGGACGGATCGGCGACATGCACCACGACATCAATGCCATCCAGGGCGGCGCGCGTGCGGGCATGGAGCTTCTCGACCAAGGCGCTCCGATGGGTTTGGAAGAAGCCGGGAGTATCGACGAACACGATCTGGCCGGCTGGCCGATGAAGAACGCCGTGGATCGGGTGTCGGGTCGTCTGGGGCTTGGAACTGACGATCGAGACCTTTCGCTCGACGAGCGCGTTGAGCAGGGTGGACTTGCCGGCGTTGGTCCGACCGATGAGAACGGCGAGACCCGCTCGAAAGTTCGGCGGCGGGGTGGGTGAGGGGGTGGAAGCGGAGGTGGACTCCATGCGTTCGAAAGGGGGGCCAGCGTAGGCGGGCGATGACGCGAGGGGAAGCGACGATTCGGCTATTCCACGATTCGACGAACGCCGTGCGTGCAGTCGCCCCGGGACACGGAGAGATTCGCTTATGGAAACCCAACGTGCCGCTGATTCGCAGAAGGTTCTTGTTCCGGGCCGGTCCAGTAGTGCACCTTACTTGTCAGCAGTCCCACAACCCGTGGTCGAATCATGCGCGTCATTATTGTTGACGATGAACCCTTAGCTCGCGACCGGCTCCGCGCGATGCTGGGCAAGGAATCGGATGTCAAGATTGTCGCCGAATGCGCCGATGGGCGCGAGGCCGTCACCGCGATCCGTCGCGAGAATCCGGATGTCGTGTTTCTCGACATCCAGATGCCCGAGATGGATGGCTTTGGGGTGTTGTCCCAATTGAAGGGCCATGCCCTGCCCAGAGTCATCTTCGTGACGGCCTTCGATGAGTTCGCCGTCAAGGCATTCGAGGTGCACGCCCTGGATTACCTTCTTAAACCGTTTGACCGCGATCGTCTCCAGTCGGCGCTCAACCGGGTCCGCGAGCAGATGAAGACGGCATCACCGGCGGAGTTGACGGAGAAACTCACCGCGTTGCTGGACTCCTTTCAGGGCGGAGCGGCAGACGGTCGCAGCGGCGACCGGATTGCGGTGAAACTGGACGGCCGGGTGATCTTCGTGAGGCCGGGCGACATCGACTGGATCGAGGCGCAGGACAACTACGTCAAGCTCCACGTGGGGCGCGAAGCCCATTTGGTTCGCGACACTTTGTCCAACTTCGAAACGCGGCTGGATACGCGGCGCTTTATCCGCATTGCACGATCCACCATCGTCAACATCGATCGCGTTCGTGAAATGCAGCCGATGTTCCACGGTGAATACGTGGTGATTCTGCACGACGGCAGCAAGCTCACCATGAGCCGCGGTTACCGGGAGACCCTGCAGCAGTACCTCGGCGGGAAGTGAGGCTGGCGGAACTCTGCGGCGTCCGCAGGCTCCTCTCAGCCTGCTCCCTTGAACCATGCACCGGGCTCGGACCGCGCCCTTCGGGCGGCGTTCCCTGACGAGTGCACCGGGAGGAAACATCCGGTAACGAGTCGCTGGGGGCGTCGGCTGTCGCCACTTATCGATCCTTCGGGAACCCCGCGGATAGCCAGCCCAACGGATGACCGCTCCCGGCTATGGCCTCGGTGCCGTTGCCTCGCGGAAAAGTCCGAGCTTGGAAAGAGTCGGAGCCCAGCGCGCGCCCGTTATCCGAATTCGGACACGGTCGGTGGTGACCTCGGGGAACCGGAGGAGCCGCATGTAACCGACGGTGGTCGCGGTGGCGACCTCCTTCCACGATCCATCGATCCAGACATCCAGAGCGCAGCCTTCAATGCGTTGTCCCACGGGGAGGTGCTCCATCAGCTGCGCGCGATTGAAGGTGCGCCGTCCAGCGAGTTCGAAGGTCAGTTCCGCGGTTTCCTGACCGTCGGGTGTGGTCCAGAAGGTGGCGGGATTGGCGTCGGTGATGGCGGAGGCCGGGGCCTCGGGACGTTGGTGGCTGGCCTGGACTTTCGCCGCGTCGGCGAGATTCACTTGGAAGGTGGACTGAAGCACCTTGCCGAGTTGCCGGAGATGGGCGGCATCGTTCTCGTGGATCAATCCGCGCCGGTCCGGAGGGACATTGAGCAGGAGCGTGCAATTCCCGCCGACATTGCGATAGTACATGTCGAGCAGGGTTTCGACGGACTTCACCTTGGCATCCTCGGCCGCGTGATAGAACCAGCCGGGACGAATGGAGACATCGGTTTCGGCGGGCCACCAGAGGAGATGGGGTGCGGACGCGATCTTGGCGCGGCTGCCGAGATCCTCGGCGGTGCTGTCGCCACCGTGGAATTGTTCGAGAGGAACCGGGGAGGGAAACACGCTCCATTCGGCGGCGCGGGTATGGGCGCCTTCATTGCCGACCCAGCGGACATCGGGGCCCATGCCGAAAATGACGGCATTGGGTTGGAGCTCGCGGATGAGGCGATACCACCCGAAGTAATCGTATTTCATTCCCTCTTTTCGAGGATTGGCGCCGTCGAACCAGACCTCGGTGATGTCGCCGTACTGGGTCAGGAGTTCGCGCAGTTGGTTTTTGAAGTAGGTGTTGTACCCCTCGGTATCGCCGTAGGAGGGGGCATTGAGGTCGGCAGGTGAGAGGTAGACGCCGAATTTGAGTCCGGCTTCACGGCAGGCGTCGGCCACCTCCCGCACGACATCGCCTGCGCCGCCGCGCCAGGGACTGTTCTTGACGGAGTGCTCGGTATAGCGCGAAGGCCAAAGGCAGAAGCCGTCATGATGCTTCGCGGTGAGGATCACCATCCGCATGCCGGCGTCCTTGAAGACCGAGACCCATTGGCGGGCATCCAGCGCGGTAGGATGAAAGATCTTGGGATCCTCGGTTCCCGTACCCCATTCGCGGTCGGTGAAAGTATTCACCCCGAAATGGACGAAGGCGTAGAACTCGAGTTGCTGCCAGGCGATTTGGCGTGGATGGGGGGCGACCTTGGCGGCGCGTTCCACCCAGGCCTGGGCGGGACCGGAGGTCGCGGCAAAGAGGCCGCACAGCGCGAGCAGGTTGCGGAGAGCGAGACGTTTCATCCGGACCAAAGCCTGCCGCGTCATGGGGTGGCTGGACGAGCTTCATTCCGTGAAGTGGCTTCGGCCAGTTCCTCGGCGGGATAAGTCCAGATTTCCGCGAGGGAAGGATGGTAATGGGGGGTGGCCGCCAGTTGGCGGGCCGTCCATTGGGCCGCCATGGCTACGACAATTTCATGGATCAGTTCGCCGCCCGACGGTCCCGCGACAGCGCCACCCAAGAGCAGGCCCGTGTCCGGATCAGCCAGCAGTTTGACCCTGCCGATCTTGGCTTCCATGAGAATGGACTTTCCGTGGTCGGCGAAGGGATAGCTGGCGGTGGCAAACCGGATGTTCCCCAGGCGACAGTCCTTCTCCGTTTTCCCGACCATGGCCGCCTGGGGATCCGTGAACACCACGCTCATGGCCAGACGATTGTCCAGGCGGCGGGGGCGATCGGGGTACAGCAGGTTGTGCGCAGCGATCTCGGCTTGCTGGATGGCGATATGGACGACTTCGTTTTCGCTGGTGCAATCGCCGGCGGCCATGATGTGCGGGGCGCTGGTGCGCATCTCCTCATTCGTCAGGATGCGCCCTGAGCCGTCCACCTGCACACCGGCCGCCGCGAGATGAAGCGACGAGGTGTTGGGGACGCGGCCGAGCGCCAGGAGCAAATGGGTTGCTTCCACGCGACGGATTTCCCCATGGGATTCGAAACGGACCCACCGGGTGGCGCCATTGCGGCCGGCCTCCAGCAGTCGAGCGCCGGTGTGAAGGTCGACACCATCCTTGCGCAGGGCTTCGCCGATCGCCGAAGCGATATCCTCATCGAACGCGCGAAGGACCTGTGCTCCGCGTTGGATCTGAATGACGCGGGTACCCATTCGAGCAAAGAACTGACTGAATTCGCAGGCAATCGAGCCGCCGCCGAGAATGATCAGGCTTTCCGGTGGAGCCGTCAGGGCGAGGGCATCGTCGCTGGTGAGGTATCCGGCATCGGCCAGACCCGGGATGCTGGGAGTGGCGACCCTGGATCCGGTGGCGACGACGAAGCGTGCCGCGGTCAGGCGACGATGGTCATCGAGCATCACCGCGTTGGGGCCGTCAAACCGGGCCATGGCACGCAGGAAGGTGAAGCGCCCGTCGGCGAGTTGTTGGCGGCGGTACGCGGCGAATTCTTCGACCATGGCATCTTTGCGCGCCATGACGGCGGCAAAATCGACACCGGGCGGCGGAACGGAAATACCCCAGGTGGCGGCATGCCGGGTCAAGTGAGCGACTTCGGCGGCATAGAGGAGTGCCTTGGTGGGCATGCAACCGCGCAGGATGCACAGCCCGCCGACCTCGGCTCCGCCCTCGATCACGGCCACCCGCTGGCCGCCGGCGGCGAGGGTACGGGCGGCCGCATACCCGGCGCTGCCGCCGCCGAGAACAATGGCATCAAAGTCGGGACGGGTGGGGGTTGGTTTGGAGTTTGGCACGGCCCCAGGGTGCCCAAGCGGAAGACCGCTGTCGCGTCTGTGTCAGGGTCCCCAATTTTGGACGTGCCTTCGACCGTAATCCGGCTAGAATTGCGGCATGATCATCTGGTTGGTTGGTGTGATCCTGGTTGTCCTGGCCGCTGGAATTGGATTCCTGCTGGGCGGCGTCCGGGCCTCGATTTGTTTGGTGGGAACCTTCATCAGCGCATTCATGGCGAAGATGGTGGGAGGCTGGGTGGCTGGCCTGGTGCCGATGATAGGCTTCAAGAACCCGATCTGGCTGTTCTACCTGCCTCCGGTTTTCGGATTCATCCTGGCGTCGCTGGTTTTCTTCATCATTGCCTTGGTGGTGCACCACGTCGTCGAGCGCCGGTTCCGGAACAGCACCGACGAATACACCTTCGCCCGTTGGTTCCGACTGAATCGGCGAACCGGCGCGGCGGTAGGAGCGGCGCAGGGGACCGTGTGGCTGGTGCTGGTGGCGATCGTGGCGTATTTGCCCGGTTATTTGGCGACGCAATTGGCGGACGAGCAGGAGAATTCAGTGGCGCTGCGCGCCGCCAACAGTTTCACCCACGGGATGGAGGACACCGGGTTGATGCGCCTGGTGGAACGCTTCGAACCGGCAACCCCGGATCATTATGTCGCCTCGGATATTTTGGGTTTGGTCTATAACAACCCGGCTCTTCACAGCCGATTGGCGAGTTACCCGCCGTTCCTGGGTCTGGCCGAGAAGCCGGAGATTTCCGAATTGGCTCGGGATCCGGAGATCAACACCTTGATCCAGTCTCGCGCGGGGGTCGTGGAGATTCTGGACCACGCCAAGATCCGGGCGGTGGCCGATAACCCGGAGTTGGTGAATGAGCTGTTGGCCTTGGATTTTGCCGACCTGGAGGCCTACCTCCGGACTGGAATATCCGGCAAATACAAGGATGAGCGACTTTTGGGACGGTGGCGCCTGAATGTGCGCCGGAGCATCGCCGAGATGAAGCTGGTCAGTTCCGAGAAGCTTCCAACGGTCGAATTCAACCTGCTGCGCAAGGCGTTGAACGTTTATTTGGACAACATGACCATCGGGTTCACCACGGACAACAAGGCCCTGGTGAAGGTGAAGGCCAAGGACGAGCAGAAATTGCTGCAGACCGTGGGTCGTGCCTCCGCCACACCGGCGGCTGCCGCCACGCCGGCCGCCGACGGTTCCACACCCGGCGCTCCGGCTGCTGGTGGCGGCTTGACGGCACGCGGCTTGGTCGCGCGGGCGTTGCCCCCACCGCAGCCTGCCGCCACCGATGGCGGGATGTCGGCCGACCTTCGTCAGCGTTACGGACTCAACCGCGGCGGCACCGGAGGACGAGCACAACCGGCGGCTCAGGCGTTGGCCGCCACGCCCGTGGTTCCGGTGAAGGTGGTCGCGAAACCGCCGTCCACTACGCTCAGCCCGTTAATGTCCACCGGCGAAGGCACTTGGGCGAAATCGGGCGACAAGTATCAGGTGAAGATCACCAAGGAGGACAAAGAGGTCCTTCTGGAGGTGGAAATCAAAGACAACCAAATGGTGGCGACGGCGGACGGCCGCACGCTGGTCTTTGATCGGATCTAGGCGGTTCCTTGTTTTCTGGGCCTGCTGACGAGGCGCGGGATTCATCGAAGGTCTCGCGGACGTGGAACGAGCCGCGCCGGGTTGGGTGGTCACACCGAATCGGCGCGGCGGTTTGTTTCCTGAGGAATAGGACGGTGGTCCCGACGTCGCGGAACGGAACACGACGAGAGCGATCTGCGGTCGCTGGACTACCGGAGCGACCCACAGGATCGGGAACGTGGAGGCGGAGCGCCTTTTTCCTAACGATCGAGACTGACGGGTTGGACCTCCACCCCGTTGACGCTGGTTCGGAATGGGTCGACCACCCGGTACGCACTCGGGCTTGGAGCGGAGTAGGAGTCGTCGGAACGGGCGTAATCGGCGGGTGAAACCCGGTAAATAATTCCTCCGGGTAGATGATTTGGAGGGGCCAGGAGCATGCCTGGGGTGGTGGTGGCCAGTTCCTCCATGCCGATGCCGGTATGGCTTTCGTGTTCGATCGCCATTTGGAAGACACTGACGCCAAAGACCATCGCTCCGAGACCGAGGGCGGCATAGGAGCCGGCCACCATGGGTTCACGGAGGATCCTTATCCAGAGCCTCTCCCAGAAGCCGCGGTCCGACATTTCGGTGCCGGCGCGGATGCTGACCAAGATGCGATTGGGCAGACTGTCGAAGAACCCGGGAGGCGGCGTCTCGTGCCGTTTCACCGCGAGCAGGCGAAGCAGGCGCTGAACTTCGTCATCAGGATTCGGTACCATGGTCACTTCAGGTAATCGGAAAGGTAGGCTTGGAGCTGTTGACGGGCGTAGAACAGCCGAGACCGAACGGTGCCTGGGTTGCAGTCCATGATCGCGGCGATCTCTTCGTGGGGCAGGCCCTGTATATCATGCAGAACCACCACCATCCTGTGAACTTCGGACAGCTTCTGCATCGCCCCGTTCAACTTTTCCTGAAGTTCGCCCAAATCCACCTGGCGCCGGGGAGTTTGTTCCGAGACGAGGGCGAGGACGTCGGGATCGTGCTCGGCGTTAAAGTCGAGGTCGTTAAGGCTGAGATTAGGCGTTCGGTTGCGCCGTTGTTTGAGGAAATTGAGGGTGCGATTGACGGCGATCCGGTAGATCCACGTGAAGAACGCGCAGTCGCCCTTGAATCCGCGCAACGCGTTGTAGGCCTTGATGAAAGCGTCCTGGGTCAGATCGGCGGCGTCTTCATGATTGCTGGTCATGTGGTAGACGGTCGAATAGACCCGTTCCTGATGCCGGCGCACCAACTGGTCGTAAGCCTCCAGATCTCCGGCTTGGGCACGGCGGACCAGCACCAAATCCTCCGGTTCCACCGGATCAGCGACCGGCAGAGCCTTGGAGGGGTCAGTGGGAGGTTCCGTGGCCGTGCGCATACGACCGGGGGCTTGGTTGTCAGGGTTCCGCCAGGCGCTGAACTTGCGCCCCGAGGTAGTGGGTCAATGCCAGCAGGGGTGCGGTATCCGGCCGGCCTTCCAAGGGGCGGAGGGATTCGCGAGCGGTGGTCAGGAAGGACTCCACCACACCTCGGGAGAGGGCGGCGGCCTCGTACCGCTCCAGCAAGGCCCGAAACCCATCGCTTTGTCCCGACGCGTGGCGGTGATGGAGGCTTTCGAGCGTGGCGCGGTCGGCGGGTGTGGCCCGCTGGTGGGTCAGCAGGATAGGCAGAGTGACTTTGCCGGTGGCGAGATCGGTTCCCAGGGTTTTCCCGGCGGATTCCTCGGAGCCGAACACATCCAGGCAATCGTCGAAGACCTGATAGGCAGTGCCGAAAGCGATGCCGAATCGGCGCAGGGCGTCACAGGTGGCGGCCGGGGCGCCGGAGAGGAGTGCGCCCAGTTCGCAGGCAAGGGCGAACAATTCGGCCGTTTTGAGCTGGATCACCCGGAAATAGTCGTCGGTCGACTGGTCCAACCGACCCTGACGCAGCGTCTGCAGGATTTCGCCCGAACAAACCGCCTTGGTGCCGTTGGCGACGACGCGGCAGACGTCCGTGGTGGGAAACCCGGCAGCCAGGGTAAGGGCATGGGCAAAGAGGCAATCGCCGAGCAGCACGGCGGTCTGATTGCCGAAGCGGGCCGCCACAGTCGGCTGTCGCCGGCGGACGCCGGCGGCGTCGATGACATCGTCGTGCACCAGGGTGGCGAGGTGGACCAATTCCACGATAGCCGCACCCGTGACATGGTTCGGCGCCAAGCTGCCGGTGGCGCGAGCGGCGAGCGCGACGAGGACCGGGCGAAGTTGTTTGCCGCTGGCCGACAACGCATAGCGCGCCCCGGCGGCCACTTCGGCCTCAAAGGCTTCGACCTGTTTTTCCAGGAACTCCCGAACGTCGCCAAGGAACGGAGCTAACGGCTCGGAGATCTCCTTCCAAGCCGCTCCATGCGAATGGCCCGACGCGGACCGCCGCTCGGGTTTGGGGACCGGCTTGGTTTCAGCAGCCAGCATGTCTAGGCACTTTAGGTTTCCAGGGAATTCAAGTCAAACGGCGGGAACCGAACGCGATGGAATCGAGGTTTTGGTTTGCGCGGCGCTCCCGGCCCGGGAACGTTGCGTCGTGCAGAGGCGCAAGTATCCAGTGGTTCGTGTCGGGTTCATGTCTTGGTTCCTGGCAGCAACGCAGGCGGTGACGGTGTCAGCGATCGGGGCGGACCCGGTTCCGGCTCCCGGGGCAACCACCACCATTGCCTCGGTCCAACCCGTGAGCGCCGCTGCTTCAACACCGGCATCCGCCAAAAGTAGTGACGTCGGCTGGCAGCAGCTCGATACACCGGAGTATCCCGCGTATTTGGAGCGCCTTCGGGCCGCGGGATGCCCGGAGGATAGGATTCGGTGGATCGTGCGCGCCGACGCGGATGATTGGCTGCTGCAGCAGCGGGTGGCCCAGGCTGTCGCCAACGATTTTGCCTGGTGGAAGGCCGAAGCGCCCAATGCGGCCGGGGATAACTTCACGGATCGATACGAGCAGTTGCGGAAGCGACGGGGTGAGTTGATCACGAAATACATCGGCGGATCGCCCGAGGAGTCGGCAGACAACGGGAAAGAAGTGCCGATTGTGGTGAATCTATCCGGTCCCGTCCTGGGCGCCCTGCCGCGCGAGAAATACAACGCGGTCCAGGAGATTTGTGCGCGGTCGCTCGACCGGCACCAGGGCTATTTCAACAACCGCCAGAATGAGGGCGTCTTCCTGAATCAGGGGGATCTGGCACGCCTGCGTGAACAGACGCGCTCGGACTTGTCGCAAATCTTGACGCCGCTGGAATTGGAGGAGTTTCTGCTGCGCTACTCGCACAATGCCAATCGATTGCGAACGGAGTTGGCGGGCTTGGATCCCACCCCGGATGAATTTCGACAGGTCTTTCGTTCCGTCGACGCCCTGGAGCACCGGTTGCAGCTCGAATATGGCGCCGTGGATTCGCTCAGTTCCCGACAGCGTGAAGAGTTCGAGCGGCAACGGGAGGAGGTGATCAAGAAGGTGCTGCCTCCGGAACGATACCAACGGTATCTCGTCGGGCGTTATCCCTTGTTCCGACAAGCGCAGCTGGCAGTGCGACGGGCCGGTTTGCCGGAGAACCTGGCCTTGGGCTTTTACGAGGTCCTCAACCAGCATGAGAGCAAGCGCCGTGAGGTGCTCAACAACACCGCCCTCAGCTCGGAACAGCGTCAACTCGCTCTGCAGTCTCTGGAAAAGGACAAGGAAGAGTCCCTCAAGCGTGCGCTGGGCGAGGAAGGGTATCGTCAGTACCGCGAATCATTGGTCAATTGAGGACCCGGGCGAAGGCCACCAAAGGGGGATCGGATGGCTTTGGGAGGTGCCAGCGAAGCGGGTTTGTTGGAGGCCGTGAGTCGGAACTCGCCCTCTGAGGTCCAGGCGTGGGGGACCCGATTCAGGTAAAGCGCCTTGGGCAGCATTTGAACCTCGTGACCAAAGCACTGGAGGACCACTGTCCCCGGTTGGTACATGAGATCGTGGAATGCCAGGATCCCAAATGGGACGGGCTTGTCAGGATCGTCGAATCTCACCACGACAGGAAGCGTCTCCGCCGCGGTCGGTGATGTTTCACCGTCGAAACGGACCGTGATGTTGCTGATCCCGAGGCTTTCCTGGTGGATGCGCAGGGCCGGTGTGCCATCCGACTCTCGTGCATAGGTGACTTGCCAGGGGCCTCGACGCACTCGCAGGTGCCGGTCGCATCCGTACATGACCACGTAGCCGACCAAGGCAATGAGGGCGGGCATGGCAAAGATCCGCCAGGTGGAGGAAGGGGCCGTCGGCGTCTGGGTGGGAGGAGGGGGAGGCAAGGGAGACATCGGGGTCGCTTAAGAAGACCGAAACGGATTGGAGCGTTCCACCGGTCGGTCGGTTTCTTCCGGCATCGGCGGGATGAATGGATTCGGACCGCTCACGATCTTGGGCAGGCGCCAGACTCCGCCAAGGCAATAAATCCATCCGACCAGAATGTGTAGAGGCGAGGCGAGAAGCAGGCCGACCAATGCCAGTTGGTGTGTGGCGTAGAGCCCGAAGGCGCCCGTCATCAACAAGGCTCCCGGCAGCAACGCCGCTGCTGCCAACTTCCAACAATCACCCAGGCCGACGTCCCGATTCAGGAAACCCGAGACGAGGCGCAGCACGGGGGAATAGACCGTGGCCAGGAGTACCCAGGTCATCAGGACACCGATGGTCGTGGCCAAACCGAAGGTCAGAAGTATGGGGGCTTTCCAGGCGGACCAGAGGCCCGACATTTCGACGCGGTCCACAGAGGCTCGAAGCGTGGCCGGGTAACGGCCGTCCAACCTCCCAAACAGGGAATGCATCGACCAGCCTTCGGGTTCGATCCACAGATTCACGTCAGCGGCTGAGATCGGTTCGTCAGCAGGGTCGCCAACCACGGCGATGCCGAGGAAGGAGGAGTTGCGCACGAGCCAGCTTTTCGGGGTCGATGGGTAAAAACGACCGTCGCGGATCTCGCCCGCGGTTCCAACGTCCGCAATTGCCTGTTCGATGTCTCGAGCCCAGGTGAGAAGAAGGACCAAGGTTAATGCGGCGCCGATGGCTGTCGCTGTGAAGGCTTGCCAAGAAAGCAGCCACCTCACCGGGCCGCACGCCAACGCGGCGACGCCGCCAAAGGTGGTCGGTATCGGAGACGCGCGAATCCGAGTCCGATCCTCATCCCGGTCCTGTTCTTCCATCCGTCAGGGAGTCTTTCGCGGGTTGACCCCGTGCGCAAACGGCTTTTCGCGACTGGGAATCGTGGCCGGACCGGCGAGGGCTGATGTTCGCAGTCGTCGGGTGTCGCCTTCGCGAAGGGTGAGGCCATCGCGATCGAAACGTTCGAGAAGCGGAATGACCACCCGTCGGGTGGTGCCCAGGAAGTGTCGAATCTCGCTGGTGGTCGCCGATTCTCGGCGCCTCAGGAACTCGCGGACCTTTCTTCGCGCCTGCAGGAAGGCGGCGAGAGGCAGAACGATATCCGAGCCCAGATCGAGAACTTCACCCGCATCGATAAGAAACCTGAGCGCCGCGGATTCGGCGCCGGTCGCCAAAAAAGCGGACCTTGGAGGCGGATCCAACATGCCTTGGGCCAGGGCCGCCCGGATGCGCTGACCGGCGGAGCTCAAGTCCGGTGGCAGGACGGGATGGTGCGTTGCCCGGCGAATGTGAGTGCCTTCCACCACGTATCCCATCTGTTCGAGATCGTGAATGAGGGCGTCCTCGCCAGCTGCTGTCTTCAATTCCTGAGCCACAGCCATGCGAAGCGGGGCCAGTGCGAGGCCGAGTTGCTCAGGGTGCTGCAGGTGATGTTGATCGATGGTCTGCGCGGCCGCCTCGACCCAATTCCGCCACGCTGACGTTGCCGCCAGCAACGCGCCCCGTTGCACGGCGCTTTGGTTCGCAATGAGTGCACCGACCGCTTTGAGTGCCGAAGAACGCGATACTTTCGCGCGAGTGAGATAGGAGTCGATGCGTCCGACGGGATGCCGGTGCAACTGCAACCGAAGCAAGTCGGTGGTGGTGGGGGATGCGGCACAGGCGTCGAGAAGCTGCAGCCGTGCCGGATCTCGGGGGTTTTGGCGGGAGGCCTCCGGATCAAGAACCTGCCCTCCGGCGAAGGTGGTTTGTTCGGAGGTGTCCCGGAGGATGAATCGATCCTGGGCCATGGCGAAGACCGGTTGCTCCAGTCGAAGCTGGGCGATGGCGGTATCGCCTGGGCCGAGTCGATCACCGCGGAGAAGAAGCAGCCGCGCGCGCACCTGCGCTGAGCCGAGCAGCAGATTCACTGTCGAACCGTCGACCAACGGGCGAGAGGGGGGACGGTCGTCGCGGAGAGGTCGAGGCGATCGACACAGAAACACATCGAGGGTGTCGGACGCGGCGCCCAGTCCCGGGAGAGTCAAGACATCCCCGCGACCGACGGTCCCTGGGCCGGTGCTATCCCGACGCGGCTCGAGTTCCGTCAGATTCAAACCGGCGCGGGTCCCGCACGGAATACGCTCGACCTCGTGTCCGTGGATGTGACAGGTGCGGACGCGGCAGGTTCGGTGGCCCGGTTCCACGATCAATGCATCGCCGCGGTTGACGGAACCTCCTGTCAGGGTTCCCGTGACCACCGTTCCAATGCCGCGCAGTGCGAAGGCACGGTCAACGAAGAGTCGAGGACGCCCGAAGTCGGGTGGCGGCGGTGTGTTTGCGAGAACCTGGGCGAGGACGTTCGAAAGTTCCGGAAGACCTTCACCGTTCAACGCCGAAACGCGGACGATTGGAGCGTTGGCGAGGGGTGTGCCGGCGAGGCGCGATCGAATCTGCGCCTCCAGCGGCGGAAGGCAGGAGGTCAGGTCGGCTTTGGAAAGGACGATCACCCCGCTCTGGATGCCCAGGTAGGTGAGAATCTGGAGGTGCTCTTCCGTTTGTGGCATCCAGCCGTCGTCAGCTGCCACCAACAGCAGCGCCAGGTCGATGGCACCGACTCCGGCCACCATGTTCTTCACGAAATCCTCGTGTCCCGGCACATCGATGATGCCGCAGGAGTAATGGGTGGCACCATGGGGATTGCCAGGAGGCGCCGGGAATGAATGGTGAGCGAATCCGAGGTCAATGGTGATTCCGCGCGCCTTCTCCTCCGGGAGCCGGTCCGGATCGGTTCCGGTTAGCGCCCGAACCAACGCACTCTTTCCGTGGTCCACGTGCCCCGCGGTGGCGACAATGAACGGTTGAATCATGGGGCGTCGCCGGACATCGCCGTCGGGCCGCCGGCACTTAACTCTTGGGCGACCGCCTGGAGGGCGCAAACCAGCGTCTCGTCCTGCGAGGGAAACACCGTGCGGAGGTCGATCCAGCAGCAGCCGTCGCTGACCCGGCCGATAACCGGAGGGCGGTGCTTCCGGAGCAGATCCAGGAATCCCTCGGCATTTCCTCGCGGCGGCGGTATGCGAAGCGCGATCGATGGCATGCTGGAACGCGGACAAACGCCGCCGCCGATCTGCGAATCCGACGCGCGGACCTCCATGACGAGGCCGGAAGGTCGGAGACGCTCCTGCAGGGTCACCGCGCGGGCCCTCAAATCCGCGACCGGGGTCAGCATGAGGTTGACCATGGGAACTGTCTTCGGAGGTCCGGCGTCGCGACGGGCGGCGGCGTGCAGGTAGGCATCGATCGTCGCTTGCAACGCGGCGAACACCAGTTTGTCACAGCGCAGGGCACGGAACAGAGGATCGGCCTTGAGTCGATCGATCCACGATCGGCTGCCAGCAATGATCCCGGCCTGCGGTCCGCCGAGGAGTTTGTCGCCGCTGAAGCAAACCAGGTCGGCACCTGCCGCAAGTGTCTGACCGGGCATGGGCTCGGAATGAAGTCCGGCGACCGCGGTCAGGTCCATGAGGGCGCCGCTTCCGAGATCGACGACAAACGGCACGCCGCCGACCTTGGCGGCAGCGGCAACCTCGGCATCGGCCGGGCGGTCCACGAAACCCTCCATGTAGAAATTGCTGGGGTGGACACGGAGAACGAGTGCCGTTTGGGTGCCGATGGCCCGGCGGTAATCCTGGATGGAGGTCTGATTGGTGGTGCCGATTTCGCGCAGCTGGGCGCCGCTGGTCTGAAGGATGTCAGGAATACGGAACCCACCGCCGATTTGGATGAGTTCCCCGCGCGAAATGACCACTTCGTGGCGTCCTGAGCCGGCGGTGAGATGATGGAGGATGAGAACGAGGGCGGCGGCGCCGTTGTTGACGACGGTGGCGGCTTCGGCCTGGCACAAGAGTGCCAGGCCGTGTTCAACGTAGGCGCCGCGGTGCCCTCGCCGACCATGGATGAGGGAGATCTCGAGGTTGGAATACCCGAGCGCCACCGAGCGAACCGACTCCACGAGGTCGTCGCCGAGCGGGGCTCGCCCAAGATTGGTGTGAGCCAGGATGCCGGTTCCATTAATGACCGGCTGCAGGCGGGTTTCGGCCAGTTCCTGGAGTTCCCGTCGCAGGTCGTGAATGAAGACCTCGAACGCCGGAATGGGGGTGTCGGTGGCACCCCTCGCGGAGGCGAGTCGATCGCGCACGAGGCGAACCGCCATGGGGCGTGGAACGTCGAAGGGCTCGAGGGCCTTGAGGATCCGTTCCACCGATGGAAGAGCGCGTTGGCGCGCGGGGGTTGCCATAGATGACGTCGGCCGCTGGCAAGGACTCCACGCTAGGAAGGGATGCCGAAGCAAGCCCTGTCGGGGAAGGACGAGCGGGGAAGAGGGACGCTGCGTCACCCGTTCAGGATCGCCAGGTCATCGGTGGCGGATGATGAGTGGGTCTGGCGCGTCGATTTAGAAGCTGACTTTGGGCACTTCAATGGGAAGGTGCGTCGAATGGCCGACGCCAAGGGTGAGTCGACAGGAATCGGACGACTTTCCGGCCACCTTGTCCTCTTCGTCGTTGGCTACTTTCTGAGTGCGGCATTGGCGAATTGGATGTCGCGTGGAGCTGGAAGCACGTTGGTCTTCTGGCTTCCCAGCGGGGTGAGTTTGGCGGCGCTCTTGTGGCGGGAGCCGAGGCAATGGCCGTGGTTCATGGCGGCGGCTTTGCTTTCCAACGGCATTCTGGATCTGGCTTACGGCAAGCCGGTCCTGGTGTCGGCCTGGGTTTCGCTGGGCAATGTTGCGGAGGCGGTGGTTGGGGCGTGGATGGTGCGGCGCTGGGTGGGGCAATGTCCGGATCTTAGCAAACCGAGGGACTTGGTGGGGTTGGCCGGGTACGGCGGTCTATTGGCGCCGATCCTCAGTGCCACGGTGGGGACCTGGGCCATGCGCGCGGTGCGGCCTGAAATGGACTGGATGCCGGTGTGGGTCTCCTGGTGGCTGGGGGCCGCCATGGGGGTCGTCGTGGCTGCACCCGCGATTCTGTGTTTCAGGGTTCCGTCAACGGTGCACGCGGATTGGCGCCGGGTACCGGTGCTGTTGGAGGCGGTATCGGTGCTGGTCTTGACGGCCTTGCTGGCCAGCGAAACCAGTCGGATCGAGGCGGCTGGCGCACCGGGCATGAGGTTTCTGCTGTTCCCGGTGATTGGTTGGGCTGCGTTTCGATTCGGAACGCGAGGGGCCGCGTTGGCCACAGTCGTCGCCGCCGTATCGGCGGCCTGGTCGTTGCGAGAGGCTTTGGGACGAATCGCCGTGCCTTCCCAAGGTTGGCCGAGCCTATGGCTGGCGGTGCATGGCGGGCTGATCATCGCCGGATTTACCGGGCTTCTGTTGGCGGCGTTGTTCGCCGAAGGCCGACGGCGCGAATCCGAGTTGCGCGCCAATCGACATCGCCTCGAAGCCATCATCGATGCCTGCCCGATGGCATTGATCGCGGTCGATCGAGAGTACCGCGTGCGATTATGGAATCCCGCGGCAACGGCGCTCCTGGGGTGGAGTGCCGTCGAGGTGCTCGGCATGCCGGCGCCTTTCGTGGCGCGCGAGGATGTCGAGGAGATGAAGAACCGCGTGGATCGCCTCATGGCCGGTGTGACCTATGAAGGTGTCGACCGGCGGTATGTACGGAAGGACGGGACGCGGGTGGACACGCGGTTGTGGACGGTGCCGTTGCGGTCGGCGGACGGAAGCATCCACTCGACGCTGGCGTTGGTACTGGACGTGACCCAGTTGCACCGTACCCAGGAAGCGTTGCGGGAGAGTGCGCACCGATTCGATTCGCTGATAGAATCGACCCATGCCGGCTACTTCTTCCTCGATCTCGAGGGCCGGTACCGGCAGGTGAACGCCGCGTGGCTCAGGATGCACGGATTAGCGACGGCCGAGGAGATCCTTGGACGTCATTTCAGCGCCACCCAGACCTCGGAGAGTTTGGAGTACGCCAAGGAAGTCGTGCAACGCATGCTGTCGGGCGAGGGTGGTATTTCCGGCGAGTCCGAGCGGCGGCGCCCAGACGGGACGGTGGGTCACCACATGTTTTCGGCAAACGCAGTGGTGAAAGGCGGCGCGATCGTGGGCGTGGAAGGGGTGCTGATCGATACCACCGAGCGGCGTCGGCTCGAGGAACGATTGCGACAAGCGCAGAAGCTGGAGGCCATCGGCCAGCTCGCCGGCGGGGTGGCGCACGATTTCAACAACATCCTGGCGGCCACGCTGATCCACCTGGGTCTGCTGAAGGCCGACGCCACCCTGGCACCCGAAGCCCGTGAAACCGTGGATGAATTGAAGGCGGAGGTCTTGCGCGGGGCGGAAGTTGTCCGGCAATTGCTCGCGTTCGGCCGGCGTTCGATGTTGGTCCGGAGGCCGATCGAACTGAATCAGGTGATCTCCGGCATGCGCCGCATGCTGGAGAGGCTTCTGGGGGAGCAAGTGCGCTGCGAATTCGCGTTGGCGCCGTCGTTGCCGGCCATCGAGGCTGACAGCGGCATGATGGAGCAGGTGGTCATGAACCTGGCGGTGAATGCACGGGATGCGATGCCGTCGGGAGGCCTCCTTCGCCTGAGCACGTCCCGGGTGGTTTCGCGGGCGCGCGGCGATGCCGGGGAACTCGCCGAACCCAGATTGTGCGTCTGCCTGGAGGTCAGCGACACGGGCTGTGGAATGGAGGAGTCCACCATTCGCCACATCTTCGAACCGTTCTTCACCACCAAGGAGGTGGGCAAGGGAACCGGCCTCGGGTTATCGACGGTCTACGGTATCGTTCGCCAGCATCAGGGGTGGTTGGAAGTCAACAGTCAGCCGGGGTCGGGCAGCACCTTTCGGGTCTACCTTCCGGCCGTCGACGCGTCTCCGGCCGTGCCGGCGCCGACACCGTCCACGCCCCCGGTGGAGGGTGGATCGGAAACTCTCCTGGTGGTGGAGGACGATGCGCACCTTCGGCGGTTGCTCGCGGTGTCCTTGTGCCGGGCCGGTTATCGGGTCATCGAGGCGCCGACCGGGAAGGAGGCGCTGGAGGCGTGGAAGGCGCGGAAGGCCCCGATCGACCTCGTCTTCAGCGATGTCGTGATGCCCGATGGCATCAGTGGTTCGGAATTGGTCCGAATCCTGCGCGAGGAGGATCCTGATCTTCCGGTGATTCTTACCAGCGGCTACAGCGCGGAATTGGTGCAGGAAGGAGCGCCGATTCAGCAGGGGGTGATGTTTGTGCAGAAGCCGCTCGATCTGTCGCAATTGCACGCGACGGTTCGCCAGGCCCTGGAATCGCGGCTAAGGTCAGTCTAAACGTGTGTCCATGGCCGATCCCCGACTTTCCGGATCCCCGCCCCGGCCCGCCGGCATTCGAGGCACTTCGCTGAATCCGGCGGGGCGATTCGAGGTGTTGAATGTCGAGCCCGATCCGGACGGGGATCTGGACCCGGCGGAGCAAACTGCGCAACGCACGCAGTTTCTCAGGGACGCCTCGGTGGGCGTGATCAGCCGGAACAACAGCCCCGATATCCCGTTCCGGGTCAGCCTGAATCCATATCGGGGTTGCGAACATGGATGTGCCTATTGTTACGCCCGTCCCACCCACGAGTATCTGGGTTACTCGGCAGGATTGGATTTTGAGTCGCGCATTATGGTCAAGGAACGGGCAGCGGAGTTGTTGAGAGATGAATTGTCGGCGCCCGATTGGGAACCGCAATGGCTCGCGTTGTCGGGAGTCACCGACCCGTATCAGCCGGTGGAGCGGAAGCTGGGAATCACGCGCCGATGCCTCGAGGTGCTGGCTGAGTTGCGTCATCCGGTCGGCATCGTGACGAAGAACGCCACCGTGACGCGGGATATTGATTTGTTGGGGGAACTGGCAAGGCACCGGGCGGTGCATGTGTCCATCTCGCTCACCACCCTGGACCCGGCCTTGCGACGCATCATGGAGCCCCGCACCTCGCCACCGGCCGCCCGACTTGCGGCGATCGGGAAGTTGGCCGCCGCGGGGATTCCGACCGGAGTGCTGACAGCGCCGGTGATCCCGGGAATCAATGATCATGAGCTGCCCCAGCTCCTGAAGGCCGCGCGCGAGGCTGGGGCGAGCTACGCCTCCTATACCCTTTTGCGGCTGCCCCTTGGAGTGAAGGAGATCTTTGTCGATTGGCTGGTGCGGAATTTTCCGGATCGCAAGGACAAGGTGATCCATCAACTGGAAGCCATGCGCGGGGGAAACCTCAACGATCCGAGATTCGGCACCCGTTTCAGGGGTGAAGGTGGCGCCGCGCAGCGCGTGTCGGATCTCTTCCGAACGGTGCGTCGCCGATTGGGATTGGCCGAAAGCGGTCCGGAGTTGGCGGTGGACGCCTTTCGGCGACCGGGCGGAACGCAGATGCGACTCTTCCCGGAGGCGTGACCGCGCGCTTAGTCGTGCGGCTTCACGTCCATGTCGCTGGTGTAATAAAGGATTCGGCCGCAGTTGGGGCACTGGGTGATTTCGCGTGCGGCCTGGGCATTGATGACATCCTGTCGGGCGAGGCGCATGTGGCAACCGCCGCAGACGCCGCGTTCCACGCCGACCACCACCTTGTCGCCCTTGCTCTTGAGAATCCGATCGTAGCGAGTCAGGAGGGACGGATCCACGCCTCCGGCGAAGGTCGTGCGATCATTCTCGGCATCGCCCAGTTGTTTGCGGAGGCGGGCTTCAGTTTCGTCACACTGCCGGATCTGCTGATCGGAGTCCGCCTTGGCGACACGCAGGGCTTCGGTGGCGGCAGCGACCCGTTTCTCAGCGGTCTCGATCTGTTCCATGATCGCGATCTGCTGGTCGTCGAGGTCGCGAATGGCGTTCCGGCACGTTTGGATCTCGTGGGAAAGAGCCTTGTACTCCTCGTTCTTTCGAGTTTGCCACTGCTGGGCGGTGTACTTCTCGATCTGCGCCTTTTTGGACTCAACCTCGAGTTCGAGCCGTTTGCGCTCACTTTCGAGCCGATGAGCCTGTTGGCGGGCGGCTTCGAATTCCTGTTCTGCGCCGGAGCGCCGGGTCTGGACGAGACGCCGCTGGGGTTCAATGTTGGCGACCTCGGCGCGCAAGCGGATGAGACGTCGGTCGCGATCCTGGAGGATGAGGAGCTTCTCTATGGCTTCGAGCATGGCAGCTGGGACGGGCGGGCCACGCTATCGGCCGATGCGGAGCCAAGTCAATCGTGCGGGTTTGCGGGACGCAACGTCGGCGGTGGGCTTTGCCATGGGAAGGAGGCGGTGCTAAACATGGCCATGCCGTTCACGGCCCGCACTTCCTGGCTGCCAGTCCTGCTGCTCCTCACCGCATGGTCTTCGAGTTTCCGGTCGCTGGCCGCGGCCGACGACGATGTGGATATCGCTCGCCGCCTGAGCAACGCGTTCGCGCGCGTGGCCGAGACGGTTTCCCCCGCCGTCGTCGTGGTCAAGGTCTGGCCAAAGGAGTCGGCCTCGACTTTCGATCATGGTGGCCTGTTTCGGTTCTTGCCGGAAGACACCCGCCGCGAGTTGGAGGAGCGCCTGGAGCGCGATTCGAGGGAGCGGCGGGGAGAGCCCGACCCGGAGCAGGGGTCCGGTGTCATCATCCGGGAAGACGGGTACGTGCTGACCAACGGACATGTGGTGGAGAATGCCGATCGCATCGAGGTCCGCCTCAAGGACGGTCGCCGGTTCCCCGCCGAGGTCTCAGGTATCGACAAGAGTTCCGACCTGGCGGTGATCAAGCTCAAGGCGTCGGGCCTGCCGGCGGCGCGCCTGGGCGATTCAGGGAAGGTCCGCGTCGGTGAATTTGCCATCGCCATCGGGGCGCCCTTCGACCTCGAGTATAGCGTCACGTTTGGTCATGTGAGCGGTAAAGGCCGCCGGGTGATGCTCGATGTGGTGATGATGGACCAGGATTTCATTCAAACGGATGCGAGCATCAACCCCGGGAACAGCGGCGGACCCCTGGTGAACATCGAGGGCGAGGTCATTGGCATCAACACCATGATCAAGGGGCTGAACACCGGCATTGGCTTCGCTGTTCCAATCAACCTGGCGAAGGAGGTCTCCGGGCACCTGATCCAATCGGGCCGGTTCACCCGCGCCTGGCTTGGCGTCAGCATCGAGTCTGTCGGAGAACGGCCGGAGGCCGCACCCAGCGGGTTGCCGGTCAAGGAAGGGGTGGTGGTGCGGGAGATTGTCCGCGATGGACCGAGTTGGGGCTCGGAACTCGAGACCCAAGACGTGATCGTTGCCATCGACGGGGAGCCCGTTCGTGACGTGGGCGAACTGAAGCGCCAGGTCAGCCGCAAGACCGTGGGCAAGCCCATCCAGGTCGAAGTTTATCGGGGAGGAAAGAAGCATTCCTTGACGCTGACCCCAGGCGAGCTGCCGACCGATGTCATGGCCTCGCTTCGGCCTCGCCGTGGCATGCCCGCGATCCCGCGAGAGGATGTCCCCGAACCGGAAGCGGT
Source organism: Verrucomicrobiales bacterium (assembly GCA_016795425.1). GTDB lineage: Bacteria > Verrucomicrobiota > Verrucomicrobiia > Limisphaerales > CAIMTB01 > CAIMTB01. Next base: position 52,723 of record JAEUHG010000005.1, read on the forward strand.
GCCGGAATTGGAACCTTCGGATCGTTTGGGAGTGAAGGTGAAGGAATTGGATGCCGCCAACGCTGCCAGGGTGGGATTGGACGCTGGCGAAGGGGTCCTGGTGATCGCGGTCGCGGATGACAGCCCGGCGTCGGCCCGTCGGATCGAGCCAGGCGACGTGATCACCAAGATCAATCAGCGGGTCATTCGAAAGCCCAAGGATATTGAACAGGCCTTGAAAGGCGCGGATTTGGCCAAAGGAGTGCGCGTCACCATCGTTGGGGAGGGGGGCCGCCGATTCGAGGTGCTGCGGGCCCGCGGGGAGTGACGATCGATGGGACGGCTCGCGACGCCGGAAACGTTGGGGTGGGCTCCTGAACTCCCCTTGGCTGGCGGCAGCGGAAGTCATTCGCCCGAGTTCGTCACGAGGCGGCATGAACCTCGGTAGCGAGCTATCCAGGTTCCGTCGGGCACAGCCGCAGGACCGCGCACCGGCGACCGTTCGGCCAGCCGGCGGGTTTGTCGATTGCTGTTGAGAGGCGGGTACGCTAGACAGCCCCGGCCATGCGGTTCATCGCGAGCGTCATCGACAAGCTTCAGCGGCATCCGAAACGGATTGTCTTTCCGGAGGGCACCGAGCCCCGAGTGTTGCTGGCAGCACGACAGTTCCATTCCCTGCGGCTGGGTGTGCCCATTCTGCTGGGGGACCGCGGACGGGTGAAGGCGTTGGCGGAAAGCCTGAATGTCTCAACCGAAGGCATCCGCATCATTGACCCGGAACGCAGCGACGATCTGCCGGCGTATATCGCCCGTTACGAACGATTGCGCCGCTTGAAGGGCGTCGACGAAAGCGAGGCGCGTGAAGTCATTCTCAAGCCCAACTTCTTCGGCGCGATGATGGTGGCGATGCATGGGGCCGATGGGTTTGTTTCCGGTACTAACGAGATTTCCGGCAGCGTCTTGAGGCCGTTGTTCCAGATCATCAAGGTCGCCCCGGCAGCGACGACCGCCTCGAGTTGCATGATCATCGAGGTGCCAGACTCCCGGTTTGGCGAAGGTGGCGTCATGTTCCTGGCCGACTGCGGCGTCATTCCCGAACCCAATGTCGAACAGTTGGCCGAGATCGCGATTTCGACCGCCAAGCTCGCCCGCCAATTGCTCGGCACTCGTCCTCGGGTGGCGATGCTGTCGTTCTCCACCAAGGGCAGTTCCCGTCACCCAGTCGCGGGCAAGGTGGCGGCAGCGACCGCCCTGGCGCAGCAGCGGGCGCGCGAGGAACGCTTGGAGGTCGATCTCGACGGTGAACTGCAGGTGGACGCCGCGCTCATCCCGGAGATCGCGGCCCGCAAGTTGCCGGAAAGCCGGGTTGCCGGGCGAGCCAATGTGCTGATCTTTCCCGACCTCAGTTCCGGCAATATTGCGAGCAAGATGGTTCAGCATATTGCCCGTGGCAACGCCTACGGACAGATCCTGCTCGGCCTGGATCGACCGGCGGCGGACGTTTCCCGTGGATCCAACGCGCACGACATCCTCGGTGTGGCGGCGGTCGTGGGTCTGCAATCGATCGAGTACTCCAACCTTTACCCGGACGCGGGCAAGACGCTCCCGGGCGACTAGTGGTTTTGATTCCCATGCCTCGCAACAGCACCACCCCCAGGGTGTTCGTCGCCGCGACGCGAATGAACGATGGGAAGACGACGACCGCGCTGGGCTTGGTTTCGGCGCTTCGCCAGCACCATCCGCGCATCGGCTACATCAAACCCGTCGGCCAGCGCTTCGTGGAGATCGAAGAACAGAAGATCGACGAGGACTCGGTCCTGATGCAGCGCGTGTACCAGATCGAGGCACCGCTGGTGGACATGAGTCCCATCGCGGTCGAACCGGATTTTACGCGCCGCTATCTCGAAAGCTCGAACATCGACACCCTGGTTCGCCGCATTGAAAAGGCCTTTGATAGGGTGGCATGGGAAAAGGACTTCGTGGTTTGCGAAGGCACCGGGCATGCCGGCGTCGGTTCGGTGTTTGACTTGTCGAATGCCACCGTGGCCCGTCTCCTGGGAGCCAAGGTGATCATTGTCACCCAAGGCGGCATTGGACGCCCCATCGACGAGGTGGCGTTGAACCAGGCGCTGTTCGAGAAGGAAGGCGTGCAGATCATCGGTGTCATCCTCAACAAGGTGCTGCCCGACAAGATCGAGAGCATCGCCAAGTTTGTCCGCAAGGGGCTCAAGCGCCGCGGTCTCGATCTCCTGGGAACCATTCCGCATCAACCGCTGCTCTCGAGTCCGACGGTGGCCGCCATCCGTGAAGAGTTGGAGGCCGACTTGTTGAATTCCAACATTGGGTTGAATTGCATCGTCGATCGCGTGGTGGTGGGGGCGATGAGTGTGCATCACGCCATGCACCATTTCACCCCGGGTGCCCTGGTGATCGCCCCGGGGGATCGCGAGGACATTCTGCTGGCGGCCGGGGCCGCCCTGAATCGGTCGGATTCCTCGAAGACGCTGGCGGGCATCATTCTTACCGACAATATCCGTCCCTCGGCGCCGGTGATGCGGGTGGTGAGGGATATGCCGTTTCCAGTGCTGCTGGCGGAAGGCGACAGTTACCAGGTGGCCGCAAAGGTCCATGATTTGACGATCAAGACCAGGCCGGCCGATACCGAGAAGATTCAGATGATTCGCGACATGGTCAGCCAGCACGTCGACGTGCCGGCGATTCTCGACCATCTCAAGTCCTAAGCGCCCGTTGCGGCAGCGTGTCCGAGGTTCCCGCATTTGACCCGACGTTTTCTTCCGACGCATGAGCTCTCTCGCACTCAATCCATCCTTATCCCAACTTCCGGTCTACCAGCCCGGTCGGCCCATCGAAGAAGTCGCGCGCGAATTGGGCCTGCCCGCCGCGGACATCATCAAAGTGGCGTCGAATGAGAATCCACTTGGCCCGTCGCCGCGGGCGATTGCGGCGATGCAGCGGATCCTTCCGCACCTGCACCTGTATCCGGACGGAAATGCCTTCTATCTCAAGCAACGGCTGGCGGAGCGATTGGGGTTGAGGCCGGGGCATTTGATCCTGGGCAACGGTTCGAACGAAATCATCGAGTTCGTCGGCCACGCATTGATGCGACCCGGCGCGGACGTGGTGGTGTCGCAATACTGCTTCGCGATCTATCCCATCATCGCAGCGATGATGGGGGCGCGGGTGATCACCGTTCCAGCGAAGGCTTACGGTCACGACCTGGCCGCCATGCGTCAGGCCATCACACCCTCGACCTCCGTGGTATTCGTGGCGAATCCCAATAATCCAACCGGTACGTTGGCGTCCCCCGAGTCGGTTTTGGAGTTGGTGGAGTCGGTGCCGGCGAACGTGCTCCTGGTCATGGACGAAGCCTACTTCGAATTCCTCGACGAGCCGTTGGATCTGATCCCGATGATTCGCGAGGGCAAGAGGCCGAACCTTCTGTTGATGCGGACTTTTTCGAAGATCTACGGCCTGGCTGGTCTTCGCCTCGGTTACGGCATTGGCATGCCCGAATTGGTGTCGTCGCTGGAGAAGGTGCGGCAGCCCTTCAACATCAACTCCCTGGCACAGGCGGCTGCCCTGGCGGCATTGGACGATAGCGATCACATGTGGAAGACGCGGGAGAACAACCGCGAGGGCCGAGCACTCCTGACGAAGGAACTCTCCGCCCTGGGATTGGAGGTTGTTCCGTCTGCAGCAAACTTTGTCCTGGTCAAAGTGGGCGACGGACAGCGGGTCTTCACGGAATTGCAGCGACGCGGTGTGATCGCGCGGCCGATGGGGGGGTATCAACTGCCTGAATTCATCCGCATCTCCATTGGGACTGCCGCCGAGAACGCCCGTTGCCTCGCTGGGCTCAGCGAGATTCTGAAAAAGGACAGTTAGACGGACGAGGGTGCGGTCCGGAGCCTGGTCTGGGGACGATGCCCGTGCCCGATTCCACGCGACGGGCACGCAGGAGACGCGTGGCGCGGTCTGAGGTCGGCGAGGGAACGATCGGGGATAGAACGCCGCGCGACGCGCTGAGAGTCAGATCTGGTTAGCCGAAGCGCTCTGGCGTGAGCGCGAGGGTCACGGGATTCTGGCGGGCCGGATACGTGGGGGAGGGACCCGAGAACCGGGAGGAAGACTTCGGATCGGTTTCAACGCCGCTCGTGATACGACGCTTGCGAATACTTCTCGGCGACCAAGGACTCCGCGATGACGTCGGTCCCGAGGGCTTGGGATTCGATCCGGGCGCCCGAGAAATACAGCGCCGGCAAGACCTCCAACATCGCCGCTTGCCACAAACCTCGTCCTACTCCCGGCGGTGGCGGTTGCACCGAACCTTGGATCAGGAGTCCCGACTTGTTCCGGCGCTGCGCGGCCCCCGCGATCTTGCGTCCGTGCCACAGTACGTCGAATTGCTCGTAGCCCACAAAGCATTGTCCGGGGGCATCTTTGCGGCAGCACGGCGCCAGCTCGGTGGGAATGTCGAGCCGGGCGAAGGCGGCCACGATCCAGGCGTGCATCGCACGGTAACTTTCGACGGCGCGCAGATGGTACCAGGCGTGACCGGGAGGGATCACCAGGGAGTAGGTCCAATCAGCGAGGTGCGGGACGATGCCGCCACCCGTGGGTCGACGCAGGAGCGGGCGAACCCGCGTGAGCTGGGCAACCTCGGCGTAACGTTGGGAGTAGCCGAAAGTCACTGCGGGTTCCGACCATCCATAAAAGCGTAACACTGCGGTTCCACGGGAGGGAGCGTCCAGCAGCAGGGCCTCGTCGAACGCCATGTTCCAGACCGGCGGGCATAGGCCCGAATCCAAGGTGACCAGAGGCGAGAGCATGGCGGTCAGTGGACGTTTGCGTTCGAGGGACAAAGTTGCGCCACTTCGCAGTGCCCGCAGTCGGGCTTCCTGGCGGAACACCTTCGCCGCCCGTGCCAGATCAGCCAATGACTGAACAGGGTCCATTCCTGCGACGGCACCAACTTCATGAGCGCCGACTCGATGTGAACCGGGTCCGTTTCGCGGGTGAAGCCCAGGCGTTGGGATAGTCGCGCCACGTGGGTGTCGACCACGACCCCGACGGGGGTGTCGAAGGCGTTGCCGAGGACGACGTTGGCGGTCTTGCGCCCGACGCCATCCAGTGCGGTGAGTTCGTCCATGGTGGGCGGCACCTGTCCGGCGTGGCGTTCGACGAGGGCTTGGCAGGCGGCGCGAATATTGCGCGCCTTGTTGCGGAACAAACCGATGCGGCGGATGTCGGCCTCAAGTTGGGCGGGGTCCGCGTTGGCAAAATCGGCGGCCGACTTGTACTTGGCGAAAAGCTCGGCGGTGACGAGGTTCACCTGCTTATCGGAGCACTGGGCGGAAAGAATGGTCGCGATCAGCAGTTCCAGGGGATTGCGAAAGTTGAGTTCACAATGCGCGTCCGGGTAGGTGTCGCGCAGAATTTGACTGATCCTGCGCACGCGCTCGGCGCGGACGATGGCGGATTCGCGGGGCATTCCTGGGACGGTCCGTCGGGAGGGCGCAGCGTTGAGACGCAAAGTCCACGTTTGCCGGGATGTCGGTCGTCGCGCCCGGACCTCGGCAAATGCTACAGTTCCTCGTGTCGGCCCGGGTCGGTGCCGGAAGATTCGCGGACGAGAATTCGTCCGTCTTCATCCTCGGGGTATTCGAACACCTTGCCCTCGAAGTTGCGGATCACGACGCGCTCTCGGTTGTGGCTCAGGACGTATTCCGGGTTTATGGGAACCTTGCCGCCGCCGCCTGGGGCATCGATGACAAATTGAGGTACGGCATAGCCCGTCGTGTGTCCGCGCAGTTGCTGGATGATGTCGATGCCGCGGCGGACGCTAGCCCGCAGGTGGGCGGATCCGGCGATCAAATCGCACTGGTAGACATAGTAGGGCCGGACGCGGCACATGAGGAGCTTCTGTACATGCGCCTTCATGATTTCCGGGTTGTCATTGACGTCCTTGAGCAGGACGGACTGGTTGCCCAGAGGAATGCCGGCATCGGCGAGTCGGCCGAGGGCATCCCGCACTTCCGCGGTGAGCTCGCGCGGGTGATTGGAGTGGATGCTGATGAACAGCGGATGGAACTGGCGCAGCATCGTGCACAGTTCAGGCGTGATTCGCTGCGGCAGGAAGACCGGGATCCGGGTGCCTATGCGCAGGAACTCGATGTGAGGGATCGCGCGCAGTCGACCCAGGAGGTATTCGAGTTTCTCGTCCGAGAAGAGCAGGGGATCGCCCCCGCTCAGCAGGACGTCGCGAATCTCGGAATGCCGCGCGATGTAGTCGATCTGGCGATCGAAGTCGGGATGAAAGTCGTAGCCGGTGGCGTTGCTGACCAGTCGGGACCGGGTGCAGTAGCGGCAGTAGGCCGCGCAACGGTCGGTGACCAGGAACAGCACGCGGTCGGGATACCGGTGGACAAGGCCGGGGACCGGTGAATGGGCATCCTCGCCGCAGGGATCCTCCATCTCCCACGGGGATCGGTTCGTTTCCTCAAGGCGTGGAACGACTTGCCGACGGATTGGGCAGTGTTCGTCGGTCGGATCGATCAGGTTGAAGAAGTAGGGCGTGATGGCCATGGCGAGCTTGGATTTCGCCAGGATGGCTCCGGCCCGTTCGGAGGCCGTAATTTCCGGCAGCAGTCGCTCGAGTTGTTCGAGCGTGGTGATGCGGTTCTTGAGCTGCCAGCGCCAGTCATTCCAGTCGGTATCCAAGACCTCCGACCAAGCGCCGCGTCCCGCCGAATGGAAGGCTTTCAATGCCGTATCGGTCTGCGGGGTGGGTGCCGAAGGAGGCTCCTCGCCTGTCGCCCGAAGCGAATCAGAAGACATTTACGCGGCACTATTCTAGCGGGTTTCCGGGGTGTCAAGAAACCGGCTGGGCTTGCCCAGTACCCCCTCAACAACGGAGACCCGCCTGCGGCCGGCTCGGGAGGCCTCGGTTGTCCTCCTCGACGGTGTTCACCAGGGTAGGTCCAACGATGCCTCCGACGACAAAAACTCGATCGTTGGACATCGCCGCGCTGAATGCCCTTCGAGGGCTGATCATGGGCTCGCGGGTGGCCCAGGAGTTCGCCCCGGGATCAAATTCCTCCACGGCATCGAAGACAATTCTGCTGGGGCCGTCCACGAATCTATTCAGAGTGAGAAGGTTGCTGCCCTCCCCACAACCTCGCTTCCTTGAGTTGGCTGATGAGCAGGGTCGTTCGGCGTGGAAAATAGTCGTTGAGCAACCGTTGAACCTCAGGGCGCCAGTGATCGTCGCGAGTATAGAGCTCGTAAGGACCTGTCTTGTACGAGTGCGTGTCCCGGCGGTAATCGCCCCAACGCGCCGATTCGGCCACCACCGCGGACTCAATGGCCGTCGCGAGTTGACGGTAACGGGCTGCCGCACGTCCCGGCGTCAGGACGCCGTCGCCGGTGAGATGCTTCCGCGCGCGTTCGGCGAAGAGTCGCCGGAATTCCGCGTTCTTTCGCAGCTTGCTGAACAGCCCGGGCGGACTCTCGTCCGCGTCTTGGGACAGCGAACTGTCGGTCGGATTCTCCAGGGTTCGTTCCCCATCCCAGACGAAGAAGACGAACGGGCCGGCGGGTTGGCGTCGGCGCGCCGCGTACCAGTTCGAGGAACCGTCCCAATCGCCGTTGGCACCATAAGTGTTGAGCAGCATGTAGTCGGCAAAGGCGGTCAGATCAACGCGTTCCGCCACTTGGGAGTAGGGCTCCGTCTTTTCCAGGTCCGCATTGGCGAGGCGCATCAGTTCTTTCCAGGCGATGTCGTCGCCTTCCAGGACGTTGGAGCCATTGCGCACGTCGTAATGACCGGGCTTGCCACCCATGCGCGAGGCGACGAAAGGAGCGGAGGGGCGTTCGACGATGTTATAGAGGCCCCAGTAGAGACCGCGAAGGAACAGGTGGACGAACCGGCCTCGCGCCGCCGGATGGCCCATGGCGGCATGGGTGTCCCGCATCCATTGGTCGCGCAAAAAGTCCCCACGCCGCCGCTCTGCCGCGTCCCAGTGCAGCCAAGTGTTGTTGCAGCCCGCGCGCAGGATGAGTTCGTCGAATTCCCGGGGTTCATCCTTCCCGAAGAGCGGAAACTCGAATTTCCCGGCGCCGTATCGCTTGCGGAAGATGAGCCGGAACGAGTGCTTTGGGCTCTCCTCGGGACGGCGGTTCCACCCTCCCTGAATTCGCACCCCGACGGGACAACGGATGAGGGCTGTGCCGTCTTCGCCCACCCATTCCATGATGCCCGCCCGCTCCCAGGCTGAGCCGGTCTCCAGGGGATGGGAGTAAATGCCGCGGTCTGGACCAAAAAGGTCCGACACCTCGAGATCCATCCGAAGGCTTGGCAAGGAGCGTAGGCCCGCTGTGAAGGCCTCACGATAGGCCGGATTGCCGGTGATCTCGGGGTCCACCTCGTAATCCGCAGGAACCGGGCGGCCTTCGCGGACCCCCCAGTTGACCGGAAAGCCGACTGGAGCGGTGCTCTGGCCAATCACTTGGTCGAGGTTGAAAGGTGGGCGTAGCGCCGATGCCTCTGCTGCGGAAAGGCTGAGGCCTGGGCCGGCCATCGACAGCGCGAGCCACACCAGCACGGTCAGGTGTTTGTATGGCGAGGCGGACAACCAAGTCGGCATGACTTTGATCTTGAAACAGGGCGCTCCCAAGGTCGATCCCCCACGCTGGCACTCCTTCCCGTCAATGGGGTCACATCTATATTTTTGATATTTCTTTCACCACCCGACGGACGAACGTCGCGCAATCGGAGTCGTGCAAGATACGTGCTTGGATTCGTTTCACTCCCTGTGCTGCCGCTTGATATCGCAGTGTTGGAATCCGGTGGTAGACTTCCGACAAACCATATCCGGCGTGCCGCACGGCCAGGTAAAGAACCGCGTCTCGTGTCCAGTCTCCGTGTCGCTCGATTGCTTGCTCCCATCTCATCCCGCACTGCTTTTCCGCCAGGTTCACCAGCCGTTCCCACGGGATCCTCGTGGCACGCGCCAACGCGCGGGCTTCGGTTTGCTCGTCAGGATTAGCGCGAGCCTTTGCGAGTAGATCTTGGGCGTAGTCGAGATCTCCCAACACGAGGCCTCCGATTATTCCCGCCCACGGATCCTCCAGTTTTCCGTGACGGATCGGCGCCTCGGTGTACGCCCGCACGGCTGCCGTCCATTCTTTTCGGTTACGACCACCGTTTGCCCGTTGTACCCATCCGGTTTCCATCCACTTAGGCGCGGGTTGTAGACCTCCGTAAACTCGCCAAGAGCTCCATGCGTACGAGTCCAAAGTGTTCAGCCGTCGCGCAATAAGTTCCGTTCCAGGATCAGGAACTTCGGCGACTCTAGCCCTGCGTTGATCCTCCTTGGACAGCCCAAGACCGGAAATGCGAACTGGATTGAGATGCAGGTAACGGGCCACCTCGGGCACTTTGGCGGAATCCTGAATGTGGATCGCCTTGAAACGACCCTGGAATAGGTGGCCACAGGTTTGGTGGGCCCAGTTGAATCGCATCGCATAGGTCAGCTGTAACCATTGGATTGTCCGACTTAGGTTGGATTGAAGTGGCCTGATCAGCAGATGGTAATGATTGTCCATGAGGACGAACGCGTGCACTTCAATGCGAAAGCGCTTCGGCAGTTCGGCGAGGCGCCCCAGAAAAGCACGGCGGTCATCGTCGTTGATGAAGATGGCATCCCGCCGATTACCGCGGTTCACCACGTGAAACCAGCCGCCGGGGACCTCAATGCGCAAGGGCCGAGCCATGCGGTGAGAGTGAGGAAATGCCACCAATATATCAAAACTTTAGATGTGACCCCATTGTTCCGATTTGGATAGTCGCTGAGTTGTTCGCCGATTCGGGCAACTCCTTGCGGCACGAGTTGTCCAATCCCATTGAGCACTTCATTCGTGGAATGCTTCCGCACGTCGCGCCTCTGGACGCCGAATGCATCGAAGGCGGATTCAGTGCGTCCGGCCTTCACGAAGTAGACGTCAAACACCCAGTTGAGCTGCAGGATTTGACGGCGGCCCCGGGTCGGTTCCTTGCGCAAACGAAAGTCTTCGCGTTGCACTCTGCCGCCACCACGGCAGGGGCAGTACCTGGAAGGATCGTAGGTGACGCCTAGGAATCCAAGATCGCCGGACGGCTCCGGATATCCCTGGTGCGATCTTGGTCGGACCACGAGAAAGTCTGCTTCAGCCAATTCGTAATCTTCGAAAGTGGTTTCCGCCAAACTACATGCCTGCCATGCGGTGAACCTCGCCTCCAACAATGGCCAGAATGGATGGGAGTCCTCAACCAGGAGAGTTTGCGCTCCAAGTTCGACGACAAGGCCGAGGTCGGCCAATGCTGAGCGCTTGGCCTGATCAACGAACAGGGTCACTCGGTGCGTAATCCTCATTCAAGTCTGGGCTCTGCATGGACCCTTGGACTTCCTCGGTGGAGCGACCTCTCCGAGGGCGTCTCATTCTGGAATCGGCGCGCTCGGCGCGTCCCCCCGCAGTCCCGAACTAAACCTCGTCCAACGGCCGCGTTGCATCACCAAATTTGCCAGGGCGGATGCCCATCTTGTCCATGATGGACAGATACAGGCGGCACATCTGGCGATCGGGCTTGTCCTTATAGTCGAGCACTCGGCCGCCTTGGACTTTGCCGCCGCCGCCGCCAACCATGACCACGGGGAGTTGGTTGGCGTCGTGGTTGCCGGTTAGCATGCTCGACAGGAAGACGATCATGGAATTGTCGAGAGCGCTGCGGCCGCCTTCATCAATGGCGTCCAAGCGCCGGGCGATGTAGGCGAGTTGCTCGACAAAGAACTGGTTCACCTTCAGCCAATCGGCGGTGTCGGAATGGCTGAGCAGGTGGTGAATCATGTAATCGACGCCGAGATGCGGGAAGCGCAGGGAACTGTGGTCGTTGTTGAGCTTCAGGGTGCAGAGCCGAGTCGTGTCGGTCTGGAACGCCAGCACGAGGATGTCGCACATCAGTCGCATGTGCTCGGCGATGTTCTGCGGGATGCCGTCGGCGGGACGCGGACGATCAGGCTGAGTGAGGGTAGGCCGCCATCCCTGAAGCTCGCCTTTGTTGCCGGCTTGTTCGAGTCGGCGTTCCACGTCGCGCACGGACTCGAGATACTCGTCGAGCTTCTGCTGGTCGTTGGCGCTGACGTTGCGGCGGAGGTCGTTGGCTTCGGAAAGGACGGCGTCGAGGACGGATTTGTCACCTTTGCGCACCTCGTCCTTGAAGAGGCGATCAAAGGCGAGGGCGGGATAGATTTCGAGGGGTGTGGGAGTGGTGGGAGAGCTCCACGAGATGTGGGAGCTGTAGAGCATCGAGTAGTTCTTGTGGACGGAGGGGTTCGATTTTTCGCAGCCAAGGACCAGGCTGGGGACCTTGGTGGAGGCGCCGTAGCGTTGGGCGAGGAACTGGTCGATGCTGGTACCCGAGCGAATCTCACCGCCGGAGGCGAGGGGGGCTCCGGAAAGCAGGTTGCCGGTCTGCGAGCTGTGGATGTTCCCTTTGAGAGCCTCCTCGTTGTAGAGCCCGCGAATGAAGAGCAGGTCCTTCTTGAAATCGGTCAGCGGTTCGAGCACGCGGCCGAGCTCCATCTGTTCGCCCTCGCCCCTGGCCCACCATTCCTTGCTGTGAAATCCGTTGCCGGCGAAGAGCACGGCCAGTCGGACGGGCGCTTCGCTGGCGGCTTGGGTCGTCACGACGGTGTCGCCCCAGACGCGCACCGATTCGAGCCAGGGCAAGGCCATGGAGACGCCGAGTCCGCGGAGCAGGGTCCGGCGGGAGAAGTTGTGCTGGGGGAGGTTCATGGACTCAATGATCGACGGGATGATCTTTGGCGCGAATCTCGCGGAATTGTCGACTCCGCACAATGGTCTCCACGGCGTCGGCGATCCCGGATCCCGGGGTCTCGAGTCGGGTGCGCAATTCCTCGAGCAACGGGTTATCGGTGAGAATCACGGCACGACCGAGGGCGTAGCCGAGAAGTTTGCGGGAGAATTGGCGGATGAAGGCTTCCCGGCGTTTGATCAGCAGGTACTGGCGCAGGCCATCGATCCCTTCAAATTCGGCGCCATCGGCGGTCTTGGCCTTGGTGGCGATGGGCCTATCCGCCAAGTCACGGTTCCGGTGGCGTCCGATGGCATCAAAGGCCTCAAGAGCGAATCCGTAGGGATCAATGCGCACGTGGCAGCCGGCGCAGCGCGGGTCCTGACTATGGCGCTCGACGAGTTGGCGCACGGTCTGACCTTCGGTGGCGGCTTCATCTTCGGGCAGGCGTGGTACGTCCTTGGGCGGCCGGGGCAGGCGCTCGCCGAGCAGCACTTCGCTGACCCAGTTTCCGCGCAGGATGGGGCTGGTGCGGGAGGCGCCGGATTGCTTGGCGAGGGTGGCGGCGAGTCCGAGAATTCCGCCGCGACTCAGTTTTCGGGCGCCTTCGATGCGGTGCCAGGCGTTGGTGTCGGCATCGGACCAATTCGTGATGCCGTAGTATTCCGCCAGGGCTCGATTGACGTGGAGAAAGTCCGAGTCCAGGAGATCGGAGACCGGCCGGTTGTGTTGGAAGAAGTCCGTGAAGAACAGGATCGCCTCCTCGTAGATTGGGCCGCGCATGGCGAGGAACTGGGGGAAGTGGCGTTCGCTCTTTTCGTCGAGCGCATCGAAGTCGCGGATATGGAGCCATTGGCAGCCGAACTCGATGGCGAGGCGGCGGATTCTTGGGTCCTGGAGCAGTCGTCGGGATTCTGACGCAAGCGTGTCGGGCTCGTGGAGGCGTCCGGCGGCGGCGAGGGAAAGGAGGCGTTGGTCCGGGGCGGATGACCACAGGAAGTAGCTGAGGCGGGTGGCCAACTCCCAATCGGAGACGGGGGCGGTACTGGTTCCCGGGGGAGTTTCCTCGGCGCGATAGAGGAAGGCAGGAGAAACCAGGATTCGGGCCAGGGTCGTGCGGAAGGCTTCCTCGTGAGGCAATTCCTGGTCACGCAGGTTCTGGTAGAGTGCCCGAAGGTCGGCGGATTCGGCGGACTTGAGAGGGCGGCGGTAGGCTCGGCCCGCGAAGGCGAGCAGCGCGTCCAATTGGCGGGGTTCGGCTTCGACCAACTGCTGTTTGAACGCGGCGGCACGTTGACGAATGGGTTCGCGGAGAGGCTCGAACACCTTCGGATCGGCGTCCTGAGTCGCGTATTCCATCAACTGCGCATAGGCATCCACCAAGGTCAGCGCGTCCTGACTCACGAAGCGCAACTGCATCCAGAGGCGATCCAATGCAGCGGATTCGGCGTCGTCGAGAATGAGGCGGCGCAGCGGTTCGTCTTCTCGATGATACAAGGTAAGGGTCACCACTTCATCGACAGGAACGATGCGGGTGTAACAGAGGGCGGCGGGGAAGGTCTGGCGAAAAGCCTGGAAGTCCGCCTCCAGTCGGAGTCGGCCAGCGGATCCTTCGGCCGCGAGGAAGGGAAGGCTCGGGTCGGGCGAGCGGACACTTGGCGCCGGTTTCTGCGGATCAATGACCATGGCCTGGATCTGCGCGGTGCCTTCGGGACCGGCAGTCGCGTGAAGGCCGACGGTGGCCACAAAGTCGCGGTCCTCGGCGAGATCAGCAGGGATACGGCATTCCACGACCGTTGGGGCTTGGAGCACGAGGTGATGCGGATCCACTACGGATCCGTCCGGGCTCCGGCCAAAGAGCGCGGGATTTAGGCCGGGAAGAGTCGATGCCTCTGCGTTGGGTACCAATGACTCGTCATCGGGGCGAGACTGCAAAGCACGGAGCAAGGGGCCATTGGCGGAGAGCAGTTGGCGACGCAGCCGAACGTCGGCGCTGGGTTGATCGGTTGATGAGGACGGCGACTGACTCAGCAGCGTTACGAGGGCGGCGGCCAATTCAGTGCGCTTCGGGCCATCGGCGTTCGCTTGCCACTGGGCGAGCAGTGAACCTGGTGGGACCCCGGGATCCGGCCGGCCGATTTCTGTGATGGGTTCCGAGTAGAAGTGCCAGACGCCGTCGTGGCCCAGGCTGTCCGCGTGAGGGTTCGCTTGGGTGACCCGAGGGGAGACGTCTTTGGCGAGGTTCCAGATGGCGGATTCGGGATTCCCGGCGTCGGCGACGGCGGCGATCTCCAACTCGATCGCGGTGAGATCGCAGGCGTGGTTACCATCGCGCGGGCCAACGAGAACGGAAAGAAGGTCGCCCGGGAGCACGCGCAGGTCGTCGATGACCCGTGCCGGCGCAGGTTTGGATCCCTGAACGGTTCCGGCGTCGAGCCGGCGTCGCGTCGGCCCGCGACGGAGCTCGATCGCCCAGGTGACGCCGTTGCCGCATTCGGGATGAGCGTGGGTGAAGATTGCTTTCACGCGAACGGTTCTGGCGACCGGGCTCAGCCAGCCGACGGCGACATTCCGGTCGGGCGCGGGATGGATGGCGACCCCATGCGCCGGGAGGTTTCCTGGAATGCGAACGGCGGCGTCGGACGCATTGGCGGCGAGGTTCGGTGTTTCGGGGCGTCCCCAACCGGTTACGAAGTCATGCCCGCCGACATTCTGGAGACGATTGGTGAAGAGCCCTGTGATTTGGACTGCGGCTTGGGGACCGACGCCGAGATAATCCAACCAAGCGCCGAGCAGGTTGGGGTCGAGGCCGCGTTGCTGAGCGATCACGGCGCGATCCTCGACGGGTCGAGAGGTCGAGCCTGAGGCGTTAAAGGACTGTTCAATGTCGTGGACCGCCGCCAGGTACTGCGGGACTGTGGCCACGAGATTCGAACGATGACGGGTTAGGGCAGCGGCCACTCTTCGCACATCGCGCAGGGGAAGGTCAGGTTGGCCTGGGGCGGAGAGGCGAGGGTTTCGCCAGGTCACGACGTCTCCGGCGCTGCCATCGCCAGCGTTAGCGACGGTGAGGCGAAGCGTGACGGTGCCGTCGACGGGCGCGTTGGTGAGGCGAACGCGGATTTCCTGTTGGGAGACCAAAGGGTCCACGGGTTCCATCCACGCTTTGGGTCCCCCCACTTTGCCGATGTGCCCGACGCTGCGGAAGGCCCACAACGCCTGTTGCCATTCCGCGATCGGTTCGGCGATTCGGGGCGCCTCTGGGGAGGGGCTGCGAAGTTGGGCGCGGGCGGCGTCCAGGGTAATCGATTGTCGATCCTCGTTCAGGACATGGAACAGGGTTCGAAGGTATTTCGGGCTGAGTCCGGCATTTTGGGCGGCGGCCTCGATGCGGTCGGGGGCGGAGTTGGGTGCCGTCTGGAGTCCGATCAACGCGGTGAAATAGCGATCGAGAGGCAGGCGACCGCCCTCGTTGGTGTCCCAGGTGAGGCCTTGAAGTTGGACCCGCGTGGCGCCGCGGGCGTCGGTGTGGCGTCGGTAGAGAGCACGAATTTGGCCGACGATCTCATCGGTCCAATCACGGCGCGATGTGCTTTCGTCGAAGCGGAAGCCGTCGGGTAGGAGGACGGCGTGATTGGCGAGGTCCCGGGCGGCGTCGAGGTATTTGACCAAGAGGGAAGGCGACATGACCAGGGCCTGGCCGGTGTTCATGAAACCTTCGCCGGCGGCGCCGTCGACGGGAAATTCCCGGGCGGGGTCGAGGGAGGGCACCTCGGTGAGATCGCGCAGAGTGTAGGTGTATTCGGCGTTGGAGAGGCGGCGGAGGATGACGGGGCCGGGGTCACCGGCACGGTCCTTGGCCAGGTCGGAGAGTAATTGCGCGACCCATTGCGAGAGGCGATCCCGTTGTTCGGCGGATGGTTGGTGATGATCGGGCGGGGGCATCGCGCCCTGGGAGAGTTGGTCCGCCACTGATTGCCAGACTTCGGGTTCACGGCGGACATCGGTCTGGGATTGAAAGCGTTCGAGGTCGAGGTCGCCCTTGTGCTTCTCGGTCGAATGGCAGTCCAGGCAGTGTTGTTGGAGGATCGGGAGGATGTCGCGGGAGTAGTCTTCGGCTGGGGAGGAAAGGGTGAGGCCCAATAGGAGGAGACCTAAGGGACGCAAGCGACCTAGGGGACCAAAGCGATGGGGGAACGGGACTTGGATGCCCATTTTTACACCGGTGCGAGGGGTGGGGTCTACTTTTTCGGTTCCTGGGAGGAAGGGTTGGCACTCAGGCGGGTGCGTTCGCCTTCGAGTTCGCGGAGGCGGCCGACCGTTTCCCGGGCGAGCAATTTGACGCTCGGAATGGCCTGCCCTCGGCCGGTGGGTGCGAATCCAGCCTTGGCACGGTTGGCCAGGTACGACTCGATGGTATCGGAATACTGGTAGACCAGCGGAACGATGTCGGACGGTGCGTTGACAAGAATGGCGTTGAGCTGCTGGAGGAATCGACGAAGGACCGGCACTTGCCGGGCGTAATCCCAGGACGAGACCACCTCTTCGAGGCTGAGGCGGCTGGCGCGATTACCGGCGCCGGGCAGGATGCCGACCGGTTGAAGCGCCTCGTCTAGTTTGCGCAGGGCGAAATCAGCGGGCCAGGTCTGCTCCGGGTTCCGCCCGGTAAAGTTGGCGACCGCCAAGGCCCACCATTTCTCCACATCCAGAAGACTGTGGAACAGGGGTTGGAAGGCCTCCAGGAAGCCAGTCTGCCAGTTCCAGTGGCTCTGCATGTTGGCGAACCATCGGGCCAGGCGGGCATTGCCGTCGGGCAACCGCTGCAATTCGCGAAGGCACAGGTGGGAACACGCCGCAAAATGATCCCAGTCGGTGGCCGACATCCGGCTGAGATCGGGCTGGCTGAGTTCGTGGAAGGCGAGCGGCGCTTGGCGGGCGAGGCGGGACCGGACAGCGGCGAATCGTTCACCCACCCGCAGGCTGGCAACAATACGGGTCTGCGGTTGCAGGATGATACCATCCGGGGAAGAGGAGAGAACCGACTGCGTCAGTGCTTCAACGAACCAAAGCGGGGGTTCTCCGGCGCGTTGGTTTCCCTTGCGGCTGGCGAGTTCCAGAGCCAAGGCGTGGCAGAGGGCTCGGACGAGTCGGACCTCCGTGACGCGCACCGGCACTTGGACGCGCAGATGCCAGCCGTCCTCAAATGGCTTGGCCTCCACTGACAGGTCGGCGTCGATTTTGAGTCCGGCATCGATGGCAACGAAGATCTTGCCGGTCCGACCCCCGCGGGCGCGCCATTGGTCCTGAAGGTCCAGGGCGCGCAGGACTTCCGACTTCACTCGTTCGCAGGAGACGGCGAGGGTTTGGGGGGTCAACTCCCGGAGATCATCACCACTGCTGGCGGGCCGGTTTTCCACCGGACGTCGGCGCTCGGGGCGCGGTCCGGTGACGACGAATTGTCCGGACTGACTGACTGCCGTGACGATGGAGGGCAGATCATCGCCGGCAGGGGCTGTGGCAGGAGAACGGCTGGAAGATCCCGTCTGCCCGAAGGCGGCGCCGGCGGCGATCAGTGCCAGCCAGATACCCAGTTTCCAGCCGGGACCGCTGGGGAGGGAAACCGCCACGTCAGGTGGCCGACGGTTTGGGTTTGGATTCGGACTTGGGGGTGGAAGACGTACTCGAAGAGCCGGACGAACTCGATGGACTCGAGCTGGAGGTATCCGGCTTTTTGGCGGACGAGGATCCGCCTTCGGAATCTTTCTTGGCGGCGGCCTTGTAACTGTCCGAACGATAATCCGTGATGTAGAAGCCGGAGCCTTTAAAGATCAACCCGGCACCCACGCCCAATTGGCGCTGCACTTTGCCCTTGCCCCAGCGTTTTTGGGAGCACTTGTCCTTGGGACAGACTTCGAGGGCGTTGTCCTTCATGGACTGGAACACCTCGAACTGGTGTCCGCACTTGGCGCACTCGTATTGGTAGGTCGGCATGTGGGAAAGATTACCTAGACAATCCTTCCGACCGTCAAGACGGTGGATTGGGAAGTGGCGGAAAGGCGAACGCGAGTGGGGAGTGGATCAAGAAGGCCCGGGGCGTTCGATCACATGGGGCGGCGGCCGCGTTTCACCTTGAGCTGCGCGAGTGAATTGAGGAGGGCGGCGTTGACGGTCGCCAACTCCTCATCGGAGATCTTCTCCTTGAGGCGGGCCTCAGCGCGATTTCGGGCTTCTTCGGCTTTTGCTTCGTCGATGTCCTCAGCCTTGATCGCCATGTCGGTCATGATCGCGACGCGATCACCGGTGACTTGGACAAAACCCTCGCCGATGGCGAGGTGAAAGTCCTGTCCGCCTTTGAGGGCCACCACTTCGCCGGCAGCCACCTGGGTGAGAAGGGGGACGTGCATCGGGTAGATACCCATTTCTCCTTCGACGCCCGGAAGGGTGACCATGTCGACGTCTTCGGAGTAGATCTTGGCCTCCGGCGTGACGATTTCGAGTTTCAGCATGGCGAACGGGGGAATGGATCGGTGTCGGTCGCGGCCGGCTGGGGCCGACCGCGATCACGCAGAGGGACCTCAGGCTTCCTTGATCTCCTCGATGCCACCCTTCATGTAGAAGTTGGCTTCGGGGACGTCGTCGTGCTTGCCCTCAAGGATCTCCTTGAAGCCACGGACCGTTTCGGCGACAGGGACCTGTTTGCCGGGGCGTCCGGTGAAGACTTCAGCGACGGAGAACGGCTGGCTGAGGAAGCGCTGGATTTTGCGGGCGCGGAACACGGTGAGCTTGTCGTCGGGCGAAAGCTCGTCCATGCCGAGAATGGCGATGATGTCCTGCAGATCCTTGTAGCGTTGGAGCACGCGTTGGACGCCGCGAGCGACTTCGTAGTGTTCCTTGCCAACGATCTCCGGCGCCAAGGCGCGACTGGTGGAGGCCAGGGGATCGACGGCGGGATAGATACCCAACTCGGCGATGGAACGCTCGAGCACGATGGTCGCGTCCAAATGCGCAAAGGTGGTCGCGGGCGCGGGGTCGGTAAGGTCGTCGGCGGGGACGTAGACGGCCTGGAAGGAGGTGATGGATCCCTTCTTGGTCGAGGTGATGCGTTCCTGGAGGTCGCCCATTTCAGCGGCCAGGGTGGGTTGGTAACCGACGGCCGACGGGGTGCGGCCGAGGAGGGCGGACACTTCGGAACCGGCCTGGGAGAACCGGAAGATGTTGTCGATGAAGAGCAACACGTCCTGGTTCTTTTCGTCGCGGAAGTACTCGGTGACGGCGAGAGCCGAGAGCGCGACGCGGAGGCGCGCGCCGGGCGGTTCGTTCATCTGGCCGTAGACCAGACCGATCTTGGAACCTTCCTGAAGGATGGGCAGGCCATCGGCGCCCTTCTTGGGGTGACCCTTCTCGTCCTTCTCCACTTTGATGACGCCGGCTTCGACCATTTCGTTGTAAAGGTCGTTGCCTTCGCGGGTGCGTTCACCGACTCCGGCGAACATGGAAATACCGCCGTGGAGCTTCGCGATGTTGTTGATCAGCTCCATGATGACGACCGTCTTGCCGACGCCGGCGCCGCCGAAGGCGCCGACCTTGCCACCTTTGAGGAAGGGACAAATCAGATCGATGACCTTGATGCCGGTGGTGAGGACCTGCGGCGACGGGTTTTGGTCGACGAGCGAAGGCGCCTGGCGATGGATCGGGTAGCGTTTGTCCGCCTTGACGGGGCCTTTTTCGTCGACGGGATCGCCATTGACGTTGAGGACCCGGCCCATGACGCCTTCGCCGACGGGCATGGAGATGGCGGCGCCGGTGTCGACGATTTCCATGCCACGCTTGAGACCGTCAGTGGTGGACATGGCGACGGCGCGGATCCAGCTGTCGCCGAGATGCTGTTGGACCTCGAGCGTCAGGCGGGTTTTGCCGATGAGCGGGAGCTCATAGTCGACCGTGAGGGCGTTAAAGAGCTCGGGGAGGCGATCCGGGAACTCGATGTCGACGACGGGTCCGATGATTTGGACGATTTTGCCTTTGTTCATGGGGACGGGCGATGGAGAGCGGCGGAAAGCGATGGGCTGGTGGAGCGGTGTGAATCAGCCGAGGGCCATGGCGGCGCTGGTGATCTCGAGCAATTCCTTGGTGATGCTGGCCTGGCGCATTTTGTTGTATTCGAGAGTGAGATCCTTGATGAGCTGCTTCGCGTTGTCGGTCGCGTTCTTCATGGCGACCATGCGGGCGCTGTGTTCGCTGGCCTTGGCTTCCATGAGGTACTGGTACATCTGGAAGTTGAGGTAATGCGGCAACAAGGCGGCGAAGACCTCGGTCGGGGCGGGTTCAAACAGATATTCGAACGACGGGCCCTTGAGTTCGGAGTGCGACGATTCACCGGCAACATCGCTGTCGAGCGCCTTGGTTTCGCCCAACGGCAGAAACGTTCGCATCTCAGGCTTCTGCGTCATCACGTTGATGAAGTTCGTGAAGAGCACATCCACATGATCGACCTCGCCCTTGAGGAACATGTCCTGGACGAATCTCGAGATGGCGCGCGCCTCGCTGAACATCGGCGTGTCCCGATAGGTGAATTCGGCGGCGAGTTTGCGCCGGGTGCGAGTGACGAACTGCGCCGCCTTGCGGCCGGCGGTGACATAGATCGTCGTGGCGGCGTCGCAACGTCCGGCCTCGCGGAGCAAATTGGAGTTGAGCGAGCCGCAAAGTCCCTTGTCGGTGCTGATGACGACCAGGGCGCGCTTGGTCACCTCCCGCTTTTCCATGAGCGGGTGCGTGAAGTCGCCGGCGTGCTGACAGACTGAGGCGAGGACCTCGTTCATCAGGACGCTGTAGGGTCGGCCGGAAAGGGCGGACTGTTGCGCCTTGCGCATTTTCGCCGAGGCCACCATTTGCATGGCCTTGGTGATTTGCGCCGTGTTCTTGACGGATTTGATCCGCCGGCGGATGTCGCGTGTGCTGGGCATGCGACGAGGGGCTTAGCGGTAGGTCTGCTTGAACTCGGTCACGGCCGCCTTGAGATCCGCCGTGGTGGCGTCGCTCAGGGCCTTCTCCTTGAGAATCGTGGCGAGCAGCTTTTCCTTCCGGGTCTTCAGGTAGTCGACGAACTTGTTCTGGAAGTCCTTCACCTTGTCGACCGGCACGTCATCAAAATAGCCGTTTTGCACGGCCCACATGATGGAAACCTGGCTTTCGACCGGGATCGGGTTGTATTGGGGCTGCTTGAAGACTTCCACGATGCGCTTGCCGCGCTCCAGTTTGGCCTGGGTGGCGGCGTCCAGATCGGAGCCGAACTGGGCGAAGGCCGCGAGTTCGCGGAACTGCGCGAGGTCGAGTTTCACGCGGCCGGCAACTTGTTTCATTGCCTTGACCTGGGCGGCGGATCCGACGCGCGAGACGGACAGACCGACGGAGATGGCCGGGCGGATGCCTTGGTAATAGAGGTCCGTCTCCAGGTAGATCTGGCCGTCGGTGATGGAAATGACGTTGGTCGGGATGTAGGCGGAAACGTCACCGGCCTGGGTTTCGATGATCGGCAGGGCGGTGAGGGATCCGTTGCCGTTCTTCTCGTTCAGACGGGCCGAACGCTCCAATAGGCGGCTGTGCAGGTAAAACACGTCGCCGGGGTACGCCTCGCGTCCCGACGGGCGCTTGAGCACGAGAGAAACCTGGCGATAGGCGACGGCGTGTTTGGACAAGTCATCGAAGGTGATGAGGGCGTCCATGCCGTTGTCCATGAACCATTCGCCCATGGCGCAGCCGGCGAACGGAGCCAGGTACTGTTCGGTGGCGGAGTTGGAGGACGACGCCACGATCACGATCGTGTAGGGCATCGCTCCGGCGTCCTCGAGCACGCGGAGAAGGTTGGCTACGTTGGACTGCTTTTGGCCGATGGCGACGTAGATGGAGTAGAGCGGGCGGAAGTCCTTGTCCTTGGACCCCTCGGCGGCTTTGTTGAGGCGCGCATTGCTGATGATGGCGTCGATGGCGATCGTGGTCTTGCCGGTGGAACGGTCGCCGATGATCAACTCGCGCTGGCCGCGGCCGATCGGAATCATGGCGTCGACCGCCATGATGCCTGTCTGAACGGGCTGGCTGACCGACTTACGCTTGATGATGCCGGGCGCGATCTTTTCGACGGGATAAAAGGCGGTCTCCTTGATGGGGCCCTTGCCATCGATGGGTTGGCCGAGGGCGTTGACGACACGGCCGAGCAGGCCCATGCCGACCGGGACCTGGAGGAGGCGGCCGGTGGTGCGAACCTCCTGGCCTTCGCGAATCTTGCTGTAGTCACCGATGATGATGGCGCCGACCTCGGTTTCCTCAAGGTTCTGCACCAGTCCGGTGACACCATTTCCGAAATCGAGCATCTCGCTCATCATGGCGTCGGTCAGGCCCTCGACTTTGGCGACACCGTCGCCGATTTCGCGGACGGTGCCGACGTTTTGGCGGGCGACGCCCGATTTCACCTGCGCGATCTGCGCTTCGATATCCTGCAACAGGGTGCTCATGTCGGATTAAGGAGAGTGGCTGGGAAAGGGAGGAACGTGGGATTGGGCAACGGGACGCGAAACTCAAAAAGCGGATTTCAAATCTTCAAGGCGGGCGTGAATGCTGCCGTCGTAGACATCGCTGCCGACGCGAATCTTAAGGCCGCCGATGAGGTTTGGATTGACCCAGTAAGTGATATCCAGACCGGGGCCATAGCGTTTTTCCAACGCGACGCGAATGTCTTCCATCAACTGCGGCGACGACTCGACGGCGTTCTCGACCCGGACCCGGCGGCTGTCGAGGTGAAGTTGGACCAGCCGCTGGAAGTGGGTGAGAGCGCGGAGGTAACCCCGGGGTTTGGTGGCGATGACCTGCTTGACGATCTCTCTCGCCCGCGCCTCGTCGAGGCGCCCGTTGACCAGGCACTTGCGGAGGAGCGCTTTGCCGTCGCGGCGAGCTTGCTTGTTGATCTTCATGGTCGAAGGAAACCCTCGTGGAGCCCGGGGCGCCTCAGGCGACGAGTTGCTTGTTGGTGTCCTCGGCCAGGCGTCGTTGGTCGTCGACGGTCAGGATCTTGCCACTGACACGGGCGGCGAGGTCGACGGCGAGGCGGCCCATTTCCTTGCGCAGGTCCTGCTTCATCTTTTCGTAATCGGCCTGGGCGGCTTCGCGGGCTTTGGCGATGATCTGCTCGGCCTGGGCGACGGCGCGCTGGCTTTCCTGTTCCTGGACCTTGGCGGCGGCGGCGCGGGCTTCTTCGATCAGTTTGTTGGCGTCGACGTTGGCCTTCTGGAGCATTTCGCGACGGGCGGCTTCCGCCTCAGCCAATTGGACCTTGATCTTCTCGGCGTTGGCGAGGCTTTCGGCGATCTGCTGCCGGCGTTCCTCGAGCACCTTAAGGATGGGCTTGTAGGCGAACCGGTGCAGCAGGAAGGCGACGATGCAGAAACTGATCACCTGCGAGATGAACAGCTGCCAATTGACGCCGAACTGGGCCGCGGTATTGCCGATCAGGCTGCCACCTTCGGCAGCGGCCGCTGCAAACAGAGCGTTCACTTCCATGACCTTTTGGACTCGGGGAGAAATGGGGGCGCGGAATCCGTGAGGATTCCGCACCAAGTTTGACTCGATTACTTCGCGAGGAAGATCGCGAAGAACACAATGCCTTCGGCGAAGGCCGTGCTCAGGATCGCCTGCACGAGGATTTTCGTGGCAGCGCCGGGGTTGCGGCCGACCGCTTCCGACGCCTTCATGCCGATGATTCCGACGCCGATGGCCGCACCCAAGCAGGCCGCCGCGACGTGAAAATTACCGGTCAATTCCGCCATCAAGGGCATCAACATAGTTATTGTTCCTTTCTTGTTCCAGCAACGGCCCCCGCAGTCTTGCCACGGTCCGGCCGCCGCAATCTTTTCGTGGCTGGTCGGGTCAATCCGTTCAGTGCTTCGCGGCTCCTGCGCCGTGAGCGTGGCCATGATCCTCATCGTGCTGACAGATCAGCAGCGTGAACACTGCGGTGAGGAGCATAAACACCAGCGCCTGGACCAGACCGACCAGCAACTCCATGAAGTAAAAGGGAATGGGGAGCAGCCACCCGAGGGAGGCACCCCCAAGCACCGCCATCGTCTCCAGCATGTTCTCGCCGGCGAAGATGTTGCCGTAGAGACGGAAGCTAAGAGAGACCGGGCGGAACAGGATGGACACCACTTCCAGCACACCGACCAGGACGAACACGGCGATCATCAGCACCTTGAGCAGGCCGGTGGTGTCGCCCTTGGGCCCGAAGATGTGGAGCAGGAATCCGCCGGGTCCGTTGGCTTTCAGAGCCCAGACCGTCCAGCAGAAGAAGAAGACCATCGACATGGCCAGCGTCATGTTCAGGTCGGCATTCGTCCCGCGGAAGATGGGGTCACTGATGTGATGCAGGGCGCCCTGGGCGTCCGGATGACCCCAACCGATGGAACCCACGCCGGGTATCAAGCCGAACCAATTGGAGGCCAGAATGAAGATGAAGACCGTGGCAAAGAACCAAAACGTCTTCTTCACCAAGTCCGCTCCAATAATGCCTTCGAGAAAGCCGTGCAACGACTCGACCAGCCACTCCCAGAAATTCTGAGCTCCTTCAGGGATGGCCTTGAGATTGCGGGTGGCGGCTTGGGCAAAGACGATGAGGAGCACGGCCACGATCCAGGTCAGGATCATGGAGTTGGTGATGGAGAAAGGGCCGATCTCGACGACCCGCGGGGCGGCGGACGGCAAGCCGCTATGCTCCTCGCCGTGGCCTTCCGCCGCGCTGGCCAATAGCGGCAGACCGAAGAGAACAGTGGACAGAATGACCCGTCGCAACGCGCGCATGGATTGGATGTTTCCCGCCGCGCCTCAAGCAATGGAGCGACACAGCGTCCTGCCCTGCGCAAACGGGGCGCGCACGTTGCCGCGTTGTGAAAAGTTTCACAAGCGATTTTTTCCATTCCACCACCACCAGCGCACATCGCGGAGTCTTTGGCATCCTCCACGGTCCAAACCGGGCTCGGCCTCGCGCTCGGAGTCGGTGTCGGCGGGTGGCTCACCCTCCCATCCGATTCCGACCCCGATCCCGACTGGGGAAAGCGTGTCAGCGCGCGGAGTCGAGTCCGTTGAGATTGCCGGGATTCGGGCTGCCGGCACGGATTTGTTACGGATGGCGTCTTGCGCTGAGCGGGCGAGTTGCGGACGATGCCGCGCCTGTTCGCGCCCGAGCGGCCCAGCGGTGGGTTGGCGCGAATTTCCGGCGAATTGCGTGGCATCATCCAACCACTCCCCAGCGCAGCGTGAGGATTCGGCGTCGTCGGCAGGCTGGCGCAGCGCCGTTTATCTGGCGGTCTTGGTGATCGGATACATCGGGGTCTACATTTGTCGAAAGAACTTCTCGGTCGCCATTCCGTTGCTGCGCGAGGCGTTCGGCGCGACGAAGGAGCAATTGGGCGAGATCGCCAGCCTGAGCACGCTGGCCTACATGGCTGGGAAATTCGGATTTGGTGTGGTGATCGACCGGTTTGGCGGCCGGGTGTGTTTTCTGGCCAGTCTGCTGTTGGTAGCCATCTTTGGCGGTGCCGGGGGCTTGGCGCCATCGCTGGGCATGCTCGCGGTGTTTTATAGCGCCAACCGTCTGGCGGGATCGGCGGGGTGGGGCGCGATGGTGAAGTTGGTTCCCGATTGGTTTCCCGCCCGGTGGCATGCCTTTGCGATGGCGGTCTTATCGCTCGGATTCGTCTTCGGAGGACTCTGTGCCACGCTCTTGGCGGGATGGATCGCCGGGGTATCCGGCAACGACTGGCGTTGGGTGATGGGAGGCCCGGCGCTGGTGTTGGTGGGGATCCTCATCCTCTGCTGGGCGGTGCTGCCACGGGTGGGTGGCGGGAGCGAACCGGGAGGGACCGCGGCCACTTCGGCGTCCGGCGGTTTTCAGATGGGTCAGGTGAAGGAGTTGTTCCGGGTGCGCCGTTTCTGGGTCGTGTGCGCGCTGAGTTTCACCCTCACCTTGCTGCGCGAGACCTTCAACACGTGGACCGTGGATTTCTTCAAGACCGAGGGCGGACCGGAGGTTTCGCACCGGATCGCGGCATTCTTGTCGACGCCTTTTGATGCCTGCGGCGCCGTGGGAATCCTGCTGTTGGGCTGGGTGTTTGGGCGGGTGAGTCCGGATACCCGGCGCAACCTGCTGATGGTGATCCTGGGAGCGCTCGGTCTGGTAATACTTGGGCTGCCGACGCTGGCGCGGCAGGGATTGGTGGCGGCGACGGTGGCGGTCGGGTTGGTCGGGTTTTTGACCTATGGCCCCTACAGCCTGTTGGCAGGCGTGCTGTCTTTAGAGATTCGAGGGCGCGGGTACGTGGCGACCGTGGCGGGGTTGGTCGATGGCGCCGGCTACCTGGCGGCGATTATGGCCGGGGCCCAGTTCGGCAAGCTGCTCGACATAGGCGGGTACGCGCTTGCGTTCCCTTGTCTGGCGACCCTGGCTCTGGTGTCGGCGGCGCTTTGCCTGCTGCTCTATCCGCGCGGCGGGGTCACGCCATCATCAACCTGACGAGCAGGGCGGCGATGGTGACAAGCGTCATGACCCCGGCGGGCATCAATTTGCGGGTCTTCTGGAACCGCTTGGCAAACACGATCACCAGGGCGATCAGGAGGACGTCTCCCGCATAGGCCCAGCCCAGCCAGCCCATGGCAGCGGCGGCGAGAAGGGCCGCGAAGACGAGGGACATCACGAGGGAGATGGTGCTCTTGGCCTTGACGTATCCCATGATGCCGCCGACCAGAAGCAGCACGATGTAGATCCAGAGAATGGCGACCGGTTTCATCGGCTTGGTGCCTCGAAGGCTGGGTCAGCCGGGCTGCGCGTCCAAGCTTAGAATCTCACCATCGGCGCTTTCGGCCCGGATTTCGATGGGACGGCAACACACTTCGCAGTCGGTGATGAATCGCTGAAAGGGGATGTTGGTGTCGACCACGACCGTGCCGGTCTGGCCACACCAAGGGCATTGGAATTCAGCGGAGTCACCCATGAGAAAGCGGTCGCTCCGTCCCTGCCGTCAGGGAGATTTCAGGGCCGCAGCGACCTGGCTCGCGGCGAGGCGAAGGGATTCCAAATCGCCGGCGCCGGGCCCGCGCGCGTATCGGGCCTGGTTGCAGGCTTGGAAGAGTTGGTGCAACGGCTCGAGGCAGTCCTGGGGCAAGCCGTCGAGGGCGGCCGGGGTTTCGAGAATGCCTTCGGTGATGGAGGCGGGTTCCAGTCCAAGCCGCGCACCGATCATCTCCTGCAGGACGCGAAAGAGCGTCGAGTAGAAGGCATCTGCCTGACCGTCGCGACCCAGTTTGGCGAGGGCGGCGAGCCCTTCGTCCGCCTGGCGTTCCAATTGGCGGCGCCGCACGGCTCGTTGGTCGGACAGGAGGCGATCCTTCCAGCGTCGCCAGGCGTTGAGCCCCGCCCAGGTAGCCCACGGAAAGAGGCTGAGCGCCAGGAACCACGGTTGTCGGATCCAGGGTTGGTCGGGATTGAGAACGGCGCCGAGGTGAGGTTTCAACGCGGCCAATTCCGGGGCCGGTCCATTGGTGGGTCGCGGCTGATTCGCCGCCACGGGAAGCACTGCCGCCGCGGCGCCGGTTCCCACCTTCAGAGGGATGGCGGGTGAGCGCGCCGTGCGGTAGCTTTTCGCGGTCGGGGAAAAGTAGCTGAAGGTAAGCGCGGGCAACTCCCGAATATCTTCCGATTCGGGAGTCACCACCTGTTCGAAGCGTTTGGTGCCGGAAAGCCCCATGGCATCGGCGGGTTCGAAGTTGGCCGTTGCCGGATACGTGCGAAACGACTTCCAGTCCGCAGGTTCCGGCATTTGAACGCCATCAAAATTACCGCGGCCCCGTATCTCGACGCGCACGGTGATGGGATCGCCGGCGTTGAGGTTGGTCGGAGTGGCGGCCATCGCGACTTCGAACTCACCGACCGCACCCGAGAAGGACGGTGGGACATTGTCGCGAGGCAGGGGTTGAA
This sequence comes from Verrucomicrobiales bacterium, assembly GCA_016795425.1. Taxonomy (GTDB): domain Bacteria; phylum Verrucomicrobiota; class Verrucomicrobiia; order Limisphaerales; family CAIMTB01; genus CAIMTB01. The sequence goes on from JAEUHG010000005.1 coordinate 80,589, forward strand.
CGCGAATCGTCGTGGGTGGGCTGAAAAGGTTGAATCGCTTGTTTTCGCGAAGACCGAAGAAGGCGTCGTCGAACACGTCCGAGAAGCCGGGACGGCGCGCGACGGGAATATCCAGGATGCAATTCAACGCCTGGAGCGTGAGGTCGCCGCTACGGGCCGCCGTGACCGGTTGCTGAAAGCGGGCGCGAGAATAAATGCGATTATTGGTCCGGATGTTACCCTCCTGACCGGCATCCTGAATCTTGCCCAGAACAAATCCGTCGGCCTGGAGCTGCGGCGCTTGCTGGAGGCGGCCGCCAATGGCGTAGAGGTGGACCTCGGCGACGAAGGTTTCACCCACATAAATGTCGCGCTCGGGCAGTTGCAGGACGAGGAAGGCGGCTTTGTCGAGGCCATCGGCGCGGGCGGCGGCTGGATCGTCGGCCCGCAGGACTTTCAGCAGGACGATTCCCGATTCGATGACCCGTCCACCGACGGTGACCCGGACGGGGCCGATGGTGTACTCCCCGAGTTTGGTGGCGGTGATGGTGTAGGAGGAGTCCGAGGTAACGGACTGTCGGCCATTGACAAACGCGAAGCTCATCGATGTGCCGGTGGGGGTGAAGCGTAGTCCAGGCACCTCCGGCACCTGTGGGGAGTCGCGGCCCGAACCGCCTTCTACCGTGACCTTCAACGTCGCGCTGTCACCCAGTCCGATCATATCGCGATCCAAGGTCAAATTAATCGACGCCGCGTGAGCAAGCCCGGTGAGGCCGAGCCAGACCAGGACGCAGGCGAGGAAGGCAAACGGACGGGGAAAGAGGGGGTGGGGAAGGGGGAAACGGGGGATGGAGAGGGATTCGGGGCAAGGTGCCAGCACGTCGAGGCGAGGGTGGCCGGTGTGGCTTGGAATTTCCCACTTCCCGTTCCCGGAGGAGTAGGAGCGGGCATCCCGTTTCATGGCAAAGGGCGATCGGCTCATGGGCTCGGGCGCGGGTTACCAGTCTTTCACCGGGCGGGCGCGGGCGCGGCGCTTTTCCAGGGGCATGGGCCGCTCCTCGCCTTTGGCGGTGTCGAGCAGGCGCATCGCCTGTTGAGGCGACATTTGGGCGCCCTGTCGGGGCTCGGCGTTGGCGTCGGGATTGGCTTTCGATGCGTCTTCGGCGGGGTTGCCTTGGGAGCCGGCATCGGAGTTTTTCTTGTCGGCCCCGTCGTCCTTGGACTTATCCGGGGACTGTTGCTGGGACTGCGAGGACTGGGGTTTCTGCTCGTCCTGCTTCTGGTCCTGCTGGTGTTGCTTTTGTTGCTGATCCTGGTCGTTGTCGGAGTTCTGTGGTTGATCCTGGTTTTGGTCCTGTTGGTCCTGCTGATCCTTGGATTCGGAGGGATCCTTTTTCTGCTGTTGATCCTTCTTGGAATCCTGTTGGGAATCGTCCTGATCCTTTTGATCCTTCTGGTCCTCCGGCGACGAGTTCTTGTCCTGTTGCTGTTGTTGCTTCTGCTGTTCCTTGAGTTCCTCGAGTCGCTGTCTGACGAAATCGCGGTTGTGCTGGGCGTCGGTGTCCTTGGGTTGCAGCGTCAGAGCGGCTTCATAGCTCTGGATCGCTTGTTCCCAGGATTTTTGGCGGATCTTGGGATCCTGGACTTGTTCACCGAGGGCGTAGTGGGCGTTGCCGAGGTTGTAGAACGCGTTTTTTTGGAGATCGAGGTCCGGGGATCGGAGAGTTTCGGTGAAATGGCGGACCGCCTGGTCGAATTCTTTGGCTCGGAAGGCGGCGGTACCGGCATTGAATTTGTATCGAGGATCGTCGGGGCGATGGCGTGCCAGGCGCTCGTATTCCGACTGAGCGGCTTCGAAGTCGCCCTTTTCATATTGCCTCAGCGCCGACCCCGGGGATGCGGCGGACCGTGCCGAGAGGAACGCGAGGCCACAGGCGAGCAGGGCCACCAGGGCGATGCCGGAGCTGGCGGTGCGGGCCAGGGAGGGGTGAGAGAGGCGAACCTGACGGGCAGTGCCGCGGACCCGGGCTTGCTCCGGCATCAGGGTTTCGAGAGCCAGGAGCAGCAGGGCTAGACCGAGCGGCCATTGGAAGCGCTCGTGGTATTGCTCGATGACCCGCGAGGCCAGGTCGGACCTGGGAAGTGGTTCAAGCGCCTGGGTGAAGAGATCCGCCATGACGCGAGGTCCCTGCAGCGGCAGGTAGAAGCCGCCCGTGGCTTCGGCGACTTCGCGCAAGAGCGCCTCGTTCAAGGTCGATTTCACAACGTTTCCCTGATCGTCCTTGAGATAGGTGAGGTTTCCCGATTTGTCACGAACACGGATGATCTCGCCGCGGGTCGTGCCGACCCCGACAGTAAAGATTCGGAGGCCCTTGGCGGCGGCGGTCTTGGCGGCCTCCACGGCACCCGTCTCATGCTCCTCGCCGTCGGTGAACAGGACCAGAACGCGGACATTGTCTTTCTCTCCGCGCGATGTTTCCAGTGCGGCCTCGATGGCCGGTCCGATGGCGGTTCCACCCTGGGGTATGATATCGGTATCCAGCACGTCGACCCCTTGGCGGAAGGCTTCGTCATCGACCGTGAGAGGGCATTGGAGGAAGGCGGAGCCGGCGAAGGCAATGAGTCCAACCCGGTCTGATTTGGCGAGTTTGGCCAGGTCGAGCGCCGCCAATTTCGCTCGTTGCAGGCGGGTGACGCCGGGGCCGGCGTCTTCGGCGAGCATGGACCGCGAGGTATCGATGCCGATGAGGATGTCGAGTCCTCGCTGGGTGACTTCGACGGCTCCACCGCCGTAGCGGGGACGAGCGAGGGCGAGGGCGAGGGAGCCAAGGATGCCGAGCAGGAGCAGGGCGCGGACACGGGCGCGGCGGGGAGAGACGCCGAGCGTCAGCGTTTCCTGGAGGCGGGCTGGGACGAATTCGGCGATCAATCGCCGCCGGGTGCGCCACGACCAGAAAAGGAAGAGAGCGATCAGGGGCAGCAGGGCCGCGGCACCCCAAAGGATGGAGGGATGGGCAAAGCTCATGGAAGTTTGCGCCACACCGTATGGCCGAGGATGATTTCGAGGAGCAGAAGGACCAGTCCGGGAACGGCGAACCAGGCGAAGACCTCCTGGTACCGCTGGTACTTCTTCACTTCCGCCGTGGTCTTCTCGAGTTGATCGATGTCGTCGTAGATCGCCCGCAGTTTCTGAGTGTTGACCGCGCGGAAATACTTGCCCCCGGTGGTTTCGGCGATCTTCACCAGCAGATCTTCGTCGATATCGACATTCATGGGCACATAGCGGACCTGGCCGAAGGCGTCGGTTTGCGGGTAGGGGGCGACGCCGCGGGTTCCGACGCCGATGGTGTAGACCTTGACCCCGAGGGCTTGGGCGGCCTCCGCAGCCGTCATGGGGGGCACTTTGCCGGCGTTGTTCTGTCCATCCGTCATGACGATGAGGATACGACTTTTGGACTTCAATTCCCGCAGACGGTTCAATCCGGCGGTGATGGCAGAGCCGATGGCGGTGCCGTCCTCGATGACACCCAGTCGGAGTTGCTCCAGGCGTTCGAGCAGGAAGGCGTGGTCAAGAGTGAGCGGCGCCGCAACGTACGCACGGCCGGCGAAGGCCACCAGGCCGATGCGGTCGTTGGGTCTCCTGTTGATGAACTTCTCGAGCACGTCCTTCGCGGCAGCGACGCGGTTGGCGCGGCGGCCGACCAACTCGAAGTCTTCTGCCGCCATGCTCATGGAAAAATCGACCGCCACCACGATGTCGATGCCACTGGCGGTGACTTGGACCTCACCTTCGCCCAGGCGGGGACGGGCGAGGGCGACGATGAGAGCGACCAAGGCCAGCCATCGGAGTTGTCGGAGCACGATGGAGGCGCGCGAACGGCGAAGCGAAACCACCCCTTTGACCAGGTTCACCGAGGAGTAGAGGAAAGCCGTGTCGCGGGCGCGACGACGGCGCAACCAGGCGATCCACGGGAGCGCCAGCAGGAGCAGCAGGAACCACGGATGCGCGAACGTCATGGCGGCGTGGTGGACGATGTCGGTGCGGCGGAGTGGGGCGCCTCGGCGTGTGGTCGGGGCGCGGGCGGCGCGGTGTCTTCGACCAGGCGAACGGCGGCGCCGTGGAGTTCGAGCAGTTCGGATTCCGTCGGGTCGTGGCGCGCAAATTTCACCAGATCACAGCGGCCGAGGAAGTCCTGCAGGAGCCCCTGGTGTTCGGGTGCCAGTCCCCCCTGTGCGTGCAATTGGGCGAGGAACTCCTCGGTGGTGCGATCCGGGGCGTTCCAGCCGAACCGTTCCTCCAGGTACACCCGCAGCACCCGCGAGACCTCGGTGCAGAAGCGGTCGGGCTCGGAGAGGTACCGGAGCGCCTCCTCCAATTGGCGTCGGGCGCGGACCTCGGGTGGGACCAGGGGAGGTGGCGGCGCGGGTTGGGAGAGACGGCGTTGGCGGGCGCGCCACCAGAGGTACCAGGCCAACGCGGCGAGTCCCAAAATCAGCGCGGCGAGTCCGCCGTAGAGGAGCCAGTCACGGAGGGGAATGATGCGGAGAGGACCGACGATGTCCCGCAGTCCCTCCGCGGCGGCGGCATTGGTGATGGCAGGGGGGGCGTTGGTGGTCATCGGGGGACGTCAGCCGCGAAGGCGCCGTTTTTCGCGGGTCTCGAAGAAGCGAGCCAACGCGCTGGCATAGGCCTGGTCGGTGCGCAGTTGGATGAAGTCGATGGCGGCGGAGCGGAAGAGCCGTTCGAGTTCCCGCTGGGCGCGCTGTTGTCGTTCGGCAAAGGCGGTGCGGCGGGCGCGATTTCCGGTGTCGATCTCGACCACTTCGCCCGTTTCGGAATCCTTGAGGATCATGCGGCCGATCGCGGGCAGTTCGAGTTCGAACCGATCGATGATCTGCACCGCGATGACGTCGTGTCGCCGACGGGCTTGGCGAAGGGCGGCGAGGGAGACCTGGCCGAGGGTGGCATTCAGAACCACGCCGCGACGGAGGTGGGCCGAGACTTCGCCGGATTTGGTGTGGGTTTGTCCCAGGAAGTCGGAGATGAGGACCACGACGGCGCGGCGGGTGAGAACGCGTTGGATCACGTCGAGGGCGGCGTGGATATCGGTGCCTCGATGGCGCGGTTCGAAGAAGAGGATCTCGCGGATGACCCGGAGCACGTGCCGGCGGCCTTTGCGTGGCGGGATGAATGCCTCGGCTTCCTCGGTGAAGAGGAGCAGTCCGACCTTGTCGTTGTTTCGGATGGCGGAGAAGGCGAGCACGGAGGCGATTTCGGCGGCGAGTTCGCGCTTGGTGTAATCGCCGGAGCCAAAGAGGCCGGAGGCGCTGAGATCGACGGCGAGGAGCACGGTGAGTTCGCGTTCCTCGACGAACTTCTTGATGAACGGATGATTCATCCGCGCGGTGACATTCCAGTCGATCGCGCGGACATCATCGCCGGGCTGGTATTCCCGGACCTCATCGAAATCCATGCCCTGGCCTTTGAAGGCGGAATGGTACTGCCCCGCGGCGGATTCGGTGACCAGCCGTTTGGTGCGGATTTCGATCTGGCGGATCTTCTTGAGGATCTCGCGGGGAATCATGGGGTGCGGAACGTCGTCACGGAACGGGCATTTCGTCGAAGATCTTCTGCACGACCGTTTCGCTGGTTTTGTCTTCGGCTTCGGCCTCGTAGGTGATGGCGACGCGATGGCGGAGGACGTCCATGCCGATGCTCTTGACGTCCTGGGGCGTCACATAACCTCGGCCTTGAAGGAAGGCGAAGGCTTTGGAGGCAAGGGTGAGAGCGATGGTGGCGCGGGGTGAGGCGCCGAGTTGGATGAAGTCTTTGACGTCGATCTTGTAGGCCTCGGGGTTCCGCGTGGCACAGACGAGGTCGACGATATAATCCTTCACTTTGTCGTCGATGTAGATCTCGTTGATGACGCTGCGGGCGGCGAGGATGGTGCGGGCGTCGATGACGGGAGCGACCTGGGGAAGATTCACGGTATGGGCCATGAGGTCGAGGATCTGGCGTTCCTCGTCGCGGGTGGGGTAGCCAATTTTCAGCTTTAGCATGAAGCGATCCACCTGCGCTTCGGGAAGGGGGTAGGTGCCCTCCTGTTCGATGGGGTTCTGCGTGGCGAGAACAAGGAACGGCTCTTCCAGTTTGAAGGTTTGCTCGCCGATGGTCACCTGCCGTTCCTGCATGGCTTCGAGCAGGGCACTTTGGACCTTGGCCGGGGCGCGATTGATTTCGTCGGCCAGGACGAGGTTGGCGAAAATGGGGCCGCGCCGCGTGCTGAAGGAGCCGGATTGAGGGTTGTAAATCTGCGTGCCGATAACGTCGGCTGGCAGCATGTCCGGCGTGAACTGCAGTCGCGCGAATCGGACATTGAGGGCGGCGGCGAGGGATTTGACGGAGAGGGTTTTGGCGAGGCCAGGAACGCCCTCGAGAAGAACGTGGCCATTGGCGAGGAGGCCGATGACGAGGCGTTCGACGAGATATTTCTGGCCGATGATGACTTTGTTGATTTCCGCAAACAACGGCCGCACGAAGGCTGCGGTTCGCTGGACTTCCTCGTTGATGGCGGTGATGCCCGTGCTCATGCGTCCGCAATAGATGCCGAATTCGCAAAAGGACTCGCAAGCCTCATCGCGGAAACTTCTCCGGGTTTTGGGCTTGTGGAAGCGAGGGGGGCGGTCTAGTGAGGGTGACATCCCAGCGCGATCACCGATCGGCAATCCGGCAGAGCGCCGGAAATCGCACCGCCGCGATTTCCCGGGATACTCGGAGGAACGGCGGCCGTCCCACTCCCGGCAAGGAGTCGATGATCCAACTCTGATTTCCTATTCCCATGCCTGCCAAAGCACTCTCCCTCCATATCGGCCTGAACTTCGTCAATCCTGACCACTACGGTGGCTGGGACGGCGAGCTCAAGGCGTGCGAGTTCGACGCCCACGACATGAAGGTTCTCGCCATCGGGCAGGGAATGACGCCGACGGTCCTGCTGACCGGGCAGGCCACGGCGGCGAACGTGGTGGCCGCCATCCAGGCTGCCGCCAAGACGCTCAAATCCGGTGACCTCTTCTTCCTGTCCTACTCGGGCCATGGCGGGCAGGTGCCGGACACCAACGGCGACGAGACGGATCCAGGTCGGCAGGATGAGACCTGGGTGTTGTTCGACCGACAGTTGGTGGACGACGAACTTTGGGCCTTATGGAAGAAGTTCAAGAAAGGAGTACGCATCCTGGTACTGTCCGACAGCTGCCACAGTGGAACCGTCACGCGACAGATGCCGGCCTTTCCGGCGTCGGGAACGATGCCGCGCATCCGCTTGCTGCCCCCCGCGCAGGCGGCGCGGGTCTACCGGGCAAACCGGGCGCTCTACGATGGCATTCAGAAGGCGGTCCCGGCAGGTGAACGAGGCTCGGTGAAGTCCTCCGTGATCCTGATCTCGGGCTGCCAGGACAATCAGTTTTCGCTCGATGGTGCCCGTAACGGGCTGTTCACGGAGACGCTGAAGAAGGTTTGGCGCAAGGGCGCATTCGAAGGGAACTACCGGAAGTTCCGGGACAGCATTGCCCAGCGAATGCCGCGGGAGCAGACGCCCCAATACACCTTGGTGGGCCAAGCCAACGCCAAATTCGAGGCGTCGAAGCCGTTCGTGGTGTGAGAACCGCGGCCTGCGCAGGGGATTCGCGGCACGGGACTTTCCGTCGCGCGGTATTTCGTGTTTGAGTCGGCGCGATGCCGGACGCCCAACCTTCGAAGTCCTGGTCGCTGTCGCGTGACGACGCCATTGGCTTGGCGCGTGGTGCGGCGATTGCGGCGACGGTATGGACATTGCTCGCGATGTTGTTCGCGGGCCAGGTCTACGCCTCGAGCGCGATGTGGGGGCGCCCGGTGAGTTGGGGCCGCGCCCTGTCCTATGCCTTGGCGGACTGGTATGTGTTCGCCTTGTTGGCACCGCCGGTGGCCTGGCTGGGACGAAAGGTGCGTCTGGACTGGCCGCTGCGTGCCCGGCCGATGCTGGTGCATGTCAGTGCGTGCGGGGCCTTCATGCTGGCCTACCTGCTTTTGCGGGCCCTGGTGGCTCTATGGCAGGAGCGAGTGGATGCACGTCCGGTGCATTACTTCGACGTGTTCGAAGTGGCCTTGGTGAAGACGCTTCCTCAGAGCCTGTTGGTTTACTGGGCGGTGGTGGCGGTGCAGCATGTGGTGGCGTACCAGGAGCGGGCGCGGGAGCGGGAACGTCGGGCCGCCGAACTGGAGCAACGTCTGACGGCGGCCCGGTTGCAGGCGCTGCAGATGCAACTGAATCCGCACTTCCTCTTCAACACCCTGAATGCGATCTCGTCGCTGATGCACCAGGACGTGGACGCCGCCGATCGCATGCTGGTGAGGTTGAGCGAGTTGTTACGACGCGCCTTGGATACCCGGGACCGCCAGGAGGTCCGATTGGGAGAGGAACTGGCGTTTCTGGATCGCTACCTGGAAATCGAGCAGACACGGTTCGGGGCCCGATTGACGGTGGAGCGCACGGTGGATAGCGACCTGATGAACGTCATGGTGCCGAATCTCCTGCTTCAGCCTCTGGTGGAGAATGCCATCAAGCATGGCATCGAACGCCAACGACGGCCCGGGGTGATTCAGCTCGGGGTCGGCCGAGAAGGGGGCCAGGTGGTGCTCACCGTGCGGGACAACGGCCCTGGTTTGGATCCGAACCGCAACGCTTCGCCGCGCGGGCATGGGATCGGTTTGGGAAACACCCGCCGGCGCCTCGAACAACTCTATGGTCCCCGCCAGGAGTTGGTGATGCGCAATGCCGAAGGAGGTGGCACCGAGGTGGTCGTCCGGTTGCCCTGGCGCCTGGCTGAGGGATAGCGGGCGTTTCATATTTCCTTGGCGGGAATCTAGAATCAGACTGTGCCGTCCATGAATCACGCGGCTCCTGCCGTCCCGGAACTGGCCATTCCCGCGGACGTGGCCGATTGGCAACAACAACGCGAGGTACTGCGCGCCACCTTGTGGAGACTCCTTGGGGATCTGCCCCCGCGACCCGCGCCGCGGCCTGGGGAGATTCGATGGCGCGACCGCCGCGAGACCGACGACTCCACCATCGAGTCGTTCGAATTCGACAATGGCGCCGGCGCTGTGGTTCCTGGCGTCTTCATCCTCCCCAAGCGCCGCAGCGGCAAGGTTCCCGGGGTCCTCTATTGTCACTGGCACGGCGGCGAATACGACGGAGGCAAGAAGGAGGTGTTCGAACAGGCGCACACGCCGGCCGTGCCGGCCACCGAATTCGCGAAACGCGGCTACGCCGTCCTCGCCATCGACGCGTACTGCTTTGGAGAGCGTCATGGGAAAGGCCCGGGTTCGGATGAACGGGGTGGTGCCGGGGAGTTGACGGCAAGCAAGTGGAACCTGTGGTTCGGGCGCAGCCTCTGGGGGATGATGCTACGGGACGATTTGATGGCGCTCGATATTCTGGCATCGCGGCCCGAGGTGGACGCCTCGAGGTTGGGGGCCACCGGCATCAGCATGGGAGCGACGCGGACCTGGTGGCTGATGGCGTTGGACGACCGCATCAGGGCGGGGGTGGCGGTGGCGTGCCTGACGCGGTACCAGGACTTGATCGAGGCCGGCCTGCTGAAGGCGCACGGCATTTATTATTATGTACCGGGCATGCTGCAGCATTTCGACACCGAAGCAGTCGTCAGCCTGATTGCGCCAAGGGCCGTGTTGTTTCTAACGGGCGACCAGGACGGCGGATCTCCGGTGCCGGGGATTCGCCGGATCGAGGCCGTCGCGGGCGAAGTGTGGCGGCTCTATGGGAAGCCCGGGTCTTTCGAGAGCCGGATCTACCCGGGGCTGGGTCACGTCTACACGCCGGACATGTGGGAGCGAATGTTGGCGTGGATGGGAAAACACCTATGATCCTTGATGAGCGGCGTGGACCAGTCCCGGTGTGAATGCCGCGAAGGTGGATGCTGACATGGGCGACGAGACGTTCGCGACAACCCACTGGAGCGTGGTGCTTTCGGCACAGGGCCAGCGCCGGACGGAGGTCGACGAGGCATTGTCCGAGCTGCTGAGGAGCTACTGGCCGCCGCTTTTCGCTTTTCTTCGCCGCCAAGGTTACGCTCATGCCGACGCCGAGGATCTCGTACAAGGGTTTTTCGAACGGTTCCTCGCCGAGGATTTTCTGCGGTCCGTGACCCGGGAAAAGGGTCGGTTTCGATCGTTTCTGTTGGCGGCACTTAGGCACCACGTCGCGAATGTGCATCGGCATGACCGGACGCAGCGGCGCGGGGGTTCGAGGCCGCACCTGTGCCTGGAAGATCCCGGGGCTCTGGAACGGTGCGAAGCGAGTTTGGCGACCGGTCTGGAGCCTGAGGTCGTTTTCGACCGGGTATGGGCGGAGACCGTGCTGACGAATGCAGCGATGGCGCTCCGGCTTGAATACGAGGCGAGCGGGCGGGGGTCCCTTTACGAGGTCCTTCGGCGCTGGCTGGCGGCGGAAGCGAAGCCGGGAGAGTATGCCGCTCAGGCGCCGGCGCTCGGCATGTCCGAAGGCGCGCTGGCGGTGGCGGTGCACCGTCTGCGCCAGCGCCTGCGCGAGCTCGCCCGCGCGCTGGTGGCCCATACTGTTCCGACACCCGGGGATGTGGACGACGAGTTGCGGCACCTACTCAAGACCCTGATTCGCTCGTAATCATCCGGTGCCGGTGGTTCTGAATCTGCAGGGTCCTGGTTTCTGTCATGAATTGCACCCGCTGTGGAGCGCTGTTGTCGGGCGACCGGGGTATCGAGGGATTCTGTCCCCGGTGCGTCGCGGAGATGGCGTTTGGCGGGTGCCTGAACGGGGTGGCATTGGGGGAGGCGAAGAGTCAGGCCGCCGCAACGCCGGAGCAGGCGATGTTTGCCGGCTTCGAGATCCTGGATGAGATCGGGCGGGGCGGGAGCGGGACGGTGTACCGGGCGAGGCAATCGCGACTGAATCGGGAAGTGGCGTTGAAGGTCCTGCACGAGGGACCCTGGTCTCGTCCCGATGTGCGCGAGCGATTCCGCCGCGAAGCCAAGGCGACGGCGGCATTGCGTCATCCGAATGTCGTCACCGTTTACGAGGCCGGTGATCAAGACGGACACGCCTATCTCGCGATGGAATTGGTCCAGGGCCGGAGCCTGGCGGAGTTGACGCGGGATGGCCCATTGCCGCCGGAACGCGCGGCGCGGTACGCGCTCGGGGTGGCCGACGGCGTGTCAGCGGCCCACGCGCGTGGCATTCTGCATCGCGATTTGAAACCCGCGAATGTGTTGATCGATGGAGGCGATCAGGCGCGGGTGGCGGATTTCGGGTTGGCCAAGACCATCGATCCGGGTTTGGAGGCGAACCGCGGCGTGCCGGGGGCGGCGGAGTCGGAACAAGAATTCACCGCGCCGGGACAGGTTTTGGGATCACCCGGGTACATGCCGCCGGAGCAGGCCGATCCGGCCCGTGGCACCATGACTTTTGCCAGCGATGTTTATTCGCTGGGAGCGCTTCTCTATCATTTGTTGACCGGCCGACCTCCCTTTGCCGGCCCCACGGTCGCGGCAACGCTGGCCCAGGTTCTCCACGACGAACCCGCATCGCCGCGACGGGTGAACTCCGGGGTGCCGCGGGATCTGGAGACGATCTGTCTGCATTGCCTTCAGAAGGAACCCGAACGGCGCTACACCACGCTGGGGGACGTCGCGGCGGACCTTTCGGCGTTTCTTCAGCACCGTCCGATCCGGGCGCGTCCGATTTCCATCGTTGAACGGTGCGTGTTGTGGTGCCGGCGGCGACCGCGCCTCGCGGGTTTGGCAGGGATCATCCTCGTGGCGACCTTTTTGGGAACCGGTGCTTTCCTGAGGCAGGTGGCCGAGAATCGTCGGAACCTCTACGCCGCTGATCTGCGATTGGCGTCGCTGGCCGTGGAGGAAGGAGACTTTGGCCGTACCCGGTCCTTGTTGGCATTGCACCATCCACGCACCGGAGTGGCGACGGCAGATTTTCTTTGGCGTCACTTGAATCGGGTGAGCCAGGGGGACACGCGCCAGATTCTTGGGGAGCATCCGTGGATCGTGAATAGCGTGGCTTGGTCACCGGACGGTTCGCACTTGGCCAGCGGAAATGTGGGATCCGGCACCGTGGCCGCCGACACTCGGATTTGGGACCTGCGTGCCGATCCACCATTGATGCGCGTTCTGATCGCGCGGGGAGCGCGTCAATTGGCCTGGTTCCCAGATGGCCGTCGATTGATGGTGGCCCATCCCGAGGGTGATGTTGGGATCTACGATAGCCTCGACGGTGTTCGAAAGGCCACCTTCCGAGGCCTGAGTGCCGCGCTCTCCGAAGACGGCCGTCGATTGCTGACCTGTGAGGGAGATCGTTGGAGTTGGGAACCGGGCGGCGCTCCGGGATCCGTCCTGCTGCATGATCTGGAGTCGGGAGACTCCACGGAATTAGGGGCGGCCCGGTGGGCGACGATGTCGGCCGATGCCAGGCGCGTGGTGATCACGGATCTACGCACCGAAGCCCGGGTGTTGGAAGCGACGACGGGTCGGGTCCTGAGTCGATTGCGATTGCCGGCGGTGGTGTGGTCACTGGGAGTTTCTCGGGATGGACGGTGGGTGGCCTCGGCAGGGTTCGAGGCTCCTGTGGCACTCTGGGACACCACGCAACCGGACGCGGAGCCCCGCATGCTCGAGGGCCACACCAAGGGGACGTGGCAGGTGGCGTTTACCACCGATGCTCGCCGTATGGTGACGGCGTCCTCGGATCAGTCCATCCGACTGTGGGATGTCCGAACCGGCGCGTTGGAGCGGGTGTTGCGCGGGCATGGGAGCGAGGTGTGGTGCGCGGCGTTTCGTCCGGACGGCCTGCAGTTGGCAACCGGAGGCAAGGATCGCACGGTCGTTGTCTGGCCGGTTTCGGAGAGAACGGTGCGGGGGGAAATCGCCGGGCGCAGTTATGCGTCCCTGATCTTCGCCCATGACAGCCGGTGGGTGGCGACCGTCGATCCAACGGACGATACGCGGACGCTGGTGCATGACCGATCCATGTCCGGGAAACCGACGGGAGTTCCCCAATTGAGGCCGCTCGCCTTTGGTCCCGACTCAGCGTGCTTGTTGGGCATGGGGGACGGGTTTGCGGTGCGGGAAGTGGACTGGCGACGAGATCAAACCGTTCGTGACGTGACGTTAGAACATTCGGCCGATGAACCATCGCCCCATCGCGTGGTCGCCACGCCTGACGGCGCCTGGATAGCGGGCATCAGCCGGGGTGGCGGCGTTTCGATCTGGGCGGGTTCCACCGGGAGGCGGCGGGCCCACTGGACCATTCCTGTGGAGGACCCTTGGTTTATCCACCTGCGGGATGACGGCGCCTGGTGTGCCGTGACCGCGGGGGAATCAGGCTTCTGGGTCGGGAATGTTCAGGCGGCGGTCCTGGAGAGAATCACGACACACCGGGACATGGCCAAATGGGCCGCCTTCTCTCCGGATGGCCAGTGGCTCGCGACGGCGAGCGTCGATGCTTCGATCGGGTTATGGCGGCTGCCCGACCTGAAGCTCGAGCGAATGTTCCTGGGCCATCCCACCGAGGCATCCTGCGTGGCATTCTCGCAGGACCGGAATCTGCTGGTTTCCTCGGAGCAAGGGAATGGGTTGAGATTCTGGGATTTGCGAACGGGCCGTGAGGTTGGGGTCCTGCATGAACCCAACGTGGAACCCGGTCTGGTGTTTTCCGCCGATGGACTGGCCTTGGGCGTTTGCCTGGGGAACGGACATTGGCGTGTGCTGGAGGCGCCCCGGTAGGGGTTGCGCGACAAATCCTGTAATCGCCACTCCCGGGCCGTTCTCTGTTCGTGGATGGGAGTGGCGAGACAGATCATCTGCGTCATCGGGTTTTGGGCCGCACTGGCGTTCCTGGGAACGGCCGGCGCCCAAGACGCGGCCGTACCAGTGGCGCGACTCGTCGATCTCTCCGTCGACGATCCCTTGGGTCAGGTCCTGGATGCGGATCTCGGCGAACCGGATCCCGCGTCAAGCCGTGCTTACCTGCACGGCGGCGTGACTCTTTTGGTGACGTTTCGGAACCCGCTCCCGGTCGAGGCACCATACCGGGTCACCTTCCGACTGCTCGCCCCGGACGGAACTGCCTGGCCGGTGGTCGGGCCGGATGGGGCGGCGACGGATTCGGTTTCGGTGGACGTGTCGGTGACGCGGCCATTGTCTGGGACGACCGCCCGGCATCGCGTGTCCGCCAACCTGAGACCGGCCATCCGGTTGGAGGAAGGGTCGGCCTATCGATTGGAAACCGTTCTTCTCTCCGATCGGGGACCGGGGTTCCAACCGGTGACCTCACTGGTGGAGAGCGAAGGGCGTCGTTACTTCCACTTCGCCAATACCGAGAGTCCGGATCCGGCAGTCAACGTTCTTGCGAGACTCGACGCGGCGTCCTTGGCCACTGAGGCAGGTCGTCCTCGGCTGCGGTTCAAATTTACCGCCGCGCGCTTCGATGATTTCACCGAAGCGGCGGCACTGATCGACGTAGGACTTCGACTTCGCGTGACGCTACGAGACGTGGTTGCCGACACCGAGGTACCCTTGGAAGCGGGCGAGTACTCGTGGTCGAGGTCGATGAGCAGCGTAGCCAGCCCTCGAGAGGCGGCGATGGTGGTGGTCGAGGACTCGGTCGAATTGGCGCCGACCCTGACACTTCAATGGGGACGCGACTATGTGGCTCGCATCGCGTTGGATCACCTCGAACCGGACGGCAGCGCATGGGAGCACCAGGTGATGACCACACTGCCGACGGGGCTCGTCGGCTTGTCCGGCAAACTGTTTTTTGGGTCGATCGAGACTCGATTTGCCACCGTCGCCAATGATCCGCGAGTGGGTGCCGTGCCGAATCCTGACTTTCCCGACGATGGCTTGAAGACGGAGCTGGTGGTGACCGGGCAGAGTGGGTGGCTTCCGGCGCGGCCATCGTTGACTTATGGGGATGGCACGGCGCTGCCGGTGCATGTGTTTGCCAACGGCGACGCCTTGTTCCTGGGCAACGGCTCGGTGATCCTGAACGGCTCGATCAATGGGCGCGATGACATCGGGTCGGTGCGATTTGGCTACGCCCGCTTGGAACTCTCCGACGCCGGTCTGAACGCCTTTGAAGGGTATGCCAGGTTTCCGGCGGGCAGCGGATTCGCCGTGGACGGACTGACGCGAATATTGGAAACGCGGATGCCCTTGGGGCGCGTCCCTTTGACGGCCGAGACGCGACCCCAGTCCGCCCGATTCACGTTGCGGGCCGCCGATTTTGGTTTGGGATCACTTTGGATTCATCACGAGTCGTTGCCTCTGCGGTTGGCGACACCCCAAATCGATTGGCGCGTTGACCAAGGGACGTTCGAATTCGAGACGGGATCCTGGGATTACGTTCGGCGCCGCGAATCGGAGTTCCTCGACGACCCGGTGAGGACCGAGGTGCTGACGGCCGAGCAGCGCCGGCGCCCGGCCAACGATGGGTATTTTGCCTTCGCGCGAGAGGCGGCGGGGCCGGTGCGGTTGAGTGTCGACGAACAAGGTCGCGGCCGGCTCGATGCCATCGTGCCGCTGGGTATGGGTGGCTTTGAAGGGCACTTTCCGGCCGGGGTAAGCCTTCCCTTGGCGGGCGGGCAAGTGGTGCTGAAAGGGGGCAAGGTCGACGAGGCCGCCAGCAGGATCGACGGCCAGACCGGAACCTTCGCGACCCTCAGCTACAGCCAGGGATGTCCGGATCCCGAATGCGCCGGTCCCGGTGACGGGACCCTTGAATTTGAACCCCTCACCGGGTCGTTTCAGGTGACCGTCGATGGCGGATGGCAGGGAGCGACGGTGACGCGGGATACCGCGTTGAATCCGGCCAGATTGCAGTGGGGGGCGTTGGGAGGAGACCGGTTTGCTCATGCGATCGTCGCATTCGAATCCGGCGCCTTTCATCTGCCCGGCTATCTACTGCGCGCGGACGCGGGTTCGGAGCATTTGAAGGACGGCGATCGGCCCGTGGCCCTGTTGTTCAGTGGTTATGGGCAGGCCAATGGCCCGGCCCTCGTCGAACGGCCGCAAACCGAAGGCTATGCCGTCGGCGCGGCGGACTATGCGGGATTGAACTTCCGGCTGCCGGACGATGGGGCCGCCGTGGCGGTCAGTTACCTCGCCGGCCAACGCGTGCCAGCCGCCGGCACCTATCCGGTCGCGGGAAGTTCCAAATACTACGTTCGCCAGGGCGGCGTGAGTGGACGTCACCAGGCGGTGGCGGGCCAGTTTCCCAGGGACCTGATCCTCTACGGCTTCGCCACTTCGCTGGACGGATTGCGCCTGAGCTACCTCGACAACCGCGTCGAGCGCAGCGCGACGGATGGCGGGATCACCGTGCCGTACCCCAGCGATTTCACGCAGGAATTCTCCGAGCTGCGGCTGCGCTGCAACGGGCAGTTGATGGATGCGCGAATCCGCGGGGAAGCGCGACACCTTCTGGCGTATTGGTTGGCGCCCTTCCGAGCCTCGACCTTGGAGTTCCGCGGAGCAGCCGGTGCCCCGTGTGACACGACGACGGGTGTCCTGCTTCTGGGATCCTCGGTGGCGCTCCCGCTGATTCGGCGGCCGGCGCTGGGAGTCCTGGGCTTTCACCCGAGCGGTCAGCTGGTGACCGCGGCGGATGGGATCTCGGGCGTCGATTCGCGCCTGGACCTGCCCGGGAGCCTGGAGATGGCGGGGCCGGAGAATCGTGCCTACCGGTTCTCGACCGCATCGAAGACCTACTTCAATCGGTGGCCCGGGAACGGCGTAGAGCCGCTCGAAGGTTTCGTCAATTTCGTCGGCAAGCTCGATCTGCCGTGGTTTCTGGATTCCAAAGTGCACGTGCACGCGGTGGGCGGTGGGGCGAATCCCCTGCTGTTCCTGGCCGGCGGTTGGAACAACCATGGGCGGGCCGACGATCCAGCGCGTGCGTGGGTCGACGCGGCGGGTCATTCGTTCTTCGATCGGCAGGACTTCGACTCCAGCCATCGCGGGTTCCCCGGGGACGTCACCGTCCAGTTGTATCGCGATTCCGGGTCGGAACGATTTCGTCCACGGGCGCAACAACGGTTGCTCGGATTGGCCAACGCGGAGGTCGATTTCCCGATCGCCTGGCAGCCGGCATCCCGCAGTTTCAAGTCGGCTGGATCCCAGATCGCGAATGCCTTGGTCTTCGAGCTGCAAGGCGAAGCCGCCAGGGTGACCGCGCGGCACGCCCACCTAAATTTCGCGGCTAAGATCGCGAATCAGGTCCCTGGTTTCAGCGCCTCGGAGTTTCTGCTGGGCGAAATCGAGGGTCAGACCGGCTTTTTCTCATCGGTTTCGAACGCCATCACGCGGGCGGTGAATGACCAGCGCATGGCCTCGAAGCTGCGCGAAGGGGCCGATGGATTGGATCGACTGTTGGCGCCGGATCTCGGTGCGTTGCTGGGTTCGGACCTGCTGTCGGCGCTGGATGGACCCATCGATCGGTTGCTGGACGAGGTGGCGGCAAAGGCTGACGCGGGGCTCGCCGATGCCGGCAATTTCCAAAGAGCCCTGTGCCAGCACCTGGCTGCGGGAGGGACGGCGTTGAACCAATTCCAGACCCAGTTCCTCGAGACGTCTGCCTTCCTCGATACCGTGACCCGCAAGGTGGTGAATTCGCTGCGCACCGTGGACGATGGGCTGACCTCGGGCATCGATGTGGTGAAATTGCGCGAGGTTGAGCCGCTCAAGTTTCAACGGACGGTGGTGGCCGAGATCGTCAAACGGGCGGTGCGCGAGGCTCCGCCGGACGCCCCGCCCTTGGTGCGTGCCTTGGCGGAAAACGTGGCTCCGCAAGTCCTGGACGACCTGATCGACGAATATCTGTCGGATGCCTTGGAGCCGTCGCTGGCACAGGTGGAGTCCACGCTTCGTGAGGTCCACGGAGAATTGGCCCAGGTGATCGAGGATCTGGACGCGTCGAGGGGAGGCCTGCGGGACGGTTTTGCCCAGGCCCAGGAGGCTTTGTTGACGGCGGGAACATTCTACCGGGATGCCACCAATGCCCTGTGCGTGGACCTGCGGGCACTGACCCTGCCGGTGAACCAGGTGCTTCAGGACCGGGTGCGTCTGCGCGAACAGATCAAGCGGTTGGTGTTGGCCGAGATCCTCAAGGGTGTGTTCCCGAAGGAGGCTCATCTGGTGTTGAAGCAACTGCTCCTGGCTGACCGCGGGTTGTTCCGGGGCGCGCTCGAACAACTGTTCGCGCACGTCAACGACACGTTGGTGGCCATCGCGCTCGGCCCGGCGCGCGATCTGGTGAAAGGTCCGGTGGAACAACTCGATGCCGGTGCCATCGAGGCCCTGGAGAAATTGCGGGGACTTCTCGAAGGCAGCCGCCTTTATGGAACCGCGGACATCGCGGACGATGATCTGCGCAAGCTGCGAGTGGACGGCGAGTTTCGGTTCAACCTTGGACCGGCGGACATGGGCGGAGACAGCCGGCTGGCAATGGATGCCTTTTATGAAGTGGATCACTATCGAGGCGACGCGCCAGGTCGCGGCTGTCGCGCACCGGGAGGTTTCTTTACCGAGGTACGATTTGGTGCCGGTACAACGCCCTCCGGCGGATTCGCGCAGGGACTGAAGCTCGAGGCGTCCGGTCGGTACGCGCTGGATCCTGGCGGCCGACTGCTAGGAATCGCGGGCGGCATTACGGCGACGGGCGCGAAGAGAATTGGGGGATTCACCGCCAAGGATCCGCAGCTCGGCTTTTCGTTTGGCGACGAAGGCACTTATCTGGGGGGCACGGTGGCGGGAAGCTTCAAGGATTTCACCCTGCAAGCCCGGCTCTTCGCCGGCCGCGCCTGTCGGCTCGGGGAGTTGGACATGATTGATTCCATCACGGCGGCGGTGCTCGCGGACCACGGGATCAAGGGAGTGGATCCGGTAGCTGGCTTCTATGTCGCGGGCGATATGACGATCCCATTGGAGAAGTTCCTTCCCATTCCGCTGCCGACGACCTGCCTCCTCCGACTCGAAGCGCGGGGTGGTACGGGGTACTTCGGATTCTACTCCCCTAAAGAGGACGCCTTTCTGGTCGGCCTTCGCCAGAGGTACGGGCTGAAAGGGGAATTGCTCTGCTTCTTGAGTGGCGAAGGCGACTTGGATCTGGTCGGGACGGTGGGGGTGAATGCCCTGGGGACGCCCCAGGCGACGTTGGGGGGAACATTGAAGGTGTCAGGCGAGGTGGGGATTTGCCCGCTGTGCGAAGACGTTTCCAAGACCTTCCCGTGGGTGGTCCATTTGCGTTCCGATGACGCGGTGTTCGACGCGCCGTTTTGACCGATGACCACGACACTACTCATTCATTCGCTGGCCCACCGCTTTGGCGGGCGCAGGGTTCCAAGAACGGTCTGGGTTCAGGTCCGCGTTTGGCTGGGCGTGTTGATCGGCCTCTTGGGCGTGGGGCGTCATCCTGTTGCCGTGGCGCAGTTGCCGCTCGAGTCGTGGTTGGCCGCAGCCACAACAACGAGGGCCGACCGGGACGGCCAGGCATGGATCGTCGTCGCCTGGTCGGCGGCACGGCCGGACGTGCTGAAAGGCCGGGTGCTGGCTCTTTACACGCAACCGGGCGGGATGGCCGACCCGGGCTCCTGGATGCGGGCTGGCTTGGTGAATGTGGGGGAGTTGACGCGGACGACGGTGGCGCAGGCGGTCGCGCGAGGGACGGCGTTGGGCGATGATCCCGTCGCATTGGCGTCCGCGATCGATCGATTGAGTGGTCGACCGGAATCGGCGCAGGCGACGACGCCGGTCGACAAACTTGTGTGGCTGGTCGAGGCAGCGGAATCGGAGGCCGTCCTGGCCACGAGTCTGGAACTTCTGGTGCCTCGATTTCATTCCGTGCGCTTCGCGGCGGGTCGAGGTTGGGCCGTTCGTCTGCCGGCCGGACCCACGGGTATCGAAGTACGGGAACTGGACCCGGCCTCGGGCGAGGATCGATTCGTGGTGGCGCGATTCAACGTGGATTGCGGCAGCCCCACCCCCTTGAAAGCGCCTGCGGCGCCGCAAGTCACCCAACCCAAATCGACCGCCGATCATCTGCATGTTGGTTTGGTGTGGGGCGCCCCGGAGGCGCTATTGCGCCGACGCCCGTTGCTCGCGGGCTTTGACCTCTGGCGAGTTCCGGCCGCGGTCGCACGACAGGCGGGATGGGGAGTGCGGGCGCCCGGCCTGGTTGAGCTTCAGTCTCAAGGCACTCGGCTCAATGACCAACCCATCGTCCCGTCGCGAATCCTATCACCCGCCGAGGCGGTTGCGGCCGCCCAAGATCCAAGCCAGGCCATGTGGTTGGATGCGGGTCCAGGCCGAGCACCCTGGCGGGATGGGGATGAGTTCGCCTGGTTCGTGGTGGCGATCGATCTCGCCGGCAATCAGGGCGAACCTTCGATGGCCGGTTTCGGATTTGTGTGTGATCGGATGCCGGCACGGATTCCCAGGCATCTGAGCGCCGCCAATGACTTCCAGTCGGTCGAGACTCACCCTCGGCAACACGTCATCCAACTCCGCTGGGACTCCGATGACGCAGAGGACCATCGGCCGGCGCGGTTCGAAGTGTTTCGAGGCGCGAGCGAACTGCCCGCCATCGCCTCGACTAACGAGCCGCCAGCCGCCTGGAAATTGGCAGATGTGCCGGTGCCGGCCCAGGGGCAGAAGGCCGTTTGGACGGATGCGACCATGGACCCGAGTCTTGATCCGACGCTGTACGGTCGGGGTTTTTGGTATGCGGTGCGGTCAGTAAGAGAAACCCAGTGCGGGCCGGTGTCGTCGGCGCTGTGTCCGCCGGTGTTTGTGAATATACGCCGCTTCGACGCACCGGACGCGCCGGTGGGCGAACTCGGGATACAATGTCCCAGGGTGGTGGTCTTGCCGCCAAACCCCAACTTCGGCATCGAGCCCTTGAACAGCCCAGACAGGTCGACGCGCCATTACCGCGTGAGCTTCCGACGTCGTGATGCGGGCGTGGCCTGGGTGGAGGTGACCATTGATTCGGGCCTGGAAGGTGCGTTGCCGCTGGATTCCCCGCAATTGCGCTACGGAGAGCAGCAGGACGAGGTGGTCTTCGATTTCGGATTGCCGAGATTGGCAGGGGTGAATCCGGTTCCGCGTGTGCGGGCGGTGGCCGGGTCGTATTCCGGGGCGACGAGCGAGCCATTGGTTTACGAACTGCCCAACGCCACCGGTCCCGGCGAACTCTGGATCGCCCGGTCCGAGGTCGCGACGGTGGTGCCGGCGGAGGCGCGTCCCGACGATCCGATCTTCGGTCGGTTGATGACTGGACCTTTTCCGCTCGCCGGAGTTTCACGCGGGGCCGACCTGGTGTTCTGGGCGGATTCACCCACCTCGACGGGAGAAGTGGTGGTTCAGGCGGCGCGCCCGGGAACTCCTTCGGAGGGTGATTGGCGCTGGGTGGCCAACGTCCACCCAAGTTCAGCCAACGCAGCGGTGGGTCCGCGCCTGAGATTTGTTGATCCCGAGGTTCCTGCGGGTACCGATGGGTTGCACGAAGTGGTTTACCGGGCCTGGATCGTGACGCCATCGCGATCGGGAATAGTCTTTCCGTGTGGCCATGTCGCGCGTCCGGCGGGTTCCCAGGTCGTCTATCCTATCAACGTGGGTATGGCATTGCCCGCGCGCACCAAACAATGGCGAATGTATCGTCAGTTGGACGATGCCCCGTTGACGTTGTTCGCGGAGGGCGTGGGGGACTTTCCAAACGCCGGGGCGGGAGCGTGGGCGGAGGCGAAGGACGATGCCATTCCGGTCGGCGCAGCGCGCCTCTGCTATTTCGGTCAAGCCGCCGACGAAAACGGCAATTGGAGTCCGTTGGGCCCGTTGGGCTGCGAGGATTCCCTGGCGGCGAAGATGCCGGTACCCCTCCTGGCGGCGCCCGAGGCGGAAGGTGACCTTGTGAATCCAGTGATGCGGTTGAGATGGTTCTGCGCGCCCGACGGATTGAGCCGGTTCCGGGTGATTCTAAAACCTGTGGCTGGTCCCGCGCCGAGCCAGGGTGGATCACCGTGGACTTCCAAATTCCCGGCCCTGGCCGTGTCGCACCCGCGGCCGGTCCAATGGTTCAGCATGATGGCCGAGACCAAGGCGCTCGCCGGGTTGGTGGTGGCATCGAGTTTCGAGACCGGGTTCATCGGTGAGGATGCCACGGGCTCGGTGCTGGGGCCGGGACCGGATTTCACGACCATCCTCGATGTGGCGGCTGAAACCGTTTACGAGGTGCAGGTCGCCGCGGTGGATGCCCGAGGAAACCTCGGCGCCGCGAGCGGGATTCAAAGGTTCTCCTGGAGGCTGCCGCGTCCGACGGCCGATCGCGAAGTGCCCTGGCCCCAACGGCCGTTGCCGCCGGTGCAGTCCACCCATCTGCTGATGGCGGCCGTTCTCCTCCACACGAACCTGGTCATCTGGCCGGCAAACTCGAACTCTGCACCCGTGGGAGTACGCATCGGGCGGATCGACCTCGGGCAACGCGAGTTGGTGGGGGACCTGCTGGGTCTGATTCCGGGAGAACGTGGAGGCCTTCAGCTGCGGACGTTTGCAACGAGGTCGGCGGTCGAGGCCGGCAAAGACTTGGAGTCCTTCCTGTTTCCGGACACCCAGTCGCTGCCGCCACGGGAGATGTTTCGTCCCATCAACGTCGTCATGTATCGGCAGCAGGTCACCAATGCCGAGTTTCCCCGGGTCTCCGGCGACGTGGTTCAGGTCACGCCACTGGTTCGCAGGATGGCCGCGGCTGCCTTGGCCGATGGATCGGGTTTCGAATTCCTCGACCCGGCCCTGGGCCTGACCTTGCATCTGGCGCCCCGTGATCCCGAGGTGAACCTCAGCCGTCCACCCGGCGTCGATCTGCACCTGCTGGATCAGCATCCGGTGGCGCGGGGTGCCCGGTACCGCTATTGGCTGGTGCATTTCGACGGAAAAGGGGAGCCCGATCGGACCTTGCCTGCTGGGGAAGTGGAGGTGCCGTTATGACCCGGCCGGCGATTCGATGGTGGTGTCGTCTCGTGGCATCCGGCGTGGTGGGAGGGACTGCCGCCGCCGGGCCCGCGATGGCTGGCAATGTCCTGGTGCTGGATGGCGACCCCTTCCTGTCGCGCGACGTCCAAGTGCTCGCGACGTATGCGGTGCCTGATTGGACCGCCGATCCTGGACCGGTTCCGGGTCCGGTCACAGTGACCGCCGAGCGCTGGGACCGCGCAAAAGGCTGGGTGGAACCGCGTCGGGTCGACCTCGGGAATGCCGGCGCACCGGCGGCGCGGTTGTGGGTCAATCAACTGGCGCCGGACATCGCGTTCTTCAGTTTTTCGGGAATGCCGGCGGCGGGTTTTGTGGATGGCGACGGCAACGGCCTGCCTGATGCCTGGGAGCTGCGCTATTTTGGCAGAGTGGGGATCGAGCCGAACGGGGACGCTGATGGTGACGGCCTGTCCAATCGGGAGGAGTACCTGTTGGGATCGAATCCGGTAGATACACCGAACGCCCCCCTGGAAATTGAGGTGGCACTGGCTCCGGCGGTGGGTCCAGGTCACGAGATGGTCTTGCGATTCGAGGTGCCGGCTCAGGCGCCGGAAGCCCGACTGGAGGCAGTGGGTGAGTTGGGTGGGGAATGGACGCTGGCGCCGGCGATAATTCGAGAGGTGGACGGGCGACAAGTTTTGGAGCTTCCGGTGGAGGCCGCCCGCCGAGCGCAGTTCTTCCGCTGGCGACGGGATGTCCGGTGAACGGAGGCGGTGGACTTCAGAAACTGGGAGTGCGGTGAGGCGGTGCTGACGGTCGACCTCGGGTGCCGCCCGCATGCCGGGTAGGTCGCGCGACTGGCGTTTGTGGGTCGTTGGATCGGACGGGAGCCGCTGCGTTTACGGCGAGGTGGGCGGTAACCTGAATCGGCCTGCACCCACAGCTTGACAAGGGGCGCCGCCTCGTTGAGAAGGCGCAGGTCTCCCGTCCATGAGCTGGGATTCACGAGACCATTAATCGAACTCTCCTCGCGCCACCATGATCCGGAACCCACGAAACACCGCGTCGCGACCCGAGCCATTGGGTTTCACGTTGATCGAATTGCTGGTGGTCATCGCCATCATTGCGATTCTGGCGAGCATGCTTCTCCCGGCGCTGGCCAAGGCGAAGACCAAGGCCCAGGGCATCCAATGCCTGAGCAATCTCAAGCAATTGCAGTTGGCGCATATTCTTTATGCCGACGAGCATAACGAGGTCCTGGTTCCCAATCTGGAGCCAGGTAACGCCGAAGGCAGTTGGGTGAAAGGGTGGATCGATTACACCGCTAGTTCGGACAACACGAACACCCTTTTTCTTACCGATCCGAAGCACGCCAAGCTCGCCCCCTACAGCGGGCAGACGGCGGGAATCTACAAGTGCCCTGCTGACAAATCGGCCATCAGGAAGTCCGGCCGCACGCATCCCCGCGTCCGCAGTGTGGCGATGAGCGTCGCGGTGGCCGATCCCACCGGCGGCCCCTGGCTGAATTACAAGGTCTCCAAGCCGAAGTTTAAGGTCTACATGAAGACCTCCGACTTCAATGTCGGCGGCGCCAGCCAGATCCATGTGTTCGTCGACGAACACCCTGACAGCATCAACAACGGGGCGTTCGGAGTGTGGATGGCCGACCCGACGAATCCGGCCCGGGCCTTCATCTTCGATTACCCCGCGAGCTACCATAATGGTGCCTGCGGGTTTTCATTCGCGGATGGCCACGCCGAGATCCGCAAATGGGTGGACGGCCGGACCAAGGCGCCGATCCGCAATAGTAATTCCCTGGCGCTGGGCGTGGATTCCCCCAACAACCGCGACATGGTCTGGTTGTCGGAACACACCTCCGCGGCGGAGTGAGGGCATCAGGATTGGGAGGGCGAACCGGAGGAGGAAACGGACGCTGGCGGCGACAACCGAGAATGCACCCGCGCCCGGTGCTGGGGGCACATCTCGGAGTTGTCGAGTGGGCGGCGCCACCGTTCCGGCCGGGAATCGCCGTGCTGGGAAAGCGGCAGGGGACTGCCGCAGTCCACGACGCTTCGCGCCCGTCCGCACCCTGGGGCCAGGCCAACGCTGGTCGTCGTGGAGTGCGGGAGTCCTCTC
>JAEUHG010000126.1 GCA_016795425.1 Verrucomicrobiales bacterium
GTAACCGTCCGGCGGACCCGTCGAGACGGCGAGGAGTGATCGCGGCAAGGTTGCGACGTGAAGGCGATGATTCGTGGTGGAGAGGTTTTGGGTCGGCGGCGAACGGCCGAAGAGATTCGTTCGATCCTGGAATGGCACCGGCAAAGCGGCTTGTCGCTGCTGGCCTTCGCACGCCGGGAAGGACTTTGTTATGCCACGCTACGTCGGTGGTCTGCGGCCCACGACGCCGCGACCCGAAGCGATGTGTCCGTGGGTGATGGTGCGCTTGCCGGGCGAGCGCGCCGCGGAGGTCCGGGATTTATATCGGTGGAACTGGAAGCGGGCGCGCGAGCGGACGAATACATCGTGGAATGGTCCTCTGGCCGGTCATTGCGGGTTCCGGCGGGATTTGATCCGAACCAACTTCGACGGTTGCTCGACGTCCTGGAGTCGCGGTCATGATGGGGTTGTTTCCGACGACGGGGATCTATGTGGCCAGCGCTCCGGTGGACCTGCGCAAGGCGTTCGATGGCTTGGCGGCGTTGGTGCGCCAAAGCCTGGGACACGACCCGCTCAGCGGCAGTCTGTATGTCTTTGGCAACAAACGAAGAGACCGGATAAAGATTTTGTTCTGGGAGCCCGGCGGTTACTGGCTGTGCACGCGGCGCCTGGAACAGGGAACCTTCCGCTGGCCGCAACGGGAGGCAGCGTGCGCACGTTACAGCCGGGAGGAACTGGCGTTGCTCTTGGGCGGGATCGATCTCTTGCAAACGCGAAGCCGTCGGTGGTACCGGCGGGCGGTAAGCGGAAGCTAGAGTTCATTTTTTGCTGGTCTCTGAGCGGCCGGGATGGTGAAGTCGCGGCGGTGTGAGCGACGAGGGTGCCCAATGGATCGGCGGTCGGTGGTGCGGGGCCGAAGATTTGAACCAAGTCCGGGCGGCGATCACGCAGAACCCGGGTTGGAGTCGGTACCGACTTTCACGCGAACTGTGTCGGCAATGGCAATGGGTGAGGCCCAATGGACAGTTGGCCGACATGGCGGCGCGCCACTTCCTGCTCAAACTCCACCAGCGGGAACTGATTCGTCTGCCGCCCCTCCAACGCGCGAGCCCCAACCGGATGCGGCACCGGCGGCTGGAGCGCGTGGAGTTGGACCGTCGCCCGGTGATGGCGAGTTTGGGCGAGTTGGGCCCACTCGAACTTCACGAAGTCAGCGCCGATCCACCCAGGCGGGCGCTCTTCGAGTCGTTGTTAGCCCAGGAACATTATCTGGGTTATCGCAGCGCGGTGGGGGAAAATCTCAAATACCTCCTCTGCACGGAAGCCGGACGCCCGCTGGCGGCGTGGTTATTCGGAGCGGCGGCATGGCGTTGTTCGGCCCGTGACCGGTGGCTTGGTTGGAAGGAGGAACACCGCGCCGTCCGACTTGGGCTTTTGACCAACAACACCCGTTTCCTGATCCCGCCCTGGGTGCGGGTGAAGGATTTGGCCAGCTGGGGCTGGGCGCGGGTGAGTCGACGGTTGGCAAAAGACTGGTTGGCCAAATACGGACACCGGATCGAACTGGTCGAGACGTTCGTGGACACCAGCCGGTTCAGTGGGGTCTGCTACGCGGCGAGCAACTGGACGCTCGTGGGGCGCACGCAAGGTCGCGGTCGGGGCGATCGGGATCGTCAATTACAGGTGCCGCCCAAGGCGGTGTATGTCTACCCGTTGAGCCGGCACTTTCGGGAACGCTTGTGCGCATGAAGCCCGAACCAAGTCCGGAAGCCCTGGCGGCCGAGAACCAACGGTTGCGCGAGGCGTTGGCCGAAGCGACCGCGCGAATCCGGGATCTCGAACACCAGATCGGGCTTCTCAAGCGGTGCGTCTTCGGATCCCGCTCCGAGAAGGTGAGCGTCGAAGAACTGGAGGCCCGCATTGCCGAGCACGCCCGGGAGGCGCTCGAAGAGTTGGCGCAGGCCAAGCGCCCCGATCAACCACCGCCCGAAGCGGAGGAGGAACAGCCTGAGGAACCCGAAGCCGAGGAATCAGGCACCGAACCCACGCCCACGGGCGACAAGCGCAAGGCCCGACCGCATGGACGCGCTCCCTTGCCCGCGCATTTACCCCGACGGCGCATCGAACATCCGATCGCTCCCGGATCCAACCACTGTCCGCACTGCCCGGAGCACCCTGCGTTAGTGAAAATCGGGGAGGATATCCGCGAAAAGTTGCACAGGCTTCCCGTCCAATACGAGGTCCACCAGCACGTCTATCCCAAGCTGGCGTGTCCGTGCTGTCACTCCGGGGTGGTCATGCCCGAGGCCCCGGACCACGGACTCAAGGCTGACCTCACCGTGGTGGCCGACGTCGTGGTGCAGAAGTACGGCGAGCACAAACCCCTCTACCGGCAGCAACAGGCCTTTGCTCGCCTGGACATCCCGCTGAGCCGACAGACTCTCTGCGACTGGGTGGGGTGGTGTTCGGACGAGGTGACCCCGATCGTGCGCGCGATGGCCGACTTCATCCGCAGCCAGTTGTTGGTGCAATCCGACGAGACGCCGGTGCGCATGCAGTCCGCCGACGGTCAGATGCACGTCGCCCGGTTGTGGGCGTACGGGTTGCCGTGGCAAGAGGTGGTGTTCGATTTTCGCACCGACAAATCCCACCAGGGTCCGGCCGAGTTCCTGCGCGGAGCCCGGACCACGCATCTCCAGGCCGATGGCGGCAGTTCCTATGAGCCGGTGCTGCGGAAGTTGTCGCTGGCGCACGTGGCCTGCATGGCCCATATCCGCCGCAAGATCTTCGAGGCGCGCGACGACGCTCCGTTGGCGGCGGATCTGCTTCTGGCGTCGATCCAAAGACTCTATCGGATCGAGCGCCTCGCCAAAGAGCAGAAGCTTTCCTTGGCCCAGCGCCTGGAACTTCGCCAGCGGGAGGCGCGTCCGCTCTTCGAGGACGTGGAAAAACTCCTCGATCTCTACGGCAAAGATCTCTTGCCCAAGAGTCCCTTGGCCAGAGCGGTCAGTTATGCCCGCAACCAATGGCCGGCGATGGCGCGCTATCTGGAGATGCCTGGGGCCGAGCTCGATAACAACTCCATCGAGCACGCCCTGCGCGGGGTCGTGATGGGAAGACGCAACTGGCTGCACGTCGGCCAGGAGGTTGGGGGCGAGCGCGCCGCGAACCTCTTTTCCCTGATCATCAGTTGCCACCGCCTTGGCGTCGAACCGTACGGCTACCTTTGCGATGTTCTGCCCCGAATCTCACGACATCCACAACGGGACATCTGGCAACTGACACCCAGGGGCTGGAAAGAAACCCGCCTCCATCAGACAACCGCCATCCTGGGTCCGAGCGGTTGAAATCCGCCACCAGGTTCATCCCACGAAACGCTTGGTCGTCTCAGGCCTGCCCGAATCCCGTACCTGGTTCCGCCGGACGGTTACCGTGAAATTGCCTTCCCCCTGGCACGCCAACGGCGTGCAGGAAATAAGCCCGGGGTGAAACCCCGGGAATTTCGGCCCAAAAAGGACGGGAACTCTGACGGAGTGCCGGGACGAGCGCCCCCCGATCTCTCAACGCCCGACCTCGTCTTTGACTCCAATCACGCCGCCAGCCTCGAAAGAACAGTATTGAAGACTCAACCTGGGTTCCCCAAGTCCACCTCCCATCAAGTCTCGACTGCCCAGTCCGCCAGACTGTCATTTGTCAATGTTTGACCCCACTGTCTTCTGAAGATATACGCCTCCTTGAGCCATCCTGCGGAGTTCGGAGACTGATTTCGACCCCCACCACGACGACGTGCGGAACCGCATCCGGCACCTCGCGATCATCCTTCCTACCGTCATGACGGAATTCGGGTGTCGCACACCGTTGCCCCGCAATCCCTCGAAGAATGGCCAAACTCAGCGCCTTGGTTGAAGCATCGCGAAACTTCATCAACGAAGTTTGCGCCAGTGCCTTCGCTGCGTTGACGAACCCGAGCGTGGCAATTGTCAATTTCGCAGGGCGTGTTGCCCAAAGGGTGATTCCGACGGAGCAATTGAGGGGAATTTAGCGGATCGGCTTCGGTAGAGACTCCTTAGGTCATTACTATTCCGCTCCCATGTGGATGACATCGGGAACTGGGATCCCGGTAGGGACGAA
>JAEUHG010000201.1 GCA_016795425.1 Verrucomicrobiales bacterium
GGCCCCCACCGTGCCCGCGCCCGCGGCCGAGGCCCCCGCCGAGATGATCGGGCGCTACAAGCTGCTGGAGAAAATCGGCGAAGGCGGCTTTGGCGAAGTCTGGATGGCCGAACAGCGCGAACCGGTCAAACGCCGCGTCGCTCTCAAGATCCTCAAGCCGGGCATGGACAGCCGCCAGATCGTCGCCCGCTTCGAGGCCGAGCGCCAAGCCCTCGCGATGATGGACCATCCCCACATCGCCAAAATCCATGACGCCGGCACCACCGACTCCGCTCGCCCCTTCTTCGTCATGGAACTGGTCCGCGGCACCCGGATCACCGACTACTGCGACCAGCACCAGCTCACCACTGGCCAGCGCCTCGATCTCTTCATCAAAGTCTGCCAGGCGATCCAGCACGCGCACCAGAAGGGCATCATCCACCGCGACATCAAGCCCTCCAATGTTCTGGTCACGGTCAACGACGGTTCGCCCGTGCCGAAGGTCATCGACTTCGGCATCGCCAAGGCCACCCAGCAAGATCTCACCGACAAGACGGTCTTCACCCAGTTCCAGCAGTTCATCGGCACGCCGGCCTACATCAGCCCGGAACAGGCGGAGATGAGCAGCCTGGACATCGATACCCGGGCCGACATCTACAGCCTGGGGGTGCTGCTCTACGAGTTGCTCGTCGGCCAGACCCCGTTCGATGCACGGGAGATGATGCAGGGCGGCTTCGACGCGCTGCGGAAGATCATCCGGGAGCGGGAACCCCAGCGGCCCTCGACCCGGCTCAACACGCTGCCCGGGGACGCCCGGACCACGGCGGGCAAACGCCGGCAGACCGACGCGGGCCGGCTCGTGCATCAGCTCCAGGGCGACCTCGACTGGATCGTGATGAAGTGCCTGGAGAAAGACCGCACCCGGCGCTACGAGACGGCCAACGGCCTGGCAGCAGACATCACCCGGCACCTGAATAACGAACCGGTGGCCGCACGGCCACCGAGCGCCGCCTATCGGTTCCAGAAAGCGTTTCGGCGGAACAAGCTGGTGTTCGCCGCCGCCGGGGCCGTGGCCGGCGCGCTGGTGCTGGGCGTCGTCATCAGCGCCTGGCAGGCGGTCCGGGCGCAGCAGGCTTCCCAGGCGGCATCCCGCCAGCGCCTCGTTGCCGAAGCCGCCCAGGCGGACGCCCAGGCTCGACAACGCGAAGCGGAAACCGAGCGGCAGCGCGCCAACGCCCAGGCGACCAACGCCCTCGTCAGCCAGGAACACTCCCGACGCCTGCTCTACGCGGCCGACATGAACCTGGCGCAGCAGTCGGTGAACCAGAACAACCTCGGGCGCGCCCGCCGACTGCTTGATCGCCACCGCCCCCAGCCCGGGGAGGAGGATCTCCGGGGCTGGGAATGGCGCTACCTCTGGCATCAATGCCAGAGCGATGCCTTCGCCGTGCTGACGAACCGCCCCGCACGCGGCTTTTCCGTCAGCTTCTCGCCGGACGGAGCCCAACTGGCGGTCGGTTACTCCGACGGCCGGGTCGAACTCTGGGACACCACTCGCCGGGTCCTCTTGCGCGAGCTCCACACGAACGGTCCGCTGGCCCATGTCGCCTTCTCACCTCGCTCGCCTCTGCTCGCGGCCACCGCGGGTCCGGGAATCCTCAAGCTGCACGATCTCTCCAGTGGCCGCGAATCCGTGCTGTGGCAGGGCGCGAACTCGATCCGGGAACTCTCGTTCACGCCCGACGGCTCCCGACTGCTGGCCTTTACCTTCGGCCCAGAAGGGCCGTCGGCCGTGACGTTGGACCCGGCGCAGGGTATCGCGTTGACCACCCACGCCACTTCAGGCGCCAACCTGCACACGGGAATCGCCCGACTGTCGTCCGACCGGAAGCAGCTCTACCTCAGCCAAGTCGGCGGGACGGGGCGGTTGAGCGTGAATTGCCTGGAACCCGACTCGGGTCGCAACCTCTGGAGGACGGAACTCGGGTCGGATTTCGGAGTGACGGCGATGGCGCTCTCGCCGGACGACCGGATCCTGGTGACGGCGACGGGTTTTGAAGATGCGACGATCCGTGTCCTGGACGCGGAAACGGGCCGTCTCATCACCCGGCTGGAAGGACACACCGGCTGGGTGGGGGAACTGACGTTCTCCCGAGACGGTCGCTGGCTCGTCTCGGCGGCGGCCGACCAGACCCTCCGCCTTTGGGAGACCGCCGGATGGATGGAGGCGCGGGTGTTCCGGGGGCATGAGGATGAAGTTCACACCGTCGCCTTCAGCCCGGACGGCCGAAGGCTCGCCAGCGGTTCGAAGGACGGCGCGATCCTGCTTTGGGACGTAGCGGCCACGACGTCCGCCTACGGCTACCGCCCGCTGCCCCCGGAAGTGGTCGCCCTGGCGGAATACGCCCCCGGCTTGGCGATCGCGGCAGGGACCGATGCCCGAGGCCTGAAGACCGCCAGGATCAGGCTCGCCGACCTGGGGGAATCCCCGGTCTCGGTTGGATCCGACCTCACCCCTCCCTTCACCTACCTGCCTCCCAATCTCTTCGCCCAATACGACCAGACCCACCAACTGCGGATCGCCGAGTATCGGGAGAGCGGGGCGGAAGATTTCCGGGAAGTGGTGGGCCCGAATCTCGTCCGCCATCCCGGGGTTCCCCAAGTTGCCCTGGCTTACTGCCCCGACCCGCGTCGGATCGCCTGGGGCGAACGTGCGGGAAGGGTTCAGGTGGCGGGCCTCGATCCAGCGGCGCAGCGATGGCAATGGCCTTCCGAACTCAGCCATCCCACTCCGCTGACCTTCAGTCCCGACGGCACGCTGCTCGTGCTCGCCGGGCAGCAGGGGGAGAGAAGGATGGAACTCCGGGAGACCACGACCGGGAGGCTCGTCCTGCATTCGGACATCCCCATGGATATTCCGGAGTATCAACCCCGCGTCCGGTTCGCCAACGGCGGGCGCACGCTGGTGGCCGCGAACCGGAAGCGGGAAGGGATGCAGGTCGTGTTCTGGGATCTCACCCAACCGGAACAGCCACCGGTGCGCTTCGAGGAACGCGGCAACCTCTACGGCGCGAGCGTCTCGCCGGATGGACGCTGGGTGGCGGTGGGCAGCCAAGCCGGCATCGTCATGCTCTACGACGCGGCGACCCTGAAACGGAGACCCCTCCTCGGCATGATGCACGCCGTGTCCAGCGTCACCTTCTCCCCCGATAGCCGGACCTTGGTCGCCGGCGGCGGAGGGCGGGAAGCAGTCAAGCTCTGGCATGTGGAGACCGGACAGGAACTCTTGACCCTTCCGGGCAAGGGCAACCTTCTCGAGGACGTGGCCTTTGCCGAAGGCGGCAACACCCTCCTCCTCGGCCGCTTTCGACAACCCGGTTCCTGGCAGATGTGGCGCGCCCCGTCGCGGGACGAGATCGAACGCGCCGAGGCCGCTCGACCGAACGTCACGTCCGCCGGCACGAGGTGATCCGGTCCGGGACGGGGAACAAGCCCCGACGGGCGCTACTTCGGCCAACCTCGGTACTCGAACGCGGGGCGAGGTGTGGGGGCGACCGGCTTCTCTCGCAGGAGGCGCAAGGCCTCCGTGATGGCCCGCTCCAATTGGACGTCCGTGCCGCGCGCCAGCGAGGTGGGATCCTCGGGGACCTCGATGTCCGGATCGACGCCATGCCCTTCGGCGAACCACTTTCCGTCAGGCCCGTACAGGCGGCAGGGGGGAACGACCAGGGACCCGCCGTCGATGAACTCATGGGCGATCGCCGGACCGATGAGTCCGCCCCAGGTGCGGCGGCCGATGATCGGGCCACGGCCCGCGGTCTTGAAAAACCACGGGAACGCATCGCCGCCGGAACCGCTCCATTCATTGATCAGCATGACCTGAGGGCCCGTATGGCCCACAGGAGGCCACGGTTGGTCCAGTCCGTGACGAAAAGCGAGGTGGGTGAAGGTCTTGCGACCGAGCAGTTCAAGAAACCGGTCTCCGAGTTGTCCGCCGCTGTTGAAGCGTTCGTCGAGGACGAGTCCGGCGCGATCGAATTGGGCCCGGAACTGGCGGAACAGCTCGGTCTGGCCGTGGGTCGTGGTATCCGG
Organism: Verrucomicrobiales bacterium; assembly: GCA_016795425.1. Taxonomy (GTDB): domain Bacteria; phylum Verrucomicrobiota; class Verrucomicrobiia; order Limisphaerales; family CAIMTB01; genus CAIMTB01. The sequence continues at coordinate 4,072 of JAEUHG010000201.1, forward strand.
CACGTAGATGTATCCCACCTTGCCATCGGTGGCCTCGGCCACCCGACGCCGATTGGACTCCACCCAAGCCAGATGGCGCAGGCGCTGTTCCTCGGCTCCGTTTAGGGTTTGGACGACCACGTCGCGGCTGCCCTCCATCGAGGGTTTGTCGTTCAGGGTGAGTCGAACCGTCTTGCCTTCGAGGCCGGCGAAAGATTCCCAAGGCGTACGAGCCGGATCGAGGGCACGTCCGTTGACCGCGAGGACGAAGGTACCGTCTGCGATCTGAAGGCCGGGCTCGTCCAGCGGCGAGCGAACTTCGGTATCCCACGCGGCTCCGCGTAGAATCCTGGCCACCCGAAAGGCACCTTGTTCCAAGCTCCAATCGACACCGAGCAGGCCCACGGGACGCTGGGGAGCCGCCTCCAGATCTCCCCCGCTGCGGTAGGTGTGGGACGCATTCAGTTCACCGATCAGTTCGCCGATCAGAAAGTTCACGTCCCATCGGGTCACGGCATGCGGAAGCAGGGCGGCGTACTGATCCCGGACACGCTTCCAATCGAGCCCGTG
>JAEUHG010000240.1 GCA_016795425.1 Verrucomicrobiales bacterium
GGCATTGGACGCGGGCCGGGAGGTGGGGCCCGAAGAGGTGATGGCGAGGTACCGGGTGCATTTGTACCTGGAAGGATCGGAGGAACGGGAGAGCACGGGGGAGGATGGCAAAGCGGTGCGAGGGGCGTTGAGCCGGGAGGCGGTGGCGAAGGTGCTGGCGGAGAAGGGGCGCTTGACGGTGGGGGACTACCTGCGGTGCCGGGTGAGGTACTTCCGGGACGGAGTGGTGCTGGGCGGCAAGGCATTCGTGGAATCGATCTTCCAGGCGAACCGAGGTCGGTTTGGACCGAAGAGAAAGAGCGGCGCCCGACGCTTGCGCGGCGTCGAGGACCTCAAGGAGGGACCCCTGTTCTGCCTCAGGGATCTTCGCAAAAGGGTGATCGAGTAGTCTCCTGCGAAACTCAGCGCGATGGAAAACGACAAAGTTGCCATCGCCTCGTCGCCAATTCAGTGATCGCGAGCCGTCACCCGCGATTGGCCCGCCACAATAGCCAGCCGCCAGAAAGTTGGAAAACGATGTTGGGAAGCCAGACAATCAGCCAAGGTGCCGTTTCGGGGCGTGTCTCCAACGCTTGTGCCACAATCAAGAAGGCGTAGTAGACCAGTACCAAGAGAATGGCAAAAGCGATGCCGACACTGGTTTCCCGCCGATGGGCTCGCACTCCCAAGGGAATCCCGACAAGAGCGAAGCCGAACGAGGCGAACGAAAATGCCATCTGACGATGCAATTGAACATCCAGCGGTGTCGCTTCCTCGATACCTAACTTTCGTAATTCTCTCCTCTCCGATAGCAGCTGTGACCAGGTCATATCCCCCAAAGCTGGAAGTCCTCCGGAGGCGATCGCCGGCGGCAACGGGATTTCGACCACTTCCTCACCCATCGTCAGCGGCACCCATGTCCCCTCTGGCTCCAGTGGATCAGCACCCGGCTCGGCGACCAAATTTGTGTCGGCACTTTCATTGGTGCGAGGCGACGCCTGCAGCCAATGCAGAGCGCGCGGCTCGATGAAGGTCAGGCGAATCTTCCTCTGTTCCGACAGCACCTCGATTCGCGCGCTGGGTGCGCGAATGTCGGAAATTTTCCTGCCATCCTTCAGTTGAAAGCAAAGAACGTCGTCGAGTTGATCGGCTTCAACGCGATTGGCGTACAGCACGTACCCCGGAAAATCGGTGACGAACCGCCCCGCCGGCAACAACGCTCGGGCGCGTTCGCGAGCGATCTCGGTGAATAGGCCCTTGTATGCCACGCGACATCGGGGCCCGACGTCGAGATTGATCCAGGCGCAAACCCCGCAAATTCCCAGGCTCAAGAGAATGACCGGCATCGCCAGGGCCATCAGGCTGATTCCGTTGGCCCGCGCCGCGGTCAATTCGGAGTCAGCGCTCAACCGACCAAAGACGAGCAACGCGGCCGTCAATGCCCCCATGGGGAGGGCAAACGTCAGTACAAACGGGATGAGGAGTCCGATGCTTCGGAGCACCAGGCCCAGTGTGGCTTGCCCGGACATCAGCAGGGCCAGGATTTCCTTGAGCAGATTACCAAGAAGCAGCAACCCCGTGCACACCCCAACCGCCATGGCCACCGTGGCCAGCATCTCGCGAACCAAATAGCGATGGAGGGTACGCATCTTGTCTGTCCCGCCCACGGTCGAACGGAACGTCCGACACGGAGCGCGGCTAGTGTCCAAGGCGGTGGCGGCCACCAGCAAGGCAAATGCCCAAATTTGCCTGCCCCCCATTGCGGGTAACCGGAGTCCGCGCTAAATCAAACGCCAGATGAGCGATCTCCACCCCCCCGATTCGCACTTCGTCAATGCGGCGGCGGGCTGGCTCGAACTGGGCCTGCCCGATGAGGCACGTCGGGAACTTACGCTGATCAACCCGGCGTTCCGCCGGCATCCCGAGGTCCTCATTGTTGAATGGGAACTGCTCGCTCGTGACCGTCGATGGGATGACGCGCTGGACATCGCCTTGCGGTTGCTTGAAGCGGATCGCGCACGACCCACGGGCTGGATCAACCGGTCGTATGCCCTGCATGAGCTTCGACGAACCGCAGAGGCGCGCGATGCCCTCCTGCCCGCCCTCCCCCTATTTCCATCGATCGGCGTCATCCCGTACAATCTCGCCTGTTATGCCTGCCAATTGGGTCGACTCGAAGAGGCGCGAACCTGGCTGAGGCAGGCGATGAAGCTTGATGGGCGGGACATTGTCCTGGAGCGCGCGCGCCGGGACGCCGATCTGGCTCCCTTGAGTGCCGAGTTCGACCGGATTTGAACCATCAGAGGTGGTGTCGTGGGTCTCAGTTGGATTGCGCAACCGCCTTTCCTATGCGTAGCTAAGACCCATGCCGCGCAAGGAACGATCTCCGAGACGCCTGGTTCTGCATAAGTTCTTGCCATTGGATTGGCTGAACGGTCCTTTCGTTGGGTCATCACGTTTCGTCACCATGGTTTTTTCCAAGCCGTTTTCGTCGTTTGCCCATGCTCCGTTGTGCCCGCGGCGCCTTCCTGCGGGCGTGGTTGGGCTTGTCGCTTTGCTGGCCTCCGGGCTGACATTGACCGCCGCCGTGCTCCCACCTGGCGCCGGAGCGTGCGTCTCCAACAGCATTCCTGCGGGTTACGGATCCTTCCTGCTGACCAAAAGCGCCCTGTTTGAGCAATCGACGTCGGGAACTCCCGCCGAAGTCCCTTCCGGCTCGGCTGCGGTCATTGAATTGCGTTCGCCCAATGCCTACGCGATTTCAAATGCACAGGTCGCGGGACCTGGAAATTTTCGCGCCGGCCTGACCGCCGCGACCGACGGCTCGTCCCAATGGACCAGCAACTACGCGACGGAAACCGTTCTCAACGCCACCCTTCTTCCGGGAGCTTGGACCACTTCATTCCAACTGACCTTTACCAACGGAGATGCGGGGGTCGGGTTCTTCCCTCTCGTTCTGGTCTCGAATGTTCCGCCCCTGCCCACGATCGCCAATCTCGCCGCCGCCCAAAGCATCAACCCGTCCGCGAATTTCAACCTTGCCTGGACGGCGTGGGCCGCCGCTACCACCAATGACCGAATCAGTCTGCAAGTCGTCGATAGTTCAGGCACGACGGTTGCGTCGGCGGCATCGGATTGCAGTGGGGCCATACCTCTTGCGTCGACCGCCGGCTCCGTCGACATCCCGGCGGGTGCCCTGGCTTCAGGCCGAAGCTACACGGGGTACCTGACCTTTGGCGCCAGCCTCTTTGAATCGACCGATATCAGCTCATTGCTCGTCGAGAGGGTCTTCCAGTCGCGCACCACTCGTTTCTCGTTGCGAACGTCGGGATCGAGTGGAGGCGGCGACCTCGGCACGATCGAGCAACCGGTGGTATCTGGAACCAACCTGGTCTTTACGCTCAAGGGCACGCCCGGAGCGACCTACGCGATTGAATCAACCGTCGACTTGACCTCTTGGAGCAAAGAGACCGAAGTCATCCTTCCGGCCAGCGGTTCGCTGGAAGTCCGTCTTCCCCTCGTTTCCGGCGCCGGGCCCAAATTCTATCGAGCGGTCAAACAAGGCGGAGGCGGGCAACCCGGCATCGCCCCGACACTATCCCTCGCCAGTGCCGGACCCGGCCTGGTGAGCCTGGGCATCGTTGGCACACCCGGCGCGACCTACACCGTCGAATCAACCACCAACTACCAATCCTGGCTCGCGGTCACAAACCTCACTCTCCCCACCGGTTCATCCAACGCCGTGGTAACGATCTCCATTCCCGCAGGAACCGCATTTCTGGCATTCCGGGCAAGCAGCTCCGGGACAGTGAATCCGCCCATCGGCAAGACCCCCACGCTGGCGTTGACTCCCTTAAGCTCGACTCAACTCCGCCTCAGTGTCAGCGGTGGTGACGCCAATGCGACTTACACCATCCAGTCCGTCACCGCCGGCGATACCTCGGGGCCGAACTGGTCCACCGGATGGACCGATCAGGCCCTGACGGTGACTACCTCGGCCGACGGCACCGGTGCGACCAACTTGTCCGTCTCAGCGAACGCCAGTGAACGCGGGGTGTTCTATCGGTTGATCCGCCGCTGAGGCAACCAGCCTGGCGAAGCCGTCGCCTCCGTTGCGGACAGCAACGCCGGCTTGGCGACGCAGGCTGCGGTCATGTCCGCGCCAAGACCGGTGCACAGCCGCCGGCGTGGGTCTCAGCGTCCCCTCTTTCCAGAGCGGAGCAATTCCAGGACCGGCCGGGTATCGCCCTTGGCATCGCGAACCGTGGCGAGGAATTCGGCGAGAGAAACTCCATAGCTACGGAGGAACGGGCGATCTCCACCGCACCCGAACATCAGCTCCGGCGGAAGTTCGCCACGCAGTTTGGCCTCCGCCTTGGCGATCAGGCGTGGAAGCCATGAAATGCCGTCGAGAACCGCCGATCGCGATGGGAAGGAAGAGGCGCTCTGGGTTCGAGCAGGCGGGACTCCTCCCTGCACGTTCAAGAAGTAATCCCGCCGCAACCGCGTGACCGCCAGCACGTCATCAAAGGAGGGTTCACCTGCCAGGCAACCGTCCTCGACGAAGTCAAACAACTCCTGGGCCGAACAACCGATGGTGGCGAGAAACTTCCGGTCGGTGGCATCGACGCATTGCGCGGGAGTGCGGGCATGGCCCTTTTCGAAGGCTTGCACGGAGCGCTCGTAGATCGCGCGAAATTCAACCTCCCAACTTACAGAATCCGGCATGACGACAGAATGTCACGAAGGTCCAGCCAAACGCCAGCAGGACAGCGGGATTCCAGATTGCGCCGCCCCTCCCCTGGACGCGAGGATACCGCGTGCCGGCCATTCTTTCCTCGAAAGCCCCGATCCTGGAAGTCGCAGGCCTCACAATCCGGCGAGGAGGAACGGAGATACTACGCGACATCGCCTGGCGGGTGGAACCCGGGCAGCACTGGCTGATATTGGGGCCGAACGGCTCCGGCAAGACTTCCCTGTTGGGTGCCTTGACCGGTTATCTTACACCGACCGCGGGTCGACTAGACCTTCTCGGAAGGCAATATGGACGCGCCGATTGGCCGGCCCTTCGCCGCCGGGTTGGGCTGGTCAGTTCAAGCCTGAGGCAAATGATGCACGAGGACGAAACGGCGCTCGAAATCGTGATGGAAGGGCGCCTCGCCGCCATCGATCTCCGGGAGCCGACGCGCGGGCCGCACGCCCGACGGGGACGCGAGCTGTTGGCAGAAGTTGGCTGTTCCCCATTGGCATCACGCCCCTGGGCGTACCTATCTCAAGGCGAGCGCCAGCGCGTACTGATCGCGCGTGCGTTGATGGCGCGACCGGAGATTCTGATCTTGGACGAACCCTGCGCGGGCCTCGATCCGGTGGCTCGTGAACAATTCCTCGGGTTTCTGTCCGCAATGGGATGCCAGCCCCACCCTTCACTGGTCTTCGTCACCCACCATGTGGAAGAGATTCTTCCCGTATTCGGCCAAACTCTTCTATTACGTGACGGCTCGGTGATCGCGTCGGGACCCACCAGAGCGGTGTTGAACTCCGCCACACTGTCGCGGACTTTTGGCGCGAAGATCCGGGTGGCCCAGCGAGGCGGGCGCTGGTCGCTTCACTTGGCCAAGCGCCGGTGGAAATACACTGCACCAAAACTTCGCAGAAGACCTCCAGTCAAGGCGGTGGTGGCTTGAGCAAAACACCGACATCGGTCGGAGACCGATTGACCATTCCCTGCCGTCGGAGGAAGGTCGGCGCTGATCGATGACCCTTGCAAACAAGGTCACCATCGCGCGGATCCTCCTGATCCCAATATTCGTCGTGGCGATGCTGTACTACCGGCGGACGGGCCTGGACTGGCATCGTTGGATGGCGTTCGGAATCTTTGTCCTGGCATCCGCGAGCGACGCCTTGGACGGTTGGATCGCGCGACGTTTTAACCAGCGAAGCCAGCTGGGGGCGCTGCTGGACCCGTTGGCGGACAAGCTGCTGCTGGTGGCGGCTCTGATCCTCTTGAGCCGACCCGTGGCGGCGGCACATTTCGAAGCGCTGCCACTCTGGTTGGTGGCCACGGTTCTGAGTCGCGATGCCCTGATGATTCTCGGTTTCGGACTGATTCACTTCACCTGCGGTCGTGCCCGGGTGCAGCCGCATTGGTTGGGCAAAGCGGCAACGGTGCTCCAGATGGCGGTGGTGGTCCTGGCGCTCATGGATCGCCTTCCCGACTTCCGCTGGTGGCTGGCGCTTATGGCGGCGCTGGTGACGGGCCTATCCACCATTGTTTATGTGCGAGATGGCGTAGGCCAACTCAGTGCCAGCCCCACCAGCGGCCCCGATCGCCCGTCTTGACCTGCCCTCAGGTCAGGCAAAAAACGGATTAGCCGCCAGTTGTTCGCCAATGGTGGTGAGAGGTCCGTGGCCCGGGCCAACCAAACTGGCGGGCGGGAGTGTCAGGATCTGCTCACGAATTTTTCCCTTGGCCAACGGCCCCTTATTGGGCGCCCCGCCGATGGATCCCGCGAACATGGCGTCACCCACGATGGCGATTCCGGGAGCATCATCGGGAAAGTTGCCAATGATGTAGGTGAACCCGTCCTCAGCGTGTCCAGGCGTTGCCCGATTGCTAATGCGCAGACTCCCCAGGTGAACGAAATCGTTGGGTCGATTGCGATGTTGCGGCGGTGCGGCAGCCGCGCCGGTGTGCATGCGGATCTTGGGGAACCGGGATTGGACTGGTTCGATCGCAGCGACGTGGTCGCCGTGGGTATGGGTAATGAAGAGGTGCTGCAACTGGAGCTGATGCTCGTCGATTAACGCGAAGATCGGTGCAGCGTCGAATCCGGTATCGAAAAGAGCGGCGTCGCGGGTGACCTCATCCCAGATGAGGTAGCAATTCACAGACATCCCCTCCCCGGTGGTGGTGATTTGGCGGAACTCGCGCCACACGGAGGTGTCGATGGGGGCCGGAAGCCACCCCGAGGCGACGGCCTTCAATTTGGCGGCGCTCAGATCGAGTTTGGCAGCCAAGCCATTCCAATCGATACCAGCGGGAGGGGTGCCCGACTGCTCGAAGGCTTCGAGTTGTTCCAAGGTGAGTTTTCCGGCGGCAGCTGAGTCGGCAGCCGCGATTCCGCCCATCATCCGCGCTTTGCGCACCACATCTCCGGCATGGTCTTCCAGTGTCATTGGCGTGAGGATAATCGCGGTGTCGGTCCAGGGTCCAGCCGCGGAAACGACAGAACACCGCACGTGGAAAGGGAGAACACTGGGTCTCCGGTCTGCCAACGTCCGACGGTGCTCATTGGGCGTCCGCGGAAGTGCCGGGCCGCTTCAAGGAGATTGCCTTGCCATCGTCTCTCAGCATTCAGTACCGGCGCCGGAATGCTCGCCTGTGGGGCCGCCGGATTCACCAACCCGGGTTTCGTGACGGAGAAACTGCGAATCGACAAATGGCTTTGGGCGGTGCGGGTCTACAAGACGCGCACTCTGGCCGCATCCGCCTGCCGTGCCGGCCAGGTCCGGGTCAACGGAGAGCCGGCCAAGGCGTCGAGGGAAGTCCACCCCGGCGATCTGATCGTGGCGCGAACTGAGGCCCTGACCCGGACCATTCGGGTCACCGGCCTGGTTGCGCAACGTATCAACGCGGCCCGAGTCCCGGAGTTCCTGGAAGACCTGACGCCTCCCGAAGAGCTCCACAAGCCGCGAGAATCGGCGGTGTTCACGGCGGGTTGGCGTCCTTCTGGAACGGGGCGACCGACCAAGCGCGATCGCCGGCAAATGGATGCATGGCTGGGTGAAGGGGGTGCCGACTGAGGAAGGCGTCGCCGACGATCACCCGATTCGAAACGAGATGCGGCGAATGTACTGGCTGCCGAAGCTCGCCTGCAGGCGCGTCAGGATCTCCTGCTGCCGGTAGCGAACGATCTCCGACAGCCACGCGCTGGAATCGACATTTACGAACAAGGTGCCATTGCGCAGCCCCACGGGTTGGGCGTGGGTGGCGACATGGGAATCCACGAGATGATTCCAGACCCGAACGATTTCGGTTTCCTTTTGGCGCTGGTCGAGACGAAGGCCCTTCAGCACGCCTGTCACGACCGCACCGACTTGGCGTGCACCGCTGCGCAACGCCCCTTCGGCGGAGGTGAGATCGATTCGGCGCCAATCCGCGAGCACCTGCCTGCGGGCCGAGGCGGCGGCGAATTCCTTGCTAACTTTGGGACCTGGCGCCGGACTCGGGCTCGGATTCGAGTTCGGATTCGGATTCGGATTCGGCCGCCGCGTCAGCGGCGCCTGCGGATTCGGTTTCGACCGCTTGGGCTTTGTTCGTGTGCTCATCCAGGACAAGGACGCCATGCGGCGGCAAGTCATAGGCTCCACTGATGGTCGATCCGGTCAAGAAATCGTGCATCGGCTTGAGCAGGTTGATGCGGATCGGCGTGCCCTGATGATTGAGGAGGAAATAGATCTTGGTGCCATCCTTTTCGCGCAGCCCCACCTCGATACCGCTCGGCACCTTCAAGAGCGGATGAAGCAGGAGGAGGTTGCGGAGCCAGTCCACGAGGTCGAAATAGAACGCCTGATGGCTCATGGTCCCCAGGTAAATCGCCCTGCCCAACCCATAGTTGTTGAGGGTGATCACCGGGCGCCCGGCATAGAAGTCCTTGGCGTAGGTCGCCAGGATTTGACACTCACGGGGCTCGATGACGTCGGCCCAAACACGGACGGGATGCAGATGGCTCACATGGAAATCGCCCTTCGAATTCATGTGATTGTCGGTTTCCGGCGGGAGCGGATCGAACTCGACGATTTCCATGCCGAACAGGTCGGTCATCAGCATGGGGAAACCGCTGCTCGGTGCCATGTGGTACTCGTCGACGAGCCCGGTATTGAATGTGCCGACGAGTGTGCCGCCATTCTGCACAAAGAGCTTGAGCAGGTCCGTTTCACCGGCGGCGAGCAGGTGAAGCGAAGGTGCGATGACGAGTTTGTAGGATGACAGATCGTCGGAGGGACGCGCGAAATCGACGCTGATGTTTCGGTCGTGGAGGGCCTTGTAGAACAGCAGATAGTGTTCGCGTTGTTTCAGCAGTTTGGTGGGTTGCTGCGGCAGCTTTTGCGTCCACTCATTTTCATGGCTGAACAGGATGCAGACCTCCGGTTTGACGTGGGTCCCCTTGAGAGCGGGGGCGAGCAGGCGCAATTCCTCCCCGACCTGGCTGATTTCCTTGTAGACCCGGTTATCGCCGCGACCGTCGTGGCTCAGAACTCCCCCGTAGAACTTTTCCGGGCCAATGCGTGGCTGGCGCCAGAAGAAATAAAAGATCGCGTCGGCGCCGCGTGAGATCGCCTGATAGGTGAACAACCGGACGACGCCGGGACGCAGGACCGAGTTGAAATCCTGCCAATTGACGTTGCCAGCCTTCTGCTCGATGACCCAGAAGCCGTCGCCATCCCCGGGCGCGCGCACTCCTTCCTTCTTCAGCGACCGCATCATATCGAACTCGCAGGCGTGCTCGGCGAACTGCGACTTCACGGTGGCGAAGCTATCGAGGGCAACAAAATCAAGCGCGCTGGCCATGTCGAAGTGATCGAAGTGCCGCGACAGGGAACGCAGGTTGGTGGTGACCGGCTTGTCCGGCGTCAATTGGCGGAGCAACTCCGCCTGCATCCGGACGAAGGCCACACAGGAATCCGACGAGAATCGCATCCAGTCCAGGAGCAACGCCGGATTATGGACCGTGGGGGCGACCATGGGCATCGGCACCTGGCTCCAGTCGGTGACAATCTGGCTCCAGAATCGCAGGCCCATCAACTCGTTCATTCGCTCGATCGTCCCGTATTTCGCCTTGAGCCACAGGTGCCAGTCATGCTCGGTCTCCTCGTTGAACGAGAATTCCGTGCCGTGCCCACCGATGCCATTGTCGATCTGCCAGGCAATCAAGGCGGGGTGATTCCCCAACGCTCCGGCGAGACGGGTGATGATATTGCGACTGAACGCCCAGTAGAGGTCGCTGTTGAGGCAGTAGGCGTGTCGGGTGCCGGGATGCAACCGGAGTCCTTGTTCGTTGAGCGGCAGAATTTCCGGATGCTTGTCGCTCAACCAGAGCGGCGGCGCGGCGGTGGGAGTTCCCAGGACCACCTTGATGCCGCCCGCATGCAACAGGTCCATGACCCGCCGCATCCAGTCGAAGTCATAACGGCCCTCTTCGGGCTCATAGAGACCCCAGCAGAATTCCCCGAGGCGCACCGCGTTGACACCTGCGCGAAGCATCAATTCCACGTCACGGTGCCAGCGCGCTTCGGGTTCTTCCGGGGTTCCATCGTAAGGATAGACCCAATGCTCAGGATGGTAGTCGACGCCGAACCACATAGACTTTTGGGGGTTGTGACTAACGCTATCGGGAGACGTGTGCGAAGCAATGGAAAAGCCGCAAAGATCTTCTGGGCGGACGCTCCCACAAAATCGGATCATCCCTCGCCAATGCGGGTGTAGTCCTAACGTGCCCGCCTCCCAATCCTGTGCCACGACACCATGGCCGCCACCCCATCCCGCAATCGCCGCGCCTTTCTCAAATCCACCGCCCTTGCCGGCGTCGGCGCCGTCGCCGTTCCGTTCCTGGCTGGTTGCCGTCACGGCGCGCCACCGCGCAAGCCTGGGCCCAACGACCGCATCCGCGTCGGCTTCATCGGCCTCGGCGGCCGCGCCCGCTGGATTCTGAAAAACGAAGCGCTGCCTGGAGCCGAGGTCGTGGCGGTGGCCGACTGTTTTCTCCCTCGTCTCGATGAGGCCGCCAGCCAGGTTGCCGGCGGCGATCGCTGGAGGAAATACGGGCGTCACGAAGAGATGCTCGAGAAGGAAAAGCTGGACGCCGTTTTCGTCGAAACAACCACGCACGCCCGCGTTCTCATTGCGATTCAGGCGATGCAGGCCGGATGCGACGTCTACGCGGAGAAGCCCCAAAGCCTCACCATCGCCGAAGGGCGCGCCTTGGTGACGGCCGCAAAACACTATCGACGCATCGTCCAGACCGGCTCCCAGCAACGCTCCATGCCCATCAATGTCTACGCCAGCCGGCTGGTCCGCGAAGGCGCCATCGGCAAGGTGAAGACGGCCCTCACCTGCAACTTTCTCGGTCCAAAGAAATGGGCACCCAAGGATGATCCCAACGAAATGCCGGCGGGCCTCGACTGGGACCGTTGGTGCAACCAGACCCCGATGCGACCGTACTACATGGATCTCCAGTTCAAGTGGGGCGAATTGGAGGACTACGACGGCGGCGGCCAGATGTGGGGAGTCACGGGTTGGGGCACCCACAGCCTCGACCAAGTCCAATGCGCCCTTGGAACAGATGACACAGGGCCGGTGGAAATCTGGCCGGAACCTCCGGGCGGCTTGAACTGCAAGATCACCATGCGCTATGCCAACGGGACCCTGCTCAAGTTGCATGGGAAGGATCGCGGAATGGAGGATCTCGGGGCGATATTCGAAGGTGAGAATGGCCGTATCGAGATCCTGCGGGGCGACTTCCTCACCGATCGACCTGAACTGAAGAAGGATGCTCCGCCGCCCACCCCGCAGGGCCCCAAGGAATCCATCCCTCACATCGAAAACTTCTTTGAAGCCATGCGGACCCGAAAGGCCCCGAACGCCGACGCCGAAACCGGCCATCGCGCGACCACGGTGTGCCATCTGGTGAACATTTGCCGGAAGATGCAGCGGCGATTGGTCTGGGATCCAAGATCCGAGAGCTTCGAGAAGGACGCCGAGGCAAACACTCACCGGTCGCGGCCACGCCGCGCCGGCTACGAGTTGCCCAAGATCTGAGGAACCGCGCACCGGCCCAGCACCTTCGCCGCGGCCTTTCCAGCAAGACACGGCCCGCCTACTCTGCGCCGCCGTGAAAGACGCCTATATCGCCGCCAAGGAACGCTGGGCCAGAAAGATGAGCGGACTGGCGAAGCCGCAAGTCCGGTCGACGGACCGACTGCCGCCCGGGCAGCGTCGGGTCGACAACTTTCCCGTCCTCGACCTCGGCGTGGTGCCCGAGGTGACCCCCGACACATGGTCGTTGCGGATTCACGGCAAGGTGGAGAAACCGATAACCCTGGATTGGACGGCATTCCGGGCCCTGCCGCAGTTCCGGGACACCAGCGATTTTCACTGCGTCACGACCTGGAGCCAATTCGACATGGTGTGGGAGGGGGTTGCGTTCTTCACTCTTGCGGAGTTGGTCCAGCCCACGAAGGACGCCACCCACGTCTATTTCAGATCGTACGACGGCTACACCACCAACAATCGACTCGATGCGCTGATGGACGATGACGTGTTGGTGGCGCATTCATGGAATGGCGCGCCCTTGCCGCGAGAACATGGCGGCCCGGCGCGAGTGGTTGTTCCCAAGCTCTATGCTTGGAAAGGGGCAAAATGGGTCCGTGAGCTGATCTTCCTGGACCGGGATCTGCTCGGGTTTTGGGAACTCCGCGGCTACTCCAACACGGCTGACCCTTGGCGCGACGATCGTTTCGCGTGATCGGCGGCGGAAACCGGACGCTTAGTTGAGTCGGTTCGCCACTTCCGTCAGGAGGTGGGCGAATTGCCGAACGCGGCGACGGGCCAACTTCTGCTGATCCTCGGCATAGGTGCCGGCATCGCGGACGATATAGCTGCGACAACTCACGAAGATGACCTGACTGCCCTGCTGCGAGAACTCAACCACGAAGCGGATCTTGACGTCCTCGCGGAACCAATTGCCGTAGACGACCCTATCCTGGCGGGTGCCGGCCCTTTCGAACACCAGTTGATCCCGTTCCTTCTTTGCCACGCTGAACCCGGCCTCCGTATGAACCGACTCCACCGTTTCGCGCACGGTGGCCATGGGTTGGCCGCGAATTTCGACGGCGGAGAGAGTGCCAACCGCAAGGCGCCGGTTGGCATCGGACAGCGGCGGGTCGGCAGGAACGGCCGCGTTGTCCGGGGCATGGCCCGTCGTGCTGCAGCCCCAGGCCACCAGAAAACTCCCCACTACCAGCACGAGGATTCTCCACGCCCACCCGTACGGTCGCGGCCGACATCCCTGGATTCCCAAGGACTGGATGGGAAGGACTCTCACGACGCCGAAGCCCTCGGACGCAGCTGAATCACCTTCAGGTCGGAGGCTTCGACTTCGATGCTATGCGTCTCAATATCCGGATCGTCCTTGAGGGCGCGGTGGACGATACGCCGGTCGAAGGCGTTCATCGGTTCGAGTTCGATGACGTCCCCCCAGCGCCGGACTTTATCGGCGGCGGCCACGGCCTTCTTGACCAACTCATCGCGGGCCGAGGTCCGGTAACCGCCGACGTCGAGAGTGATCCGCTGCGCATGATCGTCCTCCTTGTAGAGCAGGCGGTTGAGCACGAATTGCAGGGCGGCGAGCGTCTGGCCTTTGCGCCCAATGAGTCTTCCCGAATCTTCGGTGACAATGTTGAGCATGGCGTTTCCCTCGAACTCGCCCTCCTCGATGGTGGACTGGAACCCGAGGGTCTCCAACAATTCGGCAAGCTTCGCTTTGGCGTCTGCGGTCATAAATCAGTTAGGCGTTGGTTTTCCCGTTTCCATTGCCGGAACCGGATCGGGGCCGGCGTGCCGGAGGCCCAGCCGGCTTGGCCGGGGCGGCGACCGCCTTTTCATCGCGCGCACGCGTCATCTTCATCTGCAGAATGGAAAGCAGGTTGGAGACGGTCCAGTACAGAGTCAGTCCGGCGGAGAAGTTGTACAGAAATACCATGAACATCAACGGCATGTATTTCATGATCTTCTGTTGGGCCGGGTCCATGCTCGGAGACATCGGCGTAAGGCGCGCCTGCCAGAGCATGGTGCCCCCCATGAGCAGAGGCAGCGGGTTGATGGGAAAATTCAACCCGGGAATCATCCCGATGGTGTCCGATTGGGACAAGTCACACGCCCAAAGAAAGCTCGCACCACGAAGTTCAATCGCAGTTTGAAGCATGGAATAGAAACCGAGCAGGATGGGAAACTGGATCAGAATGGGGACGCAGCCCGAGGCAGGGTTGACCTTATGCTCGCGCCACAGCTCGAGCATTTTCTGGTTCATCTTCTGCGGGTTGTCTTTGTACTTCTCCTGTAACTCCTTGATCTGCGGTTGAAGCGCCGCCATGCGTTTCGAGGTGCGGGCCGACGCCGCCATAAGCGGCCAGAAGAGCAATCGGACAATCACCGTGATGGCGATGATGGCCAGGGCATAAGACAAGCCCATCTTGTGCAGGCCATTCATGGCCAGCAGCAAGGATCGCGCGAAGAAGCCGCTGAAGCGTCCGCCGAAGTAATTGTCGAAACCCATCACCACATCGGCGTTGTTGCCCAGGCTCGACACCGTCTTGTACTCCTTCGGTCCGGCGTAGAGATCAAACTCGCGGACTCGCTCCTGCTGCGGAGGAATGGACTCTGAGCCGTAAAGAATTGCCCCCTGGAAACCCGATCCCGGATTGGCCCCCGCCGGACTCAAACTGAGCGGGAGTTCGATGTGACGAGCAAACACCCGCGCCGAGGTGTCACGTGGAAAGACGATGGTGGCGAAGAACTGGTTGTGAACCGCCGCCCAGGCCGTATTCGTTTGTTCGCTGAGGAACTCCGAACGGGGCGTTCCGGGAAAGCACCCCAGGAAGCGGTTGGCGAACCACGCTTCACCGACGTGCTCACTATCCTTTCCACTGTGGGCGAACAACCCCAGGTACATCGCGTTCTCGGCCGCGTGCAAGGGCGCGGCCGTCCCGAACACCCATTCCTGCGATGGCACCATCCGGGCGGACGACGACCAGTTCTGCATGCGGGTGGTGGCGTGCAGGAGGTAATTCGTGCCCAACCGGTACTCCTTGATCACCACGAGGCCATCGCCGATCTCGCGGCGAGCAATCACGACGTCATTGCTGCGGGACAACTGGTAGACCGGTTCGGTCCCGCTCGCCTCGACTCCCAGGAGAGTGAAGATCGGGGTTTGAATCCCGCGATTGATGGCGGCGTTTCCGACCTCCCTCTTCTGGTCGCGCTCGGCACACTGGTAAGCATCAGGGAACTTCTTGAGCTCAATCTCACGCAGGCCGCCGCCCACCGACGTGAAGCGGTAACGGGCGTCGTCATTCTCGAGCACCAATTCGGTCGCGTTCGAAGAGGCGGCCCGAAATCCAGTGTCGGTGATGCCGGGTCGCAAAGCAGTGGTCGCCGGGACCGTCGGCGTGGCGACAACGCCAGTCCCCTGAATCGCACCTCCATCCGCGGCAAGATTGGTGGACGTGACCTGCGCGATCCGATTGGTCACCGCCATCGGTTTGGGCGGGTAGAGGCGGTGCATCAAGGGATACCAGAGCACCAGCAACAGGCAGGTGGCGACAAGCAGCAGGAGAGAACGACGGTCCATTCCGGTGGGTGAGATTCGGGGTGGGCAGCGGGGTCGGTCAGGCGGATTTTGCCGGTCCGGCGACCCACCGCGAGGGCGGCCCCGAACGGTGAGGAGCGGGCTTCATCGGGCGGGGCACGGCTGGAACAGGATCGAAGCCCGAAGTTCCCCAAGGATGGCATCGGGCCAGTCGTCGCACGGCCAGCCAAGAGCCGCGCAGGGAGCCGTGACGCGCGACCGCCTCCTCCGCATAGGCGGAGCACGAAGGATAATGGCGGCAAGCGGCCCCCGGTCCGAATAGGGCCGTCTTCATCGGTGACAGGAACCACCGATAGGCGCGAACCGCGGTGAGGATCAGGAGACGCACTGCGACGGTGGGGACGGATGGACGGGCGGACTCCACAGGCGAGCCTCACGCAGGCATCGCTGCAAATCCTTGGACACACCGGCAAGCGGTCGATCCGCCAACGAGGCCCGCGCGACGAGGATGATATCGACGCCCGGCGTGATCTGGTGCTGGACCAGGCGGAATGCCTCGCGCATCAGGCGACGGGCTCGACTGCGCACGACGGCTCCCCCGATCCGTCGACCCGTCACAATCCCGAGCCGAACCTCACGAGAACCGCCGTGGCACAGCCAATTCATGATGAGGGAGCCACACACCCGGCGTTCCCCCCTGGCACGGATGTTGGCGAACACCCGCGAACCTTGGAGCCGCTGGCGGCGGCGGAAGGAGAAATCAGGGGAGCCCACGGCGCGGGGCAACGAGCCTGTCACACAGCCGTCAGCCGGAGACGACCCTTTTGGCGACGACGACGGATGACCGTCCGACCGCTCTTGGTCGACATCCGGGCACGGAATCCCAGCTGCCGCTTTCGACGAATCTTCGAGGGCTGATATTGGCGTTTCATGGCTTGAAATGGTTGGCACAACCGCGGGCTCGGCGAATGACGCCCGTCCCGTATCCGCCTACCGCCCTGGGACAACCCCCGGCGACGCGGAGCCGGGGACGCTATCAGCGAAGGGGGGGGTGTCAAGAAGCCGGTCAGCGGAAATGCATGAATGGCAGTGCTTGAATGCCCGCTTCGGCCCTACCCGCTCCCCCAACATTGGCGTCCGTTACCAGACACCCCAACTCGATCCGGACGCTCCCTTGCTTCCTGAACGGAGCTTCCGTCCAAGGCATTCAGGGAAGCTCCATCGCCCGATAAAGGCGCGCCCCCACCCCACTTTGGTCGAGAAAATCGAACGACGCATCCGTGGGCATGGTGTTGGTCTTGAGCGGGAACCACACCGCCAGATCCGCCGAACCCTGGATGACGTAGCGCACGCCCGCCGTCCCGGCGCAACGCAGCAAGAACTGTCCCGGACGCAGCAAACCCAGGGCCGTCAAGGTCGGGGGTGGACGCACCTGACCGTCCTCCGCCACCACGAGATAATCGTCAAACACCAGAAAGTTGTCACCCGGCTTCCCCGGCGTCCGAATCGCCCATACCGCGTCCATATCGCCGAAATCCAGCGGCGAGGCGCGTGTGGTGATCGCGAGCTTATCCGTCAAGACCTGGCCATCGAGCGTCGACGACCATTGGTTCGCCTGAAAATTCATGACCACTTCCAACCGGTAGGGAACGGCATTGGTGAACGTCTTGCCCGTGGAAACGAAGCTGTTGTTGTCGAGCAGGTAATTGATTCCCAAGGCGTCATTGTCAAAGTCGAGGGTGAACAACCGGTCGCCTCGCCCGTTATAGACGCTCCACCGGAAGTCGTCGCGATTGGTGACCGTGGCCGAATCCTCGATCTGCATCAGCACGGAGAACCGGACGATGGGCGGGTTCGTGGGGCCAGGCACGTACGCTACGGGGCGCCAGACATTGAGAAAGTCCCCGTTGTTCGTCGGCGCTCCAAAGCCGATGAAGGCGTGCTGTCCGCCGCCCGAGAAAAACCCAGTCACCAGGCCGTTACCGCCCGAACCGTACCCCACCCACCCGCCTTGCCCGATCAAGGTCAGATCCTGATTGAACCCTTCGGAAGCCTCGAACTTCGTCTGGTAAAGCACCCGCTGGGCACCTGGCGCGGACACACCCAGCCCGGCCCAGATGATTGCCAGACCCAGACACCCCTTCAGCCATCGTTCGAATCCTCTCACTCGAAAATATTTGGTCACCATTTCCGGCCATTCCTCCCCCAGGGCGCGCCTTCCATCAATTCTGTTGTTGGCGCGGACCTCCCCCGCTCCGTCCGGCCGATCCCGAAGGATTCGACGGCGCACTCGCCGGGGCGGGCGCCGAGTAAGAGGGCCGTGGCGCCGCCACCGCCGGGGCCGGGGCCGAATACGACGGCCGTGGCGCCGATACCGAAGGTGCCGGCGTCGAAAGGCTCGGACGCGGCGACGCTACAGACGGAGCCGGTTGCGAGTAGGAGGAAGGCCGTTGGTAGTCGACCTTGGGTGCCATCGACGGCGCGGACCGGGTCGACGGCGCATTGTAGGTACTGCCCGCATTCGGGCGATTCAGGGACGGCGATGGCGTCACCGAATTGGCCGGAGGGCGAACGTTGACCGATGGCGCTTGCTGCACGGATCGCGGGACGGGCGGTGCCGACGGTGCCAGTGGCGCAGACACATTGGGATTTCCGCGGCTCTCGTACGCGGGCTTGGACGGCGATGTCTGCACGGTGCGCGGGTTCACGGATCGTGACGGGATATTTCGGCTGGGGTCTGCCAGCGGGACCGGAAGCGTCTGGCGACGGGCTTCGCCGACGACCGGAGTATTTCCCGATTGCGGAGCGGCGGTACCCACTTGGGGGCGTCGCGACTCCACGGGTTTGGTTGAGTAATCCGCGGAGGACCGGGAAGTCGGCACACGCGTGACATTGGGCGCGGCATTCGGCGCGGCGGGCCGATCCACACCGGAAACCATCCCGGGCCCTCGCGACTCAACGCCTTTGCCGGCGGCCGAACCCAGGCTGACATCACGACCCGCCGCGACCGGCCGAGCCGTGCGGCCGGGAACGACAGCAGCGGAGGCGGTGGCATTCACGGGTCGAACTTCCGGGCGCAGTGCGGCCGGACGACCGCCGACGGCTTCGACCGCGGCGGGGCGATACACGACAAACCCATCCTTGGACCGTTCCATGCGATCGGCGCGAAGCGGCTTGTCGGAGTGCTGCGGCAAAGCCTCAACCCGGGCTTTCGGGACTTCGCCGCGGACATGTTCGGCGATGTTGTTGTAGCCCACGCCGTTGTTGACGATGGTGTTGTTGTTCCCGTTGATGACGTTGTTGATGACCGTCGAATTGTTGTAAACCGTGTTCACCTCCCTCTCGCGAACCGCATGATGGTGCAGGTTCCGGTGGCAGAAGTTGGGGCGTGAAACAAACGTGTAGCAGTGCGACGCGAGACCGAACCCGAAGCTGACGCTGACCCCTTCCCCGTACCACGTGAGTCCGAATCCGGATCGCCATCCGCACCCCGGCGGCAGGGGTGCCCATCCGACGTAAGTGCCATGGTGCCGCCAAGTGACCCAACTTGGACCCCACACACGGTCCGGCACCCAGCACCAGCCGAGCCCGGGATAGGTGGTCCATCGGCCATAATGGAAAGGAGCCCATCCCCAGGAATAATCCGAGCACCAGTACCACCCCCAGTCGGACCACACCCAACGTCCGCCGTGGCGATACGGCATCCAATAAGGATCCACGACCACCACACTGGGGCGCCACACCCAGCCTGAAGGCATTTGATACCAGGTGCCGTAGGGCGACAGATCCCCGTAAAATTGCTGCACTTCCTCCGGAGCATCAGCAGGCGCCGCAGGTGCTTGCACAGCAATAGGTTCCGCAGAGCCATTGGGCGGCGGCGGGGGCGCTGTCCCGGCCGCAGACGAGGACGCGGTAGAATCGGTGACATTGCCGTCCGGCAAGGTCGCCCCATTCGACGCTCCCTCCGCCAGGGCGTCCTTCAACTGATTCACCGCCGCCACGAGATTCGTCTGCATCGTGGCGGTGTCCGCCGCCTGGGCTCGCAACTCGCCACCACGCCGCATCATCGCCGCGATCACACTGTCGGGAATGCCCACGTCCCGGAGGTAAATCACCTCGTCCAAAGTCAGGTCGTAAGCCACGGACGATGCGCCGACATACGCCCGGGTCACCTCCTCACCGGCACCCGACTCCACCAGGCGCACGACTTCGTCAATCTCGGGCCGCAACGTGACGTTGGATTTCTCCGAACGCCGGACGATGGGCGCCTCGACTGCGGTCGCGACGGATGTGTTGGTCGTGGAACCGGGAGTCTCGATGGCGGCGACGGATGTCGTGCCACCCTGGTTCGTCCCCAAATCCGCACTGCGATCCGCCCCACCGACAGTTTTGGCCCCACACCCGCTGGCCAGGATTCCCAGCACTCCGGCGGCGAACCATCCGGCGAGTTGATGACGGCGAGTTTTCATGGGTTTCCCTACGGTTGTAGTCTCTTTTCGATACCTGGCAATCGCCAATATATTCCAACACTCTCGTGGCACCAGGCACCGACAATGAATGGACGGCGGCCCGGGATCCACTATTCAGAAAGGGGCCGGGATTGACCTGGGAGTGTCACCGGTCACCATCCGAGCTCATTCCAATGACTTGCGAATCGCGCCCCCCCTCTCCGCGCGTCTGGCTTATCGCTGGCACCACCGGGATTGCTGCGGCGACGGCCCAGCTTGCGGCAGCCCAGGGAGTTCAGGTTTTCCTGACCGGGCGCAAAGCCGAACATGGGGAACCGTTGCGGGACTCGCTGCGGCAATGCGGTGTGAAGTGCGAGTTTCTCGCCGCCGATCTGACCGATCCTTCCGCCTCCGACCGCATCGTGGCGGAGTGCGTGGAGGCGTTCGGGACCATTGACGGCGCGTTTCTGGTCGCGGGAATCAGCGGCCGACGTTTTGGCGACGGGCCGGCGCACGAGTGCACCCCGGAGGGCTGGGATGCCGTGATGAACACCAATGGACGCGGACTCTTCCTCCTTTGCGGTGCGGTCCTGCGCCAAATGCTGCGACAACCCATCGGTCCCAACGGCCTTCGCGGCTCCATTCTCAACATGGCCAGCGTGCTCGCCTGGTCACCGTCGCCTCACTATTTCGCGACCCACGCTTACGCCGCGAGCAAAGCCGCCATCATCGGATTCTCGCGCGCGATGGCAGCCCACTACGCCCCGGAACGCATCCGCATCAACGTGATCGCGCCCGCCTTGGTTCGCACGCCGATGAGTCAGCGTGCCCAGCAGGACTCCCAGATCCTCGACTTCATGAAAACCAAGCAACCGCTGGTCGGCGACCTTCTCAACGCCGAGCACGTGGCCCGGGCGGCGCTCTTTCTGCTGGGCGACGACGCCAGTGCGATTACCGGGGACGTACTTACCGTGGATGGCGGCTGGTGCGTGAGCGAGGGTCAACACCCATGAGCCAGGGCGCGGTCATCGGTCTCGACCTGGGTGGGACCAGCGTCAAAGGGGTGGCCCTCACCCGGGACGGCGTCGAACTCGCCCGCGACCATCAGGCGTTTGAACTATCCCGTCCGATGGAGTTCGCCATGGCAGTGCGCCGATGCCTGGAAACTCTGGAAAGCCGGGGCGCATTCCGGGCTGACGCTGTGGGCCTGTCTGCTCCGGGCCTGAGCGCCCCGGACGGACGTTCCATTGGCTTCATGCCCGGTCGGTTTCCCGGCCTGGAAGGCTTGGACTGGGCACACTACCTGGGTCGCCCCAACGTGCCGGTGCTCAACGATGCGCGCGCCGCTCTCCTCGGTGAAGTCTGGCTGGGAGCGGCGCGCGGCGCCACCAATGTCGTGCTCCTGACGCTCGGAACCGGAGTAGGCGGCGCCGCCATGGTGGATGGCCGTCTCCTGTCGGGGCATGCCGGCAAGGCAGGCCACCTCGGGCACATCTGCCTGGACCCGGACGGCCCCCAGGGGATCACCGGCATCCCAGGGAGCCTCGAGGACGCCATCGGCAATCACAACGTTTCCTCTCGATCGGCTGGCCGGTTTTCGTCGACTCACGAGCTTCTCGCCGCCCATGCCCAAGGTGACGTTGCGGCGGGAGAGATCTGGTCGCGCGGGGTCAAGGCGCTGGCGGCAGCCATTGCTTCGCTCACCAACATCCTGGATCCGGAGGTGGTCATTATCGGTGGCGGGATTGCTCGAGGCGGGGAGTCGTTGTTCACACCGTTGCGCCAGTGGGTGGATCAGTTCGAATGGAAAGTCATGGGGCATGAGGTTCGGATCGTACCGGCGCAACTGGGAGAGATGGCGGGCGCTGTCGGTGCGGCACGTCACGCACTGAACGCAACCTAGGCCCGAGCGTTCCTTGGAGCCTACGGGTGGGAACCCAGTCATCGGTGCCCGGAGACCTTCGTGCCGCCAACCCGGCCTTCCCGCTCGCATCCTGGGGCGACGTGACCTAGGTTGCCGCGACCGTGCCACCGAGTGTTGCTTATCTGGATGCCTGCCGGGAAATCCTGTCGACGGTTGCCAGCCAACTCGCCCAGATCCGACGGGCGGCGGACCATTTTGCGCAGACGATTCTCGCCGGCCGAATGGTCCACCTCTTCGGTTCGGGTCATAGCCGGATCCTGGTGGAAGAGATGTGGCCGAGATACGGTTCGTTTCCCGGCTTCAATCCCATCGTCGAACTTTCCCTCAGTTTTCACAACCTGGTCGTGGGCGCGAATGGCCAGCGGCAGGCCATGTTCCTGGAGAATGTGCCAGGCCTGGCCGACCGAATACTCAGGAACTTCGACATCCACACCGAGGACTCCGCGCTGGTGATCTCGTCGAGCGGGTGCAATGTCGTGCCGGTGGAAATGGCTGAGGGCTTCCAGCGCCGCGGTGTAAAGGTGGTGGCCATCATCTCTCGAAAGCACTCAGAAGCCAGCACCAGCCAGCGGTCCGATGGAAAAAAACTGCAGGATTTTGCGACCATCACCCTCGATACTGGGGCACCCGTGGGAGACGCCATGGTCCACATCGAGGGTCTTGAAACCCCGGTCGCTCCGGGATCGACGGTGGGTGGCTGCATGCTGGTCAACTGCCTCAAGGCGGAAATCGCCGATCGCCTGACCCAAGCGGGAGCGCCGCCCAAGGTGCTTACGGCGGGCGCGATCATCGGCAAAGCCCGCGCCACCGAACTCTTCGAAGCTGCCTACGACGAACACGCGCGGCGCCTGGCCCGCTTGTACGAAGGATTAGGTTCCGCTTCCCAGGCCTGAATCTTGCGGTTCCGCGCACGGATGCGACAGGATTCCGGTCCCACCACCATGCCCCCTTCCGCCGCTTCCCTACTGCGCCCGGCCCACACTCTTCTCGTGGAGTGTTCCGACCAGGCCGGACTGGTCCACGCCATCACGGGAGTCCTCTTCCGTCACGGCGCCAATGTCGTGGGAAACCAGGAGTTCGTCGACCGCCGCGCCGCGCGGTTCTTCATGCGGACCGAGTTCGACGGACAACTCGATCCCGGACGGGTCGTGCATGAAATTGCCGAAGTTCTGCCCGCGGGTGCCGTGGTCCGATTGGCAAATCCAGGCCCACGCCGGATTATCGTGCTGGCCACACGGGAGCATCATTGCCTGGCGGATATTCTGATTCGAAACGCCTACCACGAATTCAACAGCCAGGTACTGGCGGTGGTAAGCAACCACGCGCACCTCGAATCGCTGGTCCGAAAATTTGACCTTCCCTTTCATCATGTTCCACATGCCGACCTGGAGCGCGTCGACCACGAGGCTCGGGTGCACGCCGTCATTGAACCCTACCGACCCGATTACCTGGTCCTGGCGAAATACATGCGCGTCCTCAGTCCGCAGTTTGTCCGTCATTTTCCGGATCGGATGATCAACATCCATCACTCGTTCCTTCCCGCCTTCGCCGGTGCACGCCCCTATCATCAGGCCTTCGACCGGGGCGTGAAGGTCATTGGAGCCACCGCCCACTTCGTCACGGAACAACTCGACGAGGGTCCCATTCTCGTCCAGCAAGTGATT
The DNA here is from genome assembly GCA_016795425.1 of Verrucomicrobiales bacterium. GTDB lineage: Bacteria > Verrucomicrobiota > Verrucomicrobiia > Limisphaerales > CAIMTB01 > CAIMTB01. The sequence goes on from JAEUHG010000240.1 coordinate 23,381, forward strand.
CCCGTCGACCACACCCACACGGCGGAAGACCTTCAGCAAGCCGGGCGTGACGTGGAACAGATCGTCCTGGCCCGAGCCTTGCGACTCGTCTTCGAGGACCGCGTCTTTCTGTGCGGCAACCGAACCATCATCTTCGACTGATCCCAAACCCGTAACCTCGCGCGCCCGCTATGATGACGTGTCCACTTCGAACCTCGGTCATCGGTTCCTATCCCTTCCCCAGCTGGCTCGAATTCGCATCCCAGCATCTGGATCGCTTCGGTCCCGACGACGTCGCCGAACTCCAGAACGACGCCGTGACAACGGCGCTGCACGATCAGATCACCGCCGGACTCGATGTCATCACGGATGGCGAGCAAACCCGCTTCGATTTCAACCTGAGTTTCTACGGCTTTATCCAGGGCATCGACCTCGAGTCAGCGCCGCCCCGACGCTTTGGTCCACCGGCGCACGATCAACGCGGTAAACACGCCGTGGTCGCCGAACTCCGCGCCCCGCGCGGTCTCGGTGCCGTCGAGGAGTTCAAACGCCTTCAATTGCTCACCGAGCCGTGGCGCAAGGCCGGGTACCAGCCGACTCTGAAATCCTCGGTCCCGGGCCCTTACACCTTGTCGGGTCGTCTCGCACCCAATCCCGCGCTGGGTTACCCGGATCGGTGGGCACTCACCGAAGCGCTACTGCCCATTGTGCGGAAGGAACTCGAGGACCTGGTCGAAGCAGGCTGCCAGGAGATCAGCGTCGATGAGCCGAGCATGAGTTGCTACGCCTACCGCGAAGACACCAAGAAGTTCGTCGACATATTCAATCGAACCGTCGAGACGGTCACCGGACGCACCCGCGTCTGTACTCACCTGTGTTTCGGCAATTTCAAGGCGCGCGCCGTGGGTCCCCGCCAAATCGCGCCCATGTTCCCGGCTTTCCTCGATTTCAAGTGCAACGAGATGCACGTGGAAATGGCCAGCCGCGAGTTCGCGGAACTCGAGTTGACCGAGAAGATCGCCGAACGCTGCGATGTCGCTGTGGGCATCGTCGATGTGAAGAGTTACTACGTGGAGACCCCCGAGGACATCGCCAATCGGGTGCGGCGTTGTTTCGAGTATGTTCCGCCCGAAAAGCTCGTTCTGGCCCCCGATTGCGGTCTGAGTCAGACCGCTCGCTGGGCTGCGCGCCGTAAACTGGCGAACCTGGTCGCCGGGGTAAATCAGGTGAAGCAATCCATTGGTCTGCCGGTGTACTGACCCGGTGCGGGTTTGCCCGCGAATGCTGGGTTCGCGAAGGCGCGGGCGACGGACTCGTCTCTTGCCATTCGTCTCGAACTGAACGATCGATGGCACGTCACCGGGTTCCAAATGGATGGAGAAATCACGGCCACACACGTTCGGTGTCCTGACTCGTCAAGAGGTCGCTCAATGAAGGCTGTAGACTGCCTTGTCGCTTTTCTGTTCCTGACGGCATTCTCATCCCCGTCACAGCCTGCTGACTTGGATATCCGGTTATCGGGACGATGGCCGACCGGCTCTGGTTTTCCCGCGGCGAAGGTCGTCACCGACGGGCGGTACGCCTTCGCCCTCGCCGGCGATTCCAGCACCGAACTGGCCGTCATCGATCTGACGGATCGAACCCGGCTTCAGCGCGTGGCACGCTTACCCATGGCGGGCGCTCGCGACCTGGCGCTC
>JAEUHG010000257.1 GCA_016795425.1 Verrucomicrobiales bacterium
TGGGCCGAGCGGCGCATCGGCGAACTGGACAGTCTGAAGCGGCAGGGTTGGGAATGGTTTGCCAGCCATGCCGGCCTTGGATCCTCGGCGGAACTGACTCAGCCCGGATTGGTGCACGACTCGGGGCTGAACTGGGCGAGCAGCCTGGAGACGGGCGGGACCCCAGGCCGCGCCAACTCGACCGCGACGACCAATATCGCCCCGATCATCCGCGCGGTGGCGCATCATCCACCGGTGCCGCGCTCGACGGATCCCATCGCGGTCTCGGCGCAGATGATGGATGAAGCCCCCGTCACGGCGTCGATCGCGATGCACTGGCGCGTCGATGGAGCGCCCGGGTTTGTCGAGGTTGGCATGATGGATGACGGTCAACACGGCGACGGATTGGCCAGCGACGGTCGATGGGGTGCGGTTATTCCTCCGCAGGCTTCGGGCACGGTCGTCGAGTTCTACTTCGTGGCGCGCGACGAAGGCGGGCGCATTCGCGCCTATCCCAACGTGCAGCCGAGCGGTGGATCGCGAACCGCCAACTTCGTGTTCCAAGTGGACGACACCGTCTATGCCGGCGTTCAACCGGTGATGCGTCTGGTCATGGCGAAGGCGGAGTTCGATTACCTGGATCACGAAGTCTGGGGCGGTGAACCGCGCAGCGACGCTTTGGTGTCGGGAACCTTCGTGCACAGTGACGGGGTGCTGGACGGCGGCACTTCCGTGCAGACCGTCTACCTTTGTGGATTTCGCAATCGCGGCCATGGAACGCGCACCGCGGTGCCCCACAATTTTCACGTGGCCTTCCCCAAGGATCATCCATGGAAGGGCCGAACCGGGCTGACTCTCAACACCCACTACACGCACTCCCAGCAGATCGGCAGTGCGATTTTTCGTCGCTTGCAGATCCCCATGGCGGAGTCGCGCCCGGTGCAAGTGCGGGTCAATGGCCAGAATCTCGCCAAGCCCGGACAGGAGCAGTTCGGTTCCTACGCCGCCAACGAGCTTATCGATGATCGGTTGGTCAAGGGGCAGTTTCCCAACGATCCCGAAGGCAATCTGTATCGTGGGATTCGCGACATCGTTCCCGGCGTCGATTCGGAGGCCGATCTGGCGTGGCACGGTCCGGATTTCACCAGCTATACCAACGCCTACTCGAAGGAGAATCATCGGGCGCTCAATGATTGGTCGGACTTCATTCGGTTGGTGGATGTGCTCAACAACACCCCCGACGACACCTACGTCGAGACGGTGCGGCAGCACGTCGATGTCGACCAGTGGATGCGCTACTTCGCGGCGAACGCCTTGCTGGGAAACCAGGAGAACAGCCTGGCAAACGGCGCGGGCGATGACTTCGTTCTTTACCGGGGCACTCGGGACGCGCGGTTCCGGCTGATGCCCTACGACATGGATGCCATCCTCGGGCGGGGCACGCGGACGGCCAGTTATTTGGACGGCATTTGGCGGATGACCAATGTCGCGGTGATTCATCGGTTCATGAAGCGGCCGGAATTTGTGCCGCTTTATTTTCACCACCTGCGGACGCTTGCGACCACGGCCTTTAAGCCCGCGGAATTGAATCCGGTACTCGACCACCTCTTGCAGGGGTACGTCGACGGGACGGCCCTGGCGAATCTGAAGACGTTCGGATCGAACCAGGTCGCCCATGTGCTCTCGCAGATCCCCTCGGGCCTGACCGTCGTGCATGACCTGTCCACCAACAGCGGCATTCCGCGCACGACCTCCGCGGTGATCGGATTACGCGGGGTCGCCGACGCTGTCACCACGCGACGAGTCCAAGTGAACGGCTCGCCGGCCAACTGGACCGCGTGGCGTGCCGAGTGGTCGATGCCCCAGCTCACGCTCCTGCCGGGTCTCCGCCGCATTCTGGTGCAAGCTTTCGGGGAGGACGGACGTGAGACCGAGCGGGCGACGCTTGAGGTTTGGTACGACGACGGGACCGTGCAGTCGGTGGCGGGAACCATCGATGCGGAGACGCACATGACGGCGGCGGGAGGCCCGTATCGGTTGAACAGCACGACCACCATTCAGCCGGGGGCGACACTGGTGATCGAACCTGGAACGACGATCTATCTCGGGGCGAACGCGGATCTGGTCGTGGCGAATGGAGGCCGCTTGTTGGCCGAAGGCACCGGTTACCTGCCGATACGCTTCGCTTCCGTGCCGGGTTCTGGAACGCGCTGGGGTGGGGTGGTGATCCAAGGCGGTGCGAATTCCCCGGAGACCCGCGTCAGCCATGCCTTCTTTGATGGCAACCAATCCACTGCCATCCATTCGGTGGGCGGCACGGTGCTGTTGGAGCATCTCGGATTCGGCGCGACGGACCAGCCCTACCTGTCGCTGGACGGCTCGTCGTTTGTGGTGCGTGACTGCGTGTTTCCGTCCGGGACGGATACCTTCGAGTTGGTGCACGGCACGGGCGGTGTGAAAGCCGGGGGGCAGGGGTTGTTTCTGCGCAACCTGTTTGGCGTTCCGATTGGGTACAATGACGTGGTTGATTTCACGGGAGGCAATCGTCCCGGACAACCCATCGTCGAGTTCATCAACAACGTGTTTCTCGGGGCCACGGACGATGAGTTGGACTTGGATGGCACCGACGCGTGGGTCGAGGGCAACCTGTTCCTGCACGTGCACAAGAACGGATCGCCGGACAGTGCCAGCGCGGTCAGTGGTGGCAGCAACGGGTCCAACGAGTCGGAAGTCACCCTGTTGGGGAACCTCTTTTATGATTGCGACCAGGCGGCCACGGCGAAACAGGGGAACTTCTACACCCTGATTCACAACACGATCGTGCGTCAGACCAAGACGGGTGGTCTTGACACCGACGCTGGCGTCGTGAATTTCGCCGACGAAGGCACCACGGAAGGTGCGGGCATGGTTTTGGCCGGCAATATCATCGTCGATGCCGAGAAACTGACGCGGGACATGGGCGATGCAGCGGTGGTTTTCTCCGACAATCTCCTTCCGCTTCCGTGGGCTGGACCCGGAACGGGCAATTCGTTGGCGGATCCGATGCTCCGCAAGGTCCCGAGTTTGAATGACACTTTCTTCGATTCGTTCGAGGCCGCACAGGTGCTGAGGGAATGGTTGGCTCCTGCGGAAGGGTCGCCCGCGATCCGGTCGGGTCTGAACCGCCAGAATCGCGGCGGCGTGGTGCCACTGGGAGTTTGGATCTCAGGAGAACCCGAGGGAACCACCGCCGACACCACCGCCACGTTGACGATGGGACCTGGCCTCGTCGGAGGCGGGATTCCGACCGGCGGTTGGCCGCTGGGGTCCGGATACACCCATTATCGATTCCGATTGGACGGTGGGCCGTGGAGCGCCGAGCGATCCATTTCGGAATCGATCCGCTTGGAGAACCTCGCGGACGGTTCGCACCAGGTGGAGGTGGTAGGCAAGCGGGACTCGGGTCGGTATCAGGACGATCCTATCCTGGGCAGCGACGCGCGGGTGACCGCGTCCAAGGTTTGGATCGTGGATCGCCAGCACGTACCAACTCCGGCTCCGCCGGTGAAGTTACACGAGATACTTGCCCGCAACACCGAAGTGGAGACCGCGCCCGGCAACACCGAAGACCTCATCGAGCTTTGGAATCGTGGAACCAATGTTGTGGATCTCTCCGGCCTCGGCCTGAGCGACGGCTCCGGGAATCCCAACCAGTTCCGGATACCCATCGGGACGACGCTCGGTCCCGGGGCATTTCTCGTGCTCGCGGCGGGCAATGGCGTCGGCGGGCCCTTTCCCCATACCGGCTTTGCTCTACGCCAGGAAGGCGATCGCGTCGTCCTTTATGATCGCCAAAGCCGCGGCAGCGTCGTGCTGGACGTGGTGGAGTATGGACCACAAATCGCCAATGCCTCGATTGGGCGCCGAACCGACGGGACCTGGGGGTTGTGTCGGCCCACCTTCGGTTCCCCGAACGAAGCGATCGCTTTGGGTGATCCGCGGCGCCTGCGCATTAACGAGTGGCTTGCCGACGCCCAGTTCTCGACAGGGTCGGACTTCGTCGAGTTGTTCAACCCCGATACCCGTCCGGTCGCGCTTGAAGGCGTCTTCCTGACGGACGCCGCCGGGGATCCGGAGCGGCACTCCTTCGCTGCGCTCAGTTACATCGCTGCCGAAGGCTACCTGGAGCTGATCGCCGACGGGGCACCGTCGAAGGGCGGGAACCACCTAGGTTTCCGCCTGTCGCCCGACGCCGGGATGCTCGCGTTGTCGAGCCGGGACAGTGGACGCATCGATGCCATCACCTATGCTTCCCAGCGGACGGATGTCGCGGAAGGGCGATCGCCGGACGGCGCCGATGGGTTCGCCTCGTTTCTTCAGCCGACACCAGGCGGAGGCAATCCCGGCCGGACGACGGACGATTGTACGTTGGCAACGACGACCGTGGTTCTGCTGCCGAGAGACGCACGGTGGCGCTATCAACAAACCGAAAATCTCGATGGCACGGGGTGGCAGTCGGCGCGGTATGACGACCAGGCGTGGCTGGAGGGACCGGCCTTGCTCGGCGTCGAGAATGACCCGCTTCCCGCGCCCGGCCGGCAAACCACGCTCTCGCTGGGCCGCACGACCTACTACTTCCGCACGCAGTTTCAAGTGGGCGCCAGCCCGTCGACCGAAGGCGACCACCCATTGGAGGGTTATGATTTGAACCTCACGATGGCAGTCGACGATGGCGTGATTCTCTATTTGAACGGAGAACCGATCCTCACCAACGGCTTGCCAGCAGGGCCTGTGACGTACGCTACGGTCGCGAATCGGACGGTGAGCGACGCCACGTGGGAGTTCTACACCCTCCGCGGACTGCCCCTGAACGCTGGCACCAACGTCCTGGCGGCCGAGGTGCACCAGGTGAATGCGACGAGCAGTGATATCGTTTGGGGCCTGGGACTCGAAGCGACGCGCACCTTCACCAATTGCGAACCTTCCACCCTCACCACACTCGCCCTGAACGAGGTCCTTGCCGACAATCGTTCGGCCGAGGGCCCGGGAGTGCTCGCGGGATCGGACTATGTGGAATTGCATCACGCTGGAACGAATCGGTTGGATCTCGCGGGGTTAGGACTCACCGACGACCCGGCATTCCCGCGCAAATGGACCTTCCCGTCCGGAACTATGCTCGAGCCGGGCGGTTATCTCGTCGTTCAGTTTAATGGCGCCTTGCCCGCGTCGGCGACCAATACCGGGTTCGGCCTTGGGGCGCGAGGCGGCGGGGTGTTTCTGTTCAACCGCTCCGACGCCGGCGGTCAGCTTCTCGACGGTGTCCGGTATGGTGTGCAGGCCGCCGATTTCGCCATTGGTCGGATTCCCAGCGGTTCGGGGCCTTGGAATCTCGTTCGCCCCAGCCCGGGTGCCACCAATGCCCTGGTCCCGCTGGGGGACGCCTCGTCCCTCAGCCTTAACGAATGGATGGCCGACCCGGTGCGCGGTCCGGATTGGATCGAGATCCATAATCCAAACAACCTGCCGGTCGCCCTCGGAGGCTTGGCATTGACCGATGACCTGTCCAACCCGATGAAATCGCCGATTGCGCCATTGTCCTTCATCGGTGTTGGAGGCTCGGCATTCCTGCAGTTCTACGCGGATGACGATGTTGCGGCGGGGCCGGACCACCTGGCGTTTGCGCTCAAGCGCAGCGGCGAATCGCTGGCGTTGTTCTCGGCTTCGGGCGAGTTGCTCGACGGTCTGGCCTTTGAGGGGCAGTCGACGGGCGTTTCCGAGGGCCGGCTCCCGGATGGCGCCGATCGTTTCGCGCGATTCCCCGCCACCTCGAGCCCGGCGGAACCCAACTGGCTGCCGCTGAACGGACCCGTCATCAACGAAGTGCTCACCCATGCGGATCCTCCCTTGGAGGATGCCATTGAGTTGTTCAATCCGACCTCGGCCGCGATCGACATGGGCGGCTGGTATCTTAGCCATTCCCGCCACGACCCGCGTCAATACCGGTTTTCGGCGGGAACCATCATCGGCCCGGGTGAGTACCGGGTGGTCTACCAGGCGCAGTTCGGTGTCGGACCGGCCCCGTTCCAGCTCAATTCCGCGCACGGCGACGAAGTGGTTCTGGCGCAGTCCGACGCCAGCGGCACATTGAGCGGCTATCGGGATGTGGTTCAATTCGGCGCTGCGGCCAATGGGGTCTCCTTCGGCCGGATTCCGATCCGCACCGGTGTCGATTTCGCCGCACTGGAGGCGCGGACGTTCGGCGAGGACAACCCGTCGACGATCGAGCAGTTTCGCCAGGGCACGGGCGGAGCGAACGCTGCGCCACGTGTCGGGCCCGTCGTGATCACCGAAATCTTCTACTCACCGACCGACGGAACCGCGGTGCCGATGCAGGTCGAGGATGAGTTCATCGAGTTGGAGAATATCTCCGGTGGCCCGGTGGCATTCTACGATGCCGACGCGCCGACCAACACGTGGCGCCTGTGGAACGCGGTCCATTACGAGTTTCCTGGCGGTATCGTTCTGCACCCAGGTGAGCGCGGGTTGGTGGTGGGATTCTCGCCCGATGACACCGCTCATGTCGCGGCGTTCCGTTCGCGATGGAACGTTCCAGCGGCGACCCGGATGTTCGGACCGTGGGCGGGCCGATTGGGAAATGACGGTGACTCGGTCGAACTGGATCGTCCCGATCGGGTTCAGGAAGCGCCGCACCCCGATGCCGGATTCGTGCCGCGCCTCCTCGTGGACCGAGTGCGGTACCTTGCCTCCGCGCCCTGGCCACCTGTGTTGCCCGATGAGGTGCGGTCGATCCATCGTCTCCAGGCGGACGCCTATGGCAATGATGCGGCGCATTGGATGGCTGGGGTGCCAACACCCGGCCGCGCGCGGCCTTCGGATTTCGTGGATGTCGATGCCGACGGACTCGAAGACGCGTGGGAGGAGCGCTATTTCGGGTCGCTCGCCCGCGACGGCTCGGGTGACGCGGATACAGATCGCATGACGGATCGGGCGGAGTTCCAGGCCGGCACGAGTCCGGTGGATCCTGCGGATCGCCTGGCATTGAATTGGGTGTCGACGCCGGCGGGAAGTACCCTGGGATTCCATGCGGTGGCGGGCAGAAGGTACGAGGTGCAGTCGACGGACGTTCTGGGGGAGCAACCGTGGCAGCGGGTGGCGGAAATCGGGCCGGTCACAGCGACGGGGCTGGAGTTGGTCGCCGAGGCGCCGGGCGGTGGAACGCCGCGTTACTATCGTCTGCGGTTGCTCACGCCGTGAATGGCAACGGCGAAACGCCCGGATCTCAGGACAGACCTGACTTCGGAGTCGCGGCGCGACGGAGCTGCATCAGGCGGCCCGGTGCTGTCGTGGATCGAGAAACGGAACGCTGGCGGAGAGGGGGGGATTCGAACCCCCGGTGGGGTATAAGCCCACTCACGCTTTCCAGGCGTGCGCCTTAAACCACTCAGCCACCTCTCCAGTGCGGAAAGCGGGGTGAGTGTCGGGTTCGGGAGCCCGGTCTGCAAACCGTTTTTGCAGACGTTCAGTCCTGGATGAAGTAGCTGAGGTTCTCCAATTCGATCGCCAGGTTGACATTGTTGACCATGACGTCCTCGGGTCCGTGGATCACCAAGGGCGCGAAATTGAGAATTCCGGTGATCCCGGCGGCGAAAAGTTGGTTGGCCACTTCCTGGGCCGCGGCGGCGGGAACGCAGAGAATGGCCATGCGCACGCCGCGCTCGCGGACGAAGTTCGGCAGTTCGCTCATGCCACGCACCGGCACGCGTCCGCGGGCGCGCTGGCGCGCGGGATCCGCGTCGAAGGCGGCGATGATCTCAAACCCTTCCTGGGCGAATCCGCCGTAGGAGAGCAAGGCCGACCCTAGATTGCCGGCGCCGACCAGGATGACCGGTTGCAGGGACTGGGTGCCCAGCACGTCGGAAATCATTCGGCTCAACTGTTCCACCTCGTAGCCAAGGCCGCGGGTGCCGAACTGGCCGAAGTGCGCGAGATCCTTGCGCAGTTGGGTGGGTTTGACGCCGGCCGCGCGCGCCAAGGCCTCGCTTGATACTGTCTGAATGCCGTTGTGCTTGAGGCGCGTCAGGCAGCGGAAATAGATCGAAAGACGGTAGACGGTCTTTCGCGGGATGCTGCCGCGTGCGTTCTTCTTCATGGCGCGCCGTCGGTAGAGTTCGCGAGCAAACGCGCCACCTCCTCGACCGCGGCGCGGCCCGAGGGCTGGTTGGTGCCCGGTTGATACGCGTTCAGCATGGCGGCAAAGATCAGGCGGCTCCCGGTCTGGTTGGTCACGACTCCCGCGAGCGTGTGAACATAGCGCAGTGTGCCGGTTTTGCCGCGCAAGTTGCCCTCCGCGCGTGTGTTCTTTAACCGATTCCGCAACGTGCCGTCCACGCCGGCCACAGGCAATGAATCGAGGAACACCTCGTGTTCCGGATGGTGCTCCATGGCCTGCAGCAAACCGACCAGCGCGTTGGGCGTCACCAGGCTGCCCCGGGAAAGACCCGAACCTTCGTCGAACAGGACTTCGTCCCGCGCGACGCCGATCTTATCGAGGAATACCCTCAATGCGCCGATTCCCAGGGCCTCCAAGCTGGAGGGGGGCGAGGCCGTCGGACCGATGAGGCGGCGTCCGGCTTCGAGGAAAAGAACCTGCGCATACATGTTTTGCGAAGGTTTCATCATCTGCGGCAACATGTCCCGCAGCGGAGGCGACAATGTGGTGAATTCGGCCAAGCGCGTGGATGAGGCCCGCACGGCGGGACGATCCGCGGCGCCTTCGTCGTGTCGGATCCCTCCTCGGACATGAATTCCGGCGGCTTCCAGTGCCGCACTGAGGCGTTCGCCAAAAAACAGCGCGGGCTCCGGGATACTCACCGCATTGGTCACGGGAACGCCGCCGACGGGAAGCTTCCCGAACAGGCGCACCACCGATCGCCCCGGCAGACGCTGGAATTCGACCGACGCCGGACCGCCGGCGGCGACGACCGCCAGCTCCCGGGTATCGAAGGTCAGCTGGCGGGTGGGGGGCTGGATTTCGACGCGGATCGCCCCGTCGACGCGGGCGGGAGGAACGCAGATGACATCAACCACGTTGTCTTCCGCCGAGAGGGCATTGACTTCGGCGCCGTAGTATTCCTGGAGATCGTCCCAGGTCCAACCGGTGCCATAGGCGGCACCACGAAACAGACGATCATCCAGGACGAGGCGGCCACGAATGCTGCGGATGCCTGCCTGGGCGATGGCCTCGACCGCTCGCCGCAGGGAGGCATTGAAATCACCGTGGTGAAACCGGGCCGAAAAGGTGAAGTCCCCGCCCCCTTGGACGATGAGGTCCCCTTGCAGCGTACCGCGCGGGGAGAGGGGGCCAGTGGGAAGAAACCGGGTCAGGAATCGGAATTCGGGCCCGAGCTGATCGAGGGCCAAGGCGCCGGTGAACAGTTTGGCGTTCGATGCCGGCTTGAGCAGTTGGTGGGCGTTGGTTTCGAACCGGACGCGGCCGGTCCCGGCATCGATGACCTTCAGCCCCCAGGAGGCGTGCCTGAACGCGGGCTCGGCGAGGTGGCTGCGAAGGGCGTCGGCGAGGCCTGAATTGGACACGCCGCCCGGGGCCGGGGCGGGACCGTCAGCCCGGCCGAAGGCCGTGGCGAGAGTGAGCGCGAGACCCAGTGCGAAAGAGCGATGGCGCACGATGGGGCGCCCTGAGGTCACGGGCGGCTGGTGATCCGGTTCCAATCCAGACCGCTCCACTCGGCGTAGGCGGAGAAAGCCGCCTCGTTTTGAATGAGCACCGCGCGTACGACACTGGAATCGTCGGCGCGCCCGCTGTTGGGGATGAGGTCGGGGATGATATCGACCTTCTTATGCGCGTAAGTCAGAGCAAACACCGCCTGGGCGGCGGCATAGAGGGGCAGGTCCACGTAGGCGCGCTCGGCGAAATCCTCGACCGCATCGGCAAGGAATTCGAGTTGATCGACGAGGTGCGGAAATTGGGGGGCGGCGATCTGGGTGAACTCGAGTTTCCACTCGGGCAATTGGCGCGCGACCCTCGCGATCATGGCAGAGGTCACCTTGGCAGCGCCGTGGTTCACGTAGGCGGCAAACTCGGACATGGGCGGATCCTAAAAGCAGGTGAGGGCGGAGCCAACGCGAAAGTAGAGAACTTGCTTAGTTGAAAAAAGAAACGGGGGCGGTCGTCGAAACGACCGTCCCCGTGTTGGATAATTAAGTCAGGAGGCTACTTCTTCTTCTTTGCGGCTTTCTTAGCGGCTTTTTTCTTCGCTGGCATCGAATTCACCTCCCATCTGATGTGTGGCTATGCCCTGGTTGGTTTTTTCTCTTCCATCGGCGGTTGCCCGAAGGCCGGAGCGCGGCGGGGGTTTTCCGGGCCTGAACTGCGTGACCGGATGCGCGCACTCCGTGGACCGCGCGGTGAACATGACAGGCTTCGGACCGATTTCTATCCGAAGTGCCGCTTGAACTTCACCACAAATTTTCGTTCCACGGCATTTTTTGCGTCGCTAGCGTGACGCGTCGTGTCGAACGAAGCGCAACTTTCGCCGATGATGGCGCAGTACAAGCGCATCAAGAGCGAACTGCCTCGCGATGCCCTTCTTCTGTTCCGTCTCGGAGATTTCTACGAGATGTTCTTCGAGGATGCCCAGCTGGGAGCCTCGCTCTTGAATCTCGCGCTGACGCGCCGTCAGGAGGTGCCGATGTGCGGACTCCCGTATCATGCGGCACAGGGTTATGTCTCCCGCCTGCTCAAGGCCGGACATAAAGTGGCCATCTGCGACCAACTCGAAGACGCCAAGCCTGGCAAGCTCGTGAAGCGCGAGGTCACTCAAATCCTCAGCCCGGGCACCCACTTCGATGAGCGCATGCTCGCCGCCGAACGCCATAACTTCCTCGCCGCCGTCTCTTCGTCGGGATCGACGTTCGGGCTCGCCTTGATTGATCTCACGACCGGCGCGTTTCGCGTCACGCAACTGAACGGCGCAGCGGCCCTCGCCGGCGAACTCGAGCGCGTGCAGCCGGCGGAAATCATCTATCCCGCCGGGGAGGCAGGTCTGGAATCCGCACTCCAGGGCACCTCCCGCTCCCTGCACGCCCATGAGTCGTGGACGTTTGGCGAAGAAACCGCCGAACACACCGTGCGTGAGCATTTCGAGGTGGCTTCTCTCGACGGGTTCGGACTCAAAGGCAAAAAGGCGGCGGTTGGCGCGGCGGGCGCGGCGCTCCATTACCTGACTCAGCATCTGCGCCGGGACGCTTCTCACCTTACTTCCCTTGCCTTCTACGAGACCTCCCGGTTTCTGCACCTGGACGCCGCTTCCTTGCGCCACCTGGAAGTGCTTGAGGCGGTCGACCGCGACAGTCCAGCCAGTCGATCTCTCTTTCAGGCAACCCTTCGCACCATGACCCCCATGGGGGCGCGGATGCTGCGCGATTGGCTGAGCCAGCCGCTCTCCGATGCCGCGGCCATCCGCCAGCGACAGGATGCCGTCGCCACCTGGCTGGCTCACAGCGATGCCTTGACCGTGTTGCGTGATTCTCTGCGGGACGTTCGCGATCTTGAGCGGACGGTGGGGCGTCTCAGCGCCGGTTCGGGTAATGCCCGCGATCTGGTGGCCTTGAAGGCAGCGCTGGAGCAGGTGCCGCGACTTCGCGGACTGATCGAGTCCGTGGGAGATCGCAGCGGCGGGGATGCTTACCTGTCTTGTGACGGAATGACCGCGCCACCCGCCCCCGGCTCCGGCTTGCTGGCGGCGTTGGCGCAACAGCTCTCGGCCGAACCCGCATTGATCGAACTGATCGATCGCGCGGTCGTGAATGATCCACCCGCGGGCCTCAAGGACGGCGGCATCATCCGCGACGGGTTTCATGCCGAACTTGATGAGTTGCGTCGAGCGCAGCGGGAGGGGCAGGCGTGGATTGCGCGGTTGCAGCAGGATGAGATCGAGCGGACGGGTATTCCGTCGCTGAAGATTCGGTTCAACTCGGTCTTCGGTTATTACATCGAAGTCACCCGGGCGAACCTGGACCGGGTGCCGGCCGATTACGTCCGCAAACAGACGATCGCGGGGGGTGAACGCTTCGTGACGCCGGCCCTCAAGGAGATGGAAGGGAAGATCCTGGGCGCCGAGGAACGCAGTCTCAAGCTGGAGTACGCCATTTATCAGGAACTCCGCGAGCAAGTCCTCACCCGGCTCCCGGTCATTCAATCCACCGCGCGCGCCTTGGCTGAACTCGACGTCCTGGCTGGGTTCGCGGAAGCCGCGCGGGTCTCAGGACACGTGCGGCCGGAGATCCGCGACGACGGAATTCTCTTCGTTGAGGAGGGTCGGCATCCCGTGCTGGAGCAATCCGTGGATCGCGCCCAATTCGTTCCCAATGACACCGACCTGGATGTCGAGGCGCGGCAGATCGCACTGATTACCGGGCCCAACATGGCGGGCAAGAGTACCTATATCCGGCAAGTCGCACTGCTGGTGATCCTGGCGCATGCGGGCGCGTTTCTGCCGGCGAAACGGGCGTGCATCGGATTGGTCGACCGCCTTTTCACCCGTATTGGGGCCAGCGACAATCTCGCGCGCGGCCAGTCCACCTTCATGGTGGAGATGAGCGAGACCGCCAACATTCTGAACAATGCCACGCGCCGGAGCCTGGTGATTTTGGACGAGGTCGGACGTGGCACGAGCACGTTTGACGGACTGAGCCTGGCGTGGTCGATCGTCGAGCATCTGCATCATGTGGTCGGGGCCCGAACCTTGTTCGCAACGCATTACCACGAGCTGACGGAACTCGCGGCACGGCTGCCGCGACTGCGAAACTTCAATGTGGCGGTGAAGGAGTGGAACGATCAGGTGGTGTTTTTGCACAAGATCGTTCCGGGCGGGACGGACAAGAGCTACGGCATTCAGGTTGCTCGTCTGGCCGGGGTTCCCAAACCGGTGGTCGAACGTGCGAAGCAGATTCTTCGCGTGCTGGAGGAAGCCGAATTGGATCTGCAGAAGGTTGCCGGCGGTGAGGAACCGGCGGCGTCACCGAAGTCGAAGGGCCCGCGCCAGCGCGCCGAACGGGAAAAGCTGCGTGCGCTGCCGTCTTCCCGTCAGCTCGACCTCTTCGGTTGACGCTTCGCGCCCTTGGTCTGGGCCAATCGGTCAAAACACTGTGCCAGGTCGAAATCCTTGGCGGTAAGGCCGCCGGCATCATGGGTGGTGAGAACCAACGTCACCTTGTTCCAGCGGATATCGATATCCGGGTGGTGCCAGGCTTTCTCGGCGGCGCGAGCCACCGCCTGGACGTAGCCGAGGGCGGCGGGAAAATCTTTGAACTCGCGGGTGCAGAGGATGGTTTTCCGGGACTTCTTCCACGCCGGGAGGGATTCCATCCGCTGGCGAATCTCGGCGGCCGTGAGCAATTTCATGGCGTCAATGAACCAGGGATCCCGTCCGACGCAAGCGTTGCCCGATCCTCGCCGTTGGCTGGAAAGGCCCCGGATCGGATCGAGCGCCGACCGGCGGGGTAAGAGAGTCGAGAGCGTTCGGTAGGGGGCGGCGGACCGAGGTTCGCCAAGGTCAGTGGCGCAGCTGTCAGCGACCGTCGAGCAACGGTGGCTGAGCGGGCGAATCGGACGGTGTGCGACGAAGCTGCCGGTAGAGACTGAAACTGGAGATGCCGGCCCAGAGCCAGCTGACGCCAAAGATCAAAAGGGCGGCACGCCAGAGGATCGCCGGGGGCCATGGGTATTCTTCGCCGGTGCGGACGGATTGAATCATTCCCGCCATCAACAGCACGAAGTAGACGACGAACAGGAGAAAGCCAGTGATCGAGAGCGCAAGTTGGCCGGTGCCGGCGATCTTGCGCCCCGCCATCCAGGAGCCGAGCCCGGGCGTCGCCAGTTGATTGATAATGATGGCGATCTGGAGCAGGGACCGTCCTTGGAGGAGCGACGTCCGTTTCCCGGGCGGGTTCATGGGGAATCCAGAGACCTTCGGGGCTCACCAGTCCGTCTGGGTTGGCAGAAAAAAGGACCGCGAAAGCCTGCCCTCCTCGGGAGCCGATCTACTTTTGGGCGTCCGATCCCTTGGCCAGGCTGACCACCACGAACCAGGCGTTGTCGTTCTTGTCATCCCCGCCGAGCACGACCGCTTCACCCGGAACGATGCGCTGGCGCTTCTTGACGACGAGCACTCCCTTGCCGAACAGCTGAATCTCGAACTCCTCGCTGCCGAGGCTGGCTACCTCGAGGCGGCATTCCTTGCTCAGGTCAAGAATGGCGGGCTTGGCGCGATGGGCGACGAAGTCCTTGCGTTCAATCTCGAAATACTTTTGCCACTTGAAGATCCGGCGCAGGCGCTGTTCGAGATCCTTGGCCACCGCCTTGAGGTCCTGACCTGCCGGTTTTTCGCCGTTGGTCCCCCAGAGGAGTTGAGCGGTGAGGCGGGTTCCCTCGGCATCCGCGGCCCGGGTGCTGCGGGAGGCGACGAGCAGCAGGCCGAGCGCGAGGACGGACTCCAAAAACAGGCGTGTATTCATCGGGAGATAGGAAATGGCGGGCGCGATCCAGCCTTTAAAGCATATCGACGGAGCCGACCCAAACGACAGTCATGGCGTCCTGAGCCGAATAAAAGGTCAGGCTGGTGAGTTCTGGGGATGGGGTTTCGATCTCGTGTCCTGAGACGACCGAATTGGAGGTGACGGGTGCCTGGGCGACGGTGAGGGGACCGGGGGGTGGGGAGACCTCGTTCGACGGAGCGTGAGGACGCAACACGACGACGACGAGCGCCACTCCGGCAACCGGAAGGAGCCATCGCCACCAGGTCCAACCGCGACCGGAGGCGGGGGCAGGGGTGGATTTCCTCGCGGCCTGGGCTTCCGCCAGTTCGATGCCTTGGCGAATCCTGGACCAATAGAAGTCGCGGGAATCTGGCACTCGCCGGACCGGCTCATGAGAACGGACCAATTGCCGGACCTGGCGGAGGTTCTCGGACAATTGTCGAGCCTCGGGCTCCGTTTCAACCAAGCGCGCGATTTCCTCGGCCGCCTTGGCGTCCAACTGGCCGTCGACCCAGGCTTGCAGGCGATGTCGCAGTTCGTCGTTCATGATGGCCGGTGTTCCTCCAAGTCCGACAGGAGTGCCGCAAGTCGTCGCCGAGCGTAGAAGAGGCGAGACATGACCGTGCCGATGGAAATACCCAGGGTCCCGGCGATTTGTCGATACTCCATGCCTTCGAATTCGTGCAGCACGAGAACCGCGCGGTGGGCGGCCGTGAGCTTGCCCATCGCCTCGTCGATGCGCTTTCGCAGTTCCTCCGTTTCCAGGCGTTGGGTGGGATTGATCCAGACGGGCGGCAGCAGGCGTTCCCACGCCTCGGGTTCCTCGGCGCTTTCGGGAAGCGGTTCAACGCGAAAGCGTTGGGTCCGGCGAAGATGATCCAGGCACAGGTTGATGGTGATGCGCGTGAGCCAGGTCGTGAAGCTCGACTCCCCTTCGAATTGCCCTAACCGTTGCCACGCTTTGATCCAGGCTTCCTGGGATAGGTCGAGGGCTTCCTCCTCGTTGTGAACGATGCTGTAGGCGCGCGCGTACATCTTGTCCCGATGCCGGGCCACCAGTTCCTCAAATGCCCCGGTGTCGCCACCCTGCGATGCTTTGACCAGGGCGGCGTCCGGAATTTGGGAACGGTCTTCAGAACCCGACATAGGACTGGACGGTCCGGAACGCGGGACTATTCACAAGTTCCTCAAAGTTTTCCCTTCGTGCTCGGAATCTGGCCGGCCACCCGCGGATCCGATTGGCACGCAAAATCCACCGCCTTGGCCCAGGCTTTGAACAGGGCCTCGACGATATGGTGGGGTTCCTCGCCGTACAGGAGTTCCAAATGCAAGGCGCACCGGGCTTCGTTGGCGAATCCCTGGAAAAACTCCCGCGCCAAACCGAATCGAAAGGCCGAGGAAGGATCCTGGTTGCGATCCGATTGGCCCACCTTCCGATAAGCCAGGGTCCCCATGCCGCGCCAGACCAGCGTGGGGCGACCGCAGAAATCCACCACCGCCCGGGCCAAGGTCTCGTCCATCGGCACATGGGCCTCGCCCGTGAAGGGATTCCTGGGGTGAAAGCCGGTGCCATACCGGCGGATGCCGCGTTTATCGCCGAGCGCCTGGAGATAAGCCTGACCGAGCGCGATGCCGCAATCCTCCACCGTGTGATGGGCATCCACTTCGAGGTCGCCGCGGCAGCGCAATCGGAGGTCGGCGACCGCGTGCTTCGCGAACAGGGTCAGCATGTGGTCGAAGAAGGGGATCCCGGTCTGGATCTTGGAGGTTCCCCGGCCGTTGATATTCAGGTCCACGAGGATCCTGGTTTCCTTGGTGTTCCGTTCAATTCGGGCCTTCCGCAACTGCATGGCGCCTGCCGCATAGCATAGGCGGGTGTCGGGGCGGAAACCAAAAGCGTCAGACATTGCGGCCTGGAACGATTCCGGTTGGAATGGATTCACCCGCATGCGTCTCGATAGTCACCAGCATTTCTGGAGGTATTCGGCGGCGGAATACCCGTGGATGGGCGATGGGATGGAATCTCTGCGCCGGGACCATCTTCCGCCCGATCTCCAACCCTTGCTCGAGGCAGCCGGTTTCGATGGCTGCATCGCGGTGCAGGCCCGGCAGTCGTTGGCCGAAACCGAGTGGTTGCTGGGTCTCGCCCACCACTATCCGTTCATCCGTGGCGTGGTCGGCTGGGTCGATCTGCGATCCCCAGCCGTCGGCGAGCAACTGCGCCGGTTCGCCGCCGATCCGAAATTGGTGGGCGTGCGCCATGTGGTGCAGGACGAACCGGATGATGCCTTCCTGCTCGGACGGGATTTTCAACGGGGTATCGCGCAACTCCGTGAGCATCGGCTGGCCTACGATATTCTCATTTATCCGCGCCAATTGCCGGCCGCGATTCGCTTCGCCGAAGCGTTTCCCGACCAGCGATTCGTGCTGGATCACCTGGCGAAACCCGTGGTGCGGGACGGAAGGATGTCCCCATGGCGGGAGGATCTCCGGCAGTTGGGCACAAGCCCGAACGTCTTCTGCAAGCTGTCCGGACTGGTCACGGAGGCGGTGTGGGGACGGTGGAAGGCATCGGACTTTACGCCGTACCTGGATGTTGCCTTTGAGGTGTTCGGGCCGGATCGCCTGATGATCGGTTCAGATTGGCCGGTGTGCACGGTTTCGGCGGATTATGGGACCGTGCTGCGCCTGGTCGTCGATTATTTGGAACGGTTTCCGGCCGGGATTCGTGAAAAGGTGATGGGCGGCAACGGGGCCCGCTTCTACGGGATTTGACGCTTGCGATGGGTCAGCGGGCCGGGCTATCGGTGAGAGGCATCCCTGGGAGTCCACTCGTCGCCATGCCCCATTCCACCATGCCTGACCGCAGATCGGAGAGGCGAACCGTGCCGCCCGTCGGCGCCGTCTCCCGTGGCTTCACGCTCATCGAACTGCTGGTGGTCATCGCCATCATCGCGATCCTGGCGAGCATGCTTCTGCCAGCCCTGGCGCGAGCGAAATCGAAGGGCAAGGCCATTCAGTGTATCAACAACCTGAAGCAGGTGGGATTGGCGATGGTGATGTATTCCGACGAATTCGACGGCTACATACCACGGGGTAACGGCTATCCGTGGTTCCTGGTCTACATGCCTTACATGCCCGAAGGCGGCTCGGATAAGGATTATCGACAGGTGCGGATCTACCGCTGCGCGGGTTATCCGGCGGATCGTTCCAAACGCAAACAGATCATCACCTACGTCATTAACGCCTGGAAATTCAGCAGTCCGACCGACAAAACGGGATCGGAGCAGGTGGGGCCATCGAAACTCAACGCATTCGAGCGCCCCAGCGACACGGTTCACCTGACCGACAACGAGAATGGGTCCTGGCGCCCGATCATCGTCGGTTATCAGGATGCCATCACCGACCTGAACGATGTGTGGTCAACCACGCATCTGCCGTATTCCGAGGGCACGGTGAAACGGCTCAATCCCGAGCGCCGGGTGGCCGCCAACCGGCACAACGAGGGAGTCAACTCGGTTTACCTCGACGGACATGCCGGCTACCTGAAGTCGCGACTCATGGTCACTGAGTTGTGGCGTGATATCCGGTCCGCCACCGCCGCTCCGCGTTGACGTCAGCGAACGGGTCCGAGCACCGCCAGGTAGCCAGGGAACAACACTTCGATGGAGTTCCCGCCGAAGAGGGGTTCGAGCTCCCGGAACACCAGGCAACGAAGTTCGGAGGCCACCGCGCCTCGCGCCAGGGCTTCAGCAACATTGCTCTCGGTGAGCAGGTAGTCGGTGTAGCGCTCCAGCGTGAGAGGCACCCCGATTTCAAACCGTTCACTGGCGGCGAGTGGGAGCCGGGGATCCCGGTTTCCCAAAGCCTCGGGCGACAGCTCCCGCCAATCATCGGATGGCATGGGGTAGCGCTGCAGGAATCCCTGAAACCACGGTTCCAACCCCGGGATCTGATGGCTGGCACGTCCTTGGCCGAAGTCGTAGACGACGAGCGCGCCGCCCGGGGCAAGGGCTCGGACGGCTTCAGGAAAGAACCGATCGAGATCGGCATAGTTCAACGAACCGGCGGCGGTGATCAGATCGATGGAGGCCGCAGCCAGCGGCAGCGATTCGGCGCGCCCCACTTGGAATCGCCCCTCGGGAACCACCGATGTCGCGCAACGGACCATGGCGGGCGACGGATCAATCCCCAGGCATTCCTGCGCCAGTGAGCCAAGCGCGCGGGTGGACAGTCCGGCACCGCACCCCACATCGAGCGCTCGACGCGCCGGCACCGCCAATCCGAGGCGTTCCAAATGCGGACGGGCTTTGGCCAGAATCTCCCGATGAATGGGCGGGCGCGCCGCGGCGTAGCCTGCGGCCATCTCCGGGGACTCGTATAGGGTCGCCATGGCGGATGAGGGTACCGAATCCAGGCGGCGATCGCGACTCCGTGTCGGCTGGTTTGGACAGCATCCGCAGAAGGAACGCGAAACGGGCGGTTCGATCGAACTTCCCGTCCGAAGACAAGTGCGGTCGCCAAGCGGCCGGAGCAGGTCGTGTTCTCACCCCTCATTCGCCACAGTGAACTTGCCAGCGTTTGATCCACGGGAGAACAGGGGAGGCGTGAGCCTCGATTACCGCTTTCTTGCTGGTCGCACTCTGGTCATTGCCGGGGTGGCAGCGGCCCTCGGACTGAACAGCCGTGGGGCGGAGTGGCACGTCCGCCCCAATGGCAACAACCAGGCCGCAGGCACCGAATCGGAGCCGTTCCGCAGCGTGCAGGCGGCCGCCGAACGGGCCATGCCGGGAGATACCATCACCGTCCATGCCGGAGTCTACCGGGAATGGATCCGGCCGCCGCGCGGCGGGGAGTCCGACGCCCGACGCATCGTCTTCCAGGCCGCCAAGGGCGAGCGGGTGGAGATCAAGGGGTCCGAGCCGGTGAAGGGTTGGGTGAAGCTCGAAAATGACGTTTGGAAGACCACGGTGCCCAATGAGGCATTCGGCGATTTCAACCCGTACAAGGAAGTCATCCGCGGCGATTGGTTCGATCCGCGAGGCCGAAAGCATCACGTCGGCGCGATCTACCTCGACGGCGAATGGCTGACGGAAGCAGCGGCACTCGACGACGTCTTAAAGCAGAAGGATGGCGCCCCCTTGTGGTTCGGGCAGGTGGACCCAGCCGTCACCACCTTGTGGGCGCGGTTCCCCGGAGCGGATCCAAATGCGCGGTTGGTGGAGATGAATGTGCGCCGCGCCGTGTTTTATCCCGACCAACCCGGACGCAACTTCATTACCGTGCGGGGATTCATCCTGCGCGACGCCGCGACGCCCTGGGCCCCGCCAACCGCCGAGCAGGTCGGCCTGATCGGCACCCATTGGAGCAAAGGCTGGGTCATCGAGGACAACGAGGTCAGTCACTCGGTGTGTTCGGGCATCGCCCTGGGGAAACACGGCGACCAATGGGACAACACTTCGGCCGACACCGCCGAGGGCTACGTCAAGACCATCGAGCGGGCCTATCAGCGGGGGTGGACGCGCGAGAACATCGGACACCACATCGTGCGCAACAACCACGTGTCGCACTGTGAGCAGGCTGGCATCGTGGGCAGCCTTGGCGCCGCCTTTAGCACCGTCACGGGCAACACCATCCATGACATCCACGTGCGTCGACTTTTCACCGGCGCCGAAATGGCGGGGATCAAGTTCCACGCCGCCATCGATTCGGTGATCAGCAGCAATCATATCTACCGCACCGTTCGTGGATTGTGGCTGGATTGGATGGCCCAGGGCACACGCGTGTCCGGCAACCTGTTTCACGACAACCTGGCCGAAGACCTCTTCGTGGAGGTCAATCACGGACCCTTTCTGGTCGAAAACAATTTCTTCCTGTCGGGGACGAGCCTCCTGGACGTCTCGGAAGGCGGCGCCTATGCGCACAACCTTTTTGGCGGCCGCCTGGTAAGCAGCCCGGAGCCGGGGCGCATGACACCGTTCCATCCGGCTCACACCACGGCGATGTGTGGGTTGGTGACGACGAAGGGCGGCGACAATCGGTTTTACAACAATGTGTTCCTGGGGCGCGGCGCCGGGGTGAGCGTGGGCAAGGGCGAGTCGCACGACGCGCGGCATGCGGCCGGATACGGAACCTGGGTCTACGACGATCGCGAATTTCCGGTGTTCGCGGCGGGAAACGTCTACCTCAACGGTGCCCGTCCCTACGCTCAGGAAATCGACCCAATCGTGGAATCCTCGGTGGATCCGCAGCTGAGGATGGTGCAGGAAGATGGGCGCTGGGTCCTGCGGGGGCGGGTGGAGGAGGCGCCGTCGGGACTGCCGACGCGCCAGGTGAGCACCGAAATGCTGGGCAAGGCGCGGGTGCCGAATCTGCCCTACGAAAGCGCCGATGGATCCCCGATCCGCATCGACCGCGATTTTCTGGGTCATCGGCGTGATTCTGCGACGCCGAGTCCCGGTCCCATCGAAACGGTGCCTGTGGGTGAATTGAACCTTCGGCTTCGGTGAGCGGACAGGGCAGGGGAACCGGGCGTGCCTTCCCATCACCACGCCCTCTGTGGCGTCAAATATCAAATGTCAAGGGCGTGTTGCCCAAATGAATGAACATGAAGTGAGTTGGTGAGGTCTATTTTCCGTCGCCATGATGGGAATACACCTGCCGCAGAAGGAACTGTTCTCCTACGAGGTTGATTTGGATCGGCGAGTTCGTGCGGACCATCC
>JAEUHG010000042.1 GCA_016795425.1 Verrucomicrobiales bacterium
CACCTCCGAGTTGTCGAGTGGGCGGCACCACCGTTCCGGCCGGGAATCGCCGTGCTGGGAAAGCGGCAGGGGACTGCGCGGCGTCCACGACGCTTCGCGCCAGTCCGCACCCCGGGGCCAGGCCAACGCTGGTCGTCGTGGAGTGCGGGAGTCCTCTCCCGCCATTTTAACGGAAATCGGCCCGACAACTCAGAGATGCGCCCGTCCCCGGCATGCTCTCTGCTTTCTGCTTCTCATGGGCTTTCGAAAGCAAATTCTGCCCGGTCGGCACGGTACTGTCCTGATTCAAGCCCTCGCCTGCCTGACCGTTGTCGGCTGTTTCCTCCGGAGCGAGGCCGGCTTGATTAGTCTCGTCGGCCCCACCCTTGGCCGTTTGATCGGGACCCCGCCGATGGTCGATGTCGAACCGATGTTCCAAGCACCGCCGGACTGGTTCGTCACCGGCGGAGAGCTGGATGTTGCCATTGAAGGCTCAGGCTATTTCGTCGTGCGAGATCCCGAGACACCTCGGCAACCACCTCGGCTCACCCGAAGTGGTTCGTTCCGCATCGATTCGGACGGTCGCTTGATCTCCATTTACGGCCTGCGACTTCAAGGTGTCTCGCCGGATGGGACTTCAGTGATCGACCTGGCCATTCCGGCCAGTCAATCGATCCACGGCGCCACGTTGAAATCTCTGAAGATCGCGCCGGATGGCACCTTCACCGCACTCTACTTTGATGACACGTCGCGCAACGCGGGACGCATCGCGCTCTGGCAACCCGCCCCGGATACCCGACTGTGCCGATGGTCGGACGACGATTACACCGACCCGGACATGCCCGACGACTGGCGCCTCCGGCTCGTGACACCGGATGGTATCACCCGTCGACTCCACCCGGGATTCGTGCAATCCCCCGAACCCGAGATCCGGGTGGTCGGTTTCCACAAGCATCGACTACTCGATACGCCATCCTTTCCCATGCGGGTCGGCCTCGAGTTCTGTGTCACTTTCGACGGACCTGGCTTCCTGGTGGTTCGCGATCCCAAGACCGGGACCCGCTTCCTGACGCGGTGCGGTCTGTTGCATCAGGATTGGGAAGGTTGGCTGGTGACGGTTCCCGACGGATATCGCGTTCAAGGCTGGACCAATCGGGCCTTCACCCTGTCCGGCGACATTCGAGTGGATGCCGCCGAGCGTCCGGAAGAATCCGCCGACGCGATCCTGGCCCACGCAAGCGCACAGCCCGACGGAAGCATCGCAGTGACCCTCTCCGACGGCGTCCGTTTCACCCGCGCCAGATTCGCTATCGCCCAGGTCCCCGACCTGACCCGACTGGAGGAGATCCGCCACGGTCTCTATGTGATGCCGGGAAGCGAGAATCTCCGGCTCACGAACGAGGCATCCACCGATCTCTCGACACGGTTCGAGGTCGGATACCTGGACCCGCGCTTCCTCAGCGCCGAACGCCAGCAATGGATCCACGAGCACTATCGATTCCGCCAGAAAGCCGTCGAACGCACCGGCGTGGGGTCTCATCTGGCCATCGCAGGCGACGGGTTCTTTCGCATGCGCGATCCCGACACCGGCCGCCAAATCCTGACTCGTTCGGGTCTGTTTCACTGGTCCGAGGACGGCTACCTCGAAGGGCTCCACGGGTGGCGCGTCCAGGGCCGGTCCTTGACCGAGCCGTCCGAGTCGCTCATCGACGTCCGAACTCATCACGGCAAACGGCCGACGAGTTCAGATCGATACGAAATCTCGTTCCAGGGCGAGATCGGATATTCCCTGCCCGATGGCGGCCAGCAAACGCTCGCCGGGATCGTCCTCGTTCACGTGCCGGACCCGATGATCCTGCGCGAATGCGAACCGCGGCACTACCTGCTCCCGGATGGCGACATCGATCTGTCGCGGTGTTTCGACGGATCGCCCGACGACCGTCGCCTCGGAAAAGTCATGAGCGGTGCCCTCGAGGCGATCTGGTACGAGGAATACTTCGAGGTGAAGAACATCCCGGACACCGGCCGACTCCTCCAATTGCGCGGACTCGCAGGTCGCCTCGCCAAGATTCAAGTCAGCGCTGACATGAATGCCTGGTCGGACTGGATGACGATGGACGAATACGGACGGCTCCAGGGGGGTTGGATGGACGTTCGCGATCCGACCAACCGGGCCGTCCCCCTGACGGACATGGTCCTGGATGCGGAAAAGCCCGAGGAAGGAGCACGCTTCTACCGCCTCCTGGTCGAGACGCGCTCCCAGCCGTGGATGTGAGCGCGCCCGCGTCCACGTCCGTCGCGGATCCCCTATTCAACTGCCCTCGAGGCAATAGAGGTTCTTCTTGCCGCGCAAAAAGAGCTGGGTTCCCACCGCCGCGGGCGAGGCGTCGAACTCGTCCTCCAGAATGTTGGTGGCCAGCACTTCCAGTGTATCGGCGTCCTTGATCACCATGGTCTTGCCGTCGCGCCCGACCAGGTAGACA
This sequence comes from Verrucomicrobiales bacterium, assembly GCA_016795425.1. Taxonomy (GTDB): domain Bacteria; phylum Verrucomicrobiota; class Verrucomicrobiia; order Limisphaerales; family CAIMTB01; genus CAIMTB01. Next base: position 2,463 of record JAEUHG010000042.1, read on the forward strand.
CGACCATCGGCGCCGAGGGGCGACGCATACACCCCGTTGAGGCCGGTCAGGCGTTCCGCGTCGATGAGGGCCTTGCCTTCCTTGGCATGAAAACTGGAGAGCATGGCATTGTTGACTGAGAAGAAGTAGAGCCGCTCGCCGTACAGGAGAGGAGAGGGGACGTAGGGCGTGTTCTTGGCGTGCTTCCAGGTGATGGCGGGTGAATCCGTGAGGTCGCCTTCCTGCCCCAGCTTGATGGCCAGCAGCGCCGCACCGCGAAAACCGCTGATGGCATACACGTGACCAAAGGCAGCCACGGGCGTGGGAATCACATTCCCCGTCATTCCACCGCATTCCCAGACCTGCTTGCCCGTTTCCAAATCGTAACTCCTGACTCGTTGCGTGGCGCTCACGACGACCTGTGCCTTGCCCCCGTGTTCGACCACCAAGGGTGTTGTCCAAGTGGTCGGTTCGTCGCGCTGCTGCCGCCATAGTTCCTTTCCCGTCCGTTTGTCGAAGGCGGCGACAAAATCGGCACCCTCGTGGTCCCAGTTCACGATCAGGAAATTGCCGTGCAGGGCCGGTGCACTTCCTTCCCCGAATCCGTTGCGCGTCTGCATCCGGCCAAGGTCCTTCTCCCACCTCTTGTTGCCCTTAAGATCGTAAGCGTGGAGACCGCGTGATCCGTAGTGGACGTAGAGCCCATCGCCGTCCGTCACCGGCGAGTGCGAGGCGAAGCCGTGGTCGCGATGATGTCCCTCGTGGGGAATCTCCTCGCGCGCCACACTGCGCCACAACTCGCGCCCCGTCTTCCGTTCCACTGCCATCACCAGGAATCGATGGGGTACCGTGGGCGCTTCCGACCGCATGCCACCGCCACCACCACGGGGCGGTCCGCCACCCGCTCCCGGCCGAGGGCCCGCCCCGGGGCGAGGGGCTTCATTGCCTGATGTCTGGGGAGCCGGGGGAGTCGGTTTGGATTCCGGGGCTGCGGCCGAGACGGGCAGTGCCGTCAGAAGGAAGATCTGGTCCTCCCAAATGATCGGCGTCGAAGTCCCATAGCCTGGGATTTCGAATTTCCACTTGAGATGACTGCTTTCGCTCCAGGTGACCGGCGGCTTGGCTTCGGGTGCAACGCCGTTGGCGAGGGGACCCCGCCATTGGGGCCATTGCTTGCGCGAGTCGGCAGCGTGGATCGAGACCGCGGCAGCCAACAGGCTGGCGACGATGGGAAGGACTGATAAGTGCATGGGGACGATCTTTCAATACCAGGCCCGTTCCCGGATCTCGATGGCGAGATCGGTTCCGACCTGGGACCGAAGTGTGTTGAGGTTGGCGCGAGTGCCGTCCTGGTTTCGGTAGTGGTAGGGATAAAGAATGCGTGGAACAAAGGCCCGGGTCACACTGGCGGCCTGGGCCACCGTCATGGTGAACGGCACGTTCATGCACAGGAACGCCACGTCGATGTCCCGCAAGGCACGGGTCTCGGGAATGTCCCCCGTGTCGCCGCTCATGTAGAGACGTCGTCCTCCCAAGGTGACGACATATCCATTTCCAACACCCCGGGGATGATTCGCGTTGTAGGCGGGGACCGCCTCCACCGTGAGCCCGAATACATTGGTCGATTCGCCGTTCGCCAGCGGAATAGTCAACGCCTTGAGGGCGGTCGAAAGACTCGCGTACACCGCTGCCGGCGCGATGATCCAGGTGCCGTCTTTACGCACCGCATCCAGGGTCGCCGCGTGGAAATGATCCCCGTGGGAGTGACTGACCAGGATCAGATCCGCTTTGGGCAATCCCTGATAAGGCGCAGCCCCACCCACCGGATCGTTGAAGATCATTCGGCCGTTCCAGCTCAGGACAAAGCTCGCGTGATTGATCGGATGAATCACCGCGTCCCCCGCGCTCGTCGCCAAGTGATCCCCCGTCAATGCCTCGGCATCCGTCACCTCCACCGCGCGAAAGAATCGCAACCCCGGAATCCCTGCGATCGATTCGAGCCAGGTGTTGGTCCCGGTCGACACCAGCGTTCGGTGCCCGGACCACGCCAGCAGGTCGGCGGAGGACTCCAAACGAATCTTGGTCCCCGCAGTGGCGCGAACGGTGAGCGACACTTGCGATCCCCCGGCCGCCGCGGACGCGGACGCGGACAGATTCGGAGGCGATTGCGCCGCAACGCGCCCCGCCACGAAGAGGAGGGCAATGGCACACGCCGGGCGGGCCGAACGGCCGACGGCACTGGGCAGGAGTTTTATTTTCATGCGGATCTTGGTGTTGTGAGTTCGTTCGGCGCGACCGGTGACGGATGCTCGTCTCTCCCGATTCGCGCCACGATCCCGATTCACACGCCTTGCCGCTGGCCCAGGGCGATCAAGGTCCGTGCACTGCCTTCTCCAGGAAGGCCACGGCAGAACGACGGACAACGGCGCGCCATGGTTACCATCGAGTTTGGAATCGCGAAAAGGGTCCCCCTATCTCCAAGGTCGTGACGAACGATGGCGCCGTCGCCTCCACTCCGGCATCGCCTCCAGGAAGTCGCCCGACTGTTCCTGCGTCTGGGTGCCACCGCGTTCGGAGGCCCTGCGGCCCACCTCGCCATCATGGAAGACGAGGTCGTGGCGCGCCGGAAGTGGTTGAGTCGCGAAGAATTCATGGACCTGGTGGGTGCCGCCAACCTGATCCCGGGACCCAACTCGACCGAACTGGCGATTCACCTGGGATACCGTCATGCCGGTCCCTGGGGGTTGGTGGTGGCAGGACTCGGATTCATTCTGCCGTCCACGTTGCTCGTGGTTTTGCTGGGCTGGCTCTACCAGCGCTGGGGCGCACTGCCGGACGCCGCCGCGGCACTCTCCGGTATCAAAGTCGCCATGCTCTTGATCGTGATCCAGGCGTTGGGTCGGTTGACTCGGACCGCGCTTCGAACCCGGTCTCTCGCGGTACTGGCGGCAGGGGTCGCCTTGGGATCGCTGGCAGGACTGCATGAAGTCCTGGTCCTGTTGGCAGCGGGTGTCTGGCAGGTTTTGACCTATCGGCATCTTCCCGCGACCAAGCCTGATGGAGCGTCGCCAGGATCGCCGCTGATGCCGGGCTGGGATTCAGGGGCAACACTGGCGGCCACCACCGGAACCGCAGCGGCAGCGGCAGCAGCGGCGGTGACGGTGGCGGTGCCGTTCAGTTTGACGGGGCTCTTCTGGTTCTTTCTCAAGGTGGGCTCGGTGCTCTTCGGAAGCGGCTATGTCCTGCTCGCCTTTCTGCGAGCCGACCTGGTGGAACGCTGGGGTTGGATCACCGAGGCCCAACTGCTCGATGCCATCGCCGTTGGGCAGATCACGCCCGGTCCCCTGCTGTCCACCGCCACCTTTATCGGTTACCTGCTCGCAGGTTGGCCTGGGGCCGCCGTTGCCACCGTCGGAATCTTCCTTCCGGCATTTGTTTTTGTCGCGGTGAGCAGTCCCTGGGTGCCACGGCTGCGGCAATCGAAGCCAACGGCGGCGTTTCTCGACGGAGTGAACGCGGCCTCCTGGAGCCTCATGGCATTGGTTACCGTTCAACTCGCCGATGCCGCCCTTGTGGACCTGCCGCGAATCCTCCTGGCGATAGGAGTGGCCTTGGGACTGTTCCGTTGGAGAGTTCACTCCCTCTGGCTGATGCTCGGTTCGGCCCTGGCTGGGATCCTCATGGCGCTCATCGAGGGTTCCGCGGGGTGATCGAAAGGGGAACCCAACACGCTCCCCAGGTTAAAAGATTTCACTAGCCAATTTCCCCAACATGCCAACACACTGGCATCGCCGTTCCAATCGAGGAGTGCCGTGGAATGGTTATCCCGAGGAGAATCTCCGGCGGTATCAGGGATTTCCGTCGACAGGTGAGCCGCTTGACAGGCACGGGTGTGCTCTCATAGTGCGCTCACAGAACGCCTCGGAACGGAGTGTTCGGGATCAGAGTTCGTTAGTTCAGTCCAAAACCCTAGTCTTATGCGAATGCAACTCAAACCACTGTCGCTAATGGCGATGTTGGGCGCGGCCCTGGTGATCACCGGGTGTTGCTCAACCACCACAGCCAAGTCATCCGGTCGCTCAAGCTATAGCTCTGGATCGGCGTCGAAAACCACTCGTACTCCGGCACCCGCTGTTCAAGCGGAAGCTCCGCGTCCCGCGCCCGCCGCCCCCCGCCCCGGCGGCTATGGCCCGTCCCATTCCACTTTCGAAGAGGGTGGCATCAAGTACGTCAAGGGTTCCATGGGTTTCCCGACGGGGCTGCGCGAGAGCAGCGGTATCCTTCTGGAGAAGGTCGTGCCCGCCGAAGTGCTCCTCGGCAAACCCTTCAGTTACGAGTACAAGGTCATCAACCTGACCGATTATGCCCTCACCGATGTCATGGTGATGGACAAGGTCACGGACAATTTCCGCACCTCCGATTCCAGCCCGAAGGCTGACTCGGTGAGCGGTGGAATCGCCACTTGGAAGATCGGCCAACTGGGACCGCGTGAAACGAAGACCATCAAGGTCACCGGCTCCGCGTCCTCCGAAGGCACGATCACCACCTGCGGTTGGGCGACCTACAGCCCGATCCTGTGCGAGCCGATCCGCGTCGTGAAGCCGGCCATCGAGCTGGCCAAGACGATGCCGGCCCAGGTCACTCAGTGCGACCCGATCCCGGTGAAACTCGTCGTCCGCAACAACGGCAGCAGCACCCTCACCGCGGTCAAGGTCACCGATACCCTGCCGTCCGGTCTGACCACCGACGCTGGCCAATCGAGCGTGAGCTTTGATGCCGGCACCCTGACCCCTGGCCAAAGCAAGGAATTCACCTTCAACGCCAAAGCCGCCCGCACCGGTTCGTTCGACAATCCTGCCAAGGCCACCAGCGCCCAAGGCGTGGAAGCGGAAGCCAAGGCCTCCGTCAAGGTCGTGAAGCCGGCGCTGACGATTGCCTGCATGACGCCGCCCAAGAAGGAGAACCTGGGCCTGAGCTACACCGAATTCATCGGCCGTCCCTTCGAGGTCTGCTTTGAGGTCAAGAATACCGGCGACGCCGCCTCGGCCTCGACCGTCGTGAGCCTCCCGGTTCCGTCCGGCCTTACCTTCCGCTCCGCCACCGAAGGCGGCGCCAACTCCGGAGGCACGGTCACCTGGAATGTCGGCAGCCTCGCCCCTGGCGCCAGCAAGAAGGTTTGCGCGACCTTCTCGGCGGCCGCTGGCGGTAACTACGCCTTCAACGCCACCACCCGTGGCGCGTGCGCCGATCCGGCCAACACCAGCTGCAGCGTCTTCATCCAGGGCGTGAACGCGATCCTGGTCGAAGTCGTCGACAGCCCCGACCCGATCCAAGTCGGCGAAGAGACCACCTACACCATCAAGGTGACCAACCAAGGTGGCGGCCTCGACCTCGAACAGATCGGCATCAAGGCGACCTTCCCGGATGAAGTCACTCCTGGCACCGCCTCCAACGGTGGCAGCGTCAGCGGTCAGACCGTGACCTGGCCGACCGTCGCCAACCTCGCCCTTAATCAAACCCTGACCTACACGGTCAAGGGCAAGGGCGTGAAGCAGGGTGATGCCCGTCTCAAGGTCGATGTCACCACGCGCTTGCGCACCACGCCGATCACTGAGCTCGAGTCGACGACGGTCTACTAAGATCGTACGGTCACTGAGCCTCACTACGCTCAACAAGCGGGCCGACCGAAAGGTCGGCCCGCTTTGTTTTTGCACCGAGTCAGTTGCGGTCCTTGGCTCCCCTTCCGATAGGGGTAGGGATGGCACCCGAAGGTGCCACCCCTCCCTCCGAACCGGACTGGCGGATCTCCCGCATCCGGCTCTCCAGTCGATGGGGTCTCAGTGAGACTAGCCATAGTTGCAGGAGCCGTGTTCCAGACTGAACAGCCCCTGTTTCGCAAACCATCGGTTCGGCCATCGTCGACTGTCCGCTTCCGTGCGCCCATACCCAGGGCGCTTCTCCCGTTTGCGCAGCATGGCCCGTAGGCGTCTGCGTAACCAGGCATCCGGTTCCTGTCGATGGACGGCGTGACAGTACCGGAAATAGCCGTACCACCCTCGCAGGGTCCGGTTGAGCTTGGAGATGACCTCCCCAAAGCTTCCTCCCTGCGTGCGGCGGCTCAGCGGTTTGAGTTTCTCTCGCAGCTTCTGAAGGCTTTTCTCCCGCGGCCATTTCCGGGTCCCGCGAAAGTGCCATCCCAGGAAGTCGAAGCCTTCTTCGACGGCGTTGACGATCCGCGTCTTGGTCGGGTGCAGCGTTAATCCCGCTGCTTCCGTCCAGCCGCTCAGAAAGTTCATCACCTCCTGAGCTTCTTCCTGGCTTCGACACAGCACCACAAGATCGTCCGCGTACCGCACCAACGCCCAGCCCCTCCGTTCCATTTCCTGGTCCATCGGGTGCAGGTAGATGTTGGCGAGTAGCGGGCTGATCACCGCCCCCTGCGGCGTCCCCTGCTTCGTCGATTCCCATCCCTTCAGTTCTTCCATCACCCCCGCCTTCAGGCTCTGCTCCACCAGCGCAAGGACGTTGCCGTCCACCACGCGCTTTCGGATTCGGTCCATCAGGGGGCAGTGTGGAATCGTGTCAAAGTAGCTTTTGAGGTCCGCATCCACACACCACACCCGCCCTTCTCTTAGCCACTCTTCCACTTTCGCCACCGCTTGTTGGCAACTCCTTCCAGGTCGAAACCCGTAGCTGCTCGCGCAGAAGTCGTGTTCGAATATCGGTTCGATCACGTTCCGCACGGCCGCTTCCACGGTCCGATCTCTCACCGTCGGTATCCCCAACGGTCTCTTCTCGGTCGTTCCAGGTTTGTCGATCCACTTTCGTCGTGCCGGTTGGCGGCGGTAGCTGCGCTCGTGCAGTTCTCGGCTCAGTCGTTCCAACTCCCGGTCCAACCGCTCCTCGAACTGTCTGACGCTCTGACCATCGACTCCGGCGGATCCTTGGTTGCGCCACACCTTCCAGAACGCGTTCTGGAGGTTCGGTTTGCCGATCACTTTGTCCCAGAGTCGGAACCATACGGTTGTCGGCTCGCTTGCCGCGAGCCGGGCTAGCATGCGTGGAGTCCATACCGTGGGTTCCACCCAGTTCCATTGCTCCCGGGTGTCTGCGGCTTGTTGAGGCCGGTTTGACCCGGTCACTGTCGCCGCTGGTTGGCTTTCCTCTCTCGGTAGTGGTTTCACGCTTCCATCTTCCTGCGTTCCTTTGCTCCACGGGCGTTGCCCCGCTTCCCAGCTACTACGAACGCTCTGTCTGCCGCCCGGCGGGGCTTCCCCGGTCTGTCCGGACGGCTATCCCTACTTCTCTCACCCACGCTTCCTGCCGTTCTGTCCCCACCCACCTCGTCGTTCATTCTGGAGCGTTTATGCTCGTTCACTTTTTTTTTCCGCTCCAGAACGCTGGGTCGCTTGTCCTTGCACTTTTCCCCATGGATCCGCGCAGTCGGAGAGTTCTCCGCCTTGGGACGCTTCCCGGGCTTCGCTCAGCGGTCGCAGGCTCGCCAATCGACGCGGCCGTATCGGGTTCATCTTCGGACTTTTCTCTTTGTCTCATTGGTTACGGACCGGCAGTTCACCTCCGGCAGCTCCCCACCCCGTGTTGCCACGACGCAGTAGCCTTCGGTCACAGGCCGGTGAATCTGCGGCCTGACGGGGACTTTCACCCCGCTGTGTAGGTGCCTTTGCAGGCGCACGACCGCGGGCTGTCCCAGCCCGCAGCAAGGTGACCGCGCGCCGAGCGTCGAAGGAGAAGAGATCTCCAGGGCAGGAAGGCAAAGGGCTGCGCCGCGGGACGCGTCGCGGTCCGCCGAAGCTCTGCAAAGGGGGGAGCGGGCGCCCTACCTGCCCGTCCTGGTTCATCGTCCGTGTGCAGTTTCGAAAGGAATAGGGGCGTCACCAAAAAAGGACCGCCCCGGACGAGAATCTCGCCCGGGGCGGCTATGGTGAGGTGAGGATGAATCGAGGCGCGGCAGGCACGCCTTCGCGCTGTAGGTCTATTACTGACGCACTCGGTAGAACTTCGCCGCAGCCGAAGTGCTGACCGTGTGGCTGTTGCCCGTAGGCGCCGGACTCACGTCGCGCCACCCCGAGGCGTTACCGACCGCGTCGGCCTCCTGTAGCGTTCCGGAGCCGGTCCAACTGATGACCAGATTGGCACCTTGCCGCGCCACCGACAGGGTCGGCCGAATCTGCACCGGGGCGGAGCCGCCGGTGAGTGTGGCATTGTCGAAGAAGCCGCGCGTCACGTTGCCCGTCTCGTCCGCATAAGCGCCGAACCCGAAGGTGAGGCCCTGCGTGAAGGGGAACGGAACTTCGGCGCCGAACACACCATCGACGTACAACTTCACGGTCGCACCGTTGGCGACGATCTTCATGCGATGCTTGCCACGATCATCAAAGTTGCCGCCATCGAAAGCGGTCATGTTGATGCCGTCACCGGTCGGATTGTCGTCCGCCTGACCGGTCTGTTTGTTGTAGCGCCAACCGAAGTTGCGACCATCGTGGGCGACATAGTCATTGAGGAAGACAAAGTTACCGCCCGCCTCCTTGATCCAGGCGCCCGTGCGTTGTTCCGCACCGGTGCCGGTCGTGAGGGTGAATTGCAGCAGGGACCGGTCGACTTCGAACGTCACCGGAGTGGTCGCCCCCGCCGTGTAGGTCTTTGCCGTGAACAGAGCGAAGCCCGGCCAGAGCGACACTTCGGCGGTCACGTCGATCTTCACCCGACCTGCGTCCAGCGAAATTCCCGATTCCGCCGTCGGCGTTCCGGTGGGATCGAAGGGCGTGCTGTCCTGTGCCCACTTCGTCGTGTCGATGCTGGCGCCCGAGAAATCATCCGTGAGGAGGACCTCCGGCACGGCGACGACTTCAACGTTGAGCGCACGAGCCACACATGAAGCGGGTGTGGTGGCGACCTCGAAAGTCGTCGACCCCAGGCCAATGGGTGACACTTGGATGGTTTGGCTATCGGACGAACCGGCCGGGAAGTTCAAGGTCAGAACCCCGTTGACCGCGCCTGCCGGGACTGCCACCGCCGGATTTCGGCTGGTAACGGTCACGGTAGCCGCAGCCGCGTCATGCAGCAGTGCGGGAATGACCACCGACACCGGTCGCGGAGAATCCGCAATCGTCATCGAGACATTCGCCTCGGAGAAGGTCGAGCAAGGCAGTGCATTTTCGACCCGCAGATTGTCGAATCGGCCATCGACAATGTCACCGGCTGCGCGTGCGTAGGCGCCGATTTCGACATGAATACCGGAACTCACGGCGAACTCGAATTTTCCGCCACTCACTCCGTCCCGGAACACCTCCACCGTCGAGCCGTCGGCCACAAGCTTCAGGCGATGCGACCCCATGTCGTCGGGCGTGCCGTTGAACAACGGGATTGCCGGACCATTGCCGGTCGGCGAGCCAGGATTCACATTGACGGCCCATCCGTTGCCACTGCTCCCGAGGTTCTGATGGAAGTAGACGTACTTCGAGTGATCCGCGGTCGTCAGGTAAACTCCGGTGCGGGCACCAGTTCCGCCCCCGCCGTCCACCGCGACACGGTCCACTTCGACCACCAGGTTCAACTCCTTCGTGGCCACGTAGGAGACCTTGCTGACGACGGACGCACCCGGCCAGAAATCCGTGTCCGGCGCCCCCGAGATCACCAAATTGCCACCGTTCTGCGCCACCGTGAACGTCCCGGTGCCCGTGTTCTCGAATCCACGGTTCGAGATATCCCACTTGGCGCTGTCCACCGTCGCCGAAGCGAAGCTGTCTTCGAGCAGCACAGCTGGACCCGAGATGACGGCGACCTGCAATTGGTTGGCGGCGCTGGCGCCGCTCTCAATGTTGAAGGTCGTTCCGCCCAGGCTGAGTCCGCGCACCCGGAAGGTCGCTGTGTTCGCGCCACCCGCCGGGAAGTTCAAGGTCAGCGCCCCGCCGGTGCCGCCTTCCGGCACGGCGATCGAAGGATTGCTGCTGGCGACGCGTACTTGAACTGCGTTCTGAGCGTTCAGTCCCGACGGCAGACGAACGGTGACTTCACCGCTCACCTGGCCATTGCGGACGCTGATCGACGCGGGCGAGAACGCCGCTGAACCCGCCGTCTCAATGCGCAGGTTGTCCCAGGTGGTCGCCGCAGTATCGTTGTTGGCCCGAGCATAGGCACCGAACTCGAAGATCACCGGCGAGAACGGGAACTTCACTTCCGCGCCTTGTACTCCGTCCAAGAGCAGTTTCACGGTCTTTCCGTCCGCGATCATGCTCATGCGGTGCAGGGCGCCATCGTCATAATTGCCGCCGTTGAAGGCAGCGATGTCCGTCCCGGATCCCGTCGGCACATCGCCGTCTTCGCCAATCTTCCGATTGTACCTCCAGCCTCCCTCGGCGCGAACGTCGGCGAACAAGACGTAACGGGTCTTGGTTTCATCGAGAATCCACAAGGCGCTGCGCGACGCGGTTCCCACTCCCGCCTCGGCCACGCGATCAATGGACAGCGTGATCACTTCCTGCTCGGAAGGAGCGAATCGCGGGACCAGTTCAAGAGTCGAACCCGACCACCATTGCTGCGTCGTGGTGCCGACAAACTCGATGATACCGTCCCGGGCCTCGGCATGGATGTCTCCGACACCTCCTTCGAAGAAGGGTGCATCGGCCTTGTATTTGGCGGGATCGATGGAATTCGAAGCGAAGTCATCCGAGAAAACCACGCTCGACTGACGCACCACCGTTTCCACCTTCACGTTGTCCCAGGTCGTCGACGCCGTGTCGTTGTTGGCCCGAGCGTAGGAACCGAAGTGGAAGATGATTTTTGAGTACGGGAACTTCACCTCTGCACCGACCTGCCCATCCAGCATCAGCTTCACCGTCTTGCCGTCCGCCAGCATGCTCATCTTGTGCAGCGCGCTGTCGTCGTAATTGCCGCCGTTGAACAGGGCGATGTCCGTCCCGGAACCGGTCGGAACGTCGCCGTCCTCACCGATCTTGCGATTGAACCGCCAGCCGCCTTCGGCTCGCACATCGGCAAACAACACGTATTTCGTCTGCGTCTCGTCGAGAATCCACAGGGCACTGCGCGACGCCGTGCCGACACCCGCTTCCGCCACGCGATCGATGGAGATCTGGACCGGCGTCTCCTCGGTGGCGGTGAAGGTCGGGACGATCCGGAGGGTTGCTCCCGACCACCATTGCTGGGTCGTGGTTCCGACGAATTCCACCACGCCATCGTGGGCCGTCGCGTGAATGTCCCCGGTGCCCCCCTCGAAGAAGGGTGCGTCGGCCTGGAACTTGCCGGGATTGATGGTGTTCGACGCGAAATCATCCGAAAAGACGACGCTGGTCGGTTTCGCCACCTCGATCTTGAGATTATCCCAAATGGTCGACGCCGTGTCGTCATTGGCGCGCGCATAGCTGCCGAACTCGAAGATGACCTTCGAGAACGGAAACTTCACTTCCGCACCCTGAACGCCATCCAACAGTAGTTTTACCGTCTTGCCGTCGGCGACGATGCTCATGCGATGCAGGGCGCCGTCGTCATAGTTGCCGCCATTGAACGGGGCGATGTCCGTTCCGGACCCGGTCGGAACGTCGCCGTCTTCCCCGATCTTCCGGTTGAACCGCCATCCACCCTCGGCCCGAACGTCCGCAAACAGCACGTAGCGAGTCTTGGTCTCGTCCAAAATCCACAAGGCACTGCGCGAGGCGGTTCCGACTCCCGCCTCCGCCACTCGATCAATGGATACGGTCACGGGACTCGACTCCGTCGCATTGAACGTCTGCATGACCTGCAGGGTCCCGCCAGACCACCATTGCTGGGTCGTCTTGCCAACAAACTCGATGGTTCCGTTCTTGGCCTCGGCATGGATGTCACCGACGCCGCCCTCAAAAAAGGGTGCGTCCGCCTGGTACTTGCCGGGGTCAATGGTGTTGCTGCCAAAGTCGTCCTGGAAAACGACGGTCTGGATCTGAGCCAGGACTTGTGGCGCTTGCATGAAGGCCAAGGCCGCTATCAATACGAGTCCCAGAAATCTCCATCGTCTGCGGCCCGTGGCTTCGGGCACCGCAGATGCCGGAAATCCGGGTGAGGTAGGATTCGTCATCACGTGGGTGTGGTGTGGTGTTCGGTTGGGTTATCAGTTGTCCATCACTGGCCCCGGCAACCCGCTGCATCCGTCGATGCCACGCCATGGACGTTCCATGCCGGAAATCCGGACAGGGTCGGCCATGGGGCGGCACCGCAGGCGCATGCGCCAAAAACAGGTGATGGGATTCCTTCCGATAGCGAGATGCCGCCATCGAAGTCAATGGAGTTCCTCGAAAAAGTCCGCACTCTGACCCCCTGGCAGGACGAATTATTTGGAGGCCGTCGGCGAACTTTGCCTACGGTCCTTCGTCCCACCGCGTACCCCAACCCGTCGCGACTCCCATGCGTTCCGTCACGCCGCCCACGAAACCGTCGAGGAACCAGGCGCCCGCTGTCGTCCCGGCTCCCCAGGACCAATGCGGACCCGGCGGCGTCGGCGGACTTCCCAGCCACGATTTTTTTGCCTCACAAGAGGCCCTCACGCCCAACCACGCCTTTCCGTTTTCCATGGTGAAGCTCTTCCTGATTATCGCGCAGGCGTTCTCGCTGTTCAGCGGGCAGGCTGCGGCGCCACCGGATTGGCAATCCGGCCACGGCTTCCGGAGCCGGCCTTTAAATGTTCCCGCCTCCTCTGGGAAGCGTGCCGGGTTCGTTCAAGTCGACGCTCTGGCCGCCGGGATCCTTTTCACGAACCGCCTCGACGATGAGCGGTCCCTCACCAACCAGATCTTCCTCAATGGTTCGGGGGTCGCCGCCGGCGACGTCGACGGCGATGGCCTTTGCGACCTCTACTTCTGCGGCCTCGATGCCTCCAACGCCTTGTTCCGCAATCTCGGGAACTGGACATTCCAGGATGCGACTTCGACGGCCGGAGTGGCCTGCGCGGACCAAGCCTCGACTGGGGCGGCGATTGCCGATGTGGATGGCGACCGCGACCTGGATCTGCTCGTCAATGGCATCGCCCGTGGAACACGCCTCTTTTTGAATGACGGCCGGGGACGATTTCAGGAGGCCACCGACGACGCGGGCCTTCGATCCAAAGCCGGCAGCACCTCCATGGCCCTGGCAGACATCGACGGCGACGGACGCATCGACCTCTATGTGGTCAATTACCGGAACGACACCATGCGCGACATGCCGGACATCCGTTTTCGTGTCGGCGTCACTCAGGGAGTCTCACAATTGGTGTCGGTGAACGGACGGCCGGTCACTGATCCCGACCTGGCAGGGCGATTCACCCTCGCCCAGAACAACGGAGTCCTCGAGAACGGCGAGGCTGACGATTGGTTTCTGAACCGGGGACAAGGCCGGTTCGAACGACTGAAGTGGACGGAAGGCCGATTCCTGGATGAGCGAGGGCAGCCCATGACGGTGCCCTACGACTGGGGCTTGTCCGCGATGTTCCGCGACCTTAATGGCGACAGCGCACCGGATCTTTATGTCTGCAACGATTTCCAGTCACCCGACCGCCTCTGGATGAACGATGGCAAAGGCGGCTTCCGTGCGGGGTCACCGGCGGTCCTTCGACAAACCAGCCTGTTTTCCATGGGGATCGACTTTGCGGACTTCGATCGCGATGGGCATGACGATTTCTTCGTGGCCGACATGCTCAGCCGGGAACATGAACGCCGACAGGTGCAGGTCATGGACGCCATGGCTTTGGCGCAGTTCCGACGATCCACAAGCGAGCGTCCCCAATTCCCACGCAACATGCTCTTCCGCAATCGCGGTGATGGGACCTTCGCCGAAATCGCCCAGTTCGCAGGCGTCGACGCCTCCGACTGGACCTGGTGCCCGGTGTTCCTCGATGTCGATCTGGACGGCTACGAAGACCTGCTGACGGTCACCGGCCATTGGCGTGACGCCCAGCACGCGGATTTGTCGCGACAGATCGAGGCGGAAAAATCCCGGCAACGTCTCTCCCCGCGAGAGCAATTGCGGCTCAGACGGCGCTTTCCTCGGTTGGACACTCCCAATTTCGCCTTCCGGAATCGGGGTGACGCCACCTTCGAGGAAATGGGCGCCGCTTGGGGGTTCGATGCCAAGGCCGTGTCGCAAGGAATCGCGCTGGCGGACCTCGACAACGATGGCGACCTCGACATCGCCATCAACACTCTGAACGAGCCCCCCATTCTGTGCCGGAATTCGACGAGCGCCGGACGCGTCGCGGTTCGCCTTCGCGGTGCGGATCTCAACTCGCAAGGCATCGGCGCGCGCATCCGTTTCAACGCACCCGGCCTTCCAGCCCAGAGCCAGGAAATGATCTGCGGCGGCCGTTATCTTTCCGGCGACGAAGCGCTGCGCGTCTTTGCCACAGGGAATGCCGCCGCGGGACTCTCGCTCGAAGTGACCTGGCGGGATGGTCGACGCAACTGGGTCACCAACGTCTCTCCCAATGCGCTCTACGAAATCGACCAAACCACCGCCCAGCCCGCGTCACCATCCTCCAAACCCGCTTCCACTCCGCTCTTCTCCGCGGCTTCCGGACTGCTGAATCATCGTCATGTCGATGAGCCCTTCGACGATGTCACGCGACAACCTCTGCTGCCCCACGTCCTCAGCGAATTCGGCCCAGGCATCACCTGGTTCGACTTCAATCGGGACGGTTGGGACGATCTTATCATCGGCGCCGGGCGGGGCGGGCGGCTTGGGGTCTTTCGCAACGACGGCCGCGGCGGTTTCGTCCGACAACGGTCCGCCTTGTTCGAAAAACCATCCCCCACCGATCAAACCACTATTCTCGGGTGGCGTGGTCGGAATCCTCAGAATGGACTCCTTTTCGGCTCCGCCGAAGACGACTCTCAGAACCCGCCTGGCCCTGCCGTCACCCTGGTATCGCTGGTCGATGGCACCTCCAACGCCCTCACCCTTCCTTCAGCCAACCCCACCGGTCCCATGGCAATGACGGACATCGACCGCGACGGCGACCTGGACCTGTTCGTGGGAACTCACCGCACGGCCGGTCGTTATCCTTTGCCCGCGGCTTCGGTGATGTTTCGAAATGACGGCGGGCAGTTCATTCTCGATCCCCGCCATACCCCCACGTTGGACGACCTCGGACTCGCGCGCGGCGCAGTGTTTTCCGACCAGGACGGAGACGGCTGGCAGGACCTCGTGGTTGCCTGCGAATGGGGACCCATCCGGATGTTTCGCAATGGCGCCGAGGGCCTTCAGGCCATTGATCCCGCCATCCGTGTGAACGAGAAGTCAGCGGCCTCCTTTTCTGGGGTGGATCGCCTCAGCCAACTGACCGGATGGTGGACCGGCGTTGCCGCCGGCGACCTCGACAATGACGGCAGACTGGATCTGGTGGTGGGCAATTGGGGACGCAATACCCCCCGACATCCGACTCCCCGGTCGCCGATCGAACTGCATTACGCGGACGTCGAGGGGACCGGGCGCTTCGCCCTTCTGGAAACCTGGCAAGATCCGGCGACGGGTCGCCGTTGGCCTCATCGAGACTGGTCGGCGCTGAGCCTTGGGTTTCCCATGATCCAGGAAAAGTTTCCCACCTTCGCCTCACTGAGCGTTGCCGAAGTGCCCTCCCTACTCGCCGTCCTTCCGCCAACCGCCTCTGTGCGCGCCGCCACCTTGGACTCCGTCTTGCTCCTCAATCGCGGCGATCACTACGAAGTCGCGCCGCTTCCCGTGGAGGCCCAACTCTCACCCGTGTTCGGCGTGGCTCTCGGCGATCTCGACGGGGATGGCAATGTCGACGTGGTTCTGTCCCAGAACTTCCGCGGTGTCGCCGCGGTGGAAAGCCGGCATGATGCCGGGCTAGGACTGTGGCTCCGAGGCGATGGTCATGGTCAACTCGATCCGATCCCTGCCGCGGCAAGCGGTTTGCGCCTCGACGGCGACGGACGCGGCCTTGCGCTGGCCGACTTCGATCAAGACGGCCGATGGGACCTCGCCATCGGCCAGCACCAGGGAAGCTCCGCGTTGTATCGCAACGCCCTGGCGCGACCCGGTCGTCGGATCCAATGCGAAGGCTCGGCAGAGAATCCCGCCGCCGTCGGTGCCAGCGTTCGGGCGGTGACTCGTGGGACACCGACGGGTCCAAGGCATGAGATTCAGCTCGGCTCCGGGTTCTGGTCCCAGAATAGCCACACCCTCATCCTCGCCGATGATCCTGCCATCGACGCGATCGACATTCGATGGCCCGGCGGTGCCACGGAACGCCACGCGCTCGCGCCCGGCCCATCGCCTGTCGTACTCCGCCGATCCGACAGCCCTCCACCTCAGTGAGCCCGCAACTCGGAACTCACCGATATAACTTCGGATCCTTCCTCCAGTCCTTGTCCCGGTCGTGCCCCATCGCCTCGACCCTCGGACGACGCTCACGCAACCGCAGGGATTCAATGCCGCAGAAGTACCCTTCCGACCGAGGATTCTTTCCTACGCACTGCAACCGAAGCCGGTGTGGACCTGGTTCCGGCCAGAAATCCAACAAATGGAATTCGAACGTGTCCAACTGGGCGTGATGAAAGTCCAACACCTCGCCGAGGGGAACGCCATCGAGATAAGCCTGGTACCGACCGTAGTCATCCGCGCGCGTTGCCTTCACCAACAACCGCAATGGCTCCTTGCGCGCCACTTCGAATGGAATCTCGAGCCAGGCGCCGTCGGCTTGTTCCGGCCGATAGAATGCCTGTGGACCAGGATAGAGGTCCAACGTCTGCGGCATCACGTCGCCGATCCCGTGTAACTCCCGTCCCAAGTGATCTCGCGCAAACACGGTCAAACGCTCGAGGGACGGCAAAGCGCGTTCACGTGCCCCCGGGGCACGCGCTTCGAAGGTGGGCTCCCCCGTCTGATACCAGAACGCGACGCTCGAGTAGTCATCCTCGCGTTCGTTCCAACTGTTGGTTTTCTGGTCAGGATTCTCATCCGGTGAGATCCAACCGAAATGTTCCAGAGTGACGCGGATCCCGGTGTTGAAAACCAGCGGATCCGCGAGATGCCATCGATAGGCACTGGTGTGGCCGCCCACGATGCCCCATTGGTCGAAATAGGGGACGCCGAAGAACGGCGTACCGGTGCGCTTGAGCCCCCAAGCCGACAGAAAGTAGTCCTCCGTCCCGGTGCCCCAGATCGAAGCCTGGGTCTCGCCATCGATATAGATCTTCTCGTCACCCTCGCCAAACCATGCCGGGCTTCGCGCCCGAACCGCGAGCACGGTGCCGACGTAATGTCCCTTTCCGCGCGTGTCCAGAATCACGTAATCCTCACCTGGCTTCACCGGATATTCCTGCCGGTACTGGGCGTGGAAATAGGGAGTGTCCACGGGAAGCTGTTCCTTCCTGATCCAATCGATGTTGTAGTAAAGCAGGCCGATGGGCTTGTCGCTTTGGTTGATGATTTCAATGCGCGCCCATTCGCGGAACGGCATCCGCCAATAGGCATTGTACGAATCCGCATCCTCGACCACCACCGGAAGGCTGATCACCTCGTCGCGGCGCCCGAAGCAATTGGCAAAGAAATCACCAACCGGCGCCTCCACGGCAGGCCGGTTCCGGTGATCCCAAGTGATGCGAAGCAGCATCTCCTGATGATTGGCAGAGCCCGTCGGCGCCCAATCCTGGGCCTCCGGTCCCAGGAAGGTCATCCAAAGGTGGGTGATCACCCCCGGACCCTTCTCGTCCATCAGCACATGAGTGGCTCCGGGCGGAATTCGGAAGTTGTCCCAGTTGCTGGCTTCCTCCCGATCGCCGCGCGGTGCCGCCATCGGATCACGCCGGGGCTCTCCCCCTCCGCGGCGCACCTCGCCTTGGCGCATCGTGGAGGTCACCCGCATGGAACGGCCCTCCTGCGGTCGGGCCAACTCTCCGAGCAGATCCTGGGAGCGCGCCAAGACCGGCGCCCCAATCGCCCCAACCAGGCAGGAAGCCAAGACGGTGAGGCAGCCACGCGAGAGTCCTGACAAAGGAGCATTCATGGAAGTAATCACGAGGACCACCCCCGCGTGGCCACCATGAAACGCCGGGCAGCGACGGCGCCAATTCCTTTGGGACGAACGCGGAACAGGCTCCCTGTCAGGCTCGGGAGGATGACTGCAAATCCGGAGGGCCCAGAATGCTGCGCATGACCGACCGCAATGCTTCCAAGGTGCACGGCTTTGCCAGGCGACCCGCGGGAACGACCCCTTGCAGCAACCGATCCGCATGGGTGGCGTCGTAACCGGTAATGAGGACCACGGGGAGTTGCGGCCAGGCTCCATGAATCTCGACCAATGTCTGGCCGCCATTCATCCGGGGCATGGTCAGATCGAGAAGCACGACTCGAAAGGCAGCGGGACCTCGATCGCGGATCGTTCGCAGCGCCTCTTCTCCATCTGCGGCTTCGGCCGTTCCAAAACCCAAGGACCTCAGCGCCGCCATCAGGGTTTGGCGCACTTCGGGTTCATCGTCCACCACCAACACCGTTCCCGAACCCTTCCATGGCACCGTCGCCGCCGGCATCACCGATCCCCGATCGGGCGACGGCGTCACCGGCCGGTCCGAGCACGGAAGGAGAACGGTAAAAGTGGATCCGAGCCCGACCTTGCTGGAGACGGTGATCACCCCGTGATGGCTGTGCACGATTCCGAGCACCACCGCGAGGCCGAGCCCACGCCCGGCGAACTTCGTGGAGAAGAACGGATCGAACACCCGTTGTATCGTTTCCGCATCCATGCCGCTCCCGGTGTCGGTCACCGAGAAGGCCACATACGCGCCGGGAACCGGATGATTCGCGCCGAACGCACCCTCGAAGGTCTTTCCATCCGCCTCCGTCAGGAAGGTCCGAACGTCGATGCGACCATGGCGATTGCCGATGGCTTCCGCGGCGTTGACGATCAGGTTCAGCATGACCTGCTGAAGTTGGGAGGCATCCCCAAGAACGGCCGGCAATTCCCGCGTCGGCTCAAAAACCAGTTCGATTTGCTTGGGAACCGAAGCGCGGACCAACTCTGAAATCTCATTCAACAGGGTCTCCAGTCGCAAGGGTCGGGCTTGGATGCCGCTCTTGCCGGCGTAAGCGAGCATCTGCCGGCACAAATCACTGGCCTGCTTCGAGGCCTTCTCGATCTGAGCCAGATGCTGATCGACCCCGGAGCCACGCACCAACTCCAACCGGGCGAGATTCGAACTGCCCAGGATCACCGTAAGAAGATTGTTGAAGTCATGGGCAATGCCGCCCGCCAACACTCCCAGACTTTCCAACTTCTGACTGGCGAGTAACCGACGTTCCATGGCCTGCGTTTCCGCCTGTGTGGCGCGGGCGTCGGTGATGTCGCGCGTGACCCCGTGCACCTGGATCACACGCCCGTGAGGCCCAAGCACGGGATAGGCCCGATCCTCCACCCAGCGCGTCGCTCCATCCTGACGCCGAATGCGAAACTCCAATTGCGTTGGGTTCCCGGCCGCCTGCTCGGCAATGGCCGCGATCACCCGCCCGCGATCCTCGGCATCGATATAGTCCAAATATTGATTCGCCTGCGTCATCAACTCCTCGGCCCCTCGCCCCCAAACCTCGGGGTAGGCCGGACTCAGGTACAGGAATCGACGAAGGCCGGGCTCCGCAATCCAGAACACATCCCGGATCGAATGCGCCAACTCGCGAAAGCGAATCTCGGTCTCCAAGGTCAGGTCGCGGAGCACCCGGGTCATGAGCCCCGACAAAAAGACAGCAAAGGCGACGGCAAATCCGAAGTGAAGCCACTCGGCCGGGTCGGGCTGCGCGATCGCCATGCATCCCACCCAGCCCGCCAGCGCGATGAACGAGAGGACCAACCACCAGCGCAACGCCAGCAGCAATGCACCGCCTCCCAGCAGCACCAACATCACGTTGGTCGATTGCTCAGGATCCCGGGCTACCGCGAGATGCGTCAGGCTGTTCAGCAACGGCACCACACAAACCACCAGTCCCACCGGGTGCGCCCAACGCTCCGCCACCTTCCCCTTCGCCAAAAGCCGACCCAAAGCGGCGTAGAAGAGCGATGAACCGAACGCCAATCCCATCAGGATTCCGCGCTCCCGACCCGACATAACTCCCGCGTGGGCCACCGTGACGAACAGGTAGAAGGCCGCCAGGCCCCAACAGACGGGCAACAGCTTGCGGAAAGTCACCCTGTCCAATGCCATTTGCCGCACTGCTCCGGCAGTCGACGTTGGCGCGCTTGATGAAAGATGATGACCCGAAGTCACAATCGTCCAACCTCCCTATGACTGGGAACCTTCCGTAACGCCTTCAATCACGCAACAGCCAACGCGGGATGGCCCCACCCTCCGACCACTCACCAACGGCTCCACAGCACCCTTTGGTGGTATGGCCAGTCTCTCTCCCGGCGTATAGATCAGAACCCATGCGAATGATGTCCATCCCATCGATTGCGCGACAGCAGTCCGTCGGCGCCCTGCGGATTCTGATCTCGCCCGCCCGTCCGCCGTTGGCCGCCCTCCTGATTCTTTGCGCGGGAGCCCCTTTCACCGATGCCGCGCCCGCCGCCGACTTCCAGGGCCTGAGCACCGCCATCCGGAAAGGGAATGTTTCCATGCTGCAGCGGGCCATCAGCAAATCCCCAGCCACCATTGAGTCCCGTGACGATCAGGGCAACACCCTCCTCCACATCGCCGCGCACATCGGCACCGTCGACGCTGTACGCGCCTTGCTGCGCGCCGGTGCGCAGGTCAATGCCACGAACCACGCCGGTGTCACCCCCCTACTCCGTGCGGCGGCCGATCCCGCCAAGGTCGCGTCGCTGCTCCAGCACGGCGCCCAGCCCAACCTCGCTTCAGCCCTCGGACATACGCCGTTGATGCTCGCCGCCCGCAGCCCGTTCTCCGGGGATAGCGTGCGTCTCCTGCTCGAGAAGGGCGCGGATCCCAACGCCCGCAGCCGCCACGGCGCCACCGCCCTGATGGCCGCCGCCGCGGCCGATCATCTGGGCCATGTGAAACTCCTGGTCGAACACGGTGCCAACGTCAATGCCGTCCCGGCGCCGAGCGATCCGAACACCGATCCGATCTGGGGAGGCATGCGCACGCCTCTCATGTGGGCGTCGCTCCGTGGCAATCTGGCCATGGTCACCTACCTCCTCGACCACGGCGCCGAGGTCAACCAGGTCGTCGGTTTCGGCACCGCCCTTTCCCAAACGGGCTGGCGGCAGCGCACCGAGGTTGCCCGGTTGCTCCTCGACCGCGGTGCCAATCCCAATCAGACCGAACCCTTCTCAGGGTTCACCCCGCTGCATTGGGCCGCAGCCGCCGAAGAGACCGACGCCGGTATGGTCCGCCTTCTGCTCGACCACGGTGCCGATCCGAAGATCGAAGGCGGGCAACCGGTCGACGCGTATCTCGGCGTGCCGCAAACGGCGTGGCTCATGGCTCATCGACGTGGTGCCACGGCGATCTGCGACGTGCTCGAACGTGCCGGTGCCACACCGGCGCGGGCGGAGGAGAGCCTCCTGCAACGTTGGGTCTCGTCGACCGATGGCAACCTCGACAACCTCGGATCGGCGGTTGCAGCCGCGGTGGGTCCGCTGCAAAAGACCGCTCTCTTCTCCATGAACTCGTTCGTTCGCCATGCCTCCAAGCAGGACTGCGCCTCGTGCCACCAGCAGTTCCTACCCATGGCCGCCACGGGCGCCGCGCGTGCCATCGGCGCTCCCATCGACGACCCGGCGGCGAAACAGTTGATCAGCGAGGTTCGGCGCATTCACACGAACGCGGAGCTCGACGCCCAACCTCTCTTTCACCCGGAAGCGGCCCACACCTATGGATACGCCCTCTTCGGACTGGAATCCGAAAAAGCGGTGACCACCGAAGTCGCCGACGCCCTCGTCCATCACCTGGCGTCCATCCAACACCTCGACGGCCGTTGGGAACTCAACCTGTTTCGTCCCCCGATCCAGTCGACCCCGGTGACGTCCACCGCCCTGGGTCTCTACGCCCTGGCACGATTTGGCTGGGAAGCCCGCGCCGCCGAATTCGCAAGCCGCGTGCGACTCGCGAGTCAATGGCTGGCGGAACAGCGCCCGGAAACCCATGAGGGCCGTGTGTACCAGTTGCTGGGCCTTGCCTGGTCCGGTTGGAAACCGCGCCCGCTGCAGGCCATGTCCGAAGCCCTCCTGGCGATGCAACGCGCGGACGGCGGTTGGTCGCAACTTCCCGGACTCGAAAGCGATGCCTACGCGACCGGTCTTTCCCTCTATGCCCTCCGCGTGGCTGGGGGTCTCACCCTTGAGAACGCGGCTCTTCGACGCGGGGCGCAGTTCCTTCTCAAGACCCAAGGCCAGGATGGCACCTGGCATGTTCGTCGCCGCGCGTTTCCGTTCCAACCGACGATGGACAGCGGCTTTCCGCACGGACGCGACAGTTGGATTTCTGCCACGGCCACGAGCTGGGCGGTGATGGCGCTGGGTGCCCTGCAAGAAACCCCTCGCCGCCGCTCGACGCCTGCGCCGGCGCTCATCCCGGTCAAACGCCGCGCCCACCAGGAAGCCGCGAAGCCGTCGGAAGCCCGTCCCGAAATACTCCCTGCCGGGCCCACCGCAGACTTTGCCAAGGACATCCGCCCGATTTTGGAAAGGTCCTGCGTGGAATGCCATTCCGGCGAACGGCCGCGGGGTGGCTATCGCCTCACGGACCGTGAATCAATGATGGCCGCGGGCAGTCTCGGAACACCCAGCGTCCTTCCAGGGCGCGCCTCGGAAAGTCCGCTGCTTCATTTCGTCGCCGGCCAGGTTGTCGACATGGAAATGCCCCCGGTCGCCAAGCGGGATCGGTATCCGGCGCTTCAACCCGATGAACAGCGCCTTCTACAATCCTGGATCGATGCCGGGGCGCCCTGGCCGGACGGGGTCAAACTGGGACGTTAGCCCGAACGTCCGTGTTTCCCGCCCCGGCTCCCGCCGCTGGGGCGGGGTTTTACGGCCAGATCGTTCCCGCCCCCATGTTGGTGTACGACCCTGAAGCGACGGATTTGGTGTAGAGCGGCCGGACCATGTAGCGCCGCGTTCCAACTGGCGGTGCGGTATCGGTCCAGTTGGTGGTCTGCAACGGCGACAAGGTCATGCGCTGCCACTTGCCACCGATCGCCTCGGTGGTTCGATACAGATGATAGCGCGGGAAGGGATCGGTCGTGGGTGACCATTGAAACACCAGGTGACCGGAGCCGTTGGTGGAAACGGTCAAGGAACTCACCGGCGTTGCGGGCGATTGCCGGAGAGTGGGATCACCCAACAGCGCCGTGAATGCGTATCCACCCTGGCTGCGGATGCCCTGGTAGTACTTCACGTCCGTGCCAAAGGGTGGAGAGATCCGGAACGAAAGGAACGGACGCGTCCACGCATCATCGAGTGTCTGCTTGTAAGCGTCGCCCAACGTTCTCCCCAGGGCCATCATGGGGAGCTTCCAGTAAGTGCCCACCGTCCCGAAATTCAGAAAGGCCAGTCCGTTGGTCCGGGTCCCCATCAATGCCCTCGCCAGATGATTCGGCTCGTCCCACTGCCCCACCCAGGACATCTCGATGAGCGAGAAGGCAATCGGAGGCTCGCCGGAAGCGGACACCAAATTCGTCGACGAATGAAAGGTGATGCCGTGCAAAGTCCGCACGTTGAGATCGCTGTGGATCCAGTCCACGCCGCCCGCGTATCCGCCTTGAATGCCCCAAATAGCCGGCTGTCCAGCCGTGAAAAAGTCCGCATAGATCCCGGCATTCGAATTGGTGCCGGTCAACGCCACATCGATGCGTTCCCCCAGGTTGATCATGCTGAGGGGAAGCCCGTTCAATTGGAGTGCCATTGCCTCCGGGGTGTCCAAGGCAGGGGTGGCGCTGAAATACGGCCGATAGACGACGCGTTCCGGCAGGGTCACCTGCCGACGCCGAAATGCCCGCGACTTGTTCACGTATTGAACCAACAGGTCCACCTCCCCGCGCGATGGAGATCCGCTCGCAAAGACGGGCATCCGCGCAAAATCCACCCGACCCACCGCCAATTCCACCCCGGCAATGCCCACGCTGTTGGTGGGCACGAGCTCCTGATCGAAAATCCCGTCACCCGGCAGGTTCGGAGCTTCCACCCCCGGTTGAATCGGCCAGTTGCCCACATCCGTCCAGTTGCCATCCAGGTCGGCATAATAGGTGTCGGCAGGAAAGGGTCGGTAGAAGTGGGCGTCCGGTCGAACCATGCCCGATCTTGGTATCGGGAGGTGCCCGAAGAGCAGAACGGCCCGGGCCAGGCGCGCATTGGCATTCCGATAGGAGGTGATCCAGGACTTCACTTCCGCAATCCGAGCCGGATTGTTGGCCCAGGTCGTGTCGTCGTGGCGCGGACCGTTGTAACGCGCCACCACCCAACCTTCGGCCGCGAGGTCGCGGGTCAGATTGGTCACCGCTGCTTCGTAGGCCGGATTGTTCGTCAGCGTTCGGTCCACCACCAACAGCAGGTGGCCAGGCAAATCATCCGGAGGCAGGCGCACTCCCGCATGCACGGTGGCGTAGGCCGGATCGTTGGCCGCATAGAATTCCTCCGGCACCGCCACATCGGCGCTCACGCGATATTCGTACTCGCGCCCCAACAATACGGTGGTGTCGGTGTAGATGGGTGGCGGCAGAGAAGCCAAGGTGACCCACTGGGTCAACGGAACCGTCCGGCGTTCGATCCGATAATTCACATTGGTGAGCCCCGACCACCTCAGGATGACGCGCAGCGGCGAGGCCCCAGCCTGGGCGGTCACAATCCATGTGTTGGTGTGCATATT
The DNA here is from genome assembly GCA_016795425.1 of Verrucomicrobiales bacterium. Lineage (GTDB taxonomy): Bacteria > Verrucomicrobiota > Verrucomicrobiia > Limisphaerales > CAIMTB01 > CAIMTB01. The sequence continues at coordinate 27,257 of JAEUHG010000042.1, forward strand.
GAGCGGCACATTGTAGGTCTGCAGACCGTCAATCACGCCGTTCATCTGCCCGGTCCGATTCGGATTCGTGCCGAGAAACAGGCCGTTCGCCCGCGTCGCCGCATCCGGCCACGCGACGATGCCGGAGCCGCGAGCCACCAACTGCCCATTGTAGAAGATGGCCGAAGCATTCGACGAATAGGACACTTGAACCTCGAGAGGGAAATCGACCGGGATGTCGCCCACGCAGGCGCGGAGCAGCGTTTGAACATTGGTGAGCACCCCGCCCGAGCCATTCGGCGAGCGTAGCATCAGATTGGTGCCCTTCGGATCCACCGCCACGGAGAACGCACCCACCGACAACAACTCGATCGTCGTTCCCGGACCGGTCCCGGCCGTGCCCACCGCGCACGATGACAATGCGCTGGCCCAGTACGGAGCGAACGTGAGCTTGATGGTGCCCTGCCGGGTGTTGATGTTCGCCGCACCTCCGGGTTCCACCTCCCGATAGCGGAGGACCGCGTTGGCACTCACCAATTCCGCCCCATAAAACCCGGGTATCGTCTCCACCAATCCCACCCCCGTCCGCTCGACGGGGTCGGCACCGGCCTCTGTCTTCCAAGGATCCGAAAGATTGTCGAACGTCCAGGTCGCCAATTTCATCGGTTTGGCGCTGGTGGGGTTTAAGGGATCAGTCCCCTCCTGGTATTCCTGAAAATCACTCCGCCCATCGTAGTCGGTGTCCGCCGCCACGTAGGAGGTCTCCCCAGCATCCGCCACGCCGTCTCCATCCCCATCCTCCACGACATCCAGAATCCCGTCCGTATCCACGTCGCCCATCCCTGCGTAATGAAATCCAATGTCGACCACCGAATTGGTCTCGGGAATCTGGTCCGTCCGTGTCGTGAAGAGATAGAGGCCTGCCGCCGCGCCCCCGCGGCTGCCCGCATCCCGAAGGCTAGCCAGACTGTTTGCCGGACCCGAGGTGGGATAGGTGTAAGGCCCCAGCCCGCTCGCCGCAAAATCCATGGTCAACCCACCCGTAGCCGAGGTTCCAAAGGTCGCCAGGCCGGCCCGGAATCCGTTGTGCGACAATGTGCCCACCGTCACCGCCACCGACAACGTCTGAACATCAAACAGGTTGTCGCGCACGACCCAGGTCGAGTCCGGGCGATCGCTCTTCAACACGACCGCACCTCCGCGAAACAGGTTGTTGTAGGCGACGAAATCGATGGCCTGATTCCCGACAAGATTCGATTGGGTGAGAGAGAGACTGGTGCCTTCCAACAGTGAGTTCGTCAGGGCCACCGACACTCCCGGCTGCGTCGTCATCACGGTGAGGTCCACGCCACGGACCTGCGAATGCGTCGCGGACAAGGCAAACGAACCTTGGTCCGGCTGCCGCAGCCATTGGCGGCGGTTGGCCGGACCTGCGGGCATCGAAACGTCCGTAAACACCAGCCGGGCTTCGGTGATCGGCGATAGCGTGTTCGGCACCAACTCCAACAAGGCAATGTCGCCGGCGGCCAGGGTCCACGTGGGATGCGCCTGTTCCTGGACCATGCCGTAATGCACCAACCGGTTGAGCGCGGCGGGCGTCCCGGCGGAGTGCAGCCGACCTCCCCGTCCCAACAGGATGCCCACCGGACCATAGGTACCCAGAGCCACGCCATTGGTGAGGCGCAACTGGACATTGGCCAGCATTCGCCCGCTCACCAGATAATCGAGGGGCGGATAGTGATACCCACGATCGGGCAGACCTGTGTCCCGCTTCGCTTGCGGCTGCAAGACCGTGTCGACGGTAAAGTCGCTGGTGACGATGACCGGTGGATGGGTGGTGAGCTGCGCGAGTTCCTGGGCCAATGCCGCATGGATTTCGGCCACACCCGCGTCGCGATGCGGGCTCCCAACCGCGAGATAGAAATTTCCGGCACCCTGGCTGTGAAACAGCCCGGTCGCGCTCGCCGATTCGTGGTTCCCGGCTCCGGTGTAGGCCTGGACCGTGGAAACCGCCACCACCAGGCTGTTGGTCAACACCAGCGTTCCTCCCGTCAACAGATTGGGAGCCGAATGCAAAGTCAGTTGTTCACCCACAAACGGCGTATTGGCGCCGGAGAAAATGGAGCCCAGGGACTTGACGCCGTCGACCAGCACGTTTCGCAACCGCACGGGTGTGTTCGTCGTGCTGAGCACCGGAAACCGGCATTGCACAAATTGGCAATGCCGAACCAGGTTGTCCGGGTTGTCCCCCTGAAACACCAACGCCTGGCGTCCGTACTTGAACCGCAAATGCTCGACTTGAATCGGTCCCCCGCGGTTCAGGAACTTCAGCTGCGTCGCACCATAATCCGCCGTCAGATCCGGGCTCCCCGCCACCACGATTTCGCCCATCGTGCCATCCGTGTCGGCGGTGAAGATCGCCGGACGAAACAGGCTGGCGCGGTTCACCCAGGTCCCATTGATGGTGATGCCCGTGACATTGTTGGTGTACTTCGGAAATTTCAGGACGGCACCGCCCTCCAGCGTCGTTGTGCCAGTGAAAACGCAGTCTCCCGTGATGTAATAGGTGTTGGTGCCAAGGAAGGTGAAGTCGGACAGCCCATTGATGAGGGTCGTCCAATCCAGAACCAATCCCCGCTCAAGGTTCGCCGTCCGTTCCCGGCGCCCCATGGCCCATTGCTCACCCGCGCCGTCCCGCCGCTCGACGGCCGCCCACCGTCGAACGGGGACGGTGCCTGCCCCGTTCGACGCCGCGCGTGCACCACTGGAAGAGCGCGCCGCGGCGCGTGCCAGCACCTGCGCCTTGCCTGCGGCAACACCCCTGCCGGCCCAGGCCGCTGCCGTCCGTTGGAGCTCCTGCAACCGGGCTGGCGTTCCCGGAAGCGCCAGCAGATCCGCGACCAACCCCGAGTACTCCGTCGATTCAATCAACACCGTGCGCCCATCGCCCGTCCGAACCCACCGCTTTCCGACCGGTGAGAATTCGGAAGGCCGATCTGCCGCCGCCTCGCGAGCCGACCAGGCGAACGCCCTCCCCGCCACCATGCGATGCACCCCGAAATCGAGTTCCTCATCGACCCAGTCCGGCTGCGCCACCGCCGCACGCCAGGCAGGATCTTCGATCGACGCCAGGAGCCGAGGCGTGGCCACCGGGTCCGGTGCTTCAAAGAACTCCGTCAATACCTCCAGCCGTGTCGTTTCCGGATCCAGTCCGAACTCCCCTGGAGAAGGCGGCACTTCCCGCAACACCACATCCGCCTCGAACCCGCGCTTGCGATAGGTGTACAGCACGTCCGCCTGCAGCGCGTCAAAGGCGTTCTGATAGATCACTTGGTTCGGTGCCAGCAGCCCGCCCGGGGCATCCTGCACCACCGCCAGAACGACATCCTTGCCCGTCACCGGATCGAAGTAGCGCAGCGCCAGAACAGACGCCCGGAGTTCGGGTGCACCCGGAAATCCCAATCGAGCCGCGCCCTGCGGATCATTCACGTTCGGAGAAAACTGCGCCCGGTACGGACCCCGTGCCGCCACCGCTCCCGCGTCCGTCAACTCCACCTCTTCCACCGATTCCCGCCACGACGCCTTCGACTCGTCCCAGTAATTCAGGCCGGTTTCCAGCTGGACCCAGCGTTGCACGGTGCCGGCCGTTGGCCGCGCTCCCGGCTCGAGAATTCGCCGCTCCACCACACTGTGGTGAGGCCCCCGCTCGACGATGACCAACGCGCCGTCGTCCGCCAACGTCGTGACTACATTCGTGAGGATTCCCAGCAGCAGGCACGACAGAGCGCCCACGGGGCGACCCCGACCAAGGAGGAAACTCATACCCAAGGCTGCCAAACGACCCATGGAATTTCCAGTTCCCCGTGGGCACTCGATCCACCCCCAACTCACGGCATTCCTGTGGCCCCGCCCGGCCGCCCCTGGAACTGTCGGGCGGCGGCCGGACTCCCACCGCTCTACGGAACTACCGGAAGCCGCCGGAAGCTCAGGAGCTGAAAAGAGGTATCATGCCGTCATTCCGAAGTCCTTCGAACCTCCGGTCGTCCATCGCGCGCGTGCTGCCGGTTCTCGCCCTGGGTCTCCCCTGGGCGACTCGAGGGGCCACCCCGACGCCCGACGACCTCGCACTCCAACGCGCTTGGGTTGGCCAACTCGTGTCGGCAACTTCGTCCCGGATTCCATTCTCCTTCTTGCTCGACCACCAGGCGTCCGCCGATTTCCTACCCAAATGGCGTATCGATCGCACCAACCGCCCGCTCGATTCCCATCGGACGGAATACACCACCGTGTTCACCGACCCCCATCACACCCTCACCGTGCGCTGGCAGATCGTCGTGGACACCGAATTCCCGGCGGTGGAATGGACGGTTCACCTCGCCAATCGGGGACCGCAACCCACCGGCATCATCGAGGAGGTTCAAGCCCTGGATACGGACTTCGCGGCCTCTAGGGGCGGCAGTTTCACCCTTCACCACGCGGTGGGAAGTCCCGCCGAACCCCGCTCCTTCGAACCCCTGGTTACGGCCATTGGTCCGGGACAAGAGACTCGTGTGGCCACTACCGGCGGACGCCCCAGCAATGCCGCCATGCCCTATTGGAACCTCGACACGGGTGGCCAAGGTGCCGTCTTCGCCGTGGGCTGGCCGGGCCAATGGGCGGCGGACTTTCGGCACGTCGACTCCGGCAAACTCCGCATTCGGGCTGGGCAGGAACGCACTCGTTTCCGTCTCGAAGCCGGCGAAGAGGTGCGCGGACCGCTCCTAGCTCTTGTCTTTTGGACCGGCGACCGGCAGCACGGCCACAACCTCTGGCGATCCTGGCTGTTGGCCCGCAACCTGCCTCGGACCCGAGACGGCCTTCCCCCCACACAACTGGTCGCCTGCAGTTCCCATCAGTTCAACGAAATGCTCGAGGCCAATGAGGAGAACCAGAAACTCTTCATCGACCGTTACCTCCAGGAACGCCTGCCGATCCGTTACTGGTGGATGGACGCCGGATGGTACGTCAATAGCGGTTCCTGGGTGAATACCGGCACCTGGCAGATCGATACGAAACGATTCCCGCGCGGACTGCGCGCCGTCACCGATCACGCCCACGCCAAAGGAGTGCGCTCGATCGTCTGGTTTGAACCCGAACGAGTCACCCCCGGCACCTGGCTCTACGACCAACACCCGGACTGGCTGCTCTCGGATTCCCCCGATAAGCCGGACCCCAAGAAGCAGCGCCTGCTGAATCTCGGTCATCCCGAGGCGCGCCGCTGGCTCACCGATCACATCGATGGCTTGATCCAGGAGCAAGGCATCGACCTCTACCGCCAGGATTTCAACGTCGACCCCCTGAACTTCTGGCGCGCCAATGACGCCCCGGATCGTCAAGGCATCACGGAAATTCGCTATGTCAGCGGCTATCTCGCCTTCTGGGATGAACTCCGACGACGTCACCCGGATCTCATCATCGATTCCTGCGCCAGCGGCGGCCGGAGGAACGACCTCGAAACGGTGCGGCGCTCGGTCCCCTTGCTGCGCGACGATCACCTCTTCGAACCCATCGGCCAACAAGCCCATACCTACGGCATCTCCTTCTGGCTGCCCTATCACGGGACCGGCACCTTGGTCGGACCTTCCCGTATCTTCCCGCTCCCGGCGGGCAAGGTCGACGTCAACATGTTCCGCAGCCACATGGCTCCCAGCGTCAATGCCTGCTGGGATGTCCGACGCCCGGATCTCGATTACGACACCCTGCGACGACTCACCTCGCAACTGCTCACGGTTCAGCCCTATTTCCTCGGCGACTATTATCCCCTGACTCCCTACAGCCGGGCCAAGGAGGCGTGGATCGCCTGGCAGTTTGATCGTCCGGACCTCGGAGGCGGCGTGGTCCAGGCCTTTCGTCGTGACGATGCCAAGGACGCCACCTTGCGCTGTCGATTGAGGGGGTTGTCGCCGCAGGCGAACTACCGGGTGACGGATCTCGACAAGACCGATCGCCGCGTGGTTTCCGGACGGGAACTCCAGGAATCGGGAATCGAGATTACCCTCTCGGATCGGCCTGCCGCCGCGGTGATCACCTATACCAAGGAGGACTAGCCTGTCAGCATCCCGACACTCTGAGCGGCACAGGATTTGCCCGGTCTCCCGGGTCGTCTATTCTCACCGCCGTGAGATGTCTCCTGCTCCTCCTAGGCGTGGTTCTTTCGGCCGCTGCCACACCCTTGGACGACTTCATCGCCGGGGCGCGCAGCAAGCACGGCGAAGCGGGCGAAACCGCTGCGCGGTTCCTCGTGGATCATATGCCCGCCAAGGACCGCGAGTCCCTCACCTCGGAGTTTCTCCTGCAGAATCTCGACCTCGCCTTCCGTGCCCGCGCCGAGTTTCCCTGGGCCGCGTCGGTTCCCATCGACCTCTTCCACAACGACGTCCTGCCCTACGCAGTGTTCGATGAAACCCGGGAACCCTGGCGGGCGGAGCTTCTCGAAAAGGCCCGCACACTCGTAAAGGACGCCAAGACGGCGACCGAAGCCGCCCAGGCGTTGAACCGCGACCTCTTCAAACTCATCAACGTCCACTACAACACGGGCCGAAAACGGCCCAACCAAAGCCCGAGCGAGTCCATCGCCATCCAAAAGGCCACCTGCACCGGCCTCACCATCATTCTCGTGGACGCCTGCCGTGCCATCGGCATCCCGGCTCGCGGGGTGGGAACGCCCATGTGGACCAACGAACGCGGCAATCACACCTGGGCCGAGATCTGGGACGGCGACTGGCATTTCACCGGCGCGGATGAATACGACCCGCAAGGCCTTAATCGTGGTTGGTTCGTGGGGGATGCCGCCAAAGCCAAGGCCGATGTTCCCCGTTATTCGATCTTTGCGACCTCATGGAAACGCGATGGCGTCAGCTTCCCGCTCGTCTGGGCGCGCCACAGCACCGAGGTCGCCGCGGTCAACGTCACGAGCCGCTATGCCAAACCCGAAACCGCCGCCGCCGAGGACTCGGAACGTTCCTCGCTCGGCTTGCGCCTCTACGACCGCCCCGGCGGCCAGCGCATCGTCGCCCACGTCTGTGCCCTTCCGCCCACCGGCACTCCCATGGCCGAAGCCGTCACCAAAGCCGGCACAGCCGATCTCAACGACCTGGCCCGCCTTGACCTGAAGCCGGGGACCGAAGGCACTTTGCGATTCACGGTGGACGGAGAGACGCGGGAACTTCCCTTCGGCCCGCTGGCCAAGGGTGAACCCACCCTCAACGCAGTCTGGAGCGAGCTGAAACCCGTGTCCGCGGCTCTCGCCGCCCTCGAATCCTGGATCGCACGTCCAGCCTCGGAACAAGAGAACGACGCTCCGGCTCTGCAGCATGCCCTCACCCGCGACGAAGCCGATCGCGCGAGGGATTTGCTTTTGAAACACCGGCTGCTGCGGCTTGCCACCGAGCGTCGCGAGGAGTTCCAGGCCAAATCGATCAACCTTGGCAACCACACTCTGCGCTGGATGGATCGCTCCTTCGGCGACGCTCCTTCTGATGGACGAAGTCTATGGATTTCCATGCACGGCGGCGGCAACGCCCCCACCGCTGTCAACGACCGCCAATGGACCAATCAAGCCCGCCTTTACGAACCCACCGAAGGAATCTACGTGGCGCCCCGGGCCCCAACCGACACTTGGAACCTCTGGCACGAGGCGCATATCGATCCGATGTTCCAGCGGCTCATCGATGACTATGTCGCCCTCGGTGGCGTCCATCCGGACAAGGTCTACCTGATGGGGTACTCGGCGGGTGGCGACGGTGTGTGGCAACTGGCACCGCGCATGGCGGACCGCTTCGCCGCCGCCGCCATGATGGCTGGCCACCCCAACGAAGCCTCCGTGCTCGGCCTTCGCAACCTGCCGTTCGCCGCCTTCGTGGGCGGCAACGACGCCGCCTATCAACGCAACAAAATCGTCGCCGATCGAGCCACCGAACTGGATCGACTCGCCCAGGAGGATCCCGGCGGCTACATCCACCTGTCGAAAGTCTACCAGGGTGTTGGACACTGGATGAACAAGTTGGATGCCGAGGCGGTGCCGTGGATGTCGACGTTTCGGCGTCAGCCATGGCCCAAAAAGGTGGTCTGGGTCCAAGACGACGTTGTCCATCGCCGCTTCTATTGGCTGCAGATCCCAACAGAGACCCCACTGATCGAACGCGCGAAGATCATCGCCTCGGTCGAAGGTGCTCTCATCACCATTTCCGGCGACGTTCCTCCAGGCCTGCAATTGCGACTGTCCGACGCCCTGCTCGACCTGGATCAATCCATCACCGTGCGGGTGAACGGACGCGAAGTGTTCTCCGGGAAACCGGTGCGGCAGGCGGCTATCCTCTGGGAATCGCTGGAGGAACGCGCCGACGGTTCTGCCGCCGCCACCGCCAGGATACGCCTTCCGTGAGAGGCGAATCGAAGAGCGTAGAAAGTCAACCCACGCGACCGACTTCTAGCAGGGCGTCCGCAACCCGAGACTCTACCATCACCGGGATACGGCATTCCGAGGTGACTTTCGGCGGATTCGTGGTCCGGAGTCGAAACGCCACCGGTGCGCCCACTCGGAATTCGATCACGTCCTTCACCCGGCCGTAGTAGCCACCCCACCCAGCCCGGATCTGCGTGATCTGGCCGGGATCCACTTGTGCATCCGCACTCGGCGACCATGGCGCGCGCTGAAAATCGCGGAAGAAAACTTCGATCGATTGTCGTCCCTCGCGCTGGAGCGATCGACCGGTGACGCACATGAACTCGCCGCCATTCCGCGTCTGAAGAATCAGCACCAACGGCAGCGCTGGATTCGAACTGGAACTCACTTTGGTCGAGATCACCAAACCATCGCTACCCACGAAAGGTGAGGTGCGTCGGTAGGTGAATCGGACGAAGAGGAAGGTGTCCACCTCACCCTTGGTCAATGCTCCCCGCGCCGTCCATTCGGCATCGCGGCTTTGCGAATCCTGCGGGGCGGGAACGAGGCTGCCCTCGACGAATTCCCCGTTCATGAGGGTCGGCTGAATGTCGACGCTTCGAACAAAGCCTTCGGCGCTGGAATTGAGCCCCCAACTTCCGTCCGCACGATTCTCGAGTCGTTCGCCCCATTCGAGGATCACGTCGTCTCCCAGTTCGCCGGCGCCACGCGCCAGGATCTGCTGGCGCCAACGGGCGACCTTGGGCCAAAGAACGGCCCGATCCTTGATGCCGAATGACCCGCCCCGGCTCGAACTGTTGAGACACACCAGGGAACACTTCGTCGTCCATTCATCCATCAGGTCCAGGAACTCCTGGTGCGGCACTTTCTCGCACAGGTACATCTTCTGGCGAACCGCCGTGAAATCATCCCAGTTCATGTCGAGACTCACAATGCCTCGGCCGAGCGCATAGTCCCAAAGGTTGGTGCCTGGATAAGGAATGAGGCAGGCCCATGTCGGCGCATTGATCTTGCCGTCGCGCAAATTCGTGAACAACGCGCGGAACGTGATGAGCATATCCTCGCGCGTTTCGACAGGGGCGCCGAAAATGATGCTCGGATTGACCTTGATGCCGTTGGCATGCAGCAGGTCGATGGCCCGCTGGTTGATCGCCCCGGTGCAACCGGTCTTGTTGTAGTACTTCAGAATGTTGTCGCTGAAGGTCTCCACCCCCATGCCGAGATCGGTCACGTTCAGTTCCTTCAGCAAATTGCATATCGTCTCGTCCACCAGATTGGCCCGCACCGCGCACGAGAACGTGAGTTTCCCCAGCAACCCCGTTTCACGCAGTCCGGCGATCAGCGCCAGTAGCCGCTTACGATCGGCAATCAACAGATCATCATAGAAGACCACGTGCTTCACGCCCCGCGTCTCCACCAATCGGATGATGTCGTTCACGACCCGGTCTGACGACAGGCTGCGGTAGCGTTGCGAAAACTTCTCCGAAACACAGAACGAGCAGTGATACGGACAGCCACGCGCGGAAACGATGCAGACCATCGACGACGCCCGGTGAAACGGCAGTTCATCCAGATTGGGAGGCGCCAGTTCATTGAGATTCCTCACCACCGGCCGAGGGGCCGTCCGATGGATCTTGCCGTCCCGCCGAAAACACAATCCCGGCACCTTCGCCAGGTCTTCCAGGTCAAACCGCCCCTTCTCCAGATAGGAACGAAGCAGGTCGACCAATGTCGCCTCACCTTCCCCGACCGCCGCCAGGTCGAAGATTTCGTGCAGCGATTCCGGCAGCAGAGTGATGTGAACGCCGCCGAGGATGACGGGGATCCGCAGCGTTTCCTTGGCCTGGCGTGCCAGCCGAATCGCCACGCCATACGTTTCGGTCTGCGCGCTGATCCCAACAATATCCGGTCGCTCAGCCAGCAGATCTTCCAGCCGTTCCTTCATCACCACACGAACGCCCGGCAGGTCACGCCGCACCGCCGCCGCCAGGAATCCCAATCCCAAAGGCCCAAAAGTGTGGCTGTAGCCTTTGTCAAAGTGAGTGGCGAGGATCAGTCCCAGGGTAAGGACAGGGCGGGCGGTTTCGGTATTCATGGCATCACAGTCCATAGACGGTCACCCCTAAGGACAACCGTGGTTCCAACCCCTCAACCCACCCGCGAGCGCAATGCAAATCACCGCCGCGCCAACCGATGGCGACCAGGGCTGACGACAACCACCGACCCACACAGCATAACCAATGCCGGAAGTTAAGAACCTGGGTCGCCCTCCCTTCCTTCCCCCCCTCAATGGCCCATCCCTATCCCCATCAATGATTTCGATCCTGCCGGGATCCCGGCAAAGATGCGTGCGCGGCACAATCTGCCGGGAACAGGGCGGCAGGGACCGCCCCGCACCTCGCGCCGAGGATCCCGCCACCTTTCGAAGGCCACCTGCAATTCCCCCCTCCACGCCTCAATCGGAATCCGCCGGCGTCAGCTCCCGTATCCACCGAGCGAGACGCTCCAGTTGGCGGTCCGTGAGATAGGGACCGCCTTGTGGCATGCGCGCACCACAGGACGGCGACCCGGATAATTTTTCATGGAGCAAACTGCCCGCGACGTCGCCGGGTCGGACATAGACCAACTGAGAGCCACACGCACCTCCGGATCCAGAGGCGACATTCACCAGCCCGGATAGCGGGGGCGCCTCAACGTCCGGTGGAAAGCCCGACCCATGGCACACGGCGCACCCCTCCTTCAACGACGGACCGTGCTCGCGCTTCGCCCGGATATTCGATTGAAAGGAAAGTCGGACCAGAATCTGAAGTTCACCCACGACTTCGCGGCCGGGGCCGGCATCGGAATTCGCTTCCGTCACTTTCACAGGCACCGCGTATCTTCCGTCTTCGTTGAACTCAGCCGCCGCCGCCGAGGGCACGCCTTCCAAGCGGCCCTCGGGCAACAGCCGGATCCCTTCCGGAAGCGCTCCCTCGGACCCTGTCCATTGCAGTGTCCCATGGTCCCCGGATGCCCGGAGGGGCAGCGCCACCGATTCTCCGGCCTTCAGGATCACGGGGCGGAGGTCCAGGGACCATGGCGGGCGCGGCCCCTGTCGAATTCGGAAGAACGTGGCCACCGCCGAAAGCGGAATCTCGACACGGATCGGAGATCCGCGGCCCGCATATTCGAGGATCGAAACCCAGTTGGTCACCAACTCGGTCGACTGTTCGATCGCATACGAGACGTTGGTCTCGCTATCGAAGGAAAAGTGAATCCGGCTGCCCACGATGGCGGTGTCGGAGATTTCCGTCGCCCACCCAGGGATAGGCAGAAGCATGCCGGCCGCGATGGCCGCAACAATCCTCCCGCACGCCCACACGCGCCGATCATGGCCCCACATTGATGTTCTCATGACAACGCCGCGCATCCCGACGCAGCATGTCGACGGTCACGCAACCGAAGATGTGAGGGCGCCGTACGGAGAATGGTTCCCGGGAAATCGCCTTTTGCCGAATCGGGCCGATCACTCCACTCGCACGCGATAGAATCGAGGCACCGAAGCCGAACCATCGCAGCCGGGATCCACCATCCAAAACACGGCATCCGAATTGGTCTGGGTCTCCACGGGCGTCCAGGCGCGAAGGTCGCCTGACCGTTCCAATACATGCAGGCGCCCCGCCACACTCTCCACACGCACCGCGCACGGCGCGGCGGCGACCTCCCAAGCCAGGCGCGGCGGCGGCAATCCCGCCGTCGTATCCGGCAGATCCAGATGGTCGATCCAAACCGCGTCCTCGGAACCTCCAAAGGTCGCATCCCGATGGAACCGCCATTCAAACCGGTTCAATCCCGCCGGCACCTGGAACGTATACGCCTGCCAGCCGTTGATGCCCGACCAGCGTTCCACCAACCCGCCGTTGAGATAGAATTCCAGGAAATCCCAGCCAGCCTCGGACGCCGTTCGGAAATCAAAGGTCCCGCCGCCAGTCCCGGTCTCCCGATCCAGGATCAAGGTGCTGGTCGCCCGATCCCTGACATTGCCGGATCGCGCCGAATATTGTCCGCCTGAAGCCGTCTCGCGCGTCACCACCCAGGGCGCGTCACCCGCGAATTTCCAGGGGAGTTTCGAGAAATCCCCGGACTCAAAGGACTCCAGGTAGTCCCTCGCCCGGAAACGCGCCGTCAGCACGTGATGGCGATCCATCAGCAACGGCAGCGGGTTCTGAGCGGAAACCACCGTTCCTTCCCAGCGGGCGAATTCGAAATTCCGGCTGGGAAGCGCCATGATCGTTTGCGTGGATTGAATCGGGAACTGTCCGCCCGCCGGCAGCACCAGGCCGCCCGGGCTCTGATTGACGGTGAGGGTGTAGTGCGTGATGGGGCGGTCGTCGTCCTCGAGGGTCACCTCGATTTCGCGCTGGGATCCGAGTTCCAAGCCGGCCGTTGGCGCACTCAGTACCAGGCGGAACGACTCTGCACCTTCGATCCGTTCGTCATCCCTCAACTCCACCCGAATGGTGGCCGTGGCAACGCCCGGGTCAAAGACCGCCATCCCCGTGTTGGCCACGAAATCTTCCCCGGCGATGGCGGTGCCCGAGAGAGTCTCGAATCTCACCGTTGCCCCGCTCAGCAAGGAACCGGAGCGGCGGACGACCACTTGGAGTGCCTCTTGGTTCTCTCCCACCTGCGTCGAGGTCAGATCAAATGCCACTGCCGCCTCGTTGTCGGCGATCACCAAAGTAGCCGTTGTTTGCCGGCCAAAACGTGCACCGACCGCATTGGTCAGCCACAATCGGACCGTCTCGCTGCCCTCGGCGATCGCATCATCGCGCAGGCCCACCCGCAGCTCACGGCGCGTCTCACCAGGCGCGAAGGAGATCACCCCGGAGGTCGGCAGGTAATCCTGACCTTCCACCGCCGAGATTCCCGCCGAAGCATAACCCACCTGCGCGGCATTCTTGGCCAGACCCGACCGCTGCACCTCGAGCACCGCCTCGGATTCGGTCTCCGACACGGTCCACACGGCTTGGCCGAACTCCACGGTGCCCTCCGCGAACTTCTCGTCGGCATGAATCCGCGCCACACGCGATCGCGGCCGCTCGTGGACGGAAGTAAAGTCTCCACCGATGAGAAACGCACCGTCGGGTTGTACCGCCACGGAGCGAATGGTCCCATTGGCGCCAGTCCCCTTGAAGAAGGTTTCATCCGCCACGCCCGAGGACGATAACCGGAGAAAACGTCCCGTGGTCTCCCCGGCAAACTCGTCGAAGGCGCCCGCCATCACCACTCGCGCACCTTCCTGAATCCCGCTTCCGAAGACCGACGCATTGGCGCCGAGACCGGGGTCAAAGCCGGGGTCGAGGCCGCCGGTGGCCAAGAGACGGGCAACCCGATTCCGCGGCAAACCACCCACGCTGCGAAACTCGCCGCCGACATAAATCGACCCGTCCAACGCCCGAACCAGTGTATGCACCGGTCCGTCCGGTTGCGTGGTCGAAACCCGCACCCGATCCACCGACCCATCCCTCGTCAAGGCCGCCAGGAACCGCCCCCCATCGACGCCCCAGGTCTCGAAGACACCGCCCACCAGAAGGCTTCCGTCCTCGAACGCCAATGCGGTACGCACTCCCGGCCGTCCATCGTCTCCTGTGCTGAACGACCGATCGAGGCTACCGTCCGGAGCCAATCGGACCACCCCGGGGGAATTCAGACCCGATACGACATCGAAGTCGCCGCCCATTACCGGATGGGTGCCATTCACCAACACCCGAACCGCACCGTCGGGCCCGGTTGTGAAGCCGCTGGACAAGGTTCCGTCCGGTTCCAATCGGACCAGGAAGCCCGCGCCGCTGGAATCCGCGTTGGTGAAGGTGCCGCCGACCAGCACCCGGCCGTCGGCGATTTCGAGTGCGGCGAACACGCCCCCTGGAAAACCACGACCTGGATTGAAACTGCGATCCACGAATCCATCGGCATGCAATCGTGCCAAGCCAGGCATCACCACGCCGTCAAACCGTTCGAAATCGCCGCCCACCAGGATCTTTCCGTCCGATTGCAGCGCCAGGGTCCGAACCGTGGCGTCGGCTCCCAGGCCGGGCTGGAATTGGTCATCCACCCGCCCGGGCGTCTCGTTGTCGCGAATCACCACGGTGACATTGCTCGATGCGCCCAGGGCAACGAAAGGAGCCACCAGAAAGGGTGGTGTGACCCGGGGATTCGACAAGCGGATCTCGAACGTCTCATCCGGCTCACCCAAGGAGTCGTTGAGAATCGAAACGGCAATCACCCGGTTGGTTTCGCCGGGCCGGAACACCACTTCCCCCGTTCCGTTGGTCAATGTCTCGTACCGATTCCCCAGAAATGCCAGCGTTCCACTCGCGGACGTGAAATCCTCACCGGCGGTCGCGGTGCCAGAAAAAGTGGCGTAATTCAATGAAACCGGCATGAGCGCCGATCCAATCCGGCGCACCACGATCTCCACGACTCCCAGATCCTCGTCGATCTCCCGCGTCACCTCGGCGAACTCCATCGCACAATCGTCGTCAACGATAGTCACTTCGATTTCACCCAGCGGGACATCATCCATCCCGAGTATTTGGAGAACGAACGTCTCACTGCCCTCGATCACGGCGTCGTCGATCAGCGGAATGCTCAACTGCACCTGGTCCACGCCCGCGGCGAACTCCAGCGGGCCTTCGGTGAACTCATAGTCCTCCCCCGCCAGCGCATTGGCATTGGCGGTCTGGAATTTCGCGTTCAGCGGCTGGTCGATCGGACCCGAACGCACCAGCGTCACCTTGACGGCCGCGTCACTCTCCACCGCGGCCAGAACATTCGTGCCTGGCGACAGCAGGGAATCATTGTCCTGAAGCGTGAGGATGGCGCGATTCTGCCCACCCAGAGGGAAAAGGTCCGAACCGCGTGACAGCTGAAGCTCCACCGTCTCGGGACCTTCCACCTCATCGTCATCGATCACCGACACCTCGAATTCCATTCGCCAAACCCCGGGACCGAATGTCAGCACACCATTCGTCGAGACAAAATCCCCGGATCCGCCGTCGCGCCCCGCGGTGAACTCCATGGCCGTGCCCGCGTTGGCTTGGAAGATAACCGTGGCGGGGGCGTTGGTACTGCCGGTTCTTCGTACCGTAATGCGGGCCGCGCCATCGCCTTCTTTGGCTTCGTACCGGGCCGATACAAACTCGATGGTCCCGTCGTTGTCCTCGATCGAAATCGTCGCCTGGTCATGATCTTCCACGAAGCTGGCACCCGGCGCGGTCAACAGCGTCAACACCACGTCTTCGCGATACTCGCCCACCGGGTCATCGATCGGCACCAAGGGCAGGCGCACCTCGTCTTGCCCCGGCGCAAAGGTGATGACGTGGTCGAAATCAAGGTAGTCACTCGCCGGCACCGCCGAACCCGAAAGTTGGAACGTGACGACCTGCGATAGGTTGGTCCTTCCGGTCCGTCGGATGGCAAACCAGACCGGATCCCCGGGAGTCTCGCCGGTCTGCGGGTCGGAAACAGAAACGTCGATCTGGGATTGGTCGTCGTCCTGAATGATATAGGTGTGCACGGCGAACACATCGAGCACGCCGTTGGTCACCAGAGTGGGCGGATTGTTGGTGTCTTCGGACGGAAGTTCCACGGCGGCGATGCGCAAACGTACCAACAGGTTCTCGTCCGTTTCCGGCAGCAGATCATTGATGACTTCCAACGGAATGATCTGGATTCGATTGCTCAAGGGTTCGTCGGCTTCGGGATCCAGATAGGCAAACTGCAACGTGCCATTGGTGAGCACATAGTCCGACCCTTGCGTGGCCGTCCCACCCAGGACTTCCCAAGCCACGGCGACCGCTTTGTCGTCGCCCTCGTCCGGATTCCCGGAGATTCGCACCACCAGGTTTGCTTGTTCCTGCGATTCCGGACCGCGCGAGTTCAGCAGCATGAATCCCACCGCCGGCTGAGCATCGCCGTTGTCCAGCAACTTCACCTCGGCGCCAGAGGGCTGCCCGAGGGTGTAGCTCGGATCCGGCAGCAACTCGAGGTCGATGGTCTCGTCATCCTCGCGGCGATTGTCGTCGATCGGCGTGACCGTGATCGACACCTGCGATTGCCCCGCGGGAATCAGGATTTGATCGCCGCTGGCGACGTAATCCGATTGATGAACCGCGCTGCCACCAAACCGATAGTAAACTCTCAACGACGAACCCAGCGCCCCGGTACGTCGAATGGTGAAAACTCCAGGATCGTCCCCTTCCGCCGCGTCCGCATCGGTTGCTGACACCGTCACCACCGGAAACTCGTCGTCACGTAATCGCAGGATCGCGCGGCCCGGATTGCCAACGTTGTAGATCGGACTGTCACCCACCGTGACTTCAAGAGTCTCTTCGCCTTCGATCGAGGCATCGTCGATGGGATAAACCATGATCGCGACCGCGCTGGCGCCGGCCGGAATCGTCACCCGACCTTCCAGCGGGGCATAATCGATGCCCACTTTGGCAGTGCCTCCCAGCAGGTAATCCACCTCCAGCGGTTCTCCCAGGTCGCCCGTGCGCTGGAAGCTGACGCGGCCCGACGGCGCCCCTTCCGCCACGACGGCGTCGATGGCGGTCACCGTGACGGTGGGAAGATCGTTGTCCACCACGATGATCGATGCCGACGGAGTGCCCAATCGATAGCCGGTTCCGGGTCGAAGCGTCACCGCCACCGACTCGTTGCCTTCAACAAAACGATCGTCCCAAACGTCAATCACCAGACGCACGGCATCGACATCGGGTGGGAACTCCAGCACCTCGGGCAAGGGGGCGAAGTCCTGGCCCGCCTCCGCGGTTCCCGTAACCTGAATCGGAATCCGAAGCGTCGTGGTGGGAGGACGGCCGTTGCGCAACACCACGAAGGTCGCGGAATCACCGGCGAATTCGGACACCTCCTTTTCAAGAGCCACGATGGAAATCGTGGTATTCGTCGCTGTTTGCTCATCGAGAATTCGGGCCTGCGCCTCCGCCACAGCGCCGAGTTGGTACAACACCCGCGTCTGGAACCAGGTGTCCTGGCCTTGATCCGACAGCACCTCCCATCCCGGAATGTCGACGGTGTTGGTGTCGGTCTCGGTGATCGTCGTACGAGTCACGGGATACACCAGCGTGACCACCAATGATTCGTCACCCTCGGCGGCATCCTTGCCGATCACAGGAAAACTGATGTTCGTCGATAACAACCCGGGGCCCAAATCCACGAAACCGTATTCCAGATTCTGAGTCACTGGCGCCAATGCCGTGGGAATCGTGTTGGTCTGCACTTCGACCGCACCCCAAGGTTCATAATCCTTCTCGGCCTCCGCCGTGCCGGACGTTCGGAAGAAGACGCGCAAGGTGTCATTGGTAGGACCCGACCGCGAGATGCGGAAACTCGCCGGGCGCCCGTTCACCTCCTGTCCATCCTGCACGACCGCCACGGAGACGCGCGGCAAGGCCGTAGCGATGAAATCCACGTCCACGCCGGTGAATTGATTCAATACCAACGGCTTTCCGAAGTTCAGGGGTCGGATGTCATAGCCCCCAAGCACCCCGCCCATGCGGTAATCTCCGGCCTGCAGACCCACCAGGGTGTACCGACCGTCGCTGTCGGTGATTCCCCAGCGGTATTCCGGAGCATAAGGGGCATTGGTCTCGGAACGACCATTGTGCACCCGCACCCCCATCAACGGCGTGCCGCTCTGGTCAATCACCCGACCCGACACCCGCAACGTCCCCGGGGATCCCACCCGAATCACCAGGTGCCGCGCGGCGACACCGCCATGGAAATCGCTGACCTCGCAACGCACGACATAGTCTCCCGGTGACGCCCACCGGCGCGTGACCTCCGCGGCATTACCACCCGGATTCCCCTCGCCCAGGTCCCAAGAGTAGCTCAACGGGTCGCCATCCTCATCGGAGCCTGCCGCGGTGAAGGTCACCGGAGCACCCACCAGAACCTCCGTGGCACTGGCCTGCAGTTCCAGAGTAGGGGTGGTGTTGCTCGGGAACGCCCCGATTTCCACACGCACGTCGTAATGCACCACCTGTCGCCCCTGAACCTCGGTCGATCCGCGAGCCACCGGAGTCAGGTGCAG
>JAEUHG010000261.1 GCA_016795425.1 Verrucomicrobiales bacterium
GGCGCCTGGGATTCCAGTGAAGCGGCCGCGGAAACTTTCCCGGGCAACCGGGTTTGAAGGAGATACGTGATGACTTCGGAATCTGTTCAAAAACTGCGGGATGAGCTCCTGCGACGTCCGCCGAGTCCCGAGGAGGAGCGCGCGTTGGTCGAGTATCTGCGCCTCCATCCCGAAGAGACCGAGGCGTGGCGAACGGACGCAGCGCTCGGACGTTGTTTGCGCCGGTTGACCGACGTGCCGGTGCCTTCTCACTTCACCGCACAAGTGCTTGCCGCCGTGCGTCGGGATGAGGCGGCAAGCCAAAGGGTCGCGACCAAGCCCTGGTCGGCCTGGTGGATCTGGCTTCGACCCAAGCTGTCCACCGCGATGGCTCTGATGCTGGCCGTCGCGTCGCTAGCGGCGTGGCAGGCGGACCGGGTCCGTCGACAGGCCGAAGACGCACGGAATCTCGCCACCCTCAAGGCGGTGGCGGATCTCTCTCCCCGAACTCTGCAAGACTTCGAAGCGATCCAACGCTTTGGCGACGGAGCGCCGGTGGACTTCGATCTGCTTGCCGCACTGCAATGAAGACGAATTTCGGCGTGGTTCTGGGGTTGGGTCTGCTGCTGGCGATGCCGGTGGCCGGGTGGGCGGCGGCGACACCGCCGCTCCCGCCGCTGCCGGCGTCGCCAGTGAGCACCTTCCGCCAGCTGCTGGGCATGAGTGTCGAGGATCGGGAGCGGGCCCTGGCCCACCGAGCGGAGCCGCAGCGGGGGATCCTCCGAGCCCGTCTGGTGGAATACGCGGCAATGTCGGAGGCCCAGCGCGAGGAACGGTTGCGGGCCACGGATCTGTATTGGCATTTCCAACAACTGCTGCGCCGCACCGGCGCCGAGCGCACCGCGCTGCTTTCCTCCGCGCCTGAGGTGCTGCGTCCCATCCTGGCGGAGCGTCTCGCCATCTGGGACCGCATGCCATCCGCCGACCGTGAGGCCTTGTTGCAGCAGGAGCGCGTGGTCCGATATTTCGCGCGGGTGCGTGCCACCGAGCCGCAGCCGCCGCCGCTTCCGGGAACCAGTATGGTCGCCGCACCGGCGATGCCATTCCGCACGCAGAACCAACTCGCCAAAGTCCAGGAATTGTCGCCGGAAGCCCGCCGGCGAGTTGAATCCCAGTGGCGGGAGTTCGTGGAAGCACCGACGCCGTTAGTGGAGCGGAGGCTGAAGTCCATGAGCGAACAAGACCGTAAAGACATGGAGCAGGTGCTTATCCGATTCCGGCAATTGTCTGGTCCGCAGCGTCAGGCCTGCATCGATTCGTTCGCGCGATTTGCCGAAATGAAACCGGTCGACCGTGCCGATTTTCTGCGGAGGGCGGAGCGCTGGGAGGCCCTGAGTTCCGAGGAACGGGCGCAATGGCGGAGCCTGGTCACCAAGCTGCCACCGCTGCCGCCGGCTCGGATCGGGATTACACCACCGCCCTTCCCCCCGCTGTCGGAGAAGGCGCGGTTGCTGAGTGAGCGCTCGTCGCAGTGAGATTTCCGCGTGCCGAAGGGCGGGGCCATGGTATGGGTAGGCGGTGCCGATGATGCGTCTTAGGCAGTGGGCGGCCGGAATCCTCCTGGCCTTGGCGATCCCTGGTTCGGGGATCGGGTGGGGGCATGCTGCGGACCTGCCAGGAACTCTTCGCTGGCATCGTGTGGAACGCCGCGTGGATGCTGACATCAACGGGTGGCCCCTGGCCTATGCCCTGGAGCGCATCGCCGCGGTTTCGGGTTACGAGGTTTTTGTCGAGCCGGAGCTGGAAAGCCGCGTGGCTGCGCGATTCCAGAATCGGCCGGAACGCGAGGCGCTCGCGAGCCTGCTTTCCGACGTGAACTTCGCCGTGGTGCCGGGCGCGAGCCGTCCCTCCCGACTCCTGGTGTTTCGATCCTCCACCTCGGAAGCCACGCAAGCGGTCAAGGCGCGACAGGCCGAGGCGGACGAAGCAACCGGCACGAATGTGCTGGGTCGGGAGTTGATTGTGCGGCTGAAACCCGGGTCGAAGATGAGCATCCAGGAGCTCGCCAAAAAGCTGGGAGCGCGGGTAGCCGGATCGATTGATTCGCTGGGTGCGCATCGGTTGATTTTCGACGACGAGGCCAGTGCGACGGCGGCCCGGACTTCGCTCGCTTCCGAGGAGGAGGTGGCTGCCGTTGAATCCAATTACTCACTGCGCAATCCGAGTCGCATCGATCCCCTGCCAGGCGGGTCTGCGGCGCCGCTCGGCATCCGCGCCCGACCGGTCAGCGACGGATCGTCGGTGATCGTCGCGTTGCTCGACACCGGATTGCCGTCATCCGGGTTGCCGCATTCGGATTTCCTTCTTCCCTCGGTGAACATTGGAGGTGCGGGGACGGAGGCGGGGCTCACCCATGGATCGGCGATGTTCGAGACCATTCTGCAGGGGCTGTCGCTCAGCCAGCGCGGCGACAGCGGACAACCGGTCCGTGTGTTGCCAGTCGATATCTATGGAGGGCGCTCCGAGACCTCGACGTTTGAACTGGCTCAAGGCATCGCGGCGGCCCTCGAGCGGGGTGCCGATGTTCTCAACCTCAGCCTGAGCGGACCCAGTCCGAGTCCGGTGGTGCATGATGTGCTCAAGCAGGCGAATGCCGCGGGTGTGGTGGCCTTTGGGGCGCCCGGGAATGAGCCCACGACGTCGGCGACCTATCCTGCCGCCTATCCGGAAGTTGTGGCGGTCACCGCCAGCGAGCGCTCTGGGCAGTTGGCCAGCTACGCCAACCGCGGCTCTTTTGTCGATTTAATCGCGCCCGGGACGAGTGTGGTGCCGTACGCCGGTGAAACCTGGGTGGTCAATGGGACTTCGGTATCGACCGCCTATGCCGCGGGAGTGGCGGCGGGGTTGCTCGCGGACTCGGGTCGGACCTCGGCGGAAGTATTGGTTCAGATGCGCGAGCGCCTGGCCTTCAAGCCGGAACCTCCGAAACCCTGAATGGCATTGGAATCCAAGCCTTCGCGCCCTGCGCGGCTCGTTCAGAATCTGCAGCCGCCGTATTACGCGGTGATTTTCACGTCACAGAGATCCCCTGGGGACCATGGGTATGGCGCCATGGCGGATCGAATGGTGGCTCTGGCCGCGCAGCAACCTGGATTTCTTGGCGTGGAATCGGTGCGGGACGCCGAGGGGGTGGGGATTACGGTTTCTTATTGGGAGAGCGAAGCGGCGATCCGGGATTGGCGGCGGAACGCGGAACACCTCGAGGCTCAGCGACGCGGACGCGACGAGTGGTACGCCGCGTTTCAGTTGCGCGTGTGTCGCGTCGAGCGCGAGTACGGCAAGGAGCCGCCCATCATTCCTTCGTGATTTGCCGTCGCCTCTTTTGCGCGACGCCGTAGGGTTGTCCCATCCATGACAACCCCGTCCTCTGTCCGAGCCAGGAATCGAATTGATCGCGGGTGCGGACTGCCATTGTCCCGAGAGGGACGGCGTGGCGCGTCCTTCGTGCGTGCCTGTCTCGTCGCATCGATACTGGGAGCCCACCTCCTGATGCCGGTTGGCGCCGCGCCGGCGGCGGACGATGGATTTGTGTCCCTGTTCAATGGCCGGGATCTGACCGGGTGGGTGAACGCGAACTGCGCGCCGGAGACCTGGTCCGTGAAGGACGGTGTGATCGCATGCACGGGCAAGCCGACGGGGGCGCTGCGGACCGATCGCCAATACGAGAACTTCATTCTCGAGGTGGAATGGCGTCACCTTTCCAGCGGCGGGAATTCGGGGGTTTTCATTTGGGGCACCCCCATCGCCGCGCCCGGAGTTCCTTTCCTTCGCGGCATCGAGGTGCAGGTCCTCGACCATGGATTTAATATCAAGGGCAAGAACGAGTGGTACACCACCCATGGCGATGTGTTTCCGATTCATGGTGCCACCATGAAGCCGTTCGGAAGGCACAACGGACAGCGAAGTTTCCCGTCGGAGGAACGCAGCCGCCCGTCTCCGGAGTGGAATCACTACCGCATCGTCGCCACCAACGGCGTCCTGCGTCTGTCGGTCAATGGCAAGGAAGTTTCCGGGGGCGAGGACTGCAACTATCGCAAGGGCTATCTCGCGCTCGAATCCGAGGGGGCTCCGGTGGAGTTTCGCAATATCCGCATCAAGGAACTGCCAGCCGGCTCGCCGGCGAGCGACCTGGTTGCGCCTCTGGATCAGAAATGGAGGGCGATGTTCACGGGACTCGATCTGCGCGGTTGGGTGGTGTCGGGTGCGGCGGCGTCGCGATGGCAGGTCGCGGGCGAACGCCTGCGGTTGGCACCGGGCGTTGGCGATCCTGCTGCTGTCCTGTGGTCGGAACGTTCCTTTGCGAATATCGAGTTCGTCATCGACTATCGCGCCGCCAAACCGGCCGAAGGATCGGCGGTGGTCCTGCCCAGGATTCAATTGCGGGGTACAAAGACGGCCGCCGGGTCCGTGGTTCTGAGCGGGGCCGAACCTGAGAAATACCATCGGTTCACCATCCGCCATTCGGGCAACGAAGTGGTGGTCACACGCGACGGCAAGGAGGTTCATCGCGACGCCCGGTTCGAAGGTCCCGCCGCCGGTCCCGTCGGATTGGTGGATGTGGGTGGACCCGGCGAATTCATGAATCTCTACGTGCGGGAGTTGTGAGCACTCGGTCCCGAGGAGGAATCATGCGCGCAACGGGCTATTGGACGATGATCGTCTTGGCTGGGTCATTCAGCATCGGTGTTCCGGCTCAGGACACCGCGGTCGTGGCGCGACACGCCGCGGCAACCAACCAGGTGAAACGCCTGGCGGCGGAGATGACCGCGCGCTGTTTGGATGACGTGAAATCCGCCGCGGACTGGACCCGGCAGAAGCCGATGCTGCGCCGGCAATTGGCCTACATGCTGGGCCTTGATCCGCTGCCGGCTCGAACCCCGCTGCGCGCGGAGATTACTGGTGCTTTGGATCGACCTGGTTTCCGCGTTGAAAAGGTCGTGTTCCAGAGTCGACCGGGCCTCTATGTGACCGGGAACTTCTATGTTCCTAAGGACACCCCGCTTCCCGCGCCGACGATTCTCTACCTGTGCGGTCACAGTGCGCACGTTCATGGATCCAAGACCCAATACCAGGACCGCACGGTATGGTATGCGAGCCATGGCTACTGCGTCCTGTCCCTGGATACGCTGGAATTTGGCGAGGTGCCCGGGATGCACCATGGCACCCATAATCTGGGAATGTGGCATTGGCTATCCCTCGGCTACACCCCCGCGGGCACCGAGGTCTGGAGCGCCATGCGCGCGCTCGATTGGCTGAGCACTCGACGCGAGGCCGATGCGTCGCGCATCGGCGTCACCGGTATCTCCGGCGGCGGCGCCATGACTTGGTATCTGGCCGCCCTCGATGAGCGCGTCGCCGTCGCCGCGCCCTCTTGCTCCACCTTTACCTTCGGCTCCCAGGCCGAGCATTGGCTGGCTCGCGGACAGTGCGACTGCATTTACTACCACAACGCCATGGGCTGGGATTTTCCGGTCGTCGCCGGCCTGATTGCGCCGCGACCGTTGCTGATCACCAGTGGCCAGAAGGATGCCATTTTTCCGCCGGACGGTTATCACGAAGTCTATCGGCGCGGAAAGCGGATCTACGATTTCATGGCGGCAGGCGACTCGGATCGGATTCGCGAAGTCGACGCCGACGTCGGTCATAGTGATCCGCCGCAATTTTTGAAGGCGTCGCGCGAATGGATGAATCGTTGGTTGAAGGGGGATTTGGCGCCGCTGCCCGAGTCGGGACCGGACTTGCCGATGGAGGCGCCGGAAGATTTGGCGTGCCTGACCGAGCTTCCCAGGGACGCGTCCAATTTTCGTGTTCAGGACGAACTCACTTCGCCGGTAAGACTTCGAGAGCCGCGGTCGCTGCGCGAGTGGCATCAGCGACGCGCCCAGGTGGTTTCCGGACTCAAGGAAAGGGTCTTCGGTTGGTTTCCGACCGGACGCGACGCGGTGCCGTCGCGCCTTTCCAATCCCAACGTGGGCTGGGGCACGCGCTATGCCGCTTGCAAGGACCTGGCCATCGAGTCCGAGCCCGGCGTGTGGATACAGGGCCGTTTGTTTTCTCCGACCGGAGAGCGAGGTGTGGTGCCGCTGGTGATCTACATCAAGGAACCCGGGGAACGCTTTTATTCATCGGATCTCGATGAGCTCCTTCCGTTTCTCGGGAGGTGTCATCTGTTGGAGATTCGGCCGCGCTTGTCCGAGAAAACGATGAGCTTTGGGGAGTTCAGCGATCTCGAACGAACGGCGGTTTGGGTGGGACGCACGGTGGCCGCCATGCAGGTTTGGGACATCCTGCGCTCCATCGATTGGGCGCAACGCCAGTTCGCCGGATCGTCGGATCGGCTGATCCTTTACGGAAAGAATGAGTTCGCCGCCCTGGCTCTTTACGCCGCCCTGTTGGACAACCGGGTATCGGAGGTCATTCTCAACCAGCCACCTTCATCGCACTGGCGTGGTCCCGCGCTTCTGAACGTTCTCCGTGTCACCGATCTCCCGGAAGTCGCCGCCTGCATCGCGCCAAGGCGATTGAGTTTTGTGGGAGCCGTGCCTCCCGGCTTCGAGCTGACGAAGACGGTGTATGCCAAGGCCAAAGCCTCCACCGCTCTGAGACTCGTGGGCAGCGCGCCGGAAGCCGTGTTTGGAGATTGACGTCATGAGGGAGGAATTGCCCGGTCGGGGGGGGCACGGGGATGCCCCGGATCCGACGTCGTCCGGCCATCCCGCCCGCCGCCCTCACTGGATTCTGAGCCTGTGGGCGACCTTGGTCATGTCGTGTTCGCCGCAAGCGCCGGAGGACACCGTCATGCCGGTAGCGGTGACGAACCGTCTAATCAGCCCGGAGCAGGCGAACCTCCTTGCCGCCTTGGAGTCCCGGGAACAAGGCGTCGCCGACACTCTGTGGGCCCCCGAGATGCTTGCCCAACGCTGCGGTCGTACGATCGATGCGTGGTGGGATGGGATGTTGGCTTCCACGAACCGACTCGGCGTACTGGCCGAGATGGATTTCGAACAACTGGTGCTTCCGGTGTGGGGTGATTGGGAGGCGCAAGGGCACGGGGTCGAAGCCGCCGGCCCCCTGGGTCTCGGCGAACCTCGGACGCATCAGGCGTGGTCGGCGATGGTCGGTCGCTGGCGTCAGGCCGGTTGGCAGCTTCACTCGGTCGAGTTTCGCCATGTCCGCTTCGAGCCCGGCGTGGATGGGGAGCCGCATCGCAGCGAATACCGCATCGCCGGCGAGCTCGCGAATGACGCCGGCGGGGGTGAGCGATGGTTGATCCAAGGAACGCTCGGGGTGGTCTGGGGCGAGGCCGTCGGGGGCGCTCCCGCCATCCCCATCCAACGATTGGATGGGAGTCGGGTAATGGTCCAGCGCCGCCGGGGACCGCCACCGTTTCGACTGATCCAAGACGAGACCATCGATCCGCCCGAGAATTCGCACTCCATCGATCCGCTCATCGCCCACGATTTGGATGGTGACGGGCTGCCTGAGATCGTCCTTGCCGCCCGGAACCTGGTTTATCGCCGCCAACCCTCGGGACGCTATCAGCCAGACGCCTTGTGGGGGCATCCGCCCGGATTGATCTCGGCGGCGGTGCTGGGGGATTTCGACGGCGATGCGGCCGTCGATTTCGTGGTGGCGAAGCATGAGGGCTTGGCACTGTTGCGCGGCGGTGCGAACGGCACATTCCAGGAGGCGGAACGAATGGCCTTTTTGGGATCGCCCGAGATGAAACAGGTCTCGGTGATGACCGCTGGTGATGCGGATGGCGATGGGGATCTGGATCTGTTCGTAGCCCAATACCGGGTGCCCTACGAGAACGGGTCGATGCCGACACCGTATTTCGATGCCAACGACGGTTACCCTTCTTTTCTTCTCTTGAACGATGGACAGGGGAGATTCTCGGATGCGACGGCCGCGGCAGGATTAACCGGAAAGAGGCATCGCCGGTCCTACAGTGCCTCCTTTGTGGATCTGGATCAGGACCGAATGCTCGACCTGGTGGTGGTGAGCGATTTTGCGGGCCTCGACCTTTACCGTAATCTCGGGGGAGCAAGGTTTTCCGATGTGACGCGCGCCTGGTGTGCCGCGCCACGAGGGTTTGGCATGGCCCATTCGTTCGCGGATTTCAATGCCGACGGTCATCTGGACCTGATCATGATGGGAATGCCGTCCCCCACGGCGAGCCGGTTGGAGCACTTGGGTCTTTGGCGGGAAACGGATCCGGCACAGCGGGAGAAGCGCGCCGAAATGATCCATGGCAATCGCCTCCTGGTTTCAAAGCCCGGCGGCGGTTTCGACGAACGTTCGGAGGCATTCGGCGTCGCCAACTCCGGTTGGTCCTGGGGCTGCGTCTCGCCGGATTTCGACAATGACGGCTTTCCCGATCTCTATGTCGCCAATGGACTCGAGAGCCGGAAATCGGTCGAGGACTATGAAGCCCAGTTTTGGTTGCACGACGCGTTCGTCGGCAATTCGAGCGAGGACTCGACGGCCTACCTTTATTTCATGTCGAAGTTCAATCGCACTCGCGGTCGCGGCCAGTCCTATGGTGGATACGAACGCAACCGTCTTTATCTGAACCGCAACGGTCGGGCCTTTGTGGAAGTGGGGGGCGTATTCGGGCTTGGCTCGCAGGAGGACTCGAGAAACGTCGTCAGCGAAGACCTGAATGGCGACGGCCGGATGGACTTGGTGTTCACGAGTTTTGCCGCCTGGCCGAGGAATGCGCAGACCCTTCGGATCTACGAATCGCAGCTGGATCCGGTGGGTTCCTGGATCGGCCTGCGATTACGGCCCTCAAAGGGGGTGCCATCCCCAATCGGAGTCGAGGTCCGACTCCATTTTGGGACGGGAAGAACGGTTGTCCGTAGCTGGGTCACCGGGGATGGCTATCGATCACAATCCTCGGCGACGGTGCACTTCGGGCTCGGTTCGGAGACATCGGTAACGAGCCTGGAGTGCCTTTGGCCGGGCGAGCGCCGTGTGCTCCTAAAGAATCCGGCGCCGAACCGCTATCATACGGTGTCGGCGCCGGAGAGCATGAAGTGAGTTCGAGACTTCGGCTCGCTTTGGATTCGATGGCGAATTCGGCGATGCCGCGGATCACTTGAAGGGGATCATCTGGATGCGGTCTTTGTACCACTGCATGTCGAGCTTGCCGGCCGCATCGAACGTCTTGGTCGGTCCGTAGCTGAAATCAACCGGATACTTGGAAGCGCCGCTGAGCCACTTCTTGATCTCCGCATGGCCATCCGCGAAGGAGAAGCCGCAGGCGCCGTTGTGGTAGGAGGCCGGAATGTCCTGCCAATTCGCGACGGCCGGATCGGTGACAAAGAACGCGTCATTGATCGAGTCCGGATGCTCGTCGAGGGTGAGGTAAGTCATGGCCGGCTGGACGACGTCCCTGGTCTTGATGAACTGGCGATACTGACCATTGAAAGCCCAGCTGGCGCCGCGGGCGGTGTTGTCGTTGGCGTCGTTGTTCGACCGGCCGAAGAAGGCGTTCATCGAGTTGCTGCGCATGCGGCGGTTCCAGCCCTTCTTCCGCTGGGCGGGGCTGACGAACTTATCGGCGGGGCACTGATAAATACCCACGGCGCCGCCGCTGTATTTGCCCAATACTCCGTTTACGACCCACTCGACGTTCGTGTTGCTGATGTCGGCGACGGAGCTGCCCGCACCCCAGGTCATGACGTTGTTGACCCAGTTGTTGAACTTCTTCGTCGTGATCGCGTCTTCGGTTCCAGGGATGGTGAAGTTGTTGGCGCAGCGGTCCTCGTAATCGTCGGCGTACAATTGCCAGGCGAGCACGAGTTGTTTGTTGTTGCTTAAGCAGCTGATGCCCTGAGCCTTGGACTTGGCCTTGGCCAGGGCGGGAAGCAGCATGCTGGCGAGGATCGCGATGATCGCGATCACCACCAGGAGTTCGATGAGGGTGAAGGCGCGCGTTCGCCGCAGAAGGCGGGACGCGGATGACGCAAGGGCGCTCATGGTGAGGTTGTTTCTTTCCATTTCGAGGTGTAACCGAGGGTTTGGACTGGGTCAGGTCCAGGGTGTTGCCGGGAGATTTGCTCGGATTTTTCCAGCCCGACAAGGGGTAATTCGAAGGCACAGGGCTGGAGAACCTCTCGAAGCGGAGGTGCTTTTCACCATTGGGCTCCGACTCAGGGGCGGAAACGGTCTGCGAAATCAGCCCCTGCGAGACGGGGCGTTGGCATTGACGCCGCCGTGTCGGGCGTCGATAAGGCTGGCCATGCCGAAACGGGGAACTCTTCGGGTCTGCGGTCTTCTCTTTGCAGGTTTGGCAGGTTGGAGCCTCGCCGAGCGCTCGGTCGTCGCGGCTGAAGCGCCGTCGCAAGAATTGGACGCCGACGGGTTCGCCGAGCGGTATACCAAATTTGAGCATAGGATCCCCATGCGGGATGGAGTGCGATTGCACACCTCCGTCTACATCCCGAAGGACGATTCGAAGGCGTATCCGATGCTTCTCATTCGAACGCCCTACGGCGTCAGACCCTATGGCAGCAGCGCGTTCGCGGACCCCAATGGTTCCTTCGAAACACTCGCCAGGGACCAATTCATCTTTGTCTTTCAGGACGTTCGCGGGCGGAACGGGTCAGAGGGGGAATTCGTCCATGTGCGACCCTACCGACCCGCGAAATCCGGTCCGACCGAAGTCGATGAATCCAGCGACACCTGGGATACGATCGATTGGCTGGTCCGCCAAGTGCCAGGCAGCAACGGGAAAGTGGGAATGCTCGGTATTTCCTATCCGGGCTTTTATGTGTCGATGGGGATGATCGACAGCCATCCGGCTTTGGCCGCGGCGTCCCCCCAGGCGCCGATCGCCGATTGGTTCATCGGTGACGACTTTCATCACAATGGAGCCCTGTTCCTTTCCCATGCATTCAACTTTCTCGCCGGCTTTGGCCAAAAGCTGGAGGAACCGACTCGTCAGGATGGCCGTCCCTTCGATCACAAGACGCCGGACGGTTACGATTTCTTCCTGAGAATGGGGCCGCTTGCGAACGCCGATCGCGTTCATTTCAAGGGGGCCATTCAATTCTGGCCGGAATTGGGTGAACACGCCAACTACGACGCCTTTTGGCAGGCGCGCAATATCCGGCCGCATTTGAAGAACATCCGGTGCGCGGTCATGACAGTAGGCGGTTGGTTTGACGCCGAGGATTTATTCGGGGCTCTGGAAACCCATCGTTCCGTGGTGCAGTTCAATCCGGGCATCGAACACCACCTGGTGATGGGACCTTGGGCTCATGGCGAATGGGGACGAGGCAGCGGCGAACGATTGGGCAATGTCGATTTCCAGGCCAAGACAGCTGCTTTTTACCGGGAGAACATCGAGCTCCCGTTTTTTCGGCGACATCTCAAGGGTGATACCAACACCCCGTTGCCCAAGGCCTACGTCTTTGAGACCGGGACCCATCGCTGGCGACGCTTGGACGCCTGGCCACCCGCTACGGTGATCCGCACCAACCTGTTCTTGGGACCCGAGGGTCGTCTGGCAGCCCAATCACCTCCTGGTGTCGACACGGCTTTCGACGAGTTTGTCAGTGATCCGACCAAACCTGTCCCCGCCATCCCCGGCATCGCCATCGGCATGACGCGGGAATACATGACTGACGATCAGCGGTTCGCATCCCGTCGTCCTGATGTCCTGGTCTATGTCACGGAACCGCTTGAGGAAGACCTCACCATCGCCGGCCCTGTCGAGGCGAGTCTGGTCGTCAGCACCACCGGGACAGACGCGGATTGGATCGTGAAACTCATCGATGTGTACCACGGCGATTTTCCGGATCCGAAACCCAATCCTGCCGGAATCCGGATGGGTGGATATCAGCAGTTGGTGCGCGGTGAACCCATGCGAGGCCGGTTCCGCAAGAGCTTCGAACACCCGGAACCCTTCACGCCCGGAAAGCCCGAGCCGGTATCGTGGGTCATGCCGGATGTGTTCCACGTCTTTCGCCGCGGCCACCGGATCATGATCCAGGTTCAAAGCACCTGGTTCCCCATCATCGATCGAAATCCGCAGACCTACGTCGACTCCATCTGGAATGCCCGACCGGAGGATTTTCGCAAAGCGACCCACCGCGTCCATCGGGGGGGCGCCACCGCGTCGCGTGTCACTCTGAGCGTTCTGCCGAGGGTCTCCCTATAGCACGCACTCCCGCGATTGCGACCTGCCGTCGGATGGCTATCGTCCGCCATGCATCGAACGATGGACGATCTGCGGGAAGGACTCAGCGATGTGGAAGCGTCGCCGAAGGATGGCGGGCGCCTGGACGCGATCGTGGTCCGGCCCGAGCGTGACGCTCGACGTGAGGTTGCCGCCTGTCGCATGGACGTTTCGTTGGGGGCGATGGGAGATCGGTGGGGGACCCAGTTTGCGTCCCCGCCCTTGCCTGGGATGCCCGTCCTGGATTCGCAGCTTACTCTCATGAATTCGCGGGCGGCGACCCTGGTGGCGGTCGAGCGATCGCGGTGGGAACTGGCAGGGGACCAATTGTACGTGGATCTTGATCTCAGCGAGTTGAATCTGCGGCCCGGGGACCGATTGCGCATCGGGGAGGTGGTGTTGGAGGTCACCGCCAAAGCCCATCTGGGATGCCGCAAGTTCGCGGCGCGCTTCGGCGAGGCGGCGCTGGCGTTCGTGAATTCACCGGAAGGCAAGCATCTCCACTTGCGCGGGATCTACGCCAAGGTCGTGGTGCCCGGAGAGGTGCGCCAGGGCGATCCGATCCACAAAGTGCCTCCAGAGTCGTGAATGGAGTCCGGCCCGATCCTGGCGGCGATAACCGTCGGAGTTGGTGCAAGGCCCCCTTGGGGATGGCGATTCCCCTCGAAGTAACCATGCGAATGGGAGGTCTCCGGGGCGATTTGAGGCCTTCCCCGCATTTCAAAGCTTTGACTCCCTTTCGAACTGGCCTAGCCTCGCCACACCGACCCGGACCACGGACCATTGGAATTGGATTATGAGAATTGGCATCAACAGCTTCCTCTTCACCTCCCCTTTCACGACCGAGAGCGCCAAATTGTTCCCGAAGTTCAAGAAGTGGGGCTTCGACACGGTGGAGATCCCGGTGGAATCCCCCGAGCATATCGATCCGGCAAAAGTCAAAGCGGCCGCCGACAAGGCCGGGATCGCGATTGGCAGTGTCTGCGCCTGCATGGGACCTGGACGCGACTTTCGTGGTTCGGCCGAGGACCAGAAGACGGCGATGACCTACTGCAAGACCCTGATCGATCAGATGGTCATCATGGGCTGCCCGTCGTTGATCGGACCGGTGTACAGCGTGGTGGGTCGTGCCGATGCCGAAGAGCCGGCAGCCCAAAAAGAGCAGTGGGCGTTGGTGGTCAAGAATCTCAAGGAACTCGCCAGCTACGCCGAGGCCAATAACGTCAAGATCTGCATCGAACCCTTGAACCGGTTCGAGACCGACTTCCTGAATACGTGCGACCAGGGGTTGCGCCTGCTCAAGGCGGTTAAGAGCCCGGCCTTGCGTCTGCATCTCGACACGTTCCACATGAACATCGAGGAGAAGAAC
Source organism: Verrucomicrobiales bacterium (assembly GCA_016795425.1). GTDB lineage: Bacteria > Verrucomicrobiota > Verrucomicrobiia > Limisphaerales > CAIMTB01 > CAIMTB01. The sequence continues at coordinate 13,599 of JAEUHG010000261.1, forward strand.
CAGGCCGCCGCGATCCTCAAAGCCGGCAAACTCCTGGGCCATTTCCATGCCTGTGGCAGCGACCGTGGCACCCCGGGCAATGATCATATCGACTGGAAACCCATCGTCGCCGCGCTCAAGAAAATACGCTACAACGGGGATGTGGTGATTGAGAGCTTCACAACCGACGTCAAGGTCATCGCCCGGGCGGCGGCTATTTGGCGCAAAATGGAACCTACGCGCGACGAGATCGCCACCAAGGGCGTCAAGTTCTTGCGCAAAGCATTCAAACGCTAACCACAACGACGCCGGCTCGGCTTCCGGCCGTGCGCCGTTGCTTTCCGAATGTCGTTGCACCCTGTCACCTCCCATATCGAGAGCGTCCCAACCCTTGATGTCCTGGGTTCGCCGGTCCGAATCCTCCTGGACGGAAAGCAGACCCACGGGGCCTTCGCCTTGGTGGAACTGATCGGGCAGCCAGGAGAGTCGGTTCCGCCCCATGTCCATCATCGGGAGGAAGAGACCTTTCATGTGGTCGAGGGGGCGTTGGAGATCTGGTGTGCCGGGCACACGGTGCAATTGCGGGCCGGGGACACCTTCTTTGCACCGCGAAACATGCCGCACTCCCCCAAGTTCGTGGGTGCCACACCCGGAAAGGTCCTCGTGACCCTGGTCCCCGCCGGGTTCGAGCGGGCGTTTCGCGAATTGGATACCCTGGCCGCCCAGGGGCCGGTGACGACGGAGATGGCGACTCGTGTCGTCAAGGAGTACGGCTGCGAGTTTTTGCCACCGCCACCCGCCTGAAATCGGGACCTGTTTCCCGCTCTGCAGTCGCACCGCAACTATTCCGATGCTCACCAACCTGTATCGACTATGAATCGCAAAGCCATCCTTGCCTTCACGCTGGTCTCCACCTTGGCACTCGGTTCGGCGCGTGCAGCCGAAGACGGCTTCACCTCCCTCTTTAATGGGCAAAGCCTCGACGGGTGGGAAGGCAATCCAGCGCTGTGGTCGGTGCAAAACGGCGCGATTTTGGGACGCACCACCCCCGAGACCAACCTCAAGCACAACACCTTTCTCGTGTGGAAGGGGGGAACCGTCTCCGATTTCGAACTGCGATTGAGCTATCGCATCGTCAACGGCAACTCCGGCATCCAGTACCGTAGCCGTGTCGCGGAGCAAGGTCCTCAGGGTCCCATCGTGTCCGGATATCAGGCCGACTTCGAAGCCGGTAAAACCTATTCAGGTATCCTCTACGAGGAACGCGGGCGTGGCATTCTGGCGCAGCGCGGACAAGTCACCCGCATCAATCCGACTCCCGACGGCAAGCATGCGGTCGAAGTGTTGGCGTCGGTGGGCAAGACCGAGGACATCCAGGCGGGCATCAAGGCTGAGGATTGGAATGATTACATCGTCATCGCGCGCGGAAATCGACTCACCCACATCATCAACGGTCGGGTGACCGCCGATGTCATCGATGACGATTCGGCTCACGCCGCCAAATCTGGAGTTCTGGCATTCCAGGTTCATGTCGGTCCGCCCATGACCGTCGAGTTCAAGAATGTTCGATTGAAAGCCCTTGGCGGTACGCAAACGGCCGAGGCGGGAAAATCGGATCAGGATTGGTTTCAGGGCAAATGGAAGGCGACGGCTGGCACCCGGGACGGCCAGGGTTTGCCCCAGGATTTTGTGGATGGACTGAAACTGACCTTCACGGGCGACAAATACACCGTGGAATGGCCGGGTGGCGAAGGTAATGGCACCTTTAAACTCGGCACTGCCGGGAGCCCGAAGACGGTCGATTTCCATTCCAGCGATGGCAATGTGGTTCCCGGTCTGTTCGAGGTGAACGCTAATGAACTGAAGGTCGCGATCGGAATCGAAGGCGGACCGCGCCCCGCGAACTTCAAGGGAGCCGAGGCAACGAGTCTTTCGGTTGTCTACCGCCGGCAATAGGCGATCTGCACCTTCCCTTGCGCTGGCGGAGGGGCCATTGCGTTCCCTGCTGTCCCAGCGCACCATGGATGCCATGAAGGAGCTGCGGATCCTACTGGGAATCGTCCCGGTGCTCTGCCTGCTGGCATTCACCCAGGGCTGCGCTTCCCGACGCATCGATTGGGCCACTCGCATCGGCAGCTATTCTTACGACGATGCGATCCGCGAAATGGGGCCTCCCGATAAGTCGGCGAAACTCTCCGATGGATCCACGGTGGCGGATTGGCTGACCAGTCGTGGGTCCAGGACGATCACCAGTTACGGCCGGGAGCATTATCCTTACGGTGCGTATGGCATGGGGCCCAATCTCGTGGTCGTCGACCCGCCGATGCCCGACCGATTCCTGCGTTTGACCTTCGACCCTCAAGGGAAGCTCGCTTCCTGGCAACGGGCCTATAGATAATTCACCCATGCCGCGCCTCCTGGCTCTCCTTGCCGCCGTGGTGATTCTCCTCCTCGGTATCATGACCTGCATTCCTTTGATCCGGGAGAAGGCGGTCCAAAAACGAGCGCAGCTCCAATTGATGGAGGAGTTGGAGACCGAGCGTGCCCGCACCCTGGAGATCCAAAAACGTATCGCCGCCGTTCGGAATGACCCTTCCGTGGTCGAGCGACTCGCGCGTGAGAAGTTCGGCCTGGCGCGGACAGGCGAGGTGGTTTTCAAATTCCGCGGCGATCTGCCTGCCACCCATGTACCCCAGAACCTGGTCTCGAATCGGGCACCGGCTGTCCCCGGACCAGCGTCCACCCGGTAATCACTAGCTCCCCGTTGGGCTCCTTTCCTTAAGTCCGACGAATCGCTTTGCCCGAACGCCAACGACTCGGGAGAATCTTGGTGCAATGCCTTTCAGTCGTGCCTTGGCTGATACTTCCGGTCACCCGTTGGTTCCGACGGTGGTTCTGGCGAGTTTGCTGGCTCGAGGCGGCGCTCGCTCCTGCAGTCTGAGCACCCCGGCGGAGGTCGAGGCTGTCAATCGGCGGCCGTGGTTGGAGGTGTTGCAGCAGTTCCAGTCGGCCGGCGCGATCAATGAGGAGAATGCCACGCGATTGATCGACGTGGATTGTGCCTTGGTGCGGCGTTTCGAGGAATTGCGGTGGTCCATTCCCGAGGTGGCTGAGGTCACCCAGTGCGACGAGATGAGCGTGGAGCGGTTGGCGCGCGCCCTTTTCGGATTCCGGTTGCTCGCCGATTACCTCGAGATCCTGGTTCAACCCGGACTTTCTTATGAACGAACTGGGCAGGGCACGGTGGATTTACTGGCCGCCTTTACCCAGGCATTCCGTCGTCTGGTCGGCGCCACGTGGTCGGTTCTGTTCCCGCGCGAAGATCTCTCCCTTGCCGGGGACGCTGCCGCCCAGTTTTGGGTCGCCTGTCTGCATCATGCCCGCCCCGAAGAGATGATGGCGGGTTTCATCGGCTATTTTCGTCGACAACATGCAGACCGCTTTCGCGTCCTGAAAAGCGCCGGCTACACCCCCGACCGGACGATTCGGATGCGGGACGTCATTAGCGAGCATATCGATACCGCGGTCGATCGGCTGGCCAAGTTGCACGAGGCGGTCGCGGACGCCGTCAAGGAGGGGCCCGAACGGTTGTTCGGCGAAATGTCGCGCCTCGCCTTTAAGCTCGAGCTGCCTCCTTTGGTGATGCACTTCTGTCATCATCTGGTGCGTGATGCTTGCGACGCGTTAGCGGGTCTGGATGGGCGCGTGACGGCCCGCGAAAACCGATTTCTCCAGTACCTGGTCCAACAAACCGCCCGGACGCTTGAGGAATACGGTACCCATGCCCAGACGCGACCGGACCTAAGTGCGGATTCCGTCGCCGTCATTCTTCGCGAACTGGACGATCTGGTCGGCATGGCGGAGGTCAAACGCAAGATTCGGGAGGTCGCCAACCTCGCCCGCGTTCAGCAGATGAGGGCCAGCCAGGGGATGGTCACGATCGCGACGAGTTATCATGCCGTGTTCACCGGAAATCCTGGTACTGGCAAAACCACCGTGGCCCGCTTCCTTGGCCGGATCTACAAGGCTCTCGGTGTGCTCCGGAAAGGGCATCTCATCGAGTGCGATCGTGCCGCTTTGGTCGGCGAATACGTGGGGCAAACCGCCCCCAAGACCCATGCCATCGTGGATTCGGCCTTGGACGGCATTCTGTTCATCGACGAGGCCTATACCCTGGCCAAAGAACGGGAGGATTTCGGCCAGGAAGCCATCGATACTTTGCTGAAGCGAATGGAAGACAATCGGGATCGGCTGGTCGTTGTGGTCGCTGGGTATCCGCGGGAAATGGACCGATTCATCAATTCCAACCCCGGCCTGCGATCACGATTCAATCGATTTATCGAATTTGCCGATTACTCGCCCTTCGAGCTGTGCCGAATTCTGGCCCTGATGTGCCGGCGCAATGGACTTCGCATCGCGCCCAAGTTGAAGGAACGCCTGATCGGGTATTTCCACGCCATGCATGCCCGGCGCGACACGCATTTCGGCAATGCGCGGTTAGTCCGCAACTGCTTCGAGGGCCTGGTCACGGCGCAGGCTTCTCGCCTTGTCGATGGGCCTACTCCGGATGCGGCTGCCTTGGCCGAGTTGCGAGATACGGATCTCGATTGGCCGCCGGGTCTGGAGGATGTCCTCCCCCCCGGCGACCAGCGCCGGTACCACTTGCGTTGCCCCAACTGCGGGGAGGTTTATTCCTGGGCGCCGGGGCTCGAAGTCATCGATACCCAGTGCAGCCGCTGCCAGACCATTTACGATGCTTCCTTCGGCGAGATCGTTCAGGGAGCCGACTCCTAGTACGACCTGTCCCGAAGATGGTCGCCGCACTAGCGTTTGGCCGTTGCTACCATCTTCTTGAAGTCCGCCGTGGCGCCTTCAACCAACGCCTTCGGACCGGTAAACTTGACGAAGATATTCCCTGCCGGGTCCTCGAGGATGGCGCCAACCAGGGCGAAGCCGGGTTTGGGAGTCTGAGGGCCCCCGGGCATGCCGCTCATGTAGGTGCCTTCGGCGAAGACGTACGTGACCTTGGCATCACCCGCCTTGCCGTCCTCGGTTCGGGCCTTGATCTCCTCCTTGGTGCCTTGGAACTGGCGGTGCCAGCGTTCGATATTGGCCTGAGTCCCGCCGCCGTTGGCAGGACCAAAATGGAAGAAGACGATTTCTCCAGCTTCCCCGGCGGCGTTCGGCACCTTGAGTTGGGCCTTCCGCATCTGGGACTGGGATGGAACCCACTCCCACGCCGCTGGGCGGGCAAAACTAAGTTCGCTCACCTTGAACGTCGAAGGAGCGTCGGCGGCGTCGGCCGGGCTGAGGAGGCATAGAAGGGCGACGAGCGGCAACAGCAGGAAGGAAGCTGGTTTCATGGGTGCGAAGGGTGTGGACCCTCCGTCAAATGTCAAATCACCGCGACACGGCTCAACGGCTCAGCGGCATCCGACAGCGGGCCACACCAATAACCTCGGGGGCCTCGGTCCTCTCTTCACTCCGCAGACCCAGGTCGAAGCCTGCTGCGTTGGATGGAGGTCCAGTCCATGTGGGGGTGGTGAGGAAACCTGGTCGATGCATCGACAAGCCGATGGGCCATCAGCGCAAGGTGATGGCATCGAACTAAGGGCCACACCATCCATGTCGAGTATGCCGCATGGGGGCAGCCGGGTGGATTATTAGAAAGTTGAGCGGCGACACCATGAAAGCCGAACATGGGGCCACACCTGTCTTTGGGTCCCACCAAGAGGCGCGTTCAAACAGCGATCCCTACCTCTTGCCAATCCTCCCCATTGTGGTCTGTCGTGGATTGAGAAACGGACAGCGGGCCACACCGATAGCCATTCGTCGCTCCAGTCCCAAAGCCTCAGGTGGCGGATGGACCCGCGACTGACCGTTTGATCGCGCGCACGGTGGGGATGCCGATGACATGCATCCAAGGCCCGGCACGAAGTGCCAGGCTTGTGGATGGGAGAAATGAGGCGTTCCTGTCCTCCATCGGGTCGGAGAGCCATCGGGTGAGATGCACGGCGTTCGAATAGCGGACCATACCTTCTGGGGGGCGACACCTTGCAATCGATTGCGCCCCCTCCGTCGGTTGAAGAGTTGACTGGACGCGCCGTCGTGTATGGCCTTGGCCCCGGACATGTCGCCATGGGCGGCGACTGCTTGATCGGTACCCCTCGCCGTCTCTCGGATTTTTCTTAGACCTCTTCTCCTTGGTTTTCTTCGGGAAGTCCACGTGGCGTTCCGGACATTTCCTTGGTGTTCACGTTGTTTGTAAATAATTCTGCAGCAACATTTTGAGATCAAATCCGACGTCGGTAGCGGGGAGAGGTTTTGGACCACACTTATGGTCGAATTAGGGGTGGATGAGGAGGATCGAAGGCGAGGAACACCCGGTATGTTCGCCGGAATTTTCCTTTCTTGGGTCGGGAAGCGTCTGTTATCCAGCAAGGAGCATGCGTTGGTTGCTCCGAATCGCCCTTTCGATGGCTGTGCTTTGGTCCGTTTGCGACCTGGGTGCGGCCGACTTCAAGATGTCCGATGGATCCGTGATCTCGGGTGAACTCGTTGCCCCGAATGATGACGGGTCGGTCATTCGGCGGGCGAGCGGAGGTCTGACGAGCCGCATGTCCTGGGACAAGTTTTCCCAGGAGACGCTGCATGAATTGGCCAAGGATCCCAAGTTGAAGGAGGTGGTGGAGGCCTTCATTGACGTTCCTGAAAGCGCTGATCCGGCGGCGCAGGCCGAGATCGTGGTCAAACAGCCGCCGGGGAAGATTGCGCGCCCCGCCAAGCGCCCCGGCTTTTTCTCCGCGCTGACCACGCCGGCTGGCGGGTTCATCCTGCTCATCATCTTTTTGGCGAACCTATACGCGGCGTACGAGGTATCCGTGTTCCGCAACTATCCGGTTGCCGCGGTGCTGGGGACCAGCGTGATCCTGCCGGTGCTAGGCCCGGTGCTCTTCCTCTTCATGCCAACGCGCGTCAATGAGGACGTCGAGGTGGAAGCGCAGTTTGAAGCTCCCCAGGAGGTCGCGAATACGGGGGCGCAAGAACTGGCGGCGGCGGGATTGTCTGGCTCAGGCCTATCGCTAAGTGCCGGCGCCAAGCATGGCGCCGCTCCGGCGGCTCAAGCAGTGAGCTATAAGCGTGGCGACGTTGAATTCAGCCGCACTTTTTTTGAGAAGACCTTCCCGCTGTTCTTCCGCCTCACCCGAACTGATAACGACAAGGATTCGACGCTATCCATTCGGTCTGGGAAGGGAGAGGTGGTGGCCACCCGGATTTCCCGCATTAGCGCCAACGAGATTGGGCTCATGACCCAGCAGGGGCGCGAAGTTCAGTTGAGGTTTTCCGATATCACCGAAGTTCATCTGAAACCGAAGGCTGGATAGGCGTCGTTCATCCATGAATTTTTCATGAAGTACCGGGCCATCCTTCTGTTCGGAGCGCCTGGTGCCGGCAAGGGCACCCAGGGCAAGATTCTCGGCCAGATTCCCAACTTCGTACATTTCTCGTCCGGCGACGCTTTTCGAGGACTTCGCGTCGATTCCCCTCTCGGCAAGGTGTTCGTGGAGTACGCTGCCAAAGGCCAATTGGTGCCGGACGAACCTACGATCGAACTTTGGAAGCAGTCGGTTCACGGACTCATTGGCAACGGTCGGTTCAATCCGGACGCCGATCTGCTGGTGCTGGACGGCATTCCCCGGAATCCCAATCAGGTTCGCATCATGGAGGACCTGATCGAGGTGAAGGCGATCTTCAATCTGTTCTGTCCGGTGCTCGACAAACTGGTGGTGCGTTTGCAGCGGCGGGCCCTCAAGGAGAACCGGCTCGATGATGCGAATGTTGAAGTGATCCGCCAGCGTTTGGAGACCTACCGTCGAGAAACTCGTGCGGTGCTCGACTGCTACCCGGAACAGATCATCCATCAGGTGGATTCGACGCAGGAACCCTTGTTGGTGCTGCTGGACATCCTGAAGACGCTGTCGCGGTTGCCGAAGCCGGCGATTAGCGATGGTGGCACGACCTTTCACGAGCATCCCGCCAGGGCGGTCATCTCCTAGCGGGAGTCCGGTCTCCTTTACCGGGTTACCTGAGCCTGGTCGGCGTCCCGCGCATTCACCGCTCATGCCAATGTCCGGCCCCCTTATGTCGCGTCCGCGGTTGGTATTCATGGGTACTCCGGAGCTCGCGGCCGTGGTTTTTCGGAAACTCGCCGAATCCGATCGGTATGAGCTTCCTCTGGTGGTAGCACAGCCCGACAAACCGGTGGGGCGCGGTCTTCAACTCCAGCCACCACCTGTGAAGGTGGCGGCGATGGAACGGGGGGTCCCGGTGAGCCAGCCGTCGCGCGCCAAGGATCCTGCCTTTCTCGAAACGCTTCGGTCGGCCCGACCCGATGTGGTCGTGGTGGCGGCCTATGGGCAGATCCTGCCACCCGACCTGCTGGCCATTCCGCAGTACGGTTGCCTCAATGTCCACACGTCGATCCTTCCCCGGTGGCGAGGGGCCGCTCCCATTCAGTGGGCCATACTGGAGGGTGATTTGGAAACGGGGGTGACCCTCATGCGCATGGACGCCGGGCTGGACACAGGCGATGTGATTGCGGTGGAAAAGACACCTATCGCGCCAACGGAAACCGGTGCGACTCTTCATGATCGCCTGGCGGAGTTGGGAGCCGGTCTTCTGAATCGGACGTTGCCTGATTGGCTGTCCGGACGTCTGGCGGCCGTGCCACAACCGGCCATTGGGATCACCTACGCTCGCAAGCTTTCCAAGGAAGACGGGCGTCTCGATTGGAGTGACAGCGCGGAGGCTCTTGGCCGCAGGGTGAGAGCCTTCAATCCTTGGCCGGGCGCGTTTACCACTCTGCCTGATCCTACGGTGGCGGAGCCCGATCGCCGCGCGTTGCTCAAGGTCTGGGCGGCCCAACCGATTTCGGCCCGCGGGGCTCCCGGCGAGATACTTCAAGCGGTGGGCGACGATCTGGTGGTCGGAACTGGGGACGGGGGGTTGAAGGTGGAAATCCTACAGCGCGAAGGTAGACGGCGGATGACGGCGCGGGAATGTCTTGCTGGCGGAGTTTTCAAGGTCGGCCTGCGTTTGGGCTGACGAGCCGAGTCGGTAGGGCGGCCGGTGGGGATCACTGCCGGTCGGGGCGATTCACCAAAGCCACGGGTCCGAGCAAACCTGACGGCAGGAGGGTTGCGTTCGGGCGGTAGGGATTCCAGGTGGTCCAAGTCACTCGTTGATTTGGAGGCATGGATTGATCCGCGATCAAGCGGTTGGGCCAGAGGTTTGCCACGGTCACCTCCAGGTGGTTCGTGCCCGGACGCAATGCCGCGGTGATATCCACGCGGAATGGCGTGGTCCACGCCGTCCCAACTTCGACACCGTTGCATTTCACCTGGGCCACGACCTCGACTCTACCAAGGTCGAGATACCAATGATTCGCGGTTCCTTCGGGCAGGGGTCCATCGATTGGCGACGCCACGGTGGTCCGGTAGGTCGCCCGTCCGCTAAAAGACCGCACGCGCGGATCCGGATGCCGACTCCAATCGGTCAGTGCCTCCATTCGAAGGGATTCGGGTGGTCCGCCGAACCCCGGCTCGAATGACACTTCCCAGGGATGTTCGATTTGGATGCGGATGGATCGAGAGTTGATTTCGGATTCAGGGTCTGTTGGTGGATTTTTGGCGAGGGGGCGACCGCGAAAGACGATGAAACAACTTTGGTTGGGTCCGAAGGTCAGGGGTATTCGCGTTCGGCCGTCGATGGTTTCGAATTCCGAGATGAGTCGTGTCGTGCCCGTGAGCGGATCCCAGAGCTCGGGTTGTTGGCCTTGGACACGAAACCAGCCCCACCCGGTTGCAGTGGAGTTTTCGCGATGTGATAGGAAGTACCAATCCGCCTGCCGATCCCGGCGATGGGTGTAGCGGAGCGAGAGGTTGGATTCGAAATCCGGCGCCACACCTTTGTGCCTCAAAACGGTTTGGAGAACCTGAAAATCGGCGTGAAGACTGTGGTCCTTCTTGTCCGGTGACGGCGTGGGCAAAGGGCGTTCCCAAACCCAGCCGCGGCCCCAGCGTCGGGCGGGGGGTGACGTGTCTGAAACGGCCGAAGTCGGCCCCCAAAGATCTTGGGCCAGTGCTGCGATCTCGCGATCGCAATCGGGGTAATCGGTAAGACTGGGTGATCGAAGAGGGCGAGTACCAACAATCGTGAGGCCGGCTTTCACCCAACCTCGCAAGACGCGAAGCAGTTTCGGGGTCATGGCGTCGATCTCAGGCAGGACTAGAACCTGATACGCCGCGCCTCCAGGAAGGATGAGTCGACCGTGGTCGACACGACCGTATTGGACGAGCACCTCCGGTGAGCAAGCGTCGAAGCTGTACTCTCGCCGGTCGGGCATCACCGGCGAACCGGTGAGCAGGGACGGCGGCGCCCGAAAAACGTACGGCGCCCCTTCTGGTGCGAGGATGCAGAGGTCGGCGACCGGACTGCCGTGTTGGAGCAGAGCTTGGCACCGAGCGAGATACCCATGCCACGCTGGCGTCATTGGCCACCAGGTCTGGGTGCGTTCGTAGTGGACGCCGTAGGGTCCCATGGTCATGCCGGGTTGTCGGTCGAGCCAGGGTTGGTGGGCGTAGCGATGGAAGACGAGGCGGTTTATACCCAGCGCCAAGGCCCAGTCCGCCTGGGGTTTCATGCGTCCAGGATAGAGCTGCCACGCTTCCGGGGCATCGGCGGTGAAGGCTTCAGCAGCGATGATCGGGCGTCCCAAGGTATGGCCGATCGAGATGGATTCGATGCAACTGAAGGCGGTTTCGAAACCAAATCCGGCCGACCAGAATTCGCACATGGGAATGTCCGCAACGGCGCCCAACGAAAGGTCTGCACATGGATTCATGTCGTAAGGCTCGATGGACAGTCCGAGCCCGTGGCGTTTTCCCAGTGTGCGGAGTCGCCGTGCGTGGTTGTGAATCACCAATTCCTGGGCGGTCTGGCGCAGATCCCAGAGGAAGCGTTCGGACACCGAGGCGCTCTCGACGATGCGTCCTGTGAGGGTCGGCAGATAGGGAAGAGGGTCATACCGTCGGCGACGACGGAATTCGTCCCGGAAACGTCCCGACCAGTTCTGTGCCCCCATCTCCCAACTATCGATGTGCAGCATGGTCCAGCCTGACCGCGGGCGTCGCGGGCGCCTGCCCGTCTCGCCGAGCAGCGTTCCAACAAAAGCTTCGAAGTGGGCATCGAGAGCGTCCGCATCGAATTTGTCGGATTCCAACCCGATACCCGGCTCGGGAGCGGGTCGGGTATTGGCCCCGGTGCTGGTGCGGCCGAACCGAAGCAAGGTCCAGGTTCCCTCAGGTACGTCCCAGGAAAGCGAGCCGTCCGGCTGCAGGCGTTCGGACAGATCGATGAGGTCGCGGGTGCGGACCCCTCCAGGTTTGGCATCACCCGACGGGGCCACGGGGGTGCCCAGGAAGGCTTTGACGTTGGGATGGGACGAATAGGGAAGCCGATAATAGAGAGCCTTTTCGTCGACGTCGGAAAGGCTGGAGCCGGCCGAGGATTCGGGGAAGGCGACGACGGCTACATCCCGATAGAACGAGTCGTAGGCGGATTGCGTGGAGGCCGGGAGTGGGGCGTGAACAAAGTGAGGTTTTCGTGGTGTGGGTCTGGGGAGGGTTCCATGGAAACGAGCGGGGCCGTGGACGACAAGGCTGCTGGCCACCAGATGTTGCATGGATTGTTCGGGCTTCACCCAAGGGCCGCCGCTTCCGGTCCAACCGGGTCCAGCATTGAGGGTGATCTCGAGTCCCAGCCTTTCAGCGTCGCGAACGGCATGACCGAAGAGCTGCCGCCATTCGGGACTCATGAAGCGCACTGGGCCGCGAGGAACGCCGACATCGACTTCCATGAGGATGACTCCACCGAGGCCGACTTCGTTCATGGCACGGAGATCTGCCGAAATGCCTTCGCGACTGACGTTGCCGTCCATCCAGAACCAGTACACCCATGGTTTGGCCGAGCGCGGCGGATTCGAGAACAGGGAATCCAGGTTTTCCGTGGCGAGGCAGAACGAGGAAAGGAAGGTGGCAATGATCAGCGAAAGACCTCGGCGCGCTGGAAGTGGAACCCATCGGAGGACTGTGGCAATGGCGTTCATCGGAAACGGCGCTCCCGTGGCGCCCCGATCCAGCGGTCGAATCCGCGACGCCACGGATTGATGAGGAGCAGTTACGTCGGGAACGGCGGTTGATGTCGACGGTGGAGTGGCCGATAGGGGGGCGGTGTATTCGCCCCACGTCCGGGGACACGGAAGGCGGGACATGGTAATCCGCCGGCGTCGGGTATGAATGATCATCGCGTCGTGGATCGCCGACGGCTTCGCCGGTGGGTCCGTAAATCCCCCCAAGACCCTCAGGAAATCGCCTGGGGTGCCGAAGGTTAGAGTAGATGGGACGGTTGAAGAACAGAGGGCGCTGGGAAGAAGGCAAGGCGGACGATGCTGTGCTCCCGCCGGTTGGCCCGCTTCCTCGACGCTTCAGCCTCCCATGTCGTTCAGCGCCAAGTGGGCGGCGGCCGGCGTTCACGTTTTGCGAGTCGCGTGGACACCGCCGCCTGCGGTGGCTGTATCGCACGATAGGTGGGCTCGCCTTGGTGATGGCTGGGATGGTGGTCCGCGAAGCCCAGCTGGCGTGGGGAACGCCGCGCTATCTCAAGATCATCCCGCCTTTGGAGAGTTTTCTCTGGTGGGATTCATTCTCCGAGGTTGAACAGACGAAGGCCACGTTGCGGGCGCACGCCTTGAGGGCCATTGCGGAATCCCGGGCGCGGTATCTTCAGATCCGACGTCGTCCTGCGCTTGGGGTCTTCTCTGAGGATGCCATCGCCGATCGAGCGTTGTCCGAAGAAATCGATCGATTGAACCGCCAGATTGTGGAGTTCGGCGGCACCGACCAGGAGATCATGCTGACAGGTGAATTGCTCCATGTTCTGCAGAAGGCGGAGCGGAACAACGAATGGCTGGACGTCTTCCTGGCGTCGGCGTACCGATGGCCGACGCACGATCTGGTGGAATGGAACGTTCGTCGGGCGACCGAAATGGGGCGCCAAACGGGGCGGGAGGACGAAGTCTCCAACGCCATTCGATATCGCGAGGGGATTCCGACGAAGTACCGAGAGACCCAATCCACCGAAGAAGTCGCCAACACGAGAGCGACGGAACCCCGCGGGTCGCCCAGTCCGCGGTCGCAACGACCGTCGCGGCTGCACGGGGCTGCAACCGGAGTTGGTGCGCCGTGAATCCAAGGATGGACCGAAGTCGGGATGATGGGGCTTTTAAGCGCCGGCGCCTTTTCATCGTGCTGAGCCTGATGGCCGTGGTGGCGGTGGTTTTCTTTCACTGGTGCTTCGGCTGGGTGGTGGTGATCGGGGACAGCATGCAGCCCACCTACCGATCGGGAGACTTGCTCTTCGTGCAGCGGGCCGCCTATCGCGGCACGGATCCGGAACGCGGAGACATCATTGTCGCCAGGTTTCGATCGGACTGGATCGTCAAGCGCATCATCGCCTTGCCTGGGGAATCGGTGGAAGTGCAGGAGGGTGTGGTGCGGGTCAATGGGAAACCGGTGTGCGAACCGTATCCGGTGCAGCCGGGGGCATTGACGATCGGGCGCGGCGATCTGTCGGAGGAGCGGTGGGCGGTGTTGGGGGATAATCGTTCATTGGCTGACAGTTCATTGTTTTACGCCGTCATTCCCCGGCAAAGCATCATGGGCAAGGTCGTGACGTCGGTGCGTTGGCACTAGGGGCATCACGCGCTGGGTCGGTTGGCTGGTCGCTGTCGGCTCACGGCGCCAGAACAGGCGCGATGGTCCGCGGCAGGCGAGCCCTGCCTTGGCGAGGGTTCACGGACCTGCCCACGCAGCGGAATGCCGGCTAATGCCGCGTCGTCAGCGCCGAATCACACGCCACCTGAAGAATGAGGGCAGTGAGTTGTTGGGCCGCGATGGTGCAGTGCTTTTGCAGGCGCATCAGTCCGGCAACTGCGGAGGGCTTGCGAGCCAGTGCCAGGACCATTCGGCCCCAGTGTATTGTCTGGCGGGCGGTGAGCAGTTGGTTGAAGTCCAGTGGCAGTTCGTCGGTCGCCGTATCGGAAATGGCGCGGACGGTGGCGGAGGCGATTTGACGGCCACGACACACCTGGCGGATGACTTCCGACTCCATTTCGACGGCATCGGCGCCCGTGACGTTGCGAAGCTGAGCTTTTTCGGCGACCGAAACCGCGATCCGCGTGGCGCAATGGAACCGGACGCGAAGGGCGGTTGTTCGATCCAGCGCCTGCTCAAGCGGACTGCCCGGGTCGGCATCAAAGACGACTTGTCCCGGCTGCAGATCGGGTCGCAGGCCGCCGGCGAAACCGCAGGTTAGAACGAATCGAGGCCGGTACTGACCGAGGGCGAGTTCGATCGCCGCACGGGCGTTTTGCGAACCCATTCCGGTGACCAGCACCTGCGTTTCCTGGTTCGATTGACGGCGGAGTGGGGCGGCCTCCTGGGGAACGGCGAAGCACACCAGGATGGGTGTGGACGGCGGCTGGAACATGCTCAGGGTTCAAGCGGAACCCAAGGCTCGCGCTAGACCGATCCGGTCTGCGCCAGAAGCCTCTTCTGGAAACGGTTCCCAGCGGACTCGATGGCTGATGCAGTCACGCAGGTATGAGGCGACGTGCCGTTGCCGTGGTGGGCTGCCGATTCGCGCAATTTGCGGTAGGTGGCCAAGGCGAGCAGGGGCCAGGCGTTTCGGTACATGTCGTACTTCAGATAGTAGACGCGGGGAAAGCCGGTGCCGGTGGTCTCGGGTTCGGTCCACGAACCATCTTCGTTCTGCGAGTTGACGAGGAATTCAATGCCGCGCTTGAGACTGGGGCGCTCCGGATCGCCGAAGGCGCAAAGACCCATGGTGGCCCAGGCGGTTTGAGAGGCGGTACTGGGGCCTTGACCCTTGAATACCGGATCATCGTAGGTGTTGCAGCGCTCGCCCCAGCCGCCGTCGGCGTGTTGAACACTTTCCAGCCAGTCACGCGACTTGATCAGCCAAGGTTCCGACATGTCGTAACCGAGAGCGCGCAGGCCGCGAAGGACCTGCCACGTGCCGTAAATGTAGTTGACGCCCCAGCGTCCGAAGAACGATCCGTCAGATTCCTGAGTTCGTTTGATGTACCGGAGGCCCCGTTGAACCTGGGGATGGTCGATTCCGGCGCCCTCCAGGCCCATCACTTCGAGAATGCGGGCTGTGATGTCCACGCACTCTGGATCCAGCATCGCGTTGTGGTCGGCGAAAGGGACCTTCTCCAGAATGCTCTTGGTGCAGTCCTTGTCGAACGCCGCCCATCCGCCGTCGCGACATTGGAAGGTCAGCATCCAGTTGTATCCGCGTCGAAAGCACTCGTCGCGACGACGGCGGTCTGGTGTGGGCACTTGCCGAAGCGCCAGCAATACCATGGCGGTGTCGTCAACGTCCGGGTTCCACTTGTTATTATATTCGAAGACCCAGCCGGACGGTTCCACATCCGTGGGGTTTTTGTGGTACCAGTCGCCGCGAAAGCGGATTTCCCGGTCCATCAACCAGGAACAGGCCTTTTCGAGGGCGGGATGGTTCTCCGGGACACCGGATTCGCGGAGGCAGATGGTGACGATGGCGGTGTCCCAGACCGGGGAGAAGCAGGGTTCGATGCGAACCGAATCCTGTTCCTCGTGTTGGAGCCGCTTGAGGTGGTGCCAGGCGCGAACCACCTGGGGGTGGTCATTGGGATAGCCAAGGAGCTTGAGGGCGATGAGGGAATTGAGCATGGCCGGGAAGATCGCGGCCAAGCCGTCGCTTCCCTCGAAGCGCTCCAGCATCCATTGTTCGCAACGTTTGAGAGCTCGCTTGCGGAATGGGTGGAGCCCCTTGCGTTGCACCCACTCGGCGAATTTGTGCAACCGGTCCAGCCAGAGGAAGAGGTTGCGCAGGCTATGATCGAAGTAGCGCGGACGCAGCGTTTCGTCCAATTCCCATTTCCCGTTGGGATACAATTCGTCGAGGGAAACGCCGACGTCACGGGTGGGGCGGAAGTGATTGATAATGGCCAGCGGCACGATCATGCCGCGGGACCAATTGCTCATCTCCCAGAAATTGACGTGGAACCATTTCCCGATGAGGAGGATTTCGCACGGGATGGTGGGCACGTGCCGCCATTCTACCAGGCCTATAAGGGCCAGGTTGAGCTTGGAAAAGGTGTTCATCCGCGGCACGCCTCCCAGGTGCCGCGCGACTTCGCGGGCCCGCAGCATGCGCGGATCCGTGGGACATACCCCGGCAAGTTTGAGCGCCAAGTACGCTTTGATCGTGGCGTTCACCTCGGAAGGTCCGCCTTCGTACGTGTTCCAACCCCCTTCAGGAAGTTGCTTGGAGAAGAGGTGGTTGATCGCTTTGCGCTCCCATTCGCGATCCACGCTGCCATCCCAGTGGTGATAGACGACCATGTCGGAGACCAGGGTCGAATCGACCAAGAGCTCGCCGACCCAGTACCCTTCAGGGTTCTGGATGCTCAGCAGGTAACCTTGGGACCGGGAGATCGTGCCCTCCAAGGTCTTTGGCTCTGCCAGATGTGTCGATGGGAGCGGAACCGACGCCACCGTGCGGCGGTCCGGTTCCAAGGGAAACTCGGACATTGGTCCGGGTAACTTGGGCGTCCGCCGGAAACCCTGTAAAGCGTTTCTTCAGGACCCGACGGACGGTCCTTAGGCGCGCTAATTCAAGAGATGAAACTCCAATCGTAAGGGGCCCGCATGGGGCGTTTCAGCCAACTCGAGGCTTCCTTGTCGCCGACGATTTCCTCGCGCTTCGGGTTCCAGCGGATTTTCCGCCCCAAACGCACGCTGATCACCGCCAAGTGCGCAACCGAAATGGAGCGATGCCCAATTTCGACGTCACAGATGGGATCCTTTCGGGAGCGGACGCTCTCGAAGAAGTTACCCATGTGATTGTCGGATTTATAGAGGCGGATGGCATCGCCGGGGAGCGGGGTCTCGATGAGTTCCGTTTTGCTGGCCCGGATCTCTCCGCGACTGACGTAGATCCAGCCTTCGGACCCGAGGAATTGGACGCCGTTGGGGGTCTTCTTGCCCTCGCCAACAACGCCGCGTTCGTGGGGTGTACTCTCGTCGATGAGCGTCATCGTGACCCCGTTCTCGTAGCGGCACTCCACTCGATAGCGGGACGCGGCGTCGTAGCCTCCAGGGATCATGGCGACCAGCGATTTGCCGTCGAACTCGATCGGGCCCGATCGTTCGGTGCCGTTGCCCCATTGGGCGATGTCGTTGTGGTGGGCCCCCCAATCGGTCATTTGTCCGCCGGAAAACTGGTACCACCAGCGGAAATTCCAGTGGTGATTCTTGCCGTTGAATTCGGTCCAGGGAGTTTGACCGAGGTAATTGTCCCAGTTGAACCCGGTCGGCACCGGCTGCTTGGCGAAGGGACCTTCGCGGGGTCCGGTGGGGAGGCCGACAATGATATGCTGGAGTTTTCCGATGCGCCCGTTGCGGACGAGTTCGCAGGCGAGGCGGAACTTGCCGTCGCTGCGTTGCTGGCTCCCCACCTGCAGGATGCGTTTCCGTTTGCGGATCTCCTTCACCAGGGTCTTGCCCTCGTCGATGGTGAGGGTGAGGGGCTTTTCTGAATAAATGTCCTTTCCGGCCCGGGCGGCGGCGACATTCACCAGCGTATGCCAGTGGTCGGGCGTCCCGTTGATGATGACCTGGATGTCGTCGCGCTCGAGCAGCCGGCGGAAGTCGGAGTACTGATGTTGGGCGTTAAACTGTTTCTTGGCTTCGGCGGCGTGATTCTCATCGACATCCGCGACTGCGATAACGGTTCCGAAGTTTTTGGCCCAATTGCAGTCACCGCGGCCCTGGCCGCCACAACCGATCAGTCCGATCCCGGGGCGATCATTGGGGCCGAGTTGCTTGGCGGCGGCGGCCGTGGCTTGGGATTCGTGGTAGAACCAGGCCGGAAGGCCGGCGGCCGCGGCGGCGGCCTTGAGGAAACTGCGTCGCGAGACGTGGATGTGAACCGGGTGCATGGATGCGGTGAGTTCAGACGGCAGACGGCTGCGAGTCAACCAACAGGTGAATCGGGGGGGACGCGGCGAGGAATGTTGTGAATGGCAGCCAATAACTTTTCAGGAATCCTTCTTGCCCGAATCCGCGACCGCGTTCAAAGTGGTGTCGGTGTTGCATAGGCACAACCCGTTGTAGGATTCGAGTTTTTCTTGTTGGGACAGTAAGGTCGCCGGGCGTCCATCGATCCACCCACGATCGGCGCTCCGGGGGGTGTTGTCGGTAACCGTTGGCACATTAGATATCGATGACTGCGAGTCGGAAGTGTGTGGCACTCGCGGGGGTGGTCCTTGCTCTGATTGGGCTGCTATGCCTGGGTACGGTCGTGGCATCGGCGGCGTTCAGTATCGGGGATATCCGCGAGTTCGTGAGCCGGGGCCCATCGCTGGCCTTGGGTGCTGGGCTTGGTATCGCCCTGACGGCACTCGGGGGCGCGATGATTGGCTGGGGGCCACTCCGTCGTGCATTCCGTCGCCTGCGGCGAGACCCTGCATTGGTCGTCTTGAATCACTCGCCCTGGTCGGTCATTGAGGAATTCCACGCGGTCGACGCCAAAGGCAACGGCTATTCGGGCTTGCCTCGGCGCACGGAAGAACGTGAGCGATCCGATCGGTTTGGAGCTTCCTATTCGACGCTGCACGAATCCCGGTCTGAGGTTCACCCGGTTGGCCGCTGAGGATGGCAGTCGCTGGCGTGATGGTGCGCCCGGGCAACTGAGGTGCAACCGGTGGCCGACTAACAGCTGGTGGGGACTTCTTGCAGGACTTCCACGCAATGTGGCACGGCTCCGACCACGAAACTCAGGCATTCGACCGCTCCGCTTGGTTTCCCTGGCAGGCAGAGGATGAGTCCTTTGCCCACGACGGCGGCCAAGGCCCTGGAAAGAATGGCATTCTTGGTGATCTTCATCGACTCCGCGCGCATGACCTCGCCGAAACCCGGGAGTTCACGAACGGCGATTTCGCGAACCGCTTCGGGTGTGACGTCGCGGATGGCAACTCCGGTTCCACCGGTGGTTAGGATGAGCTGGCAGCCCAGTTCGAGTTGCTGGCGGATCGCCCTTTGAATTTCGCGCTTTTCGTCGGGGACCAACGCGTCGGCCACGACTCGCCAGCCGTAGCCCAAAGCCGCCTGTTTCAGGGCCGGGCCGCCCAAATCGTCGTATTGTCCGCGCGATGCCCGATCGGAGATGGTGATAATGCCAACGTCAATCTGCATGACCGCATCATGCCGCGAGTTGATCGGGACGGGAAGACTGGGCGAAGGAACTGGGGCTTGCCGTTGCGAGGCCGACCGCCACGCTGGGCCGTGGGATGAAGGTGCTATTTTCCGAGTTCGCCCCCGACTACGGTCAATATCGGTATCCCTATGTCGTGTGGGGATGTCTGGAGCCTGGGGAGATGCCTGCCGATCTCTACGGGGCGGGCTTCCATCCGGCGTGCCCGAATCTGGAACGCTTTACGTTATGCCGCCATTTGCGCGTTCCGCTTCCGGGCTGGCGGCCGAGCTCTGAGAATCGACGGATTCTGCGCAAGGGAGCTGGATTGGAGGTCGAGTTGGTGCCGCGGAGTGCCTTTCAATACAGCGATGCCCACCGCCAGAGGTGGTTGGCCTTCGCCGATGAGCGGTTTGGTCCAGGCATCATGGGGCCGGCGCGATTGGATGGATTGATGGCCGGACGCGTGGTCAGCCACGTGCTCGTTTGCCGCGACATGGGGGATGCCGGACGCGAGGTGGGAGCAGTGCTGCTCTATGTGGAGCCGGGGCGCATGGCGCACTACTATTACGCCTTCTACGATTTGCGGCATCCGATCCGCAGTCTGGGAATGTATCTGATGACCAAGGCGGTCGCAGAGTTTCAAGCGGCGGGATTCGGGCATCTTTATTTGGGGACCTGCTATTCGAAGAAGGCTTTGTACAAACTGCAGTTCGATGGCCTGGAGTTCTTCAATGGCCTGACTTGGACGACCGATCTGGATCAACTAAGGTTCTTGGTGGAACGAGACCCGCAATCGGGGCATTTGCTGGAGGACCCCGGTTTTCTCGATCGCGTGGGTGGCGTCGCCGGGGTGATGGGTGGTGGTCGATTCCGACTTCAATTCGCCACGAATTCGTCGCCAACGGTGCATTGACGGCCGGAGGCATTGGGTTTTGATAGGGGCGCTTGCCGAACCGCCGACTTCATCGCCGCCGCGGAGTTCTCGCGTTCACCTTGATCGAACTGTTGGTGGTGATCGCGATCATCGCCATCCTGGCGTCGATGCTCCTGCCGGCGCTGGGCAAAGCGAAGGCGCGCGCCCTGCAAATCCATTGCCTCAACAACATGAAGCAATTGGCTCTCGCCACACACACGTATTCGGGGGATGCCGAGGAATGGTTGCCTCCCATTCAGGCCCTCCTGCCCCAAGGTGGCGGTGAGTCGAGCTGGCGGGCCTACCTCTTTCCTTACGTTGGAAAAGCGCCACGGGTTTATGATTGTCCGACCGAGAAAGAGGAGGTCTATGCCAACGGCAGACCTTCAAAGAACCGACCGCCGAGCCCATGGGTCCTCGGTCAGTTTGTCCCCGGCGAGATCGACATCGCGAGCGGCATCGGTGCCGTGAACGTGCATTGGACGTTTGGAGGGGCCCAACCGCCGTTTGGTCGTCCGGCGGGCTACGAGAACAATCTATGCCGGACCCCCATGATCGAGGCGCCGTCCCAGTTTTTGTGGTTCGGTGACGGTCATGGGGATGCCTTTGGCGTCTGGCCGCAGGATCGGTGGTGGATTTGGAAGGAGGTTGGACAGGCCAACAGTCCCGGATTCAATCGACTGGCCCAGGGCGATAAAGGGGCCGTGCGCCATAACCGGCGGTCGAATTATGCCCGCGCCGATGGCAGTTCGAGTCTGCTGGATCCAGCCCGAATCCCTTGCGACACGAACGCCTGCTGGTGGTCCGCGAAGGCGGATTCACACTGAATGACTCTGCCGCTGTTCTATCCATGGATAACCGCAGAATTCTTCGAGGCGCCGTCGCCGTGGCGGCTATCGGTGCCGCGGTGTATTTCGTGGCGAAGGCCGTCGTTGGGAAGTCGCCGCCAGGGGAGAAGGCGTTTTTCTACGACCTCAGTGCCGGCAAGATCTTCGTCGCTTCCCGAACGGCCGTGGCGCCCATACCAGGGTTGGATGGTCCCGAGGAAGATGGTTATCGAGCCCTGGTGATTTCCGCGACAGGCCGACCCGAGGACCGCTCGAGTTGGCAGGTGGCGTATTTGGAGAAGTACTCGCCTGAGTTGAAGCGAGCCATGGAAGCCGCCCAGAAATCGGGCGAACCGCTTGCCATGGGGCGCTTGGCCGCCCAGGCGCAACGCTTTGTCCGGCGATTGACGGACACCGACTGGGTTCCATCCAACGCTCCCGAAGCCGATGCGGTGCTGTCGGGTTGGGCGAGGCCAGGTCCGGATGGCGTCACACCGGTCGTCTGTTCCCCATAACAAGATCCATGAAAACAAACTCGTATCGCAGCGTACACACAGGGTCGTTGGTGCCTTCTGCCAGGTTCGGGGCGGTGGCTGCCATTGCCCTGGCGGCTTTGGGCCTGGGACGCGGCATGGCGGCGGATCCCGCGATTCAACCGGATCACGACGCGTATCACCCGGGAGAGGACATTGTGGTGACGTTCTCGGGTGGACCTGGAGGGTCGAAGGATTGGATTGGCGTTTACACACCGGATGCGGAACCGGGGCCAGTGCCTTCCACGGTGTGGCGCTACGTCGATGACACGCAGAACGGGAACCAGGGACTTCGCGAGGGAAGTGTGCATTTTCCGGGGGGCCTGGGATTGGCCGGGGATTGGGTGGTGTATTTCCTTCTCAACGATGGATACACCAAGGTGGCTACCAACCAGTTCCAGGTAGTGGACCCCAGCTCTCCATTGGTTCGCCCCAGCAAGCGCCTGTTCGCGCCCGGTGAGGCCATCACGATCACGTTCACCAATGGTCCAGCCAACCCGAAGGACTGGATTGGAGTCTACCAGGTGGGGCAAACCCCGGGTGGCCCGCAATCGACGATTTGGAATTACGTCGATGGCACCCAGAACGGCAATGTGGCGAACGCGAATGGCTCGGTCTCGTTTCCTTCCGGATTGGGTGTGGTGGGAGAGTACGTCGCCTACCTGCTGCTGAATGATGGCTACGACATCCTTGCCAGCGAACGATTCCGGGTGGCTGCCCCTTCCGCCGACGGCGCGCGCGTTCTGACGCTGACTCCCAGCGATGGCACCACCGACGTTCCGCCGACCTTGAGCTTTCGGGCCACCCTCACCAACGGGGTCACCCAGGTGGCGGCTGGCAGCGTGACCCTGCAATTGGACGGCGTCGCGGTGACGCCACAAGTCACGCTGGACGGCGGCCTGACGACTGTCACCTACACCAGCCCGGCACTTCCGGCTGCCCTTTCGGCCCACACCTGGGTGCTCACCTTCCGGGACACGGCGAGCCCGGCCAACACCATCACCACTCGGAGCACGGTGACGGTGGGAAATTATACCAGTGTCACGCTGCCAAGCCCGATCGTCTTTGAGAATTTCGACTCGGTCGCCGAGGGTTCCTTGCCCGCCGGTTGGACGCACAAGAGCTATGCAGCGCCGGCCAACGAAGCGGAGGATCTCGGCGATCTAGGCTCGGCCACTTTTGCGCGATGGACGGTGGTGGCGGCGGATCGGTTCCAGAATCCGCTGGTGACGTACGGCAATCCTGAGACCACCACCGAAGATTATCGTCGGGTGCTGACTCCGAATCCCTTCAATGTGGTGAACGGCGCCGCGTACACGGGCCCGCTGGCACAGGGGCGATTCCTCTTCGGCAATTCCGGTTACGCCAACACGGCGTCGTCGCAGGTGCTTTTCGTGGAATCTCCGGATTTCAACCTTACCGGAAAAACCAACATTCACGTCGGCTTCTACTCCTTGTGGGAACAGAACCAGGACAGCATCGCTGCGATCGAGTACTCGATCAACCAAGGCGCCAGTTGGCTGCCTGTTGCGTACTTCCTCGACAGCAACGACCTGATCACCGTGACCAACGAATCCACGGGCGAAGTGACTCTGGATGTCGCCACAACCCTGACCACGGAATACGGCGACGTCGCCCGGTACACGGATGATTCCGGTAATGAAGTGGGTGGGACCTATGGCGCATTCGTCAGCGCCCCGGCGGATCAAAGCCTGGCGCCCTTTATCCATGGACGCGCCAACGACAACCCGGCTGAGTCAAAGCGGATCGAGTTGTTGCCTCTGCCGCAGGCCGCCAATCAGGGTTCCGTCCGGGTGCGTTTCCTGCACGCAGGCACCGACAGTTGGTACTTTGGCATCGATAACTTCGGACTTTACTCCGTCGGCGCGTCGTCGACGGAGCGGCCCAGTCTCGCCGTTTCCCGCGACGGTTCGACTGTGGTATTAAGTTGGCCCTCGACGGCGGCTGGTTTTGTTTTGGAGACATCGAGCACGGCTGCCGGCGGGGGTTGGCAAGTGGTTCCTGGGGTGACTGGAAACACTCATCGGGTGAGCACCACCGTTGGAACTGGAGCGTATTATCGGTTGCGGCAATGACCGCGGTGACGAGGCCGTTCATTCCGCGGAAGTGAGGGCGTCGAGGCGGGTACAACTCGCGCCCGCTCGGCCGAGCCCTCTCTCATTCCTTGGGAGAGGGCGACCGTTCGGGCGGGAAGTCCATGCGTCCTTGGACGGTGGGTACGATGGTCATTTCCCGCCACCCGGGGCATAGCGCGCCAACCAGCCGAAGAATTCTTCGTGCCAAAGACGAGCGTTCTGGGGTTTCAACACCCAGTGATTCTCGTCGGGGAAATACAGAAGTCGGGCGGGAACGCCGCGGACGCGCAAGGTGTTGAAGTATTCGAACCCCTGCGACACGGGCACTCGGTAATCGAGTTCGCCGTGGACGACCAGAGTCGGCGTCGAAAACTGTGCCGCCCCGAGATGGGCAGATTGCCGGAGGTACCGTTCGCGATCCTCCCACGGAAAAACTCCCAGGCTTTCATTCAGCGTACCGGGAAAGTCCGATGCCAACATGGATTCCCAATTGTAGACTCCGGCATGGCAGACGTGCGCCTTGTATCGATTGGTGCGCCCATTGATGACCGCCATCATGTAGCCGCCAAAACTGCCGCCGGCCGCGACGAGGCGTTCGGCATCGATGTAACCCCGGGCCAGCATGGCGTCGGTCATGGCCTCGACATCGGCGAATTCCTTCTCCCCATACCGACCCAGGCTGGATTCAACAAAGGCTTGGCCCCATCCGGTGGATCCATGGAAGTTGACACCGACCACCACGTAGCCTTTGGCGGCGAGGACTTGGGAATTCCAACGGTGATGAAATTCGTCGTTCCAGGCGCCGTGGGGGCCGCCATGCACCATTTGCAGTAAGGGCCATTTTTTGGAGGGATCAAAGTCAGGCGGGTGAACGATCCAACTTTGAACGGGTTCTCCGTTCCAACCGGCGATGTTGGTCTGCGACACCACACCCAGCGTCCATGATGCCACCGCACCGTTGTTAAACGATTCAAGGGAAACGGGCGATGATCGGACTTCGACGTCCAGGCCGGTAAGGCGGTATGCCTGAATTCGAGTGGGCTGACTCAGCGTCGACTGCGAGGTGACGAGGATCGTCTGGTCTCTGCTCAATTCGAAGCTGCCAACGGTGCCGTTCGCGACCAAGTTGGGGGCGCCGCCCTGGACGGCGATGGACCAAAGAGGAACTCGCCCGCGGTCCTCGGCGGTGAAGAGCAACCGCGCGTTATCGGCTGTCCATGTCGGTGCCGATGGCGAACGATCCCAGCCCTCGGTCAACACGCGATGAGTAAGGGCGGTTCGATCCCAGACGGCCAGTCGTGGGCGCTCCGCGTAAAACCGGGGTTTCACTCGCCGTAGCCAAGCCAGCGATCTTCCGTCCGGTGAATAACGTGGTGAGGTGTCGTGCGCCGGATTGTCGGCGGTCAAAACCTGACGCGAACCGTCCGCCACCGATACGGTGACGATGTCCGTGTTGGGACTTCGTCCCGGATCCGGTCCAAGATCCGCCACGAACGCGAGTTCATTTCCATCGGGGGCAACGTCGTAGAGGTCGGCGCTCGGTTCGAGGGCGCGAACCCCATTGGTCCATCCTGCCAATAGATCCCGCGTGGCGCCGGTTTCCGTATCAACCGTGAAGAGGTGGGTCACACGGTCGTCCGCCATCCATCGGTCCCAATAGCGGTAATGCGTGGATTCAATGGCGAACGCTTTGACCTTGGCGTCGGCACGCGATTTCGCGCGTTTTCCCTGCTCCTCGTCGGTCTTGAGATCGGGCCAGACGGCTGACAGGAACGCCAATCGCTTCGAATCGGTGAACCATCGGATGGAGGAAACCCCGGTGGAGATCTTTCCTACCCGTCGAGCCTCGCCGCCTTCCGGGGAGATCAAATAGACCTGTGGCTGATCGTCCCCTTCCCGTTTGCTGGTAAACGCGATCCAACGCCCATCCGGCGACCATGCCGGTCCACTGTCCTTGGCTTTGTGCGCCGTCAATTGCCGCTGCCGTGTTCCATCCGCCGAAAGCAACCACAGGTCAGAGTCGGATTCGTTCTCGGTCATGTCGAAGCTCGTGACTTCGACCACGACGGAACGCCCGTCGGGAGATAGGGCAGGGGGTCCGAGTCGTTTAAGCGACCAGAGTTCATCGACGGTCAGAGGGCGTGGGTCCGCCGCCAAGAGAGCGACGACCGATAACCCGAAGAGGCAGACGCTGGATAAGGCGCGCACGCCTGTGAGTTTGCAGACTGAGTCGATGGAAACCAGCCTGCGTCGAGCGTGTGCCGTGTCGAAAATCGCCTCGGTGGATCAGTCGAGGCGTTGTTGACGTCGTGCCCTCCGAAATAAGACCACGGCCGCCGCTCCGACAAAAGTCGCCAAGCCTCCTAGAATCAACCAAGCCATCGGGATGGCGATCTCCACCTCTGCTGCCGGCAATGCCGCCGGAACGGCGGTCAGAAGGCTCTCTGTTGTCGATCTTGACGGTTCCGAGGTTCCTGGAGCGTGGGAAGGGCGCGGCGCGTGGGTGGGTGTTCCGGACTCCCCGTCGCGGGCACGTGGCCCCGGGTCCGACCGGCGGCGTTCCAGGATGGATAGAATCTCGGCCTTTACGAGAGGGCTTTCCGGATCGAAACCGAGTCCCTTGGCGGCTGCCGCGTGGGTGGTTTCGTCCCAGCGCACCGGAATCCGGGTACCCAAGGTCCATTGAAGGTCGAGACCGCATTCGCAGTCGGCACCCACCATGGAAAAGAGCCCGACGAGGTTTCGCGTCGAGATCTCTTCGCCGTTCATCACGGGTCCGATCCAACGCAGGCGTCCGTATAGGATGAAGGCCCGGGGTTGGGACGTGGGAGTTGTCTCCAGCGAAAGACTCCAGAGTAGTACACTCTCCCGGGCCAGCGATCCGACCTCGAGCGAGACGAGCTCCGGAGGTTGAGCGATGGATTTGGGAAGCGTTCGCATGTGGTCGCGAATCTGCCCGATCGCCTCTTGAATGACGGCGCGAGCCCGCGTGTTGGCGACAGTGTCGGTGCCGTCAATCAGAAGGATGGCGCCAAATGCGCGGCTGACCACCTCACGCAACGCCGCACGGGTGGGGGAGAGAAGGAGCGTGTCGAGGGTCGACCTCCATCGGCTGTCCGATGCCGGTGTCTGCGGAACAGCGATGCCGGTGTACGACGCCCCGTCCGGGCTAACCAACGTCCATGCCATGGGTGCCACCGCTTCACCTGGGTGGGCCCGATTCCCTGTCCCGTCGAGTGCGGGTGCATCGACGTGAATGATCTCCAATCGGACATTGGCGCCCTGCAAAGCTGTCGAGGCTTGGGTTTGCAGGCTGGAGACCCACGCCGGTGGTGTGTCCTTGCGCACCCGGGCTTCGAGCCGATAGGTCTCTGAATCAAGATCCATGAAGCCGACATCGCGCACGTTGTATCGGCAGGCGACGGCGGTGTTGGACGCGAGAATGCCCAAGGCCAGATGGAGCTCGGGCCGATTGACGATGCTGAAGACGTGGTCGACTAACCGCTTCGGTGAACGGGAAGCCTGGGCCAGGATCCAGGCAATGGCGGCGGAAGCGTCCATGGATAGCGGCTCAAGGAAGTGAGGCGCGCGCCTTGCCGAGGACGGATTGGGCGGCGTTGGTTCCGCCGTAGCAGACCACCTGTCCGCCTTCGAGCGCCACAAAGACGCGGCCCGCACGGTCAAGGGCGAGCCCCCACGGCACCGGGGTGCCGGGAAGGGTCTGAGCCCAAAGGGTCTTGCCATCTTTGAGTCCGACGGCCGTGAGTTCCGAGGGTCGCGCGACCACCACGGCGTTGGTTCCAAGGGCGACGGCGGTGCTCTCCTTGCTTTCGATCTCCCATAAGGGTTCGACACCCGCGATACGGTTCTTTCCCCACCCGGCGACCCAGCGTTCGGTCCGTTGCTCCTCGATCTTCGGGTAGGCCATCACGCGTGCGTTATTCACCCAGGCGACATCAAGATTTCCCACCGACCCGACCCAGGTCTTATTCTGGACCGACGAATCATAGACCCGCCACTTCGGGTGGGCATAGAAGGGTTGATCACTGACCATAACGCGTTGGCCGATCAGAAAGAGGGAGGCGCCGCGCGGGCTTTCCGAGGCTGGCAGGTTGCCGCCCGCCATTCGGTGCACCAGCCCGACGTCGTTGAGGCACTGGCCGGTGCTGAGATCGAACATCGCCGGAGAGACAACATTGCCACCGGCAAGCCAAAGCTTGTTGTCATGGACGATCATGTGTCCTTGGACACTGACTCCGGCGAGGGTGTCGTGATCCAGATGTCCCGAGGAGTTGTTCTGCCATTTCAGACGACCGGTTTCGGCGTCGAGGGCATAGACGTGGGTGCCATCGTAGTTGACGATCCCGGCGGCGAAATAGGCGACGCCTTCATGCACCACGACCCCGCTCGCGGCGGGCCAGGTGGACAGGAGTTGGCCGTAGACGGGTATCTTACGTTCCAGGGGTGCGGCCCGAAAACGCCACAGCGTTTCGCCCGTGCTGGCGGAGAGCGCATAGACCCATCCGTCCCCGGAACCCACGAAGGCTCGGCCTTTCCAAATCGTCGGCGGATAGCGCAGGGCCCCGCCGGTATAGGCGGTCCACAGCGGGTCGCCGGTCGCTGCGTCGAACGCCCGGACGACGCCGTCTGAACCTCCCACGAAGGTCCGTCCCGCAACGGTCGTGGGTGCCGTTGGTTGGATCTCCGCGATTGGGGTGGATTGCCAGAGGCGCCTGACCTTGGTGCCCACCGCCACTGACCTCGTGGCGGTCGCCTGATGGTCGGCGCGGAACATGGGCCAATCGGGGTTCACCGGGTCGGGATCCAGGGCGGGGGCGGAAAGGAGTGCATTGCGTTCAAGGCGTTCGCTCTCCACAGCCGGTGTTTCGAAGTTGAAGTCACCGGCTGGCCCCAGGCTGGTGATGCCGTAGAGGCTGAGATTGCAGTCGCAGGTGCTGGGCCACCAGTAGAGGAGACCGTGGGCGACTGTAACGCCGTCCTGGCATTGTGCGCGCATGGGTGAGACGAGTTGTGCCTCCGCTCGACCCAGGTCGAGTCGCGTCGAACCATCGCCGGCCCGGCAGAAAATGGCGTCGATGGCCCCGGTGGGTCGGGTGCAGGCGCGGCGCGCCAGGTTCATTTCTTGGAGAACGGCACCGGTCAACGGGTCGAATTTCCGACTGGGCTGGGCGTCGATCTGTCCGCTCAGGGCCCAAAGGTCACCCCCTTGGAGCACCAGTTGATAGTTGTTGTACGGGTGCTTCCACATGAGCCGTCCGTCGACGGCCGAGACGGCGACGAGTTGGTTGATGGTGGGTCCCGCGAAGTACAAAGCCTGGTCGCTGGCACGGGTGTAGGCGGTGGTGCGCCAATTGGTGCGCCAATCCTGCCGGGGAAGTTCGGGTCCAAGCGCCTCGAAGAGCTCCGGGGCATCCACCGGCGTTCGCCGCCAAAGTTCCCTTCCGGTCTTGGCATCGAGACAGGTGAGATAGGATCCGTGGCGAAAGAGGAACACGCGCCCGCTGCGAAGGCAGGTCGCTCGACCGTCGAAGGGCTGCGCCTCCTGATGGCGCCACCGGATGCTCTTGGTCTCGGGGTCAATCGACAGCAGGGTTCTGCCGAATCCCCATGGGTGTTCCGGTTGATTGAAGGCGGGTGACAGCGGATCCCAGGGCCAACCGTGACGGTCGCTTCGCATGCGGATGTTTGGATCGCGCTGTTCGGCAGTGCCGACCGTGGCGAACAAGGAACCTTCCTCGAGCGCCATCCATTTCCAGAATGTCCCTTCGGTGAGCGCCGCGTCCGGAGCGATTTCATCCTTCAATCTGCCCGTGGCCGCGTCCAGGACCTTGCACGATTTGTCGTCCGCATAATACACGCTGTCGGCAGTGGCGATGAAGGTGTTGCGGTGGACGTTGATGCCGGCGGGAATCTCCCGTCGCCACAACAACTCTCCGTTGTACCCGCTGAAGGCGGCCAGCGTGTTGAGCCAGGGTTCCTCGCGCTCCTTGAAGGCGATATGTCCGAAAAGCTTGAAGATGCGGCCTCCGGCGGCGACTGCCGCTTGCGGTAATGGCGCGTAGCGGGGATCGGCCAGAAACTGTGTGAGATAGGGTCCTTTGGCGACGCGATCGTTCGACGCCGGGTTGTTATCGGGACCGTGGTAGGGATGGGTCCATTGATCGATGCCCGACGGCATGGGTTTGGTGAGTGTTTTCGACCCAAGATAGGCTTTCCCTTGGGGGCGCAAGACCCGCAGGACCTCTGATTCCGCTGCGGCACCCAACCCACCCAGATCGATCACGGCGTCGGCGAGGTTGTCGGCAAGAGCGATGCGCTGCGGCGGACCCTGGTCAATGAAGATCCGGCGGCCGTAGAAGCCTTGAGCGTCGGCCGCGCGTCGTGCAGTGAGGACTTCCTCCGCGTGGGTCAATTGAAGATAGAGGAGCAGCGAACTGTCCGAAGCGAGCTTTCGGGCAACGGCGGCTTCCCGATCGCCCAGGAGGACAACCAATCCACGCTGGAATCCCAGTGTCTCGATCCAGGAGTCGGGGGAAGCTGCCGCATGGGAAGGCAGGAGGCCCATCTGCAGGTTCGCCACCCAGAGCACAACCCAGATTCCAAGCGTTTGGCGGCAGCCTGTGAAGGACGGTAGCAAAGGGGGAGAGGAGCTATGTTTCATGGCGCGAGCCGTCGAGTTCATCCAGGAATTGGCGCGAAGAGGGCGGGCATTCCTGAGCGGGTGATGGAGGCACGTTGGCGTGGGCGAAGGTGCTCCGCAAGGCCGAAGCCGGGTCTTGTGGAAAAGGGAAAGGGACGGTGCTCGGCGAGGCCCCGGTCGTGGCAGGAGGACTCGCGAGAACCGTCCCTTGGCGGAAGAGACAGTCGTTGGGATGAACTCAGTGATCCTTCTTGTGGGCGTCGTGGCAGGATTTGCACGACTTCAGGATCGAACCCATGGCGGTCTTGGCGGCGGCGGCGTCCTTGGCGTCGGCGGCCTTCATCAGGTTTGCGCTGCCTTCGCGGAGCATTTTGGTCGTGGAGTCGGCCCAGGTGCCGTCGGGGCAGCGGCCGTCGTCCATCAGGGAGTAGCTGACCTCGTTGAGTAGTGCGGCTTTGAGGGCCAGGTCGGCCCACTCGTCGTCATTGGCGGGACCGGCATCGGAGAGCTTCTTGGCATCGCCGCAGTTGGGTTTGACGATACCCTTCATGAGCTGGCCGGTTTTGGCAGGGCGCGTCTTGCCCTGCTTGACCTGTGCCTGCAATGCCGTGGCGCCCAGGGCGGCGATCACGACGGCGGCGGCGATTGCGCCATTCTTGGAACGAAGAAACGAAGTTACCTTGTTCATGGGATTCGATTGTTTTTTGTCACCGTGTCATCCGCGATGCCAGAGCCCATCCAGCCATGGGGATCCCTAGGGAAGCCACTTCGCGGAAATCGCGTTGTGATTAGCGACCGCTGGCGCAGAAGTCAAAGGAGACCTTTGAAGCCGGGCTACCAATAATGATTCGTGGCCTTGCTCGAATGCGCTCAGCGCCCGAACTCCGCCTTGGCTGCGTGCAGACCGCGCTGGTAGGCGGCAATGAGTTTGTCCCAGGTCTGTTGGTGGTCTTTGTCCACCACCTGACGGGCAGGATCCGCGTCGAACCAGGCGATCGATCGGGCGACTCCGTCGCGGAATCGTGTCGTGGCGACATAGTCAGGGACAAATCGACGAACCTTTGTGTTGTCGAGCACGACCGAGGTGGCTTTGTCGCCCAGGAGGGATCCGGTCATCTCGGGGAGACATGCGGCGATAAACTCACTCGCAATGTGTATGAAGTTTGGCCGCGACACACCCGCGCCCTCCGCCACCGCCTCATAACATTGATTCCAGGTTAGTACTTCATCCGAGGTGATGTGAAAGGCGTGCCCGATAGCCTGCCGGTGTCCCAGCAAGCCCACCATGCCCCACGCGAAGTCGGTGTTGTGCGTGATCGTCCAGAGCGATGTGCCGTCGCCCGGAATAACCACGGGGAGTCCGCGGCGAAGGCGATCGACGATTGTCCACGGACGCGTCCAGCAATTGGTCGCCAAAGGGATCATCGTCTCGCCGTAGGTGAGCGAGGGGCGGATGATCGTGATGGGGAAGGATTCCTCCCGGTACGCCCGCATGAGTCGGTCTTCGCACGCGATCTTCTGTCGTGAGTATTCCCAAAACGGATTCGCCAGCGGTGTCGATTCGGTGATGAGGTAATGGGTGACAGGGCGTTGATAAGCGCTGGCGGAACTGATGAACACGTACTGGTGGGTGCGACCCTGGAACAGCCGCAGGTCCCGCTCAATGTCGGCGGGCTCGAATGCAATAAAGTTGACGACGACATCCCAGACCTTGCCGTCGAGGGCGGTGGCAACGGCGGCTTCATCCTTGATGTCCGCCACGATGGAATGCGCGCCCGGCGGGGTGGCGCCGTGGACGCCGCGGTTCAAAAGATGGACTTCGTGACCTCGCTCGATCGCCAAACGGGTGCAGGCCGTGGAGATGATGCCTGTGCCGCCGAGGATTAGTACGCGCATGGGGGAAGATGTGGGTGGAGGAGAGTTTCGCTGCCTGGGACATCGCCGGAATCAGGCCGATACGGCGACCGCCACGGACGGTTCGTCCCAGACCCGAATCGGTTCGTAAAAGGTGTTCCGTTGAACTGGTACCATACCGGCTTCGCGGATGGCCTTGATCAATTCCGACTCGGTACGACCTTGCGGCGACGTGGCTCCCGCCATGTGAAAGATGTGCTCCTCAAGAATGGTCCCATGCAGGTCGTCCGCGCCGTAGCTGAGCGCGACCTGGGCCAATTTGGTGCCCAAACCCACCCAGTACGCGGTCAGGTGATCGAAGTTGTCGAGGTAGGCGCGACTGACCGCCATTGTGCGCAGCGAGTCGAAGCCGGTCGGTGGATGGTCGACAGGAATGCGATTGTTGTCCGGTTGGTAGGGAAGGGGGATGAACCCGGTGAATCCGCCGGTATCCGACTGGAGGTCCCGAAGGCGGCGGAGGTGGTCGACGCGGTCCTCGACCGTCTCCAGGTGACCGTAAAGCATCGTGCAAGTGCTGCGCCCACCCAGACGATGCCAGGTGCGGTGGACGTCGAGGTATTCCTCGGCGGATTCCTTGCCGCGGGCGATGGCCTGCCGGATGGCGGGCGCGAAGATCTCCGCTCCCCCTCCGGTGAGGGAATCAAGTCCGGCTTCCTTGAGGGATTCGAGGGTGGCGGTCACCGATTTCTTGGAGAGCCACGCCAGGTGAAGGATTTCGATGGCGGTGAAGCACTTCAGTTGAAGGCGCGCGTCGAGAGCCTTGAGCGCGCGCAGGAATCCCAGGTAAAAATCGAAGGGCAAGTTGGGGTGCAACCCGCCCACGATGTGAAGTTCGGTGGCTCCCAGGGCGAGGGCCTCGCGCGCCTTGGTCACCATTTGCTCGATCGTCAGTTCGAACCCGTCCGCGTCCCGCTTCTTCCTCGCGAAGGCGCAGAATTGGCAGCTCAGAATGCAGTAGTTGGAATAGTTGAGGTAGCGGTTGACGATGTAGGTGGCGCGGTTTCCAACCCGGCGCTGCCGCAGTTCGTTTGCCAGGGCCCCAAGGGCGTGGAGATCGCGCGAGGCGAACAACAACAAGGCATCGGACTCGGAAAGGCGCTCGCCCGCCAGGGCGCGCTCGGCAACCGGACGGATTTCGCTGCGGACCAACACAGGATTCATCGGCCCGGCCAGTGTGCCCGAAGAACGACCAGGTGCAATGTCACGTGTCCGGGAAGTCGTCGTCACCGGGTTGTAACCGGCTTGTCACCCTCGGTTCGTTGAAGCACCGTCGGCTCGATGATAGCCACGGTCCGCGTCATGCCAAAGATCCTGGTCGTGGACGATGAACCCGATGTCGTCGAACTGATTTCGTTCAACTTGAAGGGGGCCGGCTTCGAGGTGGTCAGCGCCGCCGACGGCGCCGAAGCGCTCAAGGCGGCCCGCCTTTACGCCCCCAACCTAATCCTGCTCGATTTGATGTTGCCCGAGGTGGGAGGACTCGAAGTGTGCAAGCTGTTGCGGCGAGATCCCGCGACGGCGGGGATTCCCATCATCATGCTGACGGCCAAGGCGGCCGAAATCGACCGTGTTCTAGGTCTTGAACTGGGGGCCGACGACTATGTGACGAAGCCGTTTAGTCCGCGGGAGCTGGTCCTTCGGGTGAAGAAATTGGTCCAGCGACGCGAGGGCTCCGGGGAAAAGGCGGAACGATTTGAGACCGGCGACCTGGCTGTCGACATCCCACGCCACTTGGTCACCGTCGCTGGGCGAAAAGTCGACCTCACGGCCACGGAATTCAAACTGCTCACCACCCTCATGGAGCGCCGTGGCCGGGTTCAGTCCCGTGAGCAACTCCTGCAGGACGTGTGGCAATACGACAACATCATTGATACCCGAACGGTCGATACCCATATGCGGCGATTACGGGAGAAACTGGGAGGGGCCGCGCGATACCTCGACACCGTAAGGGGGGTTGGTTACCGATTTGCAGAGGACTGAGCACGGGCAGTGGGTGTTGCCAAAGCTGCTTTGAGGTGCGCAAGGACTTCCGGAGCCGTCGACAACACCACCCTTTCCATGTGGATCACCCTCGCCTTGGTAACCATCGTCGGCCTGGCGGTGGGCTTCCTGGTTCTCTGGCGCCGGTGGCGCTGGGAGCAGGCGGACTGGGAGCGGGCGCGCGAGCGCTGGCTGGCCACCGAGCAACAGTTGCGTGCTGAGATCGAACGGGATCGGGCGGGTTTGGCAGCCATTTTCGATCGCATGATCGAGGGGTTGCTGATCCTGGGGCCGGATCGCCGGGTCCAATGGGCCAATCTCCCGCTGCAACGCCTGTTCCAAATTACCAGCGATGTTCGGGGGCGAACGTTGATGGAGACTCTTCAGCGTCACGAACTCGAAACCTTGGCGGAACGCGCACGCCAGGACGGACAAGCCCCCGGGTTGGAACTGGAACTGCCTGGACAACCGTCCCGATTCCTCCAAGTCAACGCGTCCATTATCGGTCGTCCCGGCGAACCCAACCCGGGTGTCATTCTGGTCTTCCACGAGGTGACCCGGCTCAAGGAGTTGGAGGCGACGCGCCGCGAGTTCGTCGCCAATGTCAGCCACGAACTGCGCACGCCCTTGTCGTTGATTAAAGGGTTCGTCGAAACCCTCATCGATGGAGCGCGGCATGATCCCGAGGTGTCCCTGCGTTTCCTCCAAACCATCGAGAAACATTCCAATCGCCTCACATTTCTCATCGAGGACCTTCTGACCATTTCCCAATTGGAGTCCGGCGCGGTGGTCCTGAATTGCCAATCCGGGGAATTGAAGCCTCTGGTCGACAAGGTCCTGGAAGACCTATCCGCCCGCGCGGCCGCCCGGGAGATCCGTCTGAACAATGCGATTCCTCAGGGCCTGATCGCCCATGCCGACTTCGATCGGTTGCAGCAGGTCTTCTTCAATCTGGTCGACAACGCAATCAAGTATGGTCGAACGGGTGGACAGGTGATCTTGGGAGGGGAACCGATCCCCGGCAAGGGAGGGCCCGGGGTGGCCCTTTGGGTCAAGGACGATGGACCTGGCATTCCAAAGGAGTCGTTGGATCGTATTTTCGAGCGCTTCTATCGCGTGGATGCCGCCCGGTCGCGGGAACAGGGCGGGACGGGGTTGGGGCTGTCGATCGTGAAGCACATCGTTCAGGCGCATGGCGGTGAGGTGCGGGCCGACAGTGAGGTGGGCGCCGGGGCCATTTTCCGGGTCACCCTGCCGGCGGCAACGGTTCGTGGCAGGAACCGTGGTGTCGACGCCTGAAGCCGGAGAAAAGTCCGTGTTGCATTCGGCGCCGTCGCGGAGAAGCCTTCGTCGAACTTGCCCATGCACGTGGTGATTCCGACATGACGACCTCTTCCGCCCCCGATCCACTCGCCTCCCTTTCCCGCCTCCAGGATGCCCGCGCCGCTCTCGAGCGGGAGCTGGCCAAGGTCATCGTCGGGCAACGCGAAGTTATCGAGCAAATCCTTATCGCCATCTTTACCCGGAGCCACGCGGTGCTGGTGGGGGTGCCGGGTTTGGCGAAGACCCTCCTGGTTTCCAGCCTCGCTAAGACGCTTCACCTCAGCTTCAAACGCATCCAGTTCACCCCGGATTTGATGCCGACCGACATCACCGGCACCGAGGTGATTTTTCAGGATCCAGTATCCGGCGAGCGGCGGTTCAAGTTCCTGCACGGCCCGATCTTCGCCAACGTCATCTTGGCCGATGAAATCAACCGCACACCTCCGAAAACCCAGGCGGCGATGCTGGAGTCCATGCAGGAACGTCGCGTGACTGCTGGTGGTACGGATTACCCACTGCCGGACCCGTTTTTCGTCCTCGCTACCCAGAATCCCCTGGAGCAGGAGGGCACTTATCCGTTGCCGGAGGCGCAGCTCGACCGGTTTCTCTTCATGATCACGGTGGATTACCCGAGTTCGGCGGAGGAATTGGAGATCATGAAGCGCGGGGCTACCGCGGGTGGAGGCACTCCCGAGGCCGTTCTCACCGCCGAACAGATCGTCGAACTTCAATCCGCCGTCAAAAAGATCCCCATCGCCGATCACGTGTACCAGTACGCCGAACGGTTGGTGCGCGTCACCCGACCGCGCGATCCCGCCGCCTTGGATTTCTGTAAAAAATGGCTGAGCTGGGGCGCCGGGCCCCGAGCGAGCCTAAGCCTGGTGGTGGCCGCCCGCGCCCGCGCCCTTCTCCGCGGCGAAACTTGTGTCGCTTGCGAAGATGTCGCTGCCGTGGCGCCGGCCGTGCTTCGGCACCGCTTGGGGCCCAATTTCGCCGCCCAAAGCGATGGGGTGACCCCCGACGAGATCGTGCGGCGTATCCTCGAGTCGATCCCGCAGCACTGACCCAGGGAGGTCAGCGTTCCGCTTCCCGGGCCGCGAGCACCCGCTTGGTCGGGACGTATTGTCGTATGTAATCGCGGTGGAAATCCGCAAAGGTTCCCGATCGGATCTGCTCTCGAACCTCCCTCATGAGTGCGAGGTAGAGATGGGTGTTGTGGACGCTGAGCATGCGCAAGCCCAGGATTTCGTCGACGTTGAGCAGATGCCGGATGTAGGCCCGGGTGAAATTGCGGCAACAATAGCACGTGCAGCCGTCTTCGATCGGTCGAAAGTCCGCCTTGTTGTAACCGGCCTTGGCGTTGAAAGCACCCCGGTGCGTGTACGCAGTACCGTTGCGCGCCACCCGTGTCGGGAGCACGCAATCGAACATATCCACGCCGCGTGCGATAAGTTCGATCATCTGCGCCGGGGTACCCAAACCCATGGCATATCGCGGCTTTCCCGCTGGAAGATGGGGTTCCGTGATCTCCACTGCCCGTAACATCTCCGGTTCGGGTTCGCCCACACTGACGCCACCGATGGCGTAGCCGTCGAAGTCCAGTCCCACCAATTCCCGTGCGCACCGTTCCCGCAACGACGCGTCCGAGCCGCCCTGCACAATCCCGAAGACTTGCTGGCCTTCCGCCCGCGGTTGTTGGCGACACTCCGCTGCCCAACGAAGGGTGCGCTCGACAGCCGCCAGCAGTTCGGGGGCGCTGCTTTTTGCCGGTGGACAGTCGTCAAACACCATGGCGATGTCTGAGCCCAGCACTCGTTGGATGTGCATCGCCTCCTTCGGTCCCAGAAAGAGGGGTGATCCATCAAGGTGACAGCGGAATTCCACTCCGTGTTCCACGATCTTGCGAATCTTCGCCAAACTGAACACCTGGAACCCTCCGCTATCGGTGAGGATCGGCAATGACCAGTTCATGAACCGGTGCAGACCGCCGGCGGCGGAAATGATCTCCAAGCCCGGTCGGACGTTGAGGTGATAGGTGTTTCCAAGAATGATCTGCGTCCCCGATTCCAGCAGTTCCCGAGGATCCATCGCCTTCACCGAAGCCTGCGTTCCGACGGGCATGAATACCGGCGTGTCCACCACGCCATGTGGAGTGGTGAGACGACCCAACCGGGCCCGGGTGGCGCCATCGGTGCCTAACAGTTCGAACATCCGTAGGATGACGCCACAACCCACCGGGCGCCGTCACCCAGGAACCGAGAGCTCATCCAGGCTCGGATGGATGCGGCCCACGATTCACGGTGCCACCTCCGCGGGAGCGGTGGACTCTTGTGGATCCGTTTCCGAGGAGATCGTGACGTCCACATGGACCACCTTTCCACCCGTGAGCGAGCTTTCTTGGTCCGCTGAGCGACGGCGGTCCATTTCGACCCGCCACAAGTAGTCGCCCGGGGGAAGATCCACGATGCCAAAGAATCCAGTCCCATCCACCCGTGCGAAGCCGCCCACCGGACCGCAATAAACGACCCGTGCGCCATCGGTCGATGATCCGTCCGTGCACCGGACAGTACCTTTCAAGTGGGCGGAACGAGTCGAAGTCTTCCACGGTGCAGTGGGAACCGACGCGGGTTCCGCGAACACCGGTGTGGACGAAGGGTCCGTTGTGGTCGGCGTGGCAAGGCCAGCAAAGAACTCGGCGGCGGTCTGGTCCGAGGTGGGAGAGGCGAAGGAGTAAAGACAAAGCCCGGCCGTTCGGGTGCCGAAAACCGAGGGGCTGCGGGTCTCGCGCATTTGGGCTAGGACCACGGATGCCGGATTCAGGTATCCGCCGATCCCGATCGCCGTTCGGCGTTGGTATTGGTGGTCGCGGATGAATCGTGACCACTTGAGCCAATCCTGTTCGTTCTCCGAGGAACGGAAGTAGGTCATCGGAATGGATAGGTCGAGGATTCCTTCCTGCAGCCAGGCGCGCCAATCCTGAAGGACATCGGAGAAGGCGGCAGAGGTTGGCCAATCCGTGCGTTCCTCAATGCCGGGTGCAAAGGCAATGGTCGCAGCCGAGATTTTGACTGATGGCCGCTCCGCAAGTGCCGTGAGGTACACCTTTCGAACGAGATCGGTAACCTGTTCCCGTCGAAATTGCATCCAGTCCGGATCGTCGGGGCGGGGTTTGCCCTTTCGACGATACAGGCGATGGAAACGTTCGAGCGCGCTTCGATTGTAGCCCCAGTCCCGTCCATTGTACCGGACGTAGTCCCAATGGAATCCGTCAAGGTCATACCGACGAATGAGGTCCATTGCGACGTTGAAAGTGTGCTCTTGAACCTCTGGATGCCCAGGATCAAACGCGTACTCCCGACCGTCCCACGTGGCGCCTTGGACGTTGCGGGACAGCCAGTCCGGGTGAAGGCGAAACGGGTGATCGGGTTGAGCGGGAAGAACACGGCGTTGATTCCAGATCGTGTAAGTGACGACCCATGCGTGGACTTCCAGCCGCGGACCGAGCTGCGTGTCGTGTGCGAGCCGAAGGAGATGGTCAAGAGGATCGAAATCGGGGGCCAGGTCGACCGCACGAGGTTCATGCCGACTGGTATAATACGCATCACCCCGTTTTCGAACCTCGACAAAGAGCGCGTTGAACCCTGCGGTTCGCGCGAGTCGCACCATGGTGTCGACCTCCGATGGGTTACGGAATCCGGGATGAAAGGTATCGACCCATAGTCCGCGAAGTTCCTCTCCAGCCTTCGCGGGTTGACACAGAAACGACGTCTTGAGTGCCAGGGCCGTCAGAGCCAGGAGGATTCGGATGTTCCGCTGTAGCCTGTGGAACCCAGGCGGCGGTACCCACCGGAGCAAAGCTTTCATCGCCGCAACATCCAAGCCAGCAAAGTGAGAACGAGGCTGATCACCAGGCAGGTGACAATGGGAAAATGAAAACTGAATTCCCCACGCTCGATTCTGAGATCACCCGGAAGTTTACCCAGCCAGTCGCGTCCAAATCCGGACCAGAGGACAACTCCGGTCCCCAGGATTACGAGGCCGATCCAGACCAGCATCTTGCCGAGTTCCTGCACGAGCGGACCAAACTGCCCCTATCCCAGTCCGGGCGCAAGGGGTGTGCGCTCTGAGGGATGCCAACATGTGAAAGGTAGGACCGACTATGGGACCACCTTCCAGGACTGCAGCAGAAACTGCCAGATGCTTTGCCCGGCGAGAACGTAGAAGCTGCAGATGATCAGCTCTCCCAAGCCTATTCCGGCAAGGAACTTCCCAAAAGACATTCGCGTGCAGCCAGCGACGTAACAAGCTGCGTCGGTGGGGGCAAAAGGCAGAAATGCCCAAAGGACCAGGTAGAAGAATCCAAATCGTCCCTTCAGCGCCGATTCCAGCTTGGAAAAGGTCGAACCCGGCAGACGACGGAAATGATCTCTAAAGCCCAGCAATTCCGAGAAGAAGTACAACAATGTGGCCGAAAGGATGATTCCCAGCATGCTGATGAAAAGAACCGTCCACGGACGATCCGGCAACAGGAGGCCACCGGCGAGGACGAAGGGCGTGCTTGGGATGAGGAAGAATGCACGAATCACCGACACTAGCAGGAGCAGAAGGGCGATTTGGTGGCCCGAATCGCGAAGGGCTGCAGCGATGTTCGCTGCAGTAAATCGTCCTGGATCGATGACGTAGATGCCCAGGGCCGTCACCACACTCGACAGCCAAAGCAAGGTGGCGACGAGTTGGGCGCGATGGATCCATTGGCTGCGACGATCGTGCACGTTGAAGAGCCCATGGTTGGCAGAACAGGTTTCAAATCAATGCGGATTGCGTCATGCCGAATGAAATTCGACCCATCGCATCTCCGTGATGGTTGGAACCAGGGTGATCAGTGTCGTCTGGTGTGAACGGGTTGGACTGCGACGCCGTCGCCAGAGGGTTCCAGAGCCTGCTTGGCGGTGCTTGGGTTTGAAGCTGACCAAAAGGTCAGCGGCATTCTGGAGTTGGGGCTCACTCCGAAGCGATGCCTGCCAGAATGGTACAGGTTCTGAACGATGGGACAGATCCTTCCTGCGAAGCAGGTTCGAGATCGGTGTCCCTCTACCACTGGAAGACCTTGGGGACACGCTATGCTTATCGAGCGGCGGGATAGGCCAATGCCTGTGTTAGGACTGCGGGCCAGGCCTACAGATTCACGATGAGGAGAGGCCCCCGCTACGTGGTTCGACAGTTGGAATTGCGGGCCAGACGGTGAGTGGGAGCCCGATAGACCAGAACGCTCGAACGGGTGTGGAGATAGGGGCAGACCAGGTCACTGATGGGCACTGCGGGCCAGACCTGTCGTTGGTGAGAAGCGGGGGGCGAGAAAAAGGGAGGGAGGGAGATTTTGGGTGTAAGATTTCCGGTCGATGGCCCGTTATCCGGGCATGCGACAGCCCCGCCTGCTCGTGCCGCATGACGCCCCCGTGGGCC
>JAEUHG010000294.1 GCA_016795425.1 Verrucomicrobiales bacterium
AGGTAGTGACCCAACTCGTGAAGATAAGTGGTTTGGACTTCGTCGAGGAAGATCTCCTCGTCCTCCTCTGAAAATTCCCACAGGTTTTCCAGGAACAGGAGAATCTGGGACGGCAGGGCCGAATGATGGCCATCCTCGGCGCGGGCGTCGCCGACGAAGAGTCCCAGAAGATCCGGATCGAGGCCATCTTTCACCAAGGCCTGATTGGGTCGTCGCTCGTAGATCACCGGCACCTGCGCGGCGCTGGCGCGCAGTTCCGCCGGCAGGCTGGCGAGGGTCTCCTCGACCTCCTGCTTCGCTGCCGCCAATAGGTCCTGCCATTTCGGCGTCATTGGCGTTCGCTCCTCGCCCCATTTCAGGGCGCACCCGAGCCGCGGCGTCGTGACGCACGAAAGCGTTCGAGGGCGTCCGGCTGCTTTTCAAAGAAATCCGCCAGGTCCGCCAACAACGTGACGGTGGAAGGACTCAGGTGGTGTTCGATGCCCTCGATGTCGCGTTGCTGGGTATCCGCGTCGATGCCCAGAAGGGAGAAGAAGCGGGCCAGGATTTCGTGCCGTCTTTGAATACGACAGGCCACTTCCCGCCCTTTGTCGGTCAGCACCAATCCGCGGTACCGCGCGTAGTTGAGGTATCCCTGCTCCCCCAGACGCTGGACCATCGAGGTCACGGAGGCCTCGCGGACATTGAGGGTCTCGGCAATATCCACCACCCGCGCGTACCCCTTCTCCTCGATGAGTTCGTGGATGCGCTCCAGGTAGTCTTCGGCGCTTTGGGTCGGGCGGGCTGCCATCGCGTCGCGGCAACCCAACACCACCAAGAGCGGGTGCGCAAGTCAGGGGGGCCGATTTCCCGGTGGTCGAGAACCCGCCCCGGTTTCGACGGCATCGGGCACGGCATTCGACGATCCGGCTTCGCGACTGGTGAGATTCCGAAGAATGCGGGTCTTCAGAACCTGGTAGTTCCCATTGGTCACGTTGTTGAGCAGGGCCCGGGCCTCCTGAAGTTTGCCTGCCTGGACATGCACCCGCGCCAGATGAACCCGGACGCCCTCGCGTTCCAGGTCGTCCGAAGCCAGCGCATACGCGTGCCGCCAGGCCGCAATGGCCTCCTCGTGGCGCGGCGGTTGAATGCCGTAGTACGACTGGGCCAGATCGCTCGCGAGAATGAAATTCTTCGGGTCCAACTCCAGGGCACGCCGGTACAACGCCATCGCCTTGTCGAAGACGTGTTGCTCGTTGGTCAGGCCGTAATACTCCATGACGTCCTTGCGGAAGAGGTAGACGGTCGTCGCGAAGTTATGGAAATACAGCGACTCGTTGGGAGCGAGTTCGACGGCCTTTTCGAAGCAGGCGAGGGCGTTGGTGATGGGTCCGCGGTGCCCATAGGTGGTGCCAAGGTTGTTGTAAACGGTGGGGTTCTTCGGGTCCAATTCCCGCGCCCGCTCCCACTGCTCCCGCGCGGGAAACTCGCGTCCGGTATCATTGAGGAAACTGCCAAAGGCAATGCGCGCCTCCACATGCTCGGGATGCCGTTCCAGGAAATCCCGGTACCGACGATCGATGCCATCCAGCCGCACGTCGATGCGACGCTGCAAAGCGGCGGCATCCACGGCATTGGGTTGGGCAT
Organism: Verrucomicrobiales bacterium; assembly: GCA_016795425.1. Taxonomy (GTDB): domain Bacteria; phylum Verrucomicrobiota; class Verrucomicrobiia; order Limisphaerales; family CAIMTB01; genus CAIMTB01. Next base: position 1,627 of record JAEUHG010000294.1, read on the forward strand.
CGGCGGCACGAATCCATCCATCGATCTCCTCCTGCGCCACGTCATCGTCGTCGAGGAGCTTCTGGTATTCCTGCTCAACCAGATCGGTGGCGGTGGCGGCGCGCAGCGAGAACTCATTGGTCCCGCCCGGCACACGGATCCCCGCGGCTCCGGTCGCGAGCGCGTTGGTGACCGAGTGGGTCGCGGCGTGGGTGTCGCCGGCTCCCACGGCAGCGGCCGGTTCGTGGGTGGCATGGCCTGCGGGCGTACCACTTCCGGGCACCGGAGTCGCCAGCGGGACGCCGCTGATAAGGGTCGCGGCCAGGATCGACGCAGTGAAGACCACCATTGACCGCACCCTACTCGATGGCGGTCAGGCTGCAACTTCGGTTCCCGCAGGCGCGGACCTTCGACCCTGGAGAACGATGCTCCCGTCCCAGCCGAAAAGGGAGGTGGTCAGGCGTTTTCTCTTGTACCCAAAATCCAGATTAGGTTCATTCCGCGCATCTTAGCTTCACTCTCCATGCCACGCTTTGCGAGTTGCCGTCCCAGCTGGGCGATTTCCTGTCCCGGTCCATTCCACCCCCTCCGATGGGTCAGTCGTCTGGTTTGGGTTACCGCGATTCTGACCCGCCTTTCGGCCCCGTCCTGGGCTCAGGAGAGCGACGACGGGACCCTTGACCTCAAGCTCGAGGAGCTCCGCCAGTGGGTGCTCGAACGCAACGAGAATGTCCACATGCGCATGCTCGAAGTGGAAATCTCGGAGAAGGTCTACAAGGCCGAACGCGGCATCTTCGAACCTCAGGTCGTCGGGTCGGTGGAACACATCGACACCGACCGGCCCAACAACACCCAGCAACAGGCGAGCCTGGGACTTTTCGGTCCGTCGACCCCCGTCTTTCTCGAGGAGAACACCCTCTACAATGCCGGCATCGAATTCCTGCTGCCGACCGGCACCCGCCTGCGCAGCGGATTTACCCTGCGCGACCTGAGCAACAACCTCCAATACAGCGGATCCGGCACCAATCGGACCTTTACCGGGCCCGAATATGAAATCTTCGTCGGTGCCACGATCGTTCAACCCTTGCTCAAGAACTTCGGTCTCGGCCCGACCATGGCGAAGATCCGTCTGGCGGCGCTCGCCTCGGAGGTCGCCTTCCAGGAGTACCGCCGGCAATTGATGCTGATGTTGGCGCAGGCCGAATCCGCCTATTGGGAACTCTACCTGGCCCAGGAACGCGCGCGGATTGCGCAGGATTCAGTCACCTTGAGTGGCAAGATCCTGGCTGACAACAAAGCCCGCCTCGAGGTCGGCAAGGCCCCTGAACTTGAGGTGCTCCAGGCGGAGGCCGGCGTTTCCTTGCGCAAGGCTCGCCTCAATGAAAGCCGGCAACGCATCTTCGAAGTCGCCAGTCGCATCTCGAATCTCTACGGCCGCACCCCAAGACAATCCCCTGCCCGACCGCGTGCCAGCGATGAACCCGTCCAACTCGAGTACAGCGCCAACCGCGAAGACGATATTCTCCAGGCGTTCGCATCGAACCCGGACTTCCGGATGCGCCAAACCCAACTCGAACAGGAAGGCATCCGGGTAAAATACACCCGCAACCAACGTCTTCCGCAGTTGGATGTTCGCGGAAGCTACGGTCTCAACAGCCTTGGCCGTGCCGTCGGTGAGGCGTGGGATGACGTCGACAGCCAGGATTACCCGGCGTGGTCGGTGGCCGTCGAAATGCGATTCCCCATCGGCGGTGGCTCCAAGGAACGCAACGAGCATCAAGCCGCGAAGATCGCCAAGGAACGGGCCCAGGTGGCCATTCGCGAAGTCGAGACCCAGGTGCTGAATGGCATCGATTCGGCCCGGCGCCGCCTGCAGCTCTACGCCGAGGACGTGCAAAACTACCGATCTGTCTCCTCCTTCCACGAACGCCTGCTGCAGACCCAACTGGACCGCCTCGCCGTTGGCGGCATCGAAAGCGTCGTGGTGCTCGAAACCGAGGAAAAACTCTCCGAGGCACGCACGGCGGTCGTCGAAGGATTGGTGCTTTATCGACGTTCCCTGCTCGAGCTTGAACTGATTCGCGGAACCCTGCTGAAGGCGCGCCAAATCGAAGTCGACCGCGATCAACTCCGGTCCGCCACGCGGAAGCGGCTGCTGCAATCGAATATTTCCGTCTCGCGCGCGGCGGAAATGGAAAAGAAGGCGGCCGCCGAGATCGATCAATTGGCCGCGCAACGTTGACCGAAGGCTTTGATGTGCGGTTTCCTCGACTCGTGCCGGCCATGTTCCATCGTCTGTGATGAATGACCCTATGAACCGCTCGGCATTGCCGACTTCAGCCCGCCGGTTCCCGGCAGGTTCCGCCACCCTCATGGCGGCGCTTTGCCTGGCCTTCGCCGCCTTCCCCGTGGCCCCGCTGGCCGCCGCCGAGGTGAGCGGCATTACCGAGCCGGTGGTGGATTCAACCATGGCCTTCCCCGCCACCGGCATCGTCGCGGCGCGCCACTTCGAGGAAGGGGCGTCCGTCAAAAAGGGCGATGTCCTGGTCGAATTGGACAAACGGCTCGAGGAGTTGGACGTCGCCCGCAGACGCCAGGCGATGCAACTCGCCAAAACCGAGCTCGAACGCCTGGAGACCCTCTCCCAAAAGAACACCATCTCGGTCAGCCGCGAGGAGATCGACAAGAAGCGCGCCGAGTTCGAGGTCGCCAAGATTGAACTCGAACTCGCCCTGGAAATGGTGCGCCGGCGCCAGCTCGTGGCACCCGTCGACGGCCATATCGCCACCTTCTTCAAACAAGTCGGTGAAGCCTGCGACGAAGAACGCGCGCCCGTGGTCCGGGTGGTCGATACCAGCCAATGCCTTTTCGTCGCCGATTGCGACGCCTCGACCTGGCGACAACTCAAGATGGGGCAGACCGTGAAACTCGAGTTCGAAGGCCAGCAGGGAGTCATCCGGTTGGACGGCAAGGTCCATTACATCGCCCCCGTCATCGAACCCGCCAGCGGGCTGCTGCGGGTCAAAATTCTTTTCGATAACCCCGGTCTTCGCATTCGTCCCGGCGTAGCCGGGCGCATGGTTCTGGAGTAGTCGCCATGGCATCCCCGAATCCTGCAGCTGAGCCGGTCGACTTCGGCGCCATGCTGGCCGACGTCCGGCGTCTTCGCAAATTCCAGGGTCCGCCCGGCGAGTTCTGGCCCGCCCTGGTGGCGGCGCTCGGCCGCGTGGCCGCGGCCAACCGCGGAATCATTCTCCGCAAGGACCCGCGCCACGCCGGGCAGTGGCTGAAGCTGGGTGAATGGACCACGGAAGGTCATGCGGACCGGGCGGTAAGCAGCTATCTGCGCTGCCTGCCGGAGCTGGCGGAATTGTGCCTCCGCGAAGGGCGCGGCATTCTTCCCCTGGACACCCCGGTGGCGGGCAGTCGGCATTTCGCGTTCGGAGTGTCCCTGTACTTCCAGGACGAGTCGCAGCAGTGCATGGCGGCTTTCCTGGGCCTGAGCACCACGGAATCCGAAATCGTCCAACGGCTGTTCCGACTCGAACTGGCAGCCGACATTCCGCTCGCCTACCAGGCGCACCAGGCCACGCAGCAGGCTCGGCGTGATGTTCAGAAGTTCGCCTCCGTGCTCGATATGGTGGTGCCGGTCAACGCCGAGACGAGGTTCCTGGCGGCGGGCCTCGCCTTCTGCAATGTGTTGGCCAGCACATTCGCCTGCGAACGCGTCAGCCTCGGGTGGATCCAGGGAGGATTCGTCCGCCTTCGTTCCATCAGCCGCACCGAACGCTTCGACAAGCGGATGGCGGCGGTGAACGCCATCGAGAAGGTGATGGAGGAGGCGCTCGACCAGGACGAAGAAATCCTCAGTCCCAAGCCCGATGGCGCGACGTTCGTCGACAAGGATCATGAGGCCTTCGCCAAAGCCAACGAGGCCGGGCACCTGGTCACACTCCCGTTGCGCGTCGACCAAAAGCCCGTCGCTGCCATCACTTGCGAGCGCAAGGAAAAGCCCTTCGACACCCTGGAAGTCCAGCAATTGCGATTGGCGGTCGACACCGTGGCGCGCCGTCTCTCGGACCTCCACAAGACCGACCGCTGGTTTGGTGCCCGCTGGCTGAACGGCTTCAAGGAACGCTCGGGAAAGTGGCTGGGGCCCCAGCATACCTTGGCCAAAGTCGGCGCGATACTCGGGGCGGCGGCGGTCGTCGCCCTGATCCTTCCGATCTACCCCTACCGGGTTGAAGGCGACTTCATCCTCCGCAGCGATGAGGTGGCCTACCTCACGGCTCCGTTCGAAGGTTATATCAAGACGGTGGACGTGCGGCCCGGTGATACCCTGGCCACGGGCGCGCCGTTGCTCAGCCTCAACACGGACCAACTGGCGTTGGACGAGGCCGCGGCCGTCGCCGACCAGACCCGGTATCGCCGGGAGGCGGAGAAGGCGCGGGCCAACAATTCGCCGGCCGACATGCGCATTGCGCTGGCGCTGGCTGACCAAGCCGCGGCCCGGCTGGAGCTGGCCCGTTACCGCCTTAAACAGGCACGCGTCGTGTCGCCGTTCGAAGGCGTAGTGGTGGAAGGCGACCTCCGACAACGATTGGGAGCGCCCGTTCGGCAGGGCGACGCCTTGTTTAAGCTGGCACGCCTGGACGCCTTGTACGTCGAAGTCGAGGTCAACGAACGGGACGTCCACGAGATTCTGAACAAGTCCGAAGGCGAAATCTCCTTCCTGGCGCAACCCAAGCAGAAGTTCCCGATCAAAGTGACGCGGGTGGAACCGGCTGGCATGCCCAAGGAGAAGCAGAATGTCTTTCTGGTGCGAGCGGCCTTGCCGGACACTCGGGAAACCTGGTGGCGTCCCGGTATGAGCGGTGTGGCCAAGATCGATGTCGAGCGCCGCACGTTGCTCTGGATTCTCACGCATCGGACGGTCGATTTCCTCAGGCTTTTCCTCTGGTGGTAACGCCCCATGACGGACGCCCCTCCCACGTTCAGCGAATCCTGGTACCGCGTGGCACAGCAGCGTGTGGCCTTGCGGTCGGCCGTCCAGGTCCATCGCCAGAATTTCCGCGGTGAACGCTGGTACGTTCTGCAGAACCCGTTCACCAATCAGTTCTTTCGCCTGCGCCCGGCCGCGTATGAGTTTGTCATTCGTCTGAACCCGAACCGGACGGTTGAGGAGGTTTGGAAGGAGTGCATTGAGCGAGCCCCTGACGACGCCCCGGGTCAGGAGGCGGTGCTGCAACTGCTGTCGCAACTCTATCACGCGAATCTGCTCCAATACTCCGGGGCGGCCGATGCGGCCCAGCTCTTCAAGCGCTACGAGAAGACGCGAAAGCGGGAGCTTCGGGGACGCCTGCTGAACGTGATGTTCATGCGGATCCCGCTGCTGGATCCGGATCGCTTCCTGGTTCGCACGCTCCCGTTTGTGGGCAAGTTCATCAGTGCCGTCGGTGCGGTGCTGTGGTTCATCGTGGTGGGCCTCGCGCTCAAGGTGGTGGCGGACAATTTTCCCGCGCTACGCAGCGAGGCGCAGGGGATCCTGGCGCCCAGCAATCTCATCCTGTTGTACGTCAGCCTGGTCTTCCTCAAGACCTTCCATGAGTTTGGCCACGCCTACTTCTGCCGGAAGTTTGGTGGCGAAGTCCATGTGATGGGCGTGTTGTTCATGATCTTCACGCCGACGCCCTACGTGGATGCGACGTCGTCCTGGGGATTTCGGGAACGCTGGAAGCGAGTGATGGTAGGTCTGGCGGGGGTGATCGTGGAACTGTTCGTCGCGGCTCTGGCCACGTTTGTGTGGGCCAAAACCGGACCTGGCACGGTGCACGCGATCGCCTACAACATGATGTTCATCGCCTCGGTATCGGCGATCGTCTTCAACCTCAACCCACTGCTTCGCTTCGACGGCTACTATATCCTCTCCGACCTGCTGGGCATCCCCAACCTCAGCCAACAAGCCAACCGTCAGCTTCGGTACTGGGCCGAGAAACATCTCTATGGCCTCAAAAAGGAGCAGAATCCGTCGTCGAATCCACGCGAGGCAGCCTGGCTTGGCTTCTTCGGAATCGCCTCCGGCGTCTACCGCGTGTTCGTCTTCGCCGGCGTCCTGCTGCTGGTCGCGGACAGTTTCCTGCTCATCGGCATTCTTATGGCAGCGGTTTGCGCCGTCGCCTGGGTGGTGGTGCCCATCTGGAAACTGACGAACTACCTGGCCTCGAGTCCGCGCCTGCATCGCCATCGCGTGCGCGCCGTCTCCGTGACGTCGGCCCTCGCCGGCATCGTCGTCCTCTTTTTGCAGTTCGTCCCCTTCCCCTACCACTTCCGCGCGCCAGGCATCGTTTGGAGCCGTCAATGGACCGAGGTCCACAGTGAGACCGCGGGCCGCGCGCTTCGTCTGCTGTCGCCCCCGGGAAGCACAGTGACGCTGGGTCAGCCCTTGCTGGAACTCACCAGTCCGGAACTTGAACTCGAATGGCAGGCCGCCCGGGCGCGGCGCGATGAAGTGGAGACCCGAATCCGTCAAGCGTTGCAGGAGGCTGTTCCCAATCTCGAACCGCTGCATCGTTTCCTCGAATCCGCCAACAAGTCCCTGGCCATGCTCGAGGACCAACGGTCCAACCTGGTTGTCCGCGCCACTCAGGCAGGCATTTGGGTCAATCCCCACGCCACCGAACTCCCTGGTCGTTGGATCGCTCGCGGCGCCAATCTCGGCGCCATCATCGATCCATCCGGCTTTCAATTCCTGGCCGTCGTCGGCCCCGAGGATGTCGACCGCCTCTTCGGCCGTGAACTCGGTCCGGCGGAAATGCGGCTGCTGGGACAGGCGGGTCGGGTGCTCAACGTCACCGGATCCCGGGTGATCCCCGCCGAGCGCCGTGACCTGCCGTCCGCGGCTCTCGGGTGGCTGGCCGGCGGGCCGGTCCGGACCGCCAGCGACGATTCCCAGGGCACGCGTGCCGCCGAGCCGTTTTTCGAGGTGCGCGGCAATGTCGAGAATGCCGATGATGCCACGCTACTCCACGGTCGCGCGGGCCGTGTGCGCTTTGATCTTCCCTCCCAACCCCTGCTCCCTCGCTGGATGCGTTCGCTTCGACAACTCCTCCAGCGCCGGTACCAGTTGTGATCACGCCCACCGACGAGTATCGACGTCTCGGATACCGACGGCCGGAGCCGTTGCCTCGCGGACTCGACGCGGGGGTCAACGGGATGATCGGCCGATACCGTCGTCGTTCCGGGGTCCTGAGGGAGTTGCGACGCGAGGCGGACCAGGTGGACGCGATGTCCGCCGAATACAAGGACCTGACCAATCCGCAGCTTCAAGAGCGGCTGCTGGCTTTTCGGGAACGTTTTCGGCGTGGGGGCAAGGATCTGGAAGCGGTTCGCCCCGCCGCCCTGGCGGCGATCCGCGAGGCGGCGCACCGACAAACCGGGTTGCGACCGTTTCCGGTGCAACTGATGGGCGCCCTCGCCCTGCACCGCGGTTGGTTGGCGGAAATGGCGACCGGCGAAGGAAAGACGCTGACCGCCAGCCTCGCCGCCATCCTGTGGGGCTGGACGCGGCACCCTTGCCATGTCGTCACCGTCAACGACTACCTGGTGCAGCGTGACTCGAAATGGTTTGGTCCGCTGTACCAGTTTTGTGGCATCCGCGCCGGCCACGTCACCGCCGACATGAAGCCGGATGAACGCCGGCGCGGCTATGACTGCGACGTCACGTACACCACCAGCAAGGAGGTGGTCGCCGATTTCCTCCGCGATTGCCTTCACCTCGCGGCCTTGCGCCACCCGACGCGCCTTCTCATCCGTCGATTGCTCCGGCCTGGTGGCACGACGGCGGCCGCTGGCGTGGTGATGCGGGGATTGCACAGCGCCATTGTGGACGAGGCGGACAGTGTGCTGATCGACGAGGCCGTCACGCCGTTGATCATCTCGTCGATGGAGAAGAACGACAGCCTGCGGGAGGCGGTGCAAACCGCGGCGGATATCACGGACGGCCTCAACCTTGACGCGGACTACCAGATCGACCTCCGGTATCGCGAAGTGGAACTGACCGAGACCGGACGCGCCAAACTCGCCGAGCGCTGTTCCGTGCTGCCGGGTCTTTGGCGCGGTCCTCTGCGGCGTTTTGAACTGATCAAGCAGGCACTGGTGGCCCGCGAGTTCTTTCACCTGGGCAAGCAATACATCCTCCAGGACGGGCGGGTGGTGATCGTGGACGAGTTCACCGGCCGGCAGATGCCAAACCGAACCTGGCGGGCCGGACTGCATCAGGCCATCGAGGCCAAGGAACGCCTCAACATTTCGGATCCCACCGACACCCTGGCGCGGCTGAGTTTTCAACGGTACTTCCGGCAGTACTTCCGGCTGGCTGGCATGACCGGGACAGCCCGAGAAGCGGCCGGGGAATTCTGGCACATCTACGGTTTGCCCGTCGTTCGGATTCCACCAAATCGCCCGTGCATTCGAGTGCAGCACCCCGATCGCATTTTCCCCGATCAAACGTCGAAGTGGGAAGCCGTTGCCGCGGAGGTGCAACAGCTCCATAAGGCCGGACGCCCCGTACTGGTGGGTACCCGGAGCGTCGAAGTCAGCGAGCGCCTGGCGGAGGTGATTGCCGCGAAGGGTCTCGATTGCCATGTGCTGAATGCCGTCCGCCACGACACCGAAGCGGTCATCGTGGCCTGCGCCGGCGAAGCGGGTCGAATTACCATCGCCACCAACATGGCCGGGCGCGGCACCGACATCAAACTGGGCCACGGCGTGGCCGCGTCCGGTGGACTGGCCGTCATTGCCACCGAGCGCCATGAATCCGGGCGCGTCGACCGCCAACTCTTTGGCCGCGCAGCCCGCCAAGGCGATCCAGGGAGCGCCCAGGCATTCGTGAGCATGGAGGATGAACTTCTCCGACGGTACCTGCCCAAGCGGGTGTATCCCTGGGTGGCGCGACTGCCAGTTTCCCAGGAAGGTCGCGCCGGGCCGACGGTTCGCGCCGCCTTCGCCCTCGCCCAACGCAATGCTCAGTCCGCCGCGTTCAAGATGCGCCAGTCGGTGCTGCGAATGGATGACTGGCTGGATGACTCCCTGTCATTCGCAGGGTCGGAGATGGGTTGATGCGGCGGACCCTGGCTAATTCGGCCGGGTGCCCCACCGGCCGGTGAACGGCCACCACACGAAGCAATAGCGCCCCACGACGTTGGTTGCGGCGAAATCCCCCCAGCCGCGGGAGTCGTAGCTGTTGAGGGTATTGTCGCCCATCACCATGAACCGTCCCTTGCCGAGGGTGACTTCGGCCTGGCTGTTGAGGAAATAGGAGGCGAGACCCGGATTCCGGCCGGACGCGGCAGCTACCGTTCCATTGACGTGTCCGGAATAGCGACTTTCGGCCGGCGGCCCCATTTGTCCGTAGACCTTCTCGAAATGGGGCGTCGAGGCATCCAGCCTCTGACCGTTGATGACCAGATGCCGGTCGTCACCCAGCCGGACCGTCTCCCCTCCCAACGCCACCAGGCGCTTGATGTAGAATTGGTCCGGCGGCAGATCCCGAATGCCACGCGTTTCGAAAACGATGATCTCCCCGCGCCGCGGCGACCGGAAATTGTAGGTCACACGATCAACGAAGAGGTGGTCTCCCGCGGAGTCCTTCAGTCGCAGCAACACCTCCCCTTTCTTGCAGGGTTGACCAGGACTGAGCGGAATGAACGGCGTCGGACGATCCCAGCCAACGACGCTTTGTAGATGGCGAAGGTCACCCTCATGACCATCCACGGGCGAAAACCAGATGCGGTGCTTCTTCTCGTAACTGCGTCCCTCGTCGCGATAACGCATCACGATGTCCTGATAACTGATGAACGCGATATTGCGGTGCGGCTCCACCTTGGCCACCTCGCCATCCGCTTCCGCCACCAGGACGTGATAAAAGTCCCCGTGGAATAACGCCGCGCCAATGCGTCCGAGGAGTCCCGGGATCTGAACGTCGGGTCGATTCCGCAAATCCTCGAAATGCACGCCATAGAGCGTGGGCTGCATGGAACCCGTCGGGATCTTGAAGGGTTGGAGAAAAAAGGTCCGGATGGCCATGGCTACGGCAATGGCGACCAGGAACACCTCGACATTCTCGCGGAACGCGGCGTTGGCGTAGGGCTTCAGCCACTTCTGCGCGGTGGCGTCGAGCTCCGACATGGCGGCGGACAGCTGTTCCGCTGTCGGCCCCCGACGGAGCACCGCATCGAAATCGCGAATCCCCGCGTCGATGCCCGCCACTGCCGCCGCCCCGAGTTCGTCCCGCTGAAAACAGCGGATCTTCCAGATATGCTTGCGCACCTCCACGGCGTGACGAAAACGACGGGAAAGGAGCCATCGGACCAGCATGCCGGGGTTCCGCAGGCATATGCGGAAACCGCCGGAGGCGAGAGGTTCGGAGGCTGGGGCGAGGGTGGACAGCGTCGCTGCTGGACTAGACATGGCGGGGTACGGGCGACGGGATATCTCTCAGACCTAGGCCTTGAGTACTTCGATGAAGGCTTCCTGGGGAATGTTCACCGTTCCAATCGATTTCATGCGACGTTTGCCTTCCTTCTGCTTCTCCAGGAGCTTGCGTTTGCGGCTGATGTCGCCGCCGTAGCACTTGGCGGTGACGTCCTTGCGCAGGGCGCTAATCGTCTCGCGGGCGACGATTTTGCCACCGATGGCACCCTGAATGGCCACCTGGTACTGCTGCCGCGGAATCACTTCCTTGAGCTTGGCAGCGAGGGCTCGACCGCGCGTCTCCGCCTTGGACCGGTGGACGATGCAGGAGAAGGCATCGACCGCATCGCCGTTCACCAGCATGTCGAGCTTCACCATGTCGGAGACCTCGTAACCGCAGGTTTCGTAATCCATCGATCCATAGCCGCGGGTGATGGATTTGATGCGGTCGTGGAAGTCGATGAGGATCTCGTTCAGCGGAATGCGAGAGGTCAGCATCACGCGGCGGGTGTCGAGGGTCTCGGTGTGATCCACCACACCCCGCTTCTCGGAGATCAGATTCATGATATCCCCGATGTATTCGTTCGGGGTGATGACGAACGATTTCACCATCGGTTCCTCCATCGCCTCGATGTAGGTGACCTCCGGCAAAAAGGCCGGGTTATCGATCTCCTTCACCACACCGTCGGTCATCAGGACGCGGTACACGACGGATGGGTAGGTCGCAATAATGTCCAACTCGTACTCCCGTCGCAGGCGTTCCTGGACGATCTCCATGTGCAGAAGGCCGAGAAAACCGCAGCGGAAACCGAAACCGAGGGCCACGGAGGTTTCCGTTTGAAACACGAACGCCGAGTCATTGAGCTGCAGTTTCTCCAGACTCGTCTTGAGATGCTCGAAGTCGGCCGGGTTGATCGGGTAAATCCCGGAAAAGACCATCGGGTGCACCTCCTGAAACCCGGGCAGTGCCGGCGAAGGATGGCGCGCGTCGGTCAGGGTATCGCCGATCTTGACGTCCTTGGGACTCTTGATGTTGGCCGTCATGTACCCGGTCTCACCCACCGTCAGAGCTTCCCGGGTATACGGCTTCGGATTGAAACTGCCGACTTCCTTGATCTCAACGGTCCGCCCGGAATGCAGAAGCTTGAGGTGCACACCCGGCCGCAACTCGCCGTTGAAGACCCGGACGTGGGTCACCACACCTTTGTAGGTGTCGAAAAAGCTGTCGAAGACCAGAGTTTGCAGCGACGGCGCCCCGGTCGGTTTGGGTGGCGGCACGCGGGCGACGATGGCTTCGAGAATGTCTTCAATGCCGATTCCCTGCTTGGCGCTCGCCAGGATCGCGGTATCGGCCGGAATCGCCAGAATCTCCTCCAACTGCTGTTTCGCCTGTTCCACGTTGGCGTGCGGCAGGTCGATCTTATTGATGACCGGGATGATGGTCAGGTTCTGCTTCATCGCCAGGTGGACATTCGCCACCGTCTGAGCTTCGACGCCCTGCGCCGCATCGACGATCAGCACCGCCCCTTCACAGGCGCTGAGGCTCCGGGAAACCTCATAGGCAAAGTCGACGTGTCCGGGAGTATCGATGAGATTGAGTTCGTACTCCTGCCCATCCCGGGCCTTGTAATACATCGTTACCGGATGGGCCTTGATGGTGATGCCGCGTTCCCGCTCCAGATCCATCGCGTCGAGCAATTGATCCTGCATGTCGCGCTGGGCCACGGTGCCGGTCCTTTGGAGGAGTCGGTCTGACAACGTGGTCTTCCCGTGATCAATGTGGGCGATGATCGAAAAATTTCGGATGTGGGCGGTGTCCATTTACAATCTCTACTGCCTCCAACCCCGAACTTAAGGGCCGGCACCCGTGCCATCGGCATGACGCGAGGTGGCCGAGAAGTTAATGCCGATCCCCGGCGAGCCAAGGCAAAACCCTCGCTGATAACTGCCCCAAGCCAATCCGCAGCCCCTCGCCTACGCCACCAGGCGCACATGGATCTCCACCAGATCGTTGACCAGATGCCGGCCCAGGTTCTGATAGAACCGGCTCGAGCCGTAGGCCGAGCCGAAATCGGTCCGGTCGAACGCCAGGACCGCCTGGGCTCCCAAACGCCCCTCCGGGGTCCGACCCGCTGACGCCGCCACCGCCAATTCCCGGGTCACCCCGCGCAAGGTCAACTCGCAGAGCAGGTGAAGGTTGGGGATTCCCGGACGCCCCCCAGGAACCGGACCGGTCTTCTTGATGACCAGCCGCGCCTCCGGAAAGGCCTCCACGGCAAAGAAATCAGGACTGCGCAAATGCCGGATCAGCCCTTGGTTGGCCGCCGGATCCGTGATGTCCACACACCGGATGGAGTCCATGTCGACCACGAATTCCCCGCCCACCAGCCAATCCTCCTTGAATTCAAGGGTACCGGAGCGAAAGGCAATGGTTCCATGATGGCGATTCAGCAGGTTCCGCCCGAACCATTCGGCGCGGCTTTCTGTAAGATCAATCGGGCTGGGGCCATTCCGAATCTCCGCCTTCGACACGGAATGTTCTCCAAGCGTGGGAAGACCGTCGGTCCGCCATTCGAGCAGGCCTCCCGGAAAATTCATCAGCTGGGTATAACCTGCCTCGGCCAATTGCCGAACCGCCTCGGTCGACTCCAGGCTGTGAGGGCCCTCGCCGTAAACCACTATCGGGGTCGACAGGTCCGGGATCAACCGTCGCACCTGTTCAACAAAGCTCACTTCAAAGACGCAGGCGTTGACCGCACCCGCCAGATGGGCCTTGGTGTATTCTTCCGGGGTGCGGACATCCAGGACCGCCGCCGGGGACCCGCCCTGGCGCCACTCCTGAACCTGACGGCTAAACACGAAGGTCATGCCGGCATGTTGAGCGCAAGGCGAGGAAGCAGCAACGCTGCAACCCGACGAAACGCATCGATTTGAGTTTCGGATGGCACCCTTAAGGTGACCCGGTATGGTCGCGGCCGCCGCGGCGTCCCATGGAACATAGCCCCTTGACCGACATCGCCATCTGTATCGTGGCGGCTTGGCTTTTTGGGGTGGTGGCGCAGGTTCTTCGCCAACCGGTATTGCTTGCCTACCTCGTCGCCGGCTACGTGATCGGCCCGCAAGGCCTCGGCTATATCAAGGAGGACGTCTCCGTCGAATCCATCTCCGGGATCGGGTTGGTCCTGCTGCTCTTTGTCATTGGACTGGAGATCGACCTGAAGCGGGTGCTGGGTTCGGGCCGGGCGATCCTGGTCACCGCGTTGGTGCAGATTCTCGGCACCGTCGTTCTCGGCTTGGGATTGGTTTGGGCCTCGGGTCTTCCCCAGGGCACCGGCCGCTTCACCGGGCTCTATCTGGCCATCGCCTCGGTCGTCAGCAGCACGGTCATCGCGGTCAAACTGCTTGGGGACAAGCGTGAATTGGACACCCTGGCCGGGCGCCTCACCCTGGGAATTTCGGTGATCCAGGACATCGCCGTGATCAGCTTCCTGGGATTGCAGCCGGCCCTCGACTCACCGTCGGCGGCGGTGGTTCTAGGCACCTTCGCGCGCATTGGATTGCTGATCGGCGTCACGCTGGGGTTCAGCCGATTTGTGCTGCCAACGCTCTTCCACCGGGTGGCGAACCTGCCGGAGTTGGTGGTCGTCGGCGCCCTGGCCTGGTGCTTCATCATCGCCGCTCTGGCCAACAAACTGCACCTGTCCTCCGAAATGGGTGCCTTGGTCGCCGGGGTGGCGATCTCGACCTTCCCCTACCACCTGGATGTCACGGCCAAGGTGACCAGCCTCCGAGACTTCTTCATTACGCTGTTCTTTGTGGGCCTTGGATTGCGCATACCGGCCCCTGAGATCGGCCCGGTTGGACTCGCCGTGGCGCTGTGCGGATTCGTGGTAGTCAGCCGGGTGCTGACGGTGATGGTTCCGTTGCGCCTGTTGGGCCTCGGCAACCGCATCGGGGTGCTCACGACCTTGAACCTGATGCCCATCAGCGAATTCGCCCTGGTCATCATCACCCTGGGAATCAAGGCCAACCACGTCGATCCTTCGGTCTTTGCCTCGGCCGTTTACGCCTTCTTCCTCCTCGCCGTTATCGGCAGTTATGCCATCAACGGATCAGACCCCCTGTTCCGCGCTCTCGAGCCCTGGCTCCACCGCGTCGGGTTGCGTGATGTGTCCGCCACCGCCTCGGGTGAATCCGAGACACGCGACAAGCCCGACATCTACCTGCTCGGATTCTCGTGGACGGCCAGTTCCCTCCTGGAGGAGATCGAGAAACGCAACCCGAGTCTCCTGCCGCGATTGGTGGTCATCGACTTCAACCCAGAGGTCCACCGGCGGCTCAGCCAGAGAGGAGTGCATGCGGTTTGGGGTGATATTGCCCAGCGCGATACCCTCGAACACGCCGGACTGCGCGACGCCAAGCTGATTCTCTGCACCCTTCCCAATATCGTCCTCAAAGGGACGACCAATGTCCGGCTGGTGCAGTTGATCCGGAGCCTGAATCCCGAAGCCGCCATCATCGCACATGCCGAGGTGCTCGCCGACGTCGGTCGCCTCAAGGAAGCGGGCGCCACCTATGTCGTCGTCGCCCGCCTCGGGGAAGCCGATGAGTTCCTCTCCGCCATCGATGCGGCCACCCAACGGTTGTTGCCCGACAAGTTCGCGGAACTGGAACGTCGTCTCGCGGATCGGACTGAAATCATTCCTTGAGTCCCCCTTTCCCCAACTCGTTTTCCATGTCGTCCGCGCTTACTCCCGTCCTCCTCAAACGCCTCGTCCATGCCGCCGAATCAGCCGCCCGCGCGGCCGGAAAGCAGATGCGGCAGAATCTCGACCGCCCCAAAGCCGTCCACCTCGCCACCCAGCACGACGTGAAGCTCGAACTCGATGTTCGCTGCCAAAAGATCATCACGTCAGCCCTGCAAAAGGCGCTTCCGGAGGGTGCCATTCTCGGCGAGGAAGGTATCGAGGGCAACGTGGACGGCACGGTTCGCTGGGTCATCGACCCGATCGACGGCACGGTGAATTTCACCTACGGCGTGCCTCATGCCTGCGTCTCCATCGCCTTGCAGGAACGCACCGGCCCCGGATCGACCTTGTCGGAGGCGGCCTACGCGGACGGCTACGTGACACGCCTCGGTGTGGTCTTTGATCCGTTTACCAACGAACTGTGGTGTGCCACCGACTCCGGACCGGCGACCTTGAATGGCCGCCGGATTCGTGTCGCTCAACGAACACGCCTGAGCGAAGCCATTGTGGCCTTGGGATTCGCCAAGGGTCGCCGTGCCTTGAATCGGATGCTGCCTGTGTTCGAACGCCTCACCCACAAGGTCCGCAAACTCCGGATCATGGGCGCCGCGGCGCTGTCCACCACCTACGTGGCGTCGGGCCGCTTCGATGCCTACGTCGAAAGCGGCGTGCGTCTGTGGGATATCGCCGCCGGCGGCCTCATCGTTCAACGAGCGGGCGGAACCTTCTGGCGTCGGGAATTGGACAAGGATCGAACCTATGAAATTCTAGTGTCGGCGCCGCAACTTCAACGTCCCCTGATCCGCCTTAGCACTGCCTCGAATCCATGAAATCCGAGTCATTCCTTCGACTGGTTGGCTTTGCCGCCATGCTGTTCACTGCGGCTCCGCTCCAAGCCGAGCCGACCGCGGACGGCCTTTACGCCGGTTTCGTGACGACGCAGGGCACGTTCTGGTGCCGCCTCGAGTTCAGTCGCGTTCCTCGCACCGTTGCCAATTTCGTGAGCTTGGCGGATGGCACGCGGGATTGGATCGACAACTCGACTGCCAAGATCGTGCGCCGCCCCTTCTACCAGGGCATCCGTTTTCACCGGGTGATCAAGAACTTCATGATCCAAACCGGGTCACCCAACGGCCAGGGAACGGACGGTCCGGGCTACCAGTTTGCCGACGAGTTCCATCCCGAACTCAAGCACTCCAAGGCCGGCATGCTTTCGATGGCCAATTCCGGCAAGAACTCCAACGGCAGCCAGTTCTTCGTCACCGTCACCAACACCCCGTGGCTGGACGGCGTGCACTCTGTGTTTGGCGAGGTGGTGGAGGGCCTCGACCTCGTTCACAACATCAGCAAGGTGGCCACCGACACCTCCGACCGCCCATTGACGCCAGTGGTGATCAACGAAGTTCGAATCTTACGAAATGGAGCCGCGGCCCAGGCGTTTCGCCCCGAAGACATCACGCCCTCGCTGCCGGATGTCGGGGTCGTTCCAACCGCCATTCAACTCACCACCAATCAACTGGCGTTGCTGGTGCAATCGCGCACCAACCATTACCTCCACGCCTATATTTCGACCGATCTCCACACCTGGAGCTGGCAGCTGGTCCGAAGCTCGCCAAAGACGCTCACCGCCAACGGCCTCCTCGGCCGGCCCCAGGTCTTCTTCCGCGTTCTCGACGGCGGTATCGAACCCTGAACGGACGTCCCTTTCGGCAGTCCGGCAGACGGCTTATTCAACCACGGTGCCGACGCCGTCGACACGTGGATCGCCCGCCGCCGCGTCTTTATCGAGCCACCGCCCGGTCGCTTGAGCCGCACCCAAAGTGCGCACTCGTCGGACTTTGTGGCCGAGTCCCTTAAGCGCGGCCTCGGTGCTCGCGTCCCACGCCGACTCCAAGACTAGCTCGTCCGGCAGCCATTGATGATGGAACCGCGGGCCCGCGATGGCTTCCGCCGGTGTCTTCTGAAAATCCACGAACCGTATGATGGCCAGGACCACCTGCGAAATGATGGTAGGCCCGCCAGCTGCCCCCACCGCCAGCACCGGTTGTCCATCGCGTAGAACCAGGGTCGGACTCATGCTGGATAGCGGGCGTTTCCCCGGAGCCACGGCGTTGGCTTCCGATCCCACCAGGCCAAAGAAATTGGTCGCTCCCGGCTGCGCAGAAAAATCATCCATCTGATTGTTGAGAAAAACTCCGGTCCCCGGAATGACCACCTTCGATCCAAAGGTGGTATTGATGGTCGCCGTGAGCGTCACCCAATTCCCTTCCCCATCCATCGCGGATAGGTGGGTCGTGTGCTTTCCAAAGAATTCGCGGTCGGCGTCCGGCGGATTGTCATGGCGGTCCACCGGGGCGACGGATTCCGGGTGGATCCGAGCTGCCAACCGCGCGGCATACTTCGGGTCGGCCAGCCCGCGCGGGACGCGGACAAAGTCAGAATCACCCAGCCAAAACGCGCGATCGGCAAACGCCAACCGCATGGCTTCCGCCGTCCAATGAACCCACGCGGGCGAATCCTCGCCCAGCGCCCGAAGATCAAAATGATCGAGAATGTTCAGAATCTGGGCCACATGCACGCCTCCCGAACTGGGAGGAGGAAATCCGATCACCGTCGCCTCCCGGTACCGACTGACCACGGTTTCCCGCTGCACCGGACGGTAGTGAGCGAAATCGCGTCGGCGGAGCAGCCCCCCATTGTCGCGCATCCATCGCTCCGTTCGGTCCGCGAACGGCCCTCGGTAGAACCATCGTGTTCCGTTGGCGGCAATGGCCCGATAGGTCGACGCCAAATCGGGCTGTCGCAACAGTTCCCCTTCCGCCCAAGGACGACCGTCCTCATGCAGGAGAATCCGGGCCGCCTCCGCATGACGTCGGATCGATGGCACCTCGCCCAGTAGCCGGTTTGCGTAGGACCGGCTGATCGGAAAACCGCGCTCAGCAAGATCGGCCGCCCGCGCGAGATGTCGGGCCATGGGCAGGCAGCCATATCGGCGCGCCAGCCACTCCAATGCCGCCAATTCGCCGGGTACGCCCACCGCGAGAGGCCCTTCCTGGCTGAGAGCGGGAACCACCTGTCCCGCGCGAACAAACATGTCACGGGTGGCGGCACGCGGCGCGGTTTCCCGACCATCCACCGCCACCACCTTGCCGTTGGCCAAACGTACGATCGCCAAACAACCGCCGCCGATCCCGGAATTCTGCCCGTCGACCACGCCCAAGGTGAGCGCGGCGGCGATGGCGGCGTCGACAGCATTTCCTCCTTCGCGGAGGACTGCCACCCCGGCAGCGGTCGCCTCCCCATGGACCGTCGCAACCGCACCGTTGCCAGCGCGAATGGCAGGACAGGCCAGGTTCAGAAGGACGAACCAGCACACTGCGCGACGCAGGCGAATGCATCGGGAATTCATAGGACCGACTATCGCTGCACGCGGGCCCCGCCGCCCTTCATGAGAGCTTCAACCTCCTTGACGGTCGCCATGGAGGTATCCCCCGGTGTGGTCATGGCCAGCGCCCCATGGGCCGCTCCGTAATCCACCGCCAGGGCGGGATTCCCGGTTGTCATCAGACCATAGATGAGACCACTGGCAAAACTGTCGCCTCCACCAACGCGATCGAAGATTTCAAGATTCCCGTATGCCTTCGAATGGTAGAATTGACCATCCGCCCAGCAAACCGCCCCCCAATCGTTGATGGTTGCGGTCTTTGCCGCCCGCAGCGTCGTCGCGACCACGCGGAAGTTCGGATAGGCCTTCGCCGCCGTTTCGATCATGGCTTGGAAGGCCTCGACATTCAGATCCAACAGATGCTCGTCGGTGCCAGGGACCTGAAAGCCGAGGGCCGCCGTGAAGTCCTCTTCATTGCCAATCATCACGTCGATGAAGGGCGCGATTCTCCGGTTCACCTCCTGAGCCTTCGACTGGCCACCGATGCTCTTCCAGAGGCTCGGCCGGTAATTCAAATCGTAGCTGACGATGACACCATGTCGCTTGGCGGCCTGCACCGCCTCAATCACCAAGTCGGCCGTGGTGGCGCTCAGGGCAGCGAATATGCCGCCCGTATGCAGCCAGCGCACTCCGTGGTCGCCAAAGATCCGGTCCCAATCGAAGTCGCCCGGCTTCAATTGAGCCGACGCGGTATGGCCACGGTCGGGAATCCCGACGGCTCCGCGAACTCCAAAGCCGCGCTCCGTGAAATTGAGACCATTGCGCACCGATCGGCCGACACCGTCGAACGGCCGCCACAGGACGTAGTCCATCGCCACGCCCCCCTGCAGCACAAAATCCTCGATCAAGCGACCGACGTCGTTGTCCGCAAAGGCCGTGCAAACCGCGGTCCGAAGGCCGAAACACCGACGCAATCCCCGCGCCACGTTGTACTCCCCTCCCCCTTCCCAAACCTGGAAATGCCGCGCGACCCGGACCCGTGTTTCTCCCGGATCCAACCGGAGCATGATTTCCCCGAGTGCCACCAAATCCCACCGCGAACGATCAGCGGGCCGAAGATTAAGGTCGATGCTTCCCATTTCGAACGAACGGCAGCCAAGCCACCCTTCGTCGGCAGCGTGAATCACGGGCCAAAGTCGAAACAATCAGATTGTTCGGCATCGGTTGACCTGCCCGGCGGAAACCAAGTGTCCGCCGCATGCCGGCTTTGGCACCGCATCAAAGCAAGAGGCGCGGTGGTTAAACCGCGCCTCGGCTCAAATGAAAATCCGACTCCAGGCTGTGCCTAGGCCGACGCCGACCGACGACGCATCCACATCGCACCCGCGAGCAAGGAAGTCATCGCCGCACCCGCAAACCAAGTGGAAGCCTCAGGAACCACGCTCGGCGGAACCACGACCGTCGGCGCACCGCCCGCTCGCACGTAGGTCCACTGCTCGTACCCATGGTCGGCTTCGTAGCCGGTCACCCCACCGAACTTGGAGTACACGTAGACATAACTCTGAGAGGTCGCCCCAGCGGTATCAAACAGACTTGAAGGTATCTTGACGAAGAGATCGGAATTCCCCGACGCATTCGCGCCATCCTTCAGTAACAGACTCCGGTCTTCCGCAAAGCCCGTCGAATAATCGACGTCGAGATCGAACACCATCCGGGCGTTCGCTTTCAGGCTCTCGTAGCTCGAGGCGTCTCCGATCGGCCGGTCAGAAACAAAAACCTGGAAGGAATCCAGCGAAACGCAGGAAATCGTGGAGTTTTCCACGGCCGAACTGAAGCCGCCACCGGTCTCGTCCAGGCTCAGGGCCAGAACCACCATCTGCACCGGGCCTGACGCATGGGCCACGCCAATGTACTGCCCGCCCAGGTCGCCCAACTTCACATCCACCGTCCCCAAGGGCGATCGATCGACATCCGACATCACCGGAACCCCGGATCCGACGGCTGCATTGTAGCCTTCCTGCTGGCCTGATCCTTGCCCTTGAATTCGATACAAGGATCCGAATTCAGCAGAAGATCCCAAGTCGGGTGTCGTCGTACTGAAATCCACCAAGTAACTTTTGGCAGCCAGCTGCACTGTGCCACCCGGCGTTAGATCGTAGGTTCTAGCGCCCCAGGCACTAAGGCAGGCTGACAATGCAGAACAGCTTACCAGTGTTCGCAAGGCCAAGCCGTTCGTGTTGATGTTCAGTCGTCTCATTCCTGTACGTCTCCTCCCCACGTTTGTAGGTAAGAGCCTGATTTAAGTCAAGTTCGTAGGCCGGATTTTGTTAATCCCAAATACCAGAGTCGTGGAAAGTCGTGCGCACAGGCATCGACTGGGGCTGAATCCCAACCGTGACCCGACCTCCGCTCCCTCTCCCGTGGAAGGCCGTCGTCGAGGCCTCAGCGGCTCCCGTCCGCGCTCAACGTCATTTGGCAGCTCTAAGGGATCTGGAAGGCGACGCGGGTGTTGACCTCGCCGGGTTCCCTGAAGAAAGCGCCCGGATCCTCACGGCAGTGCTGGCCGGCTCGGTCCGACTTTCCAACCTGCTTCGCCAACATCCCGACTGGCTCACGGACTTTGCCGATCCCGAGCGGCTCAAGGCGCCCCGACGCACCGAAGGGTTGCGCCGACAAATGGTGGCAGCCGTGGCTCCCGCTCTGAAGGGTGGTCCTCGGGCGATCGCTCTGGATGCGCTCCACGAACTCCGACTTCGCGAACTCCTTCGCATCGCTGCCCGCGACCTGGCGCGCTTGGGGACTCTGAGGGAAGTGGTGACGGAGCTCTCGAATCTCGCCGATGTCTACCTGGAAGGTTTGCGCAGGATCCTTTGGAAGGAGTTCACGGACCGTTTTGGTGAGCCCTGGCATCGGAGTGCCGACGGGCACTGGGTTCGGACCCCATTCTGTGTGCTGGGCATGGGCAAGTTGGGTGGCCAGGAACTCAACTACAGTTCCGACGTCGATCTCCTCTTCGTCTACGGCGATGAAGGCGGAACCTATCGCGCACCTCCCAAAGCGAAGACACGCGGAGGCCCTCCGAATCCCGCTCTCCCCAATTACCAGTTTTTCAAGCGTCTGGCGGAAGCCCTCATCAAGGAAGGAACGTCGCGGGGCGTGGAAGGTGGGGCGCTGAGGATCGACCTGCGCCTGCGGCCGGAAGGCGATTCCGGGCCATTGGCTAGGTCGCTCGATTCCTACGAGAACTTCTACGCCGAATGGGGCCAACCGTGGGAACGCATGATGCTCCTGAAAGCGCGCTGCGTCGCCGGAGACGAATCGCTGGCCGGCGAGTTCCTGGAAGTCATCCAATCCTTCCGATATCCGCGTTCCCTGGGTGCCGGTCTCCTGGGCGAAATGGCGGAGATGAAGGAGAGGATCGAACGGGAAGTCGTGCGAGCCGGGGAGATCGATCGCAATGTCAAACTTGGCCGCGGCGGCATTCGCGAAATCGAGTTCGTGGTCCAGACGCTGCAAGTTCTGCATGGGGGTCGGAACCCGTTCCTCCAAACTCATCAGACCCTTCAGGCGCTGCCCAAACTTGCGTCGTATGAACTTCTCGAGGCAGCGGACGCCGCCTGCCTTGCCGAAGCCTATCAATTCCTGCGCGACGTCGAGCACCGACTGCAGATGGAGGACCATCGGCAAACCCACACGATACCTTCTTCCGATGAAGGGATGGAACTCATCGCCCGCCTCATGGGCTTCGAGAACCGATCCCGGTTCCAGGCCGCACTCCAACGCCACACCCAGGCGGTCCGTCGCGTCTACGAATCCGTGCTGGGCACCCCGCAATCGAGAACCAACACGGATCCGTTTCCCGACGACTTCGATGACCAGGAGCACGGCTGGTCGGAAGTCCTCCGTCAGCGCGGCTTCCGCGATCCTGACAAAGCCACCCGCCTGTGCCGGGTCCTGGTGGAGGGTCCGGGCTTCGGACACGTTTCCCGGAGAACGAGCGAGTTGGGCCGACAATTGCTTCAACGCCTGATTGACCTTTGTCCAGGCGGTGACTCCGCCCATGGGCGCCTGATGCTATCGGATCCGGACCGGGTGCTGGCGCGGCTCGACTCCTACATCAGCGCCTACGGAACCCGCTCCTCGCTCTACGAACTATGGACGGCGCGTCCGAATGTCTTCG
The DNA here is from genome assembly GCA_016795425.1 of Verrucomicrobiales bacterium. GTDB lineage: Bacteria > Verrucomicrobiota > Verrucomicrobiia > Limisphaerales > CAIMTB01 > CAIMTB01. The sequence continues at coordinate 24,389 of JAEUHG010000294.1, forward strand.
AACACATCGTCAAGCTGTTCGATCGTTCCGAGTTCCTCGCCGAACTGGCCATCGCTCAACCAGATCTGGTCGATGAACTCGAGGCTGGGGCGCATATCCAACGGCAGAAGGACGCAACCCAAACGCTGGCGGACCTGCGTCACGGCGTGAAGGATGCCGACCAGCACCTCTGGCTTCGGCGCTATTTCCAGACCGAGTTCATGCGGCTGGGTCTCCGCGATATTCTCGGCCTCGTCGAACCGGATGCGGCCAATCTCGAACTCACCGGCCTGGCCGAGGCTTGCGTCCAATATGCCCTCGAAGTCGTCGCCCGCCGCCACCGACTTCGCGAACCACCCTTTGCCGCCATCGCGCTCGGCAAATTTGGCGGTGCCGAGTTGGTCTACGGATCCGATCTCGACCTGATCTTCGTCGCGCCGGACTCCACCAAAAACCTGCCGCGCCTCCAAAAAATGGCCCGGGAGGTGCTGGACCTGCTGTCCAGTCGCACGCCTCAGGGAATGGTGTTCGAGATCGACACGCGGCTGCGGCCGGACGGTGAAAAAGGCATGCTCGTGAACCTGTTGCGGGCCCATGCAACCTATTACCGGCAACATGCCATGCTCTGGGAAATCCAGGCCCTGACGCGTGCGCGACACGTGGCCGGGCACGGACCAACGGGAAAGGCGTTCGAGCAGCTCGCGCGGGTTCTCACCGACTTTCGAACGGCGCCGCCGTTGCTTGCCGCCTTTGCCCCGGATTGGCGCGACCAAATCGCCCGCATGCGGGCGCGCATCGAAAAGGAACGCACTCCCGCCGGCAAGGAACTGCTGGCCTTCAAGACCGGCCGCGGCGGTTTGGTGGATGCGGAGTTTGTGGCGCAGACCTTGGCAATGCAGCACGGCTGGTTTGAACCCAATACCCTGAAGTCACTGGAGATTGCCCGGGGCCGCGGCGCACTCGCCGCGGACGATGCGGACACGCTCCTGGTGCCGTTCCGTCAACTGCGCCGCATGGAATCGATTCTTCGCCGGTGGAGTTTCGAAGGTGAAGCGGTCCTGCCGGACGATCCTGCGCCCCAATACCGGGTGGCGGTGCGCTGCGGCTTTGCGGATGCCAAGACGTTTCTGACGGCGGTGTCGCAATGGCGCGACGACGTCCGCAAGGTCTACCTCAAAGTGTTTCCGCCCGTCACCTGATGCCCCCTCGTGCCACCCTTTCGAGCACGGCACGGCACAAATCTTCCGCCCTTTCGATGGTGGTCGCCTCGGTATAACACCGGAATTCCGGCGCGTTGCCCGAGGGCCGAAGGTGCACGATCTCCTGATTGGCAAACGTCGCCCGCACGCCATCCGTAAGGTCCACTCCTTCCACTTGGGACCCGACGAGATCGGCGACGGTTCGCTGCACCGCCGCCCGGTTGGACGACGGATCGCCGCCTCCCAGCAAAGTCAGGATCTCGCGGCCCTTCTCGACCGGGAAGTTCTTCACTCGATCGCTCGCGGTGAAACGCGACGGAAGTCCGCGCACAAGTTCCGACACCTTCGAACCCTGTCTCTTTGCCAGAAGCAGGACACCGATGATCGGCAGAACTGCATCCCGAGTGGGAAGCGCGCGAATGGTTGGTCCGTTGAGCGCAAGGTCGGACTGCAGCATAAAACCGCCGTTGGCCTCGTAGCCGACCACCCGACGACGCCCCGCCGTCGCCGCGGCCTGCAGGCTTTCGATCACGTACGGCGATCCAATGCGCGTGCGCCGCACCTCGGCGAACCATTGGCACCGGTCAACGGCGGAATTCGATGACACTGGTGTGCTAACCGAATCCGCCTCAAGAAAGCGGGCGCAGAGAATGCCCGCAACATCCCCGCGCAGCCACCTTCCCTGCTCGTCGCTGATCAGCGGACGGTCGCTGTCCCCATCCGTCGAAACGATCGCATTCAACGCCCGCGCCTTCGCCCATTCCGACGCCAAGGCGACGTCCTCGGGTCGAATCGCCTCGGTGTCCACCGGGAGGAATGTCGCGGACCATCCCAAGGGTATCGTTTCGGCGCCGAGATCCGCCAGCACCTGCCCGAGCATATCCCGACCAACTGCGGAGTGCTGGTAAACCCCGATGGTCCATCCACGGAGTGGCTGGCCAGGAAATGCCTGACGATACCTTGCGACGTACTCCAGGCCCGCGGTTGGATCCACCGCCGCCGTTTCGGACGTGGCGGCACTCCGCGCCCTCGAGCCATCCGCGTGAAAACTCCCCTCGGACACCGACACCACCTGCGCCATGATGCCGGGTTCGTCGGACTTTAGGATTTCGCCTTCGATCTTGTTGAACTTGATACCGTTCCGATCGTCCGGGATATGGCTTCCCGTGACCATGATGGCGGGAATCCGGTGTTGAAGGCCATAGAGTGCCACCGCCGGAGACGGAATCTTCCCACAGCGAATCGGCGTGTAACCGGCTTCGGTCGCCGCCATCGCCACCGCCTCCATGATGCGATCGGTGCTCGGCCGAAGATCCCCCGCGATCGCCACGGCCGACCCCGGACTCAAAACTCCCAGGTCCCGAAGGTACTGGAGGAAACCCTGCGTATAGACATGGCAGACCAGGTCGGTCATGTCGGTCGCCAAGCCGCGAGCGCCCGACGTTCCGAACTTCACCCCGCTGGTCTCCATCAATTGGCGAACCGAGACATTCATAGCACGAGAAAACGAATCCGAACTCAAATGGTCTGCGCCAGAAAACCTCCGTCGATCACGATGTCGGTGCCGGTCACGAAACTGCTCGCCTTCGGACTCGCAAGAAAGACCACGGCGCCGACGAGTTCCGCCGGTTCGCCAAATCGCGCCATCGGAGTATGTCCGAGAATGGCTTGCCCGCGGGGTGTGGGCACCCCGTTGGCGTCGAACAGCAACCGCCGATTCTGCTCGGCCGGAAAGAAACCGGGAGTGATGGCATTGACCCGAACCCCGGCTGGAGCCCATTCACGCGCGAGAAACCGCGTGAGACTGAGCACCGCTGCCTTGGCCGCGGAATAGGCAACGACGCGGGAGAGCGGAATACGAGCTGATGCGCTGGCTACGTTGATGATGCTGCCGCGTCCCTGACGTTTCATGGCACCTCCGATCACCTGGCAGGGCAGCAGCACGCCGCCTACCACATTCAGGTCAAAGTTCGCACGCCAATCCGCCAGCTCAATCTGTTCGAAGGCGCGCTCGGCGGTGACCGTGACCTTGGGATCGTTGCCACCCGCCGCGTTCACCAGAACCGTCGGCGCACCGAACGCGGCCGAGATCTCGTCGCAGGCGCGCGTCAGGCCGGCCCTATCGGTGGCATCCGCCGCGAAAAACTTCGCGACACCGCCGGCCCTCTCAATGGCCGCAACCCGCGCCTGCCCACGCTCCGCGTTCCGTCCCAGCACCGCCACTTTTGCCCCAGCCCCACCCAACCCATCCGCAATGGCGCCGCCAAGAATCCCGGTCGCCCCAATCACCACGGCCACTTCACCCTGCAAATCGAAGAGTTTCATGACGAAAGGACGGGAGATTGCGACGAACGCGGCGCCAGCAGAAGTCCATTTATCGCCCGCACGAATCGCCTGCCGTACCCACCCCCCGCGCTCGCCTTCCAAACCGACTCGCGATTGGATCCCCACGGCATGCCCAACGCCCTACTGCCATCCGGTGCCCCAGGTCGTCGTCGCAAATCCAATTCGCCCCGGCAACCCACCAGGGTGCGACCGTCCGCCCCTGCGCTCCAGGCTCCGCCGCCCGTCGAGCGCCAACGCAGCCCAATCGACGGATGGGGAGTCTTTGCCACTCGTCCACTCCCGGCGCGGCGAAAAATCGGAGAGATCCAAGGCGAACTGCGTCGCCTGCCACGGGCGCGATGGGAGATCGCGGACCACCGCCGGATCTATTTCGTCGAACTTGACGAGCGCTGGGCGCTGGATTGCCGAAAGGACAAGCTGTTCAAACACCTGAATCACAGCTGCCGTCCCAACTGTTACCTTCGCGTCTCCCACCGACGAATTGAGGTCTACACCCTGAACGCCATTCCGGCGCAGACCGAACTCACGGTGGACTACGTCGAAACCCCGCATCGTCGTGGCATGAAGTGCCAGTGTGGCGCCCCTACCTGCCGCGGTCGCCTTTGAACGTGCGCCGCGCCCTTGCACTGAGGCGATGTTCGGGCAGGCTTCCGGGGCACACCGTGGCGAACCGCATCCCGAATCCGATTCCCCAGCCCCGAGGCATTGTGGCGTCCCTGAAACTCGGGCGATCGATCCTGGCTGCCTTGTGCATCTCGCTCGTCCGCTTGTTCGCCGAAACCGCCGCACCCAAGCCCATCGATTTCAACCAGGAGATTCGCCCCATCCTGGCCGAGAATTGCTATCAATGCCACGGGCAGGATGCCCAAAACCGCAAGGCTGACCTGCGCTTGGATACCGAGGCGGGGTCACGCCAAAGACACGAGGGCCGAGCCGCCATCGTTCCGGGTGACCCCGCAAGTTCCGAACTGCTGCACCGCCTCGTCACCGACGATCCCGAGGAGCGCATGCCGCCGCCCGCCTCGCATCGAGCGATCTCGTCCCAACAACAGGCCCTCCTGCATCGGTGGATTCGGGAAGGTGCCGCCTATGACCGGCATTGGGCCTTCAAGCCGCCCATTCGCGCCCCGATGCCGGCCGTGCGCCGACAGGATTGGCCGCGCCGGCCGCTGGACACGTTCATCCTGGCACGCCTCGAGGCGATGGATGTGGCCCCCAGCCGGGAGGGCTCACCGTCGGCATGGCTGCGCAAAGCCAGCTTCGATCTCACCGGCCTGCCCCCCACGCCTGATGAACTCGACCGCTTTGAACGAGACGTCGCCCGCCATGGCGAGGCCGCCTATGAAGCCGCAGCCGACCGCCTTCTTCATGCGCCGGCTTTCGGCGAACGGCAGGCGCAGGAATGGCTCGATGTCGCCCGTTACGCCGACACTCACGGATTCAACAACGATACAACCCGAACCCTCTGGCGATGGCGTGACTGGGTCATCGACGCGTTCAACGACGGGATGCCATACGATCGCTTCGTGGTGGAACAGCTCGCCGGCGATTTGATTCCCGACGCAACCCTGGAGCAGAAGATCGCCACTGGCTTCGGAAGAAACCACGTCGTCAATTCGGAAGGCGGGATCATCGACGAAGAATACCGGGTCGAATACGTTGCCGACCGGGTGCGCACCCTGGGCATGGCCTGGCTCGGCCTGACCCTGGAGTGCAGCCGCTGCCACGATCATAAGTACGATCCGATCACTCAGCGGGATTACTACCGGCTATTTGCGTTCTTCAACCAGGTACCGGAGTCCGGCGAAGACGGCCGCATCGGAAACGCTGCTCCCATTCTCACCGCACCGACGCGGGAGGAAGCACGGCGACTGTCCGAACTCGACCATGAAACCCGACTCGCGGACGACCTTCTGAGCGCCGTGCCCGACCCCGATCCGGACGTGGCCCTTCAGGCGTTGCTCCGAAGAGTGGACGCCGGGACCCCGTCGGCACCGACCGGCGCCCGGTACGCCCTCGAACAATCGCTGGCGCACGAGCGCCAGGTCACCCCCCAGACGCCCTCCGCCAACGTGCTTGAATTGCCAGGTTCGCAGGAGGTCGTGGCGGATGCCTCCCCCCCGGATTTCTCTGCGGCCCGGCCCTGGACCGTCGCCACGTGGCTGCGGTGGAATGGCGGGAATGCCCCGGTCCTCTCGACCATGGACATGTTGGTGGATCCATCGGCCGGCAACTCTGGAAAAGGTGCCGAGCTTCGACTCACCGAATCCGGGCAGGTCGAGATTCGCATTGCCGAGTTTTGGCCCGCCTACGCGATTCAGGTTCGGTCCGCCGACATTCTTCGTCGAGACACCTGGCATCACCTGGCCGCGAGTTTCGATGGAACAACCAAGGCGTCCGGAGTCCGGCTTTTCATCGACGGCCAAGCTGCCGACTTGGTCCCGGTTCGCGATGGTTTATCCGGTCGTTCGGCAAGCGGACACAAACCGAGAATCGGACGGTCGATCGCCAAAGCGCCCGACCTCTTCCAAGGAGCGGTTGGCGATCTGCGGCTCTACACCAACGCACTCGACGCCTCGGTGTTGACGCCATGGATCGAAGGCGCGATTGCCCGTTGGCTCGCCTTCAACGAGTCCGCGCGTCGGGCCCGTCCCGACCTGGTCCGACGCCTCGTTCTCCGTGACACCCATCCCCAGTTTCAAGCCGCCTGGAAGCAGCGGGAGGCGGCGAGAGTGGAACGCCTGGCCATTCTCCACACAGCCCCGCAAACGATGGTGATGGCCGAACTTGCCGCACCCCGCCTGACAAGAATGCTTGGCCGTGGCCGGTATGACGCCCCTGGTGAAACGGTGACGGCGGGGGTTCCCGAGGATCTTCTGGGATCCTGGCCCGCCGGAGCGCCCCTCGATCGGCGCGGTCTCGCCCAATGGTTGGTTCAACCCGATCACCCACTCACCGCTCGCGTGGTGGTCAACCGGTTCTGGGCGCAACTGTTCGGCGTTGGGCTGGTGAAGACGGTCGAGGATTTTGGCGTGCAGGGTGAATCCCCCACCCACCCCGCCCTCCTCGATCGGCTGGCGACCTCTTTCGTCGATTCCGGATGGAATGTCCGAGGCCTTTTCAAAGAGCTGGTTCTGTCGGCGACCTATCGACAAGACAGCACCGCGAAAGGAGAGCGACGCGAATTCGATCCAGAGAACCGTTGGCTGTCGCGCGGACCTCGCACCCGCCTGTCCGCGGAGACTCTCCGAGACCACGCGCTGTTCGTGGCCGGACTGCTGTCTCCGCGACTGGGAGGACCGAGCGTCTTCCCGCCCCAACCCGAAACGCTCTACCAAGGTGTCGTCGTCGCCGCGGATTATCCGGGAACCCGTTGGGTCCCCAGCGTGGGCCCGGATCGTTATCGACGAAGCCTCTACACCTTCTGGAAGCGCACGGTCCCGCATCCGGTGATGACGACTTTCGATGCCCCCGATCGCGAGGCGTGCACCGCCCGCCGTCTGCCCACCAACACTCCGCTCCAGGCCCTCGCGCTTATGAACGAACCCACCTTCGTCGAGGCCGGCCGGTTCCTGGGCCGTCGTGGTCTCCAAACGGTGGCCGACAGCGACGCGGACCGTGTGCGGCGGATCTTCCGCCTGGCCACCAGCCGGATTCCGGATGCCGTGGAAATCCAACGACTCACCGACTTGCTCCAAACGTTGCGGCAGGATTTCACCTCCGATCCGGAGTCAACACGACGCTGGCTCGGGCACGTCGGCACGGCCGAGGAGGCGGCCTGGGAAGCCCTCGGAGGGGTGATCCTCAACCTTGATGAATCGATCACCAAAGGCTGATCCATGACCGATTGCGCACGCTATGATGTCACTGGCAACCGCCGGAGCTTTCTGCAGCGGACCGCCTATGGGCTCGGGGCGCTGGCCCTGGGCCAACTCCTGGCGCCAACGGTGGGCGCTTCGACCGAGTCCCCCACCACATTGCCGCACCATCCACCCAAGGCCAAACGGGTCATCTGCCTGTTCCAGTCCGGCGGCCCCTCTCATCTCGACCTTCTCGATTACAAACCCGCCTTGAAGGCGCAGTTCGACAAGGACCTGCCGGATTCCATCCGCCAGGGACAACGCATCACCGGCATGGTTTCGGGTCAGGCGCGACTGCCGGTTCAACCGAGCAAGTACACGTTTCGTCAGGCCGGAGCGTCGGGGCATTGGTGGAGTGAACTCCTGCCCTACACGAGCCAGGTCGCCGACCGGTTATGCGTCATCCGGTCCATGCACACGGAGGCCATCAACCACGATCCCGCCATCACGTTCCTTCAGACGGGAAGCCAGCAACCGGGACGCCCCAGCTTTGGATCATGGCTCGACTACGGACTCGGCAGCGCCAACGCCAATCTTCCCGCGTTCGTGGTCATGATCTCGGTTCCTGCCAAGGTTACCGCGGACCAAGGCCTGTTGGCCCGGCTTTGGGGCGCCGGATTCCTGCCCAGTCGTCATCAGGGTGTCCTGTTGCGCGGCTCTGGTGAACCCGTGTTGTACCTCGATGATCCGCCGGGTATCACCCGCGAACGCCGCCGAGTCCTGCTGGATGCCACCGCTGATCTGAACCGGCACCGTCACGAACAGCTGGGCGACCCCGACATCGAAACGCGCATCGCTCAATACGAGATGGCCTTTCGCATGCAATCCAGCGTTCCGGAGCTCACCGATCTCCGTGATGAACCTGAGTCTGTGTACCGTCTTTACGGCGAGGAGGCCCGCCAACCCGGCACCTTCGCCCGGAACTGCCTTCTCGCCCGGCGCCTGGCCGAACGCGGGGTTCGATTCATTCAGTTGTATCATCGCGGTTGGGATCACCATGGCGATCTCGCCGGCAGACTCCCCGCACTTGCACGGGACACCGATCAGCCCAGCGCCGCATTGATCGCCGACCTCGAACAACGCGGCATGCTCGATGAAACGCTCGTGATGTGGGGTGGCGAGTTCGGCCGCACCGTCTACGCCCAGGGCGGCGCCAGCTACGAAAACTACGGCCGCGACCATCATGGCCGCGCCTTTTCGCTCTGGTTGGCCGGCGGCGGAATCCGGCCCGGCCTCGCCTACGGCGCCACGGACGATTTCGGGTTCAACATCGTCGAGAATCCGGTCCACATCCACGACCTCCAGGCGACCCTGCTTCATTGCCTGGGATTGGATCATCAGCGCCTCACCTATCGATACCAAGGCCGTCAGTTTCGTCTCACGGATGTGCACGGACGAGTGGTTCGCGATCTGCTCGCCTAGGAGTTCCCTTGAAATCGAAGCCCGCGAAACCGTCCGCCCGCCGCGCGCGTCCATCGGGACACCGCCTGCCGCCGTTGACACTGGTTGCCTCCCTTTTGGGCGGCATCGCCCTCAGCGCCGCCGCCCTGCTGTGGCTCCGGTCCTATCGCTCGACTCCGGACTCCCACGCACTCGCTGCCTCGCCGAGCCCCAAGGGCCCGGTCACCTTCACTCAGCACATCGCCCCCCTGCTCTATCAACACTGCTACGAATGCCATCGACACGGCCAATCCGGCCCCTTCCACCTCATCAGCTACGAAGACGCCAAAAAGCACGCCGTTGGCATCGCGGACGTCACCCGTCGACGATTCATGCCTCCTTGGCTTGCCGCCGATACGGTATACCCCTTTCAGGACCGGCGCGGACTCTCGTCGGCGGAGATCGACCTGATCCAGCAATGGGTCGCCGATGGATCGCCTGAAGGCCCGCGTTCCGCGCTGCCTCCCCTCCCGAGCCGCGAAGACGGTTGGCAACTGGGGCCGCCCGATCTCGTGGTGACCCTGCCCGAGCCCTACACCCTGCCCGGCGAAGGACGCGATGTTTATCGTAACTTCGTGGTGCCATTGAACCACCGCGAACGCCGCTACGTGCGCGCGTTTGAATTCAGGCCCGGCAGCAAAGCCGTCCACCACGCCTTCCTGCGCATCGACGCCTCTGGCGAATCCCGACGCCTCGATGCTCGCGATCCTGGGCTCGGATTTGGCGGCATGGACATTCCTCCCTCCGCGGATACCCCGACCGGACACTTCATGAGCTGGCAGCCGGGCCGGCGCCCCTCGGTTGTTCCGGATGGGCTTGCCTGGACTCTGCCCGCGGGGGCCGACGTGGTGCTGCTGATGCACATGCAACCATTGGGTCGACCGGAACCACTGCAGCCTTCCATTGGTTTCTATTTCACCGATGTTCCCCCGACCAACACCCCGACCAAACTCGGACTCCGAAGTTACGCGATCGATCTTCCCGCCGGCTCGAGCAACACCGTGATCGAGGAATCAGTGACTCTGCCTGTGGATGCCGATCTGCTCGCGCTCCTGCCACACGCCCATTATCTGGCTCGCCGCATGGAGGGTTACGCCCAATGGCCAAACGGCACGCGCAAGACGCTCCTTCTGATTCCGGAATGGGACTTCAACTGGCAGACGGACTTTCGTTTTGCGCACCCGGTTTCTTTGCCGGCCGGAACCGTGCTGGGATTCAAGTACACCTACGACAACTCCACCAACAACCCCCGAAACCCCAGCCGTCCCCCGGTACCGGTCGGTTTCGGTCTTCAAACCACGGACGAAATGGGGGAACTCTGGTTCCAATTGCTCGCCCCCAAAAAGGCAGATCGCGAAAAGCTCGAAGAGGTTTCCGGTCGCCGAGGATTCCGGGATCTGGAGCTGCTCACGCAACTCCGTCTTCGCAAGGATCCCAACGATGCCGAAGCCATCACGGAATTGGGTAAGATCCACTTGGCCCGCGGCGACGCCGGTCTTGCCGTGCAGCAATGGAATTTGGCCCTGAAATTGCGTCCCGACCTCGCGGACGCCCATTACCACCTGGGACTGGTGGCCCTGCAGAGCGGCGAATTCGCCAAGGCGGAGTCGGCCTTTGTTGAATCCGCGCGACTCCGTCCCGAGCATTTCCAGTCTTTCGTGAATGCCGGCGTGGCCTGCATGCGCCAGGGAAAACTGGGGCGCGCAGGCAGCTTCCTGCAGGAGGCGTTGCGACTTCACCCTGGCGACACCGTGGCGGCGGACAACCTCCGCCTGGTCCAGGAGGCGCTCGCCAAGCAACGCCCGGGAACGCGCCCCTGATTACGCCTGGCGCGGCGACGTGCCCTTCAGCACCGCCGAGATCCCCGCCCTCAACTCCGCCTGCACCTCGTCGACGTGCCGGTCGCCGTTGACCATGGTGAAACCAAACTCGGACTGCAGTTGGCGGAACGTCGCGACGATGCGCTTCTGGTATTCGATAAAACTGTCAAACATGTCGCACGAGATCCCGAGATCCATCCCGCTCTCCCAGTAGTCGAGGGTGAAATCCTTTGCAAAGTTGCGCTCGATGAGGTTCTCGGGCGACACCTGCAGATAAAAAACCGCGTCAGGAACAAGGGCCATGCCGTAGAGCTTCCTGAGCCATCCCGGATCGATGCCCCGAACCAGGTCGCGGGCCATCAAGGTGTAGATGTACCGATCCGCCAGCACGATGTACCCCGCCCGCAGGCTCGGCAGGATCACATTGTCCAACTGATCCGCGAAATCCGTCGCGTAGAAGAGGCTGATGGTGGTTCGACTGAGGGTGTTTCGATGCTTCGCCTCGTCCAATTCCTCGCTCACCAGGTTCGAGCGCTTGAGTCCGACCTGGGTGGTGGCATGGCCCGTGCCTTCCAGCCAGTCCACCAATCGCGCGATCTGGGTCGAACGGCCCGAGCCGTCCGCACCTTCGATCACAATCAATCGGCCACCGAGTTCTTCCGCCCGGACTCCGGGAACCCCTTGCCCATAAAACCGTTTGGCGGACGGCTTCAGCACCACGACATCCACGGGCAGTTGGTCGGCGGTCGGCGGAGGCACACGATGGCGAGAGGGGCGGCGCATGGGTCAGGCGGGGCGATAGGTGAATTTCGAAGGATGAACCAGCTCCTCCAGCAACCGGCGCACCAATTGCTGCTGGGCTTCGATCGGCTGCGTGGCGTCCACCAATCGAAATCCAAACTCGGTGCTCATCCAAAGGTACTGTTCCAGCAGCCGTTCCTGGAACAATCGAAAGCTTTCCCGCGGATCGGTGGACAATCTTAGGTCCATGCCAGCCTCGAAATACTTCGGCTCGAGGCGATCGGTCCGGATGCGGCTCAGGCAAATCTCCAGCGGCGCCCGGAAAAAGAAGGTGATATCGGCGGGCGCGGCGAACTCGTAGATCCCCCGCACCCAGGCCGGGGGGCAACCACGGACCACGTCGCGCGCGAAGGACGCGTAGAAATACCGATCCGCCAACACCAGGTACCCCGCCCGCAGCAATGGCAGCACCTGGCGATCGTAGCGGTCCGCAAAATCCGTCGCGTGCAGCAGAGAAAAGGTGGTCGGCGTCAGCAATTCGCGGTTCCTCACCTTTGAGGTCGCGTTCTTCACCAGGTTCGAATCCTCCCATTCACACAAGAAGACCTTCACTCCCTGGAGTTCCAGCCAACGCTTGATGAGATGGATTTGTGTAGATTTCCCGGAGCCGTCGATCCCTTCGAAGGCAATCAATCGGCCACGGAATCGCTCGGCGCTTGTGCTCATTCGGACGCCCGGAAATTAGGCCGCCATGGCAGGCGCGCCAAGGCCTAGTTGACGGGCGCCATCGGTGCCCGCCGCCTACTTGACCGGAATGGCATCCTCCGCCGGCGGTGTCACCGGCCGGGGACGCCGAATCGCTGCGGTCAGATCACTGAGGAGGGTATAGACCAACGGCACCACGATCAGCGTCAGGACGGTGCTGGTTAGCATCCCGCCGACCACGGCGACTCCCATGGGCCGCCGGCTCTCGGCACCGGCGCCGAACCCGATGGCGATGGGAAGGGTGCCCGCGACGGTGGAGATCGCCGTCATGAGAATCGGCCGCAACCGGATCGCCCCGGCCTTGATCATCGCCGCCGAGGGCGTCAGACCGCGTTCCCTCAGTTGATTGGCAAATTCCACCAGCAGAATGCCGTTCTTGGTCACCAGGCCAATCAGCAGGACCACACCAATCTGGCTGAACAGGTTGATGTTCATTGCCGGGATCTGCGGCAGCAGGTGCGTCTTCACCAGCATCGACACCAGCCATAGGCCACCGAGCGCACCAATCGCCGCCAGGGGAACCGTCAACATCACCGTGAAGGGATGAATCAGGCTCTCGAATTGCGAAGCCAAAACCATGAACACGATCACCAACGCCAGTGCGATGACCCAGGCAATCTCGTCGCCGGCGTCCTTCAGATCCCGGGACTCACCGTACCAGGTGTACAAGAAGCCGTCGCTCAGTTCCGTTTTAAGCATCGCTTCCACCCGATCCACGGCGGTACCCATCGTCACCCCGACCGGCGTGGCAGAAATGGTGGCGCTGCGCAGCCGGTTGAAACGCTCGATGCGATTGGGCGAGACTCCCACCTCCCGGTTCACCACCGAGCTCAACTGGATCAGGCGTCCCTCGGCATTGCGCACATACAACCGATCCAGATCCTGCGGCGTTCCCCGCGAGACGCGTTCCAATTGCGCGATCACATCATACTCCTTGCCGTCCCGCTTGATCTTGGAAAGGTCCAAACCGCCAAACAAAATCTGCAGGGTGCGGGAGACATCCTCCACCGACAGTCCCAACGCCGAGGCGCGGTCGCGATCGATCGAAAGGCGCAGCTCCGGTTTGTTGACCTGGAAGGAGGACTGCACATTTTGCAGAAAGGGCGTCGCCCGCAGTTTGTTCACCAACTTCGCCGCCTCGCGATTCAGCGATTCCAGGTCGTTGCCCTGGATCACCAATTGGAATGGCGAACTGAAGCTCCGATCGATGGCCTTCGGAATGTTGGGAATGGCGATGGCCCCTTCCACCTCCCGAAAGAAGCGGGCGCGAACCCCGTCGGGCGCATTCACCACTTCCTGAACCGATCGCTCCCGCTCGTCCTTGAGCTTGACGAAGACGATGCCGCTATTGCCTTGTCCGGGTCCGGAAAACCCAGGAGCCACGATCGCCCCATAAAGCTCCACCTCCGGAACCTCGGCGAGAATTCCTTCCATCTCCTTCACCATGCGGTCGGTGTAGTCTGGGGTGGATCCTTCCGGCGCCACGACGAAGCAAAACAGTCGGCCTTTGTCTTCCTCGGGTAGAAAATCCCCCTCGAGCTGCGTGTAGAGCCAGCCGGTGCCCGCCACGACCAGCACACCGATGACGGCCGTGCCCAATAGACGGACGGCAACGCCGGATCCCAGCATCCGCTGGAGGGAGCGTTCGTACAGGCCCGACACCGCGTGCATTCCCGCCTCGAACGCCCGCACCAAGCTGCCCGGTTTCCTTTCCACGCGCTTCAGAATTCGGGCCGACATCATGGGGGTCAGCGTGAGTGCGACGAAGGCGGAGATCAGTACCGACCCGGCGATGGCAATGGCGAACTCGACGAACAATCGTCCGGTGGTGCTGGTCTGAAACGCCAGCGGCGTGAATACCGCCACCAGGGCCACGGTGGTGGCGATCACCGCAAAGGTGATCTCCTTCATGCCCTTGAACGCCGCCTGCATCGGCGTCTCCCCTTCCTCGATGTGGCGATGGATGTTCTCCAGCACCACGATCGCATCATCCACCACCACGCCGATAGCCAGCACCAGTGCCAGCATGGTCAGGATGTTCACGGAGAACCCCAGCCAATACATCACCACAAAATTTGCGATGATCGACACCGGGATCGCCACGGTTGGAATCAGCGTGGCCCGGAAGTTGTGAAGAAAGACGTAAATGACCACCACCACCAACCCGAAGGCGATCGCCAGCGATTCCCATACCTCGCTGATCGCGCGATCGACGTACACGGATTCGTCGTACGCGACGTTCATTTCCACCCCCGGCGGCAGGGTCGGCCGTATCGCCGCCATCTCCTTCTTGATCCCCTTGGCCACCTCCACCGTGTTGGCCTTCGAGTTCTTGATCACTCCCAGAAAAATGCAGGGCCTCGCCAGCTGCCGCGCTCGCGTCCGTTCATCCTCAACACCCTCCCGGGCCTGACCAATGTCCCGCAACCGTACGATGCGGTCGCCCGACCTCGCGATGACCAGGCGGTTGAACTCCTCGACAGACTTTAATTCACCCTGCGTCTGGATCGTCATTTCCCGATCCAGGTTCTCGACGCGGCCACTCGGCAGATCGACATTCTGTTGGCGCAAGGCCCGTTGAACGTCGAGCACCGTGACCTGGTGGGCTGCCATCTTTTCGGCGTCGAGCCACAGTCGCATGGCAAACCGTTGCTCGCCGCCGATCATGATCGAGGACACGCCGGGGACTGTTTGGAGGCGGTTCTTGATCTGCTTCTCCGCCAGGGTGGTCATCTCCAATGGCGTCAGGCGCAGGCTGTTCATCCCGATCCACAGCATCGGGCGCGCGTCCGCATCCTGCTTGGCCACGATCGGTTCCAGGATGTCCTCGGGCAAACTGCCGCGGACACCGGCCACACGATCCCGCACGTCCTGGGTCGCCACCTCGATGGGCCGGGAGAGATTGAACTCAATGGTGATGGAACTCACCTGCTCGCGGCTCTGACTGGTCAGGGTCTTGATGCCTTCAATCGTGTTGATGGCGTCCTCGAGGCGTTCCGTCACCTCGGTCTCCATCACGCTGGCCGCAGCTCCCGGATAAATCGTGGTGACGCTGACAATCGGCGGATCAATGTCGGGCAGTTCCCGCACCGGCAGGCGGCTCAGCCCGATCAGCCCAAACAGCACCAGCGCCAGATTCATCATCGTGGCGAACACCGGCCGGCGAATGCAGATCTCGGGTAGCTGCATGCTGGACCTTTCAGCTCTTCTGCGGCGCGTACGGCGCCGCAGATTCGGGTCCCGCCAGCTTGACCTTCATGCCCGGACCAATCTTCTGCAGACCCTCGACGATGACCCGCTCGGACCCCTGCAGTCCCTCCGTCACCTCCAAGCTGCCGCGCATACGCAACCCCACCTTCACCGGACGCGCGGCCACGGTATCGTCCCCATTCACCACCATCACCACCGCGCGGTTGTCATCAAGGATCTGGCTGAGCGCCGCCTCGGGAATCACCACCGCGTTGTCCCGCACCTGCAAGGTGAGATCCAGGTTGGCGAACATGCCCGGCTTCAATTGACGATCCGGATTCGGAATCTCCGCCTTCACCAACAGGGTGCGCGTTGCCGGATCCACGAAGGGCGCGACAAAGAAAACCTTGCCGCGAAAGGCGCGCCCGGGCCAGGCGGCGACATTGACCTGAATCTCCTGCCCCACCTGGACTTGGCTGAGAAAGCGCTCCGGCACGTTGAACTCGACCTTCACCGGATCCAGATCCACCAGCCACGTCAATGTGGTTGCCCGGGTCACCAACTGACCGGGGCTGATCTGACGCGCGCCTACCACTCCTTTGAAGGGCGCGATGACCCGTGCCTCCTTCAGCGCCCGCCGTCGGCCGCTGACGGCGGCCTCATCCGCCGCCAAACGCGACGCCGCCTGGTCATACTCCTGTTGCGAAACCAACCTCGATGACAGCAACTCCTTCGCGCGATCATAGGTCTGCTGACTCAACTTGAGAGCCGCCTCGGCCTCCTCCAACGCCGCCTGGAGCCGGGTCTCATCGAGGGTCACCAAAAGCGCTCCCTTCGCGACTTCTTCTCCCTCGTTGAACTTGATGGTCTCAACGAAGCCGTCGGCCTCGGACTTGATCTCGACTTGTTCGTTGGCGGCTATGGAGCCAACCAACGACAAGGATTCCTGCACGGGTTGGCGCGTTGCGGACACCGCGACCACCTGCATCACGGGGCCGGCTCCCGCCGACGGTCCCCCGGCCGCCGTCGGCTGATTGGCTGCGGGTTTGCAGCCCGATGCGGCCAGTATCCCAGCGCCCAGCACGGACAGGGTGCCACGGAAGTACCGAACGGTCATAAGGCCCGCACCGTAGGTAAGCGGTGCAAGCACCGTCAAACGATTCCTGCATCAAGACCGACGATCCTGCGGGACCAGCGCGTCTCTCAAAGCGTCACCGGCGAATCCCAGCGCCAGGAGAAGCGTCACCAAGACACCTCCCGGGCCCAACAACAACCACGCATAAGATCGTACGGCGTTGATCTGTCCGGCTCCATCCGCCAGCAGGGACCCCAGACTGGCCCGTGGCGGTTGAATGCCCAGCCCCAGATAACTCAGGAAGGACTCCGCCAACAGGATCGTCGGAATCGTCAGCGTCCAATAGGCGACGATCACCCCCGTGGTGTTTCGCAGGACGTGCCGGATCAGAAGGCGACCATGACCGGCACCCAGGGACCGGCTGGCTTCCACAAACGGCTGTGCTCTCAAGGATCGCACCTGCGCGCGAACAATGCGGGACATCGTCAACCAAGAGATCGAACCGAGCCCCAGTACCAGCAGGGCCACCGGCGCCATGGATTCGCCCACCGCTCCGAACCATCCCGACGCCCATGCCTTCACCCCATCCGCCAGGGCTGTCAGAACAACGATGAAGAAGATCACCGACGGGAGTGAGTACAGGACGTCGACACAGCGCATCATCACGGCGTCGACTCGACCGCCCGCATAACCCGCCACCGCCCCCCAGGTCACCCCGATCCCCAGACTCACCAAGGCGCCAGCAAATCCCACCCAGAGGCTGACCCGCGCCCCGGCGCAAACCCGCGCCAGGACATCCCGTCCGTTGGCATCGGTGCCGAGCCAGTGTTGGGCTGAGGGTGCCGCGAATTGGGCCTCGGACAGCTGGTTGGGATCGGTCGGCCACCAAATCGGCGACGAAAAGATCAAGGCGCCGAGCCCCAGGGCGAGCACGGCCCCGATCATTCCCGCCCGGTTGCCAAGGAATCGGTGAGTCGCCCGACGAAAGGGGGTCAATCGGGGCCGGGCATCCGCCGATAACGTAGAGATGACCTGCCTAGTCATGGCGGATACGCGGATCGATCCAGGCATGGGCGAGATCCGCCAAGAGGTTGAGAAGCAACAACAAGGCGGCGTAGACCAGCACCAGCCCGACGATCAGTGGATAATCACGATTGAGAGCACTGTTCACCGTCAAGGTTCCCAATCCCGGGAGTTGAAACAGGCTCTCCACCACGAACGAGCCGGTCAGAAGATCGGCCAGCAACGGGCCCGAGTAGGTGATCAAGGGAAGGACTCCCATCGGCAGCGCGTGCCGCAACAGGATGTTCATCTCGCTCACTCCCTTCGCCCGCGCCGTCCGAATGCACGCCGCCTGCAAGGCGTCGGTCATTCCTTCCCGCACCAAGCGGGCCACCCGACCCCCATAGAAGATTCCCAACGTCGCCACTGGCAGCACCCAATGTTCGGGTCCTCCCCACAAGGCAACCGGAAACAGCTCCCACCGGACCGCAAACATCAGAATCAGGAGCGGACCTGCCACGAAGGCCGGAATGCACAAGGCGAGAAACGCCACCAGGCTGCTGCCCCAATCCCAAAAACCCCCGCGTTGAATGGCTCCCACCAGTCCGAGTGGCAGCCCCACCGCAATGGCTGCCAGGAATGCCAGTATCCCCAGCACCGCTGAGACGGGCATCCCTTGGATGATGATCTCTTGAACACGATGACTCCGATATCGCAACGACGGCCCCAGGTCCCCTTGCAGCGCCCCGGCGACGAATCTGCCGAACTGTCGCCACACCGGCTCATCAAGATGATAGCGTTCCCTCAACGCCCGCTCGAGTTCCGGCGATGCTTGGGCCCGGTCGCGATCGAAAGGTCCACCCGGCGCCCAGCGCACCAGCACAAAGGCCAGGAGCGAAACCAGGAAGAGCACCGGCAACAGCGCCCAGAGCCTCAGGATCAAGTGTCGGATCACGATCAGAAACGCGCGTTCCAGCCTGACCTATCGAGCCATTGCGCCGCGAGCAACGGATTTCCCTCCAGGGACTGTATTTTTTTGCCTAATTCGGACTGGCGCCAAAGCCGGGGAAAGGCATCGTTCCCGCAATTTCTTATGCCACGCGTTCATCGCAACCATCCGGTTTTGCCATGGTTCTGGATGGTCCTTACCCTGGCCAGCGCGCTCCTCCACCGCCCCGCTCGCGCCGAGTTGATCTATGACAACTCCAAAAACGACCTGAACCTGTTTCTCTCGCGCACCGAGGAGTTTGGCGACGAAATCGACTTCGGCGGCTCGGCCCGGGTGGTCACCACGATGGCGTTCCAGGTCTTCGGCGAAGCGGCCTTGCCAGCCAATGCCCAGGCCCGATTCCGCCTCTACCGCGCCAACGGCCCCCTGCCCCCAGCTCCTGAACCCCAGATCCCGCCGCCTGGCGACTTGCTCTTCCAAAGTCCCGATATCGAACTCCGCCCCGGTGTCCAGGCGGTCCGCGTGGTCGACCTCTCCATCCCGGTTCCGAATCGTGTGATGTGGACGGTTGAGTTTCTCGGCATCGGCAATCAACCCGGCCAACGTGCGGGACTACAGGTCTACCACCCGCCGGTGGTCGGACGCAGCTTCAAGGACTATTGGGTCAAGGAACCGACACGTTGGCGTCTTTACCTCCTGGAGGCGGGTAAATCCGCCAGCTTCGCCGCCCAATTCGAAGGCCTGCCCAACCCGCCAGTCACCCTTGCCGCCGCCACCGGCGGGGATGGTCGCATGGTGATTCGCGTCACCGGCCCGGTGGGCAGCGAACAATTGCTCGAGCATTCGTTCGATAACGACGCTTGGCATACCATCGGAAGCGTCAGCCTCCTGACCACCAATGCCGCGACCTTCCGCGCGCCTTTCGCCTTTTCCGGCACCAACCAATTCTACCGGACCCGTGCCTCGGCGTTCCCGGGTTCAACGGTCTTCTTCCAAAGCATCGCGCAGGCCACCAATGGCGGCGCCCTGCTCAGCCTATTCGGCCCCACCAATACCCAGCATATCGTCGAAGCGTCTCAGGATCGGGCACTCTGGACGGTCCTGGGTACCGTGCGCTTTGGCACCAACGGCCTTGCCTCGTTTCACGACACCAATGCCGTGAGCGGCCAACGGTTCTACCGCACCCAACGCCCCTCTGTTCTCGGATCGTTTCTGGCCATCCGATCCATTCAACGCCGTCCCGATGGCTCCACTGTCCTGGCCTGCAGCGGAACTCCTTCGCAACGCAGCGTCTTCGTCGAGGCCAGCCTGGACTTGGTGTCCTGGGCTTCCATCGGCGCAGTCAGCCTGGCCACGGGAGAAGCCGACTTCATCGAACCGATCTCCCCTTTCGGGAATTATCGCTTCTACCGGCTCCGGCAGTGATTCGGGCGGAGGATTGAACAGGAGTGGACTCGTTCGCGGTCCGCATGGGTGCACGCCAGGGAGGCCTCTCCCATGGGTTGCACGGTCCGCGTCGCTGCGAGCACAAGACGTGGCGCGTGACGGCGGCGCGGCCGCCGTGTCCCGGCGCCGCGCGATCCTCCTCCGAGTACGGGCAGGGCCTCAGGGCAGATCCGTGGCACCCATCAGCCAACGATCACATTCCCGAGCGGCGCCGCGGCCTTCATTGAAGGCCCACACCACCAGACTCTGCCCCCGGCGGCAGTCGCCAGCGGCGAACACCTTGGGAAGGCTGGTCTGATACTTGCCGTAATCGGCGCGCACATTGGAACGCGGATCCCGTTCGACCCCGAGTTGTTCGAGCAACGGTTGTTCGGGTCCAAGAAAACCCATGGCCAGGAGGACCAGTTGGGCTGGCAGAACCTTGTCACTGCCCGCGACTTCCTCGGGAACGAAAGCCCCCTTGTCGTTGCGCTTCCAGGTGATGTTCACCAGGTGCACGCCACTCACCCGCCCCTGATCGTCGGCTAGAAACTTCTTCGCCGTGGTAAGATAGACGCGGGGATCGGCACCGAACTTCGCCGCCGCCTCCTCCTGCCCGTAGTCCATCTTGTAAACCTTGGGCCATTCGGGCCAGGGATTATCCGCGGCCCGCTCGGCCGGCGGCTTGGGAAGGATCTCCACCTGCACCAGACTTCGGCAGCCATGCCGCAGGGAGGTGCCGACGCAGTCCGTTCCCGTATCGCCACCGCCGATGACAATGACATCCTTGCCGGCGGCGGAGATGTGGTTGCCATTGAAATCACCCTCGATCACTCCCCGGGTGTTCGCCGTCAGGAATTCCATCGCGAAATGAATCCCCTGGAGCGAGCGCCCTTCGATGGGCAGGTCGCGCGGCTTGGTGGCCCCAGTGCAGAGCACGATGGCGTCGAAATCGTCCATCAACTGCTTGGCCGGAAGATCCCGCCCAATCTCGGTGTTGCAGACGAATTCGATGCCCTCTTTGGACAGCAGATCCAAACGGCGGAGCACGACCTCCTTCTTGTCGAGCTTCATGTTCGGAATGCCGTACATCAGCAGTCCGCCAGGTCGGTCCGCCCGCTCATAGACGGTGACCCAATGCCCCGCCTTGTTGAGCTGTGCGGCGGCGGACAGCCCCGCCGGTCCGGACCCGATCACCGCGACTTTCTTCCCGGTTCGTTTCTTTGGAGGTTCGGGCAAGACCCAGCCTTCCTCCCAGCCACGGTCGATAATGGAACATTCCATGTTCTTGATCGTGACGGGCGGAGCGTTAATCCCCAGAACGCACGACCCTTCGCATGGCGCGGGACAAACCCGCCCCGTGAACTCGGGGAAGTTGTTGGTCCGATGCAGGCGGTCCAGCGCTTCGCGCCAAAGGCCGCGGTACACCAGGTCATTCCACTCCGGGATGAGATTGTTGATCGGACATCCGGATGCCATGCCGGACAACAGCGTGCCGGTGTGACAGAACGGAACCCCGCAATCCATGCAGCGCGCAGCCTGCGTGCGCAGCTTGTCCTCCGGCATGTGGTCGTGGAACTCGTTCCAATCCTTGATCCGCTCCAAGGCGGGACGGTCCAAGGGCAACTCGCGAACGTACTCGAGGAATCCTGTCGGCTTTCCCATGCTTATCTCTCTTCTCTATCCGATTGAAAGTTGGTGAACGGTGATTCCGGCAGCCTCAACCGCCGCCGAGTCGTGACGCGTCGCGCGCGTTCTCCTCAAAAGCCACACGGGCCGCCTCTTCTCCGGACAGACCCCGCGCTTCCGCGTTTCTCAGGGATTTGAGCACGCGCTTGAAATCGCGCGGCATGACCTTCACGAACCGCGGCACCATGGCGTCCCAATGCGACAAGACCGTAGCCCCGCGCTGGCTTCGCGTGTATTCCACGTGGCGCTCGATCATCCGCCGGATCTCGGCGATTTCCTCCGCATCCTCCAGCTTCTCGAGGTCCACCATCGATTTGTTGCAGCGCACCGGGAAGTCACCCCGTTCGTCGAGGACATAGGCAACGCCCCCGGACATGCCGGCCGCGAAGTTGCGACCGGTGGCGCCCAGAATCACCACCCGCCCGCCGGTCATGTACTCGCACCCGTGATCGCCCACGGCTTCCACCACCGCATTCACACCGGAATTGCGGACGCAGAATCGTTCGCCCGCCATGCCGCGCACATAGGCCTCGCCGGCTGTCGCACCGTAGAAGGCGACATTGCCGATGATGATGTTCTCCTCGGCCACATAGGTGGAACCGACCGGCGGATAAATCACCAACTTGCCGCCGCTGAGTCCCTTGCCGAAGTAATCATTGGCATCGCCCTCCAGTTGAAACGTCAGGCCCGGCGGCACGAACGCCCCGAAGCTCTGACCCGCGCTTCCCTTGAACCGGATGGAGATCGTGTCTTCCGGCAGTCCGGCCACGCCATGGGCACGCGTCACTTCGCTGCCCACGATGGTTCCGACCACGCGGTTCACGTTGCGGATGGGCACCTCCGCCACGACCCGCTCCTTGCGTTCGATGGCCGGACGACACAGGTCCAGGAGCGTCGTCACGTCGAGGGACTTGTCGAGGCCGTGGTCCTGTTCCATCTGGCAGTAACGCCCCACGTCCGCCGGTACATCCGGTGAATAGAGGATGTTCGAGAAGTCGATTCCCTTGGCCTTCCAGTGGTCGATCGCCTTCCGCGGCTCGATGCGGTCGACGCGTCCGATCATCTCGTTGAACGATCGGAAGCCTAGTTTCGCCATCCATTCCCGGACCTCCTGGGCGATGAAGTGCATGAAATGCACCACGTCTTCCGGTCGGCCCACGAAGTTCTTGCGCAACCGTGGATCCTGCGTCGCCACGCCCACGGGACAGGTGTTCAGATGACACACCCGCATCATGATGCAGCCCATGGCCACCAGCGGAGCCGTGGCAAAACCGAATTCCTCGGCGCCCAGCAACGCCGCGATCACCACGTCGCGCCCGGTCTTCAACTGCCCGTCGGTCTCCACCACGATGCGGGACCGCAGGTTGTTGAGCACCAGCGTCTGATGGGTTTCGGCCAGACCGAGTTCCCACGGGATTCCGGCGTGTTTGATCGAGGTTTGGGGCGATGCGCCCGTGCCCCCGTCAAACCCGGAGATCAACACCACGTCGGCATGCGCTTTGGCGACACCTGCCGCGATGGTGCCGACCCCCACTTCGGCCACCAGCTTCACGCTGATTCGCGCGCGGCGGTTCGAATTCTTGAGGTCGTGGATCAACTCGGCGAGATCCTCGATGGAATAGATATCATGGTGCGGCGGAGGCGAGATAAGGCCCACGCCGGGAGTGGAATGGCGCACCTTGGCGATCCAGGGATACACCTTGCCGCCCGGCAATTGTCCACCTTCGCCAGGCTTGGCGCCCTGCGCCATTTTGATTTGCAGCTCGCGCGCGTTGGTCAGGTAGAGGCTGGTGACTCCGAATCGTCCCGAGGCCACCTGCTTGATGGCGGAATTCTTCGAGTCCCCGAGTTCATTGGTCCAACTGTAGCGCGCCGGATCCTCGCCACCTTCGCCGGTGTTCGACTTTCCGCCGATCCGGTTCATGGCGATCGCCAGGGTCTCGTGCGCCTCCTGGCTGATGGAACCGTAGCTCATGGCGCCAGACTTGAAGCGCTTCATGATGGTCTCCACGGATTCCACCTCTTCGATCGGAACCGGTGTCGCCGCCTTCAGGTCGAGCAATCCGCGCAGCGTGTATTGGTCGCGCAGTTGGTCGTCGACCAGTTTCGAGTATTCCTTGAACACGGAATAACTCCCGGTGCGCACGGCCTTCTGCAGCTTGTGAACCGTTTGCGGGTTGAACAGGTGCAATTCCCCGTCCGCACGCCATTGGTACTGTCCTCCCACGTCGAGGGTATGCCCGTTCACCGGACGTGCGGGGAAGGCATGGGAATGCCGCGCCATCACTTCCTTGGTGATCTGTTCAATGCCGATGCCGCCCACCCGCGATGCGGTCCAGGTGAAGTACTTATCGATCACCGCGTTGCTCAATCCGATGGCCTCGAAGATCTGCGCGCCGCGGTAGGATTGGATCGTCGAGATGCCCATCTTCGAAATGACCTTCACCACGCCCTTGGTCACCGCCTTGGTGAAGTTCTTCACCGCGGTCTTATGGTCGGTGTCCTTGAGCAGGCCCTGGCGAATCATGTCGTCCAGGGTCTCGTAGGCGAGGTACGGATTGATGGCTCCGCAGCCAAAACCGATGAGCAGCGAGAAGTGATGCACTTCGCGCGGCTCCGCCGATTCGAGAACCAGGCCCACGCGCGTCCGCGTCCCCTCGCGGATCAGGTGATGGTGCAATCCCGCCACCGCCAGCAACGCCGGGATCGGCGCCATCTCCTGGTTGATGCCGCGATCGGAAAGGATGATGACATTGAAGCCATCCTCGATCGCCTTGTTGGCCGCCTCGAACAAATCGTCCAATGCCCGCTCCATGCCGGCGGCGCCGTCCGCGGCCTTGAACAGGATCGGCAGCGTCACCGAACTGAATGCCGGGTGGTTGAGGTACTTGAGTTTCGCGAACTCCTCGTTTGTCAGAATCGGGCTCTTCAGCTCGATCAACTGGCAACTGCGAGGTTCCGGATTCAGCAGGTTCCGCTCCGCCCCGATCGTCGTCTCGGTCGAGAAGATGATCTCCTCGCGGATGCAGTCGACCGGTGGATTGGTCACCTGGGCGAACAACTGCTTGAAGTAGTTGTACAGCAGTTGCGGCCGGTCGGAGAGCACCGCCAACGGCGTGTCGGTTCCCATGGAACCGATCGCCTCCACTCCGTCCCGCGCCATCGGCACCATCAGCACACGCAACTCCTCGAAGGTGTAGCCGAACGCCATCTGGCGCTGCAGCATGGTGTCGTGGTCGGGGACCGCAACGACCGGGGCCGCCGGCAGCGCCCCGAGATCCACCATGTACTTGTTGATCCACTCGCGGTAGGGCTGAGCCCGGCAGATCGAGTCTTTGATCTCGTCGTCGCCGATGATGCGCCCTTGCTCGGTGTCGATCAGGAACATCCGGCCTGGCTGCAAGCGGCCCTTCTGCTTGACGCGTTCCGGCGCGAATTCCAACACGCCGGCCTCCGAAGCCATCACCACCAGGTCGTCGTGGGTCACGTAGAACCGGGAAGGCCGCAGTCCATTGCGGTCGAGACAGGCACCGATCTGGAGCCCGTTGGTGAACGCCACCGACGCCGGCCCATCCCACGGCTCCATCAGGCATGAATGATACTCATAGAACGCCTTGCGTTCGTCGCTCATGCTCTCATGTCCGACCCACGGCTCGGGAATCATCATCATCATCGCGTGCGGCAGACTGCGCCCGCTGAGGACGAGGAGTTCCAGGCAGTTGTCGAACATGGCCGAGTCGGAGCCGTTGGGATTGATGATCGGGAGGATCTTCTTGATCTCGTTCCGGTCACCCAACGCTTCGCTCTCGAACATCGCCTGACGGGCATGCATCCAGTTGATGTTGCCGCGCAGGGTGTTGATCTCACCGTTGTGCGCCAGGTAGCGGTAGGGGTGCGCGCGTTCCCAGCTGGGAAACGTGTTGGTGGAAAACCGCGAATGCACCAGCGCCAGGCCGCTTTCCATGTCCGCGGCCCGCAGGTCGGGGAAATACTGGTCGACTTGCGCCGGCATCAGCATGCCTTTGTAGGCGATGGTGCGGCACGAGAGGCTGGCCACGTACCAGAAGTGGGTGCCCGGCTCGCCGGCATTCCGGACTTCCAGGTAGGCGCGCTTGCGAATGATGAACAGGCGCCGCTCGAAGGCCTGATCATCGGTGATACGGCGGTTCCGGCCGATGAAGCATTGCCGGAACATCGGCTCCGTCGCTTTGGCGGTGGCGCCGATCATCGAGTTGTCCGTCGGCACGGTCCGCCAGCCGAGGACTTTCTGCCCTTCCTCGCGAACAATGCGTTCGAAGACCCGCTCGCAATACCGGCGGCTCTTGGCGTCGCGCGGCAGGAAGACCATGGCCACGCCGTACTGACCGGATTCGGGCAGGTCGAATCCGTTCTCGGTAGCCGTCCGGGCAAAGAAGGCGTGCGGGATCTGCATGAGAATCCCCGCACCGTCCCCGGTATTTGCCTCGCAGCCACATGCGCCGCGATGGTCCAGGTTGACGAGCACCTGCAAGCCTTGCTGGACGATTTCGTGGGATTTGCGTCCCTTGATATTAACCACGAAACCGACGCCACAGGCGTCATGCTCGAACTGCGGATCGTAAAGGCCCTGCTTGGGTGGAGTTCCGTGCCAACGGGCCTGGAAGGGCACGGTTTCGGGTGTCTGGTTCGTCATCGGACCTACATCTCTCGCCTTCGACGCCTGAACGGCGTCAAATTCGCCAAGCTTTTAATGCGTCTGTCCAAGGATGCAATCCTTCCTTTCGGCAGATTATCATCGATGGGTTCAACGCGCGCTTTTCTTGACGGTGCCGGGCACCGCTGCCGTTGCCCTTTTCCCATCCCGGAGGCATTCCAGAATTCCTCCCCGGTGCCCCAGGTTGAAGCCGACCTTCGACCGGCACTCTACGAGGAGGTTTCCCCCGGCGTCGACGTTTGGATCCAGCGTCGCGCTTTCATCTCGAATCGCGGCAGCGATCCGGTCTCGACCACGAGGACCGGGATGCGCAGCGCCAGACGGGTCTGGAATGCGGATTCCAATCGCCGCGCCGTTGCTTCCGCATCTTCCGCTGCGATTCCCGTCTCGGGTTCGATGGTGACCTTGAGTTCCAGCAGTGCTCCGTTCGATTGGACCTCGGCCCGGTACTCCGCCACTCCGCCGGTCTCGCGGATGACTTCGTCCACTGCCGCTGGAAAAACATTCACACCGCGAATGACCACCATGTCGTCGGTGCGCCCCAGAATGCCCCCGGCTAAGGCCAGATCCCAACTCCCACAGTCACAACAGCCGCGCTGCTGCGGCGCCCGCACCAGGTCGCCCGTGCGATAACGAATCAGCGGGGAGCCCTCGCGCCCCAGAGTGGTCAGGATCAGTTCACCCACCTCTCCGGGACCCGTCGCATGCGCCGTCCTAACCTCCAGAATCTCCGCCAGGTAGGAAGTCTCAATCACGTGAAGGACCGCCGGATGCTTGGGGCATTGGTAGGAAACAGGCCCCACTTCCGTCATCCCGTGGTGATCATGCACAGTGGCGCCCTGCCACGCCTGTTCCAATCGCCGGCGCGTCGCAGGGATGCTGCCCCCGGGCTCTCCCGCAACCAGGATCCGACGAACCGAACTGGCCCTCAGGTCGACACCTTCCAGTGCGGCAACCTCCGCCAAATGAAGTGCGTAAGTGGGCGTGCAGCACAATACCGTCGCCTTCTGATCCAATATCGAGCGCACCCGGGCAAGGCTGGTGAGTCCCCCGCCCGGTAAACACAGGCAACCCAACTGCTGCGCCGCGTCGAACGCCGTCCAGAAACCCAGGAACGGTCCGAAGGAAAACGCGAAGAAGACGCGATCGGCCGACGTCACCCCGGCGGCTTCATACACCCGCCGCCAGTGATTGAGCATCCACTGCCAGCTGTCCGGCGTGTCGAGCCAACGCAGCGGTCGGCCCGTCGACCCGCTCGTTCCATGACACCGCGTGTAACGCTGCAATGGGAAAGTCAGGTTCGTGCCATACGGCGGATTCTCCGCCTGGTTCGCTACCAAGTCGTGTTTCCGCGTGAAGGGGAATCGCGCCTTAAAATCCGCAAGATCGGCGACCTGTGCGCTGATTCCGGCCTTCGCCCATCGCTCCCGATAGAACGCATTCGATTCCGCCAGGAGCGCCACCAATCCGCGCAAACGCGAAGTCTGATGGTGCTCCAGTGAAGTTAGTTCACCTGAGGCCACAACAACGGTGGGAACCGAACGTCGAATCCAGCGAATCCGTCAGATGGGTTTGCCCACCGCAGGCGGTGTGGCGCGAGCGGCGCTCCCAGGCTTTACCGGT
The DNA here is from genome assembly GCA_016795425.1 of Verrucomicrobiales bacterium. Lineage (GTDB taxonomy): Bacteria > Verrucomicrobiota > Verrucomicrobiia > Limisphaerales > CAIMTB01 > CAIMTB01. The sequence continues at coordinate 52,184 of JAEUHG010000294.1, forward strand.
GCCGGCGGTGGTTTGAAGTAGGTCACCATGCACCCGCCGATCGCGGCGAGGGCGATACCCAGATAAAACTGCGGACGGATGGTCCCCCAACCACCCGCCGGCGGATGGAGCACGACCGAAACGACGGCGTTGACCACGGGGGCCCCCGCAAAAACGATCGACATCACCGCTGCGGGAGTCCCTTTGGCTCCGAATGCCAATAGCACGCCAAACGCACCCACCGCTCCCACAATGCCCGCGATCAAGGACCACCAGGCGCCTTTCGCGGGAAATACCCAGGACGCGCCCTTCATCCAAAGCATGGCTGCAGGCGCCAACACCGCCGTGAGAAAATAGGCGATGCCCACAAACAGAAATGCCTTGTAGCGTCCATGAATCGGATCGCCCATCGCCACTTGGCCGGTGTGGAGAAAAATCCCGTACACGCCCCACGACGCCACCGTGAGAAGCGCGAACGCTAACCAAGCCAAATTGGAAGTCGATTGATCCGCCATACGCGCGCCGACTGTAATCGCGGTGGGCGTCGAGGCAAACGGATTGATTCCCTGCTCTCGCCGAATTCCGTGCCCAAAGCACCAGAGGCCTGGCGCACTCCAAGACCTGACGGACTCCCCCGCTGTGTTCGTCGCGAAGCGTCGTGGACTGATACGGTAGCCCTCCACCGCTTTCCCAGCACCGCGATGCCGGGCCGAAAATGGAGTGCCGCCCACGCGACAACTCGAAGCTGCGCCCCCACGAATCTGGAAAATGCGATTGCCAATGCTTCCGCCTCGCGGCTTGCTTGGACAAGGTTGCGTGGGCGATTGGCGCAGTGGCTAGCGCAGCTCCTTTACACGGAGTTGGTCGGGGGTTCGAATCCCTCATCGCCCACCATCACCTCCCAGTTCCGACCCACGGAAGGTCATCCCAAGACGCCCATGCCAACGAACCCCTCTTCCTCACCGCTTCTGATGGTCATCTTGGTGGCCCTGTTGGCAGGTTTGCCCTCCGGGCTCGGTCTTTCCGCCGCCGACTTCTGGGAACGCATCGGGCTGAAGAAAAGCGCCGAGGCCTCCGCGTTGCTGGAGCTTTCCGAGGACCAGATTGCCACCGGCCTGAAGGAGGCTCTGGCGAACGGGATACAGTCGGCGATCGCCAGCCTCGGCAAAGCCGATGGATTCCTCGCGGACCAGAAGGTCCGCATTCCCATTCCTGACAATCTTCGCAAAGTTGAGAAGGGCCTGCGCACCTTGGGCCAGGACAAGTTCGCAGATGATTTCATCCTCGCCATGAACCGTGCCGCGGAGAAAGCCGTGCCGGAGTCGGCTGAGGTCCTTTCCGGGGCGGTGCGCCAGATGACCATCGATGACGCCAAGTCCATTGTGAAGGGTTCTCCAACGGCGGCCACCGAGTTCTTCCGGCGAACGACGCAGACCCAGCTCCAGGAGCGCCTGCTTCCCATTGTCCAAAACGCCACGCAATCCGTGGGTGTTACCTCAAATTACACGCGCATGACGGAGGCCTTGGGCAGTACCTCGCTCACGAAATGGTGGGGACGCACGGCAAGCCCGGAGGCATTGGATTTGAACGCCTACGTCACTCGCAAGGCCTTGGACGGTCTCTTCCTGAAGATGGGGGAAGAGGAGAAGGCGATTCGGGAGAACCCCGCCGCCCGGACCACCGATCTCCTGAAGCGCATCTTCGGGGGCTCGGAGACGAAAGCCTCCAACTAAACCCCGAATTCCGCCGCGGTCGCGATCAGAGCGCGGGCCAATTCTTCCCAAGCGGACTCCGAAGTCTCCCACCCGCTGCTGATCCTGAGCATCCGTTCGCCCACACCATCGTGTCCCATGGCACGAAGCACGTGCGAAACGGTCTCTCGACCGCTCGCACAGGCGGAGCCGGTGGACACGGCGAATCCCAGCTTATCGAGGCGGACCACCCACCGCCGGCGGCAATCCACCGGTGGCATCAGGAGACTGGAGGTATTCCACAAACGCCGCCGCCCGCCGCCCAATACTTCGACACCGCGGATTGCCGACTTCACCTGATCCTCGAACCGATCCCGAATCAGAGCCCGCTGATCGGGGCTGAGGGCTTCGAGGTTGCTCAAGCGATGTTCAAGCGCGGCCACACAAGCCGTCGCGCCCGCCAGATTTTGCGTGCCGGCTCGCCGCCCACCTTCCTGTGGACCTCCCCTCAGAAGCGGAAGGAGCGGGCCTGTTGCCCTGAGGAACCCCACACCGACGGGCCCGCCAAACTTGTGGGCGCATCCGGAGAAATAGTCCGCAATCGCCAAATCCTTCATGTCCAATTTGCCGATGGCTTGGGCGGCATCAGTGAAGAAGGCGACACCGTGATCACGGCAAAGCTGTGCCACGGTCAGCCAGGACGGAAGGATGCCGGTTTCGTTGTTGGCGGCCATGACAGCCACCAAATCGGGTCGCTCCGTTTTGAGGCGGTCGGCCACCCAGTTCAAATCCAGGTCGCCGTCGCGCGTCACAGGGATGAGGTGGTGTCGATGGGGCAGCCAATAGCGGGCCGCCTCCAGGACGCACGGGTGCTCGATGGCCGAAAGCCAAACAGGCCCTTCGCCGGAACGAGCAACGTGATGAATCAGGAGGTTGTTCGATTCGGTGGCGCCGGAGGTCCACAGCAACTGATGGGGATCCACCGTCAACCGCGCCGCCAATCGTTCGCGTGCCTCTTCCAATGCACGCTCGGAGCGGGCCCCCCAGCGGTGCGCACTTGCCGGGTTGGCGGGAAACCGGTCCACGGCCTCCAGCCAAGCCCTGCGCGCGACTTCGCACAGTGGCGAAGTCGCGTTGTGATCGAAATAGTGCACCCCGCAAGGATGCCAAACGACGCATGGACGACGAGATTTCTCCTAGCGTAAAAAGGCGCCGGCATCATGGATACGAGAACCCGCGTCGACGCGTGAGCAGCACCTTGTTTTACAAGCGGGCGACGTTTGTCGCCCATCTCCCGCAACATCATCGCTACACGCCGTCCCACGCGTGGCTGGCACCTTCGGCGGATTCGTCGGATGTATGGCAGGTCGGCCTTACCAAGTTCGCCCTGCGAATGCTGGGGGAATTGGTCGAGATCCGCTTTGAAACGGCTCCGGAGCAATGGGTCTCCACCGGCGAAATCGTTGGTAACATCGAAGGCTTCAAAGCCGTCAGTGACCTGTATTGTGTCGTCGAAGGCCGGTTTCTGGGTGGGAACCCTGCTCTCGACCAAGGGTTGGAAATACTAACACGGCAGGTCCACGAAACCTGGATGTACCAAGTGGCGGGCAAACCCGATCCCAAGACGATGAACGTCATGGAATACGCCGCGTTGCTGGATGCCACCATCGATCGAATATTGGAAAAGCAAGGCGCATCGGCACCTTCGGAAGAGCAACCATGACTCCCCGTCACCCACTTCCCGTCCATTCTCCAACGCGCGGCATCCGGCGCTCTCAAGAAACTGGAACGCCCCGAAGCGTGGGGTGCGATCGACTGACCCTTTCATGAATTCAGCCTCCGCGGATATGTCGACCCCATCGCCGGTCTCTCCGGTGGCACCGCGACTCCTTTACTGCCATTGCCGCTACGCCCAGGTCGTGCCGGGTGCCGTGAAAAACGAGGTTCTGCGCCGACTTTGCGACTCCAAAGTGCCCTTCGAGGCGGTCCCCGACCTCTGCGAGCTGTCGGCTCGAAAGGATCCGGCGCTGGAAACGCTTGCCGCGGGTGGACGGATCAAGATCGCCGCGTGTTATCCGCGTGCCGTGAAATGGTTGTTTGCCGCGGCGGGACACCCATTGGAGGTGGAGCAGGCTGAGGTGTTGAACATGCGGACGCAACGTGCCGATGAAATTGCCGACGCCCTTCTCGCCGCCGGGTTTCGCCCCAATCTTCCGCTCGACCGCACGCCAGCATCCGCGTCAGCCTCGGATTCGGCTGGCAGCGCTGCTTAAACATCCATGGCACTCACCGACTCGCAAGTTTGCGTTTATCTCCACGAGGATGATGGCCAGGCACCCATCTCGGCGACGGACCGGTTTCAAACCATCAGCGCGCTGTTGGAGAAAGGCTATCGCGTCTCCTTCCAGCCCTCGGCCCACCCAGCCATTCGGAAGAATGACCGTGAAGTTCCGGCCATCGTCTCCGGAAGCGGGTCGATGACCTCCGTCGACGGAACCTTGGTTCCAACGACAGGGACACCCACCATGGCCCAAGCGGCGCTGGAGGCTGCCGAATCGGTGCGCGAGCGTTCAGGGGCAGCGAAACCAGGCTCGTGGCTACCCTGGTTTCCGGTCATCGATTACGATCGTTGCACCAACTGCATGCAATGCCTGTCGTTCTGTCTCTTCGGTGTCTACGGAGTCGACGACCGGGGCAAGATCCAGGCTCAGCATCAGGACAACTGCAAGACTCACTGCCCGGCCTGTTCGCGCGTGTGCCCCGAGGCCGCCATTATGTTTCCCAAATACAAGGCGGGGCCGATCAATGGCGACCAGGTGAGCGATGCCGACCTGCAGCGTGAGAAGATGAAGATCGACATTTCGGCACTGCTCGGCGGGGACGTCTACGCCCTGCTTCGGGATCGAAGCGAGCGCGCACGCAGTCGATTCGGGAAAGAGCGCGACGCGGACAAGGCGCTGGTCGAACGGCAGAAGTGCCTCACCAAACTGGGGGAGATCATGGCGGACGTTCCCGCGGAAGTGCTTTCGAGCCTGCCGTCTCCCGAACAGATCGCAAAACGGGCTGAAGAGGCGAAAGCCCGCGCCCAAAAAGCCCTTTCCGGCGCCTGACCATGCTGCCCGCACTCGCCTTCCGGACCCTTCGAACGGCCGCCCCGCGCTGCCTTTGGAAGTTCGCGTGGAATTTCGGCCTCAAAGGCATGCTGTCCGTCGAACGTTTCAAACGTCGACTGCGACGTGGCGAGTATTTTCCACCCTTCCTCTACCTCTCCATCATCAACTCCTGCAACCTGCGATGCCAGGGTTGCTGGGTGGACGTCGAGGCGCCGCGAACCTCCATCGATCTCGCGACCCTGAACCGAACCATTCGCGAGGCAAAGGCTCAGGGCAACGCCTTCTTCGGCATCCTGGGTGGCGAACCCTTCCTCTATCCGGAACTGCTGGATCTGCTCGCCGAACACCCGGATTGCTACTTCCAGATCTTTACCAACGGGCAATTGATCACGGAAAAATCCGCACGCCGGCTGCGCCAACTGGGCAACGCGACACCGCTGATCTCGATCGAAGGCAACGAAATCATCAGCGACCAGCGACGGGGCAAGCCCGAGGTGTTCCGCCGCACAATGCGGGGCCTCGAACATTGCGTCGAAGCCGGCCTGCTGACCGGTGTGGCCACCAGCGTGTGCCAAACCAACATCGACGACCTTCTGTCCGAAGCCTGGCTGCGGGAACTCATCGGACGCGGGGTACACTACGTTTGGTACCACACCTACCGCCCGGTCGGCCCGGTCATGAATCCGGAACTCGCCCTCCGACCCGACCAATTGGTCAGAGTCCGCAAGTTCGTCGTTGAAATGCGCAGCCGCGTCCCGATCGCGATCATTGATGCGTACTACGACCATGACGGGCGGGCGTTGTGCCCGATGGTCACCGGAATCAGCCATCATGTGAGTCCGCGGGGGGACATCGAGCCCTGCCCAATTCTGCAATTCGCGGTGGAGAACGTCCGGGACTCCCGCGGGATCTTCGCGACCTTGCGCGATTCGTCCTTCCTTCGTGACTTCCGGGAAGTCTCCGGGCGCCACACGCGTGGTTGCGTGGTGCTCGAGCGTCCCGATCTGGTCCGCGACCTTGTGGCCAAGCACGGCGCGCGCGATACCACGCTCCGCGGCACGGCGCTGGCCGAACTCGACGCCATGCAGCCTCGCTTCAGTCAATGGCTGCCCGGCGAGGAGGTGCCGGAACGGCATTGGATGTACCGGTTTGCAAAAAAATACTGGTTCTCGGATTTCGGCGCCTACCGCGACGTCCAACACGACGCCGAGTCCAAAGCCCGAGCTCTTCAATCCGGCCTCACTTCCCGACCCCCGAAAAACCCGGACACGACAAGTCGCCCGTCCGTGCTAACCTAGGGCGCTACCCTTTTGCCTATGTCCCAACCGTTGCCTGCCGCCCTGCCCCGCCTGGTACCGCTCCAGCAATGGCGGCCGCCGAAGAAGAACATTCCGCCCACCACGGTTCAGCGGCAACGCTTCCTGCAGGCGGTCCGCAATTACGTCGCCGAGTTTCAGCCCGTGCCGCCGGTTCCCATGAAGGAGCTGGCGCAGCACGCCGATCGCCTGGTGACCCAGTTGCAGTGCGACCCCATCTACCGCGATTTCCTCGGGGTCCTCATCAACAACGAAATGTGGCGCGAACAACTCGCCAGCGTCCCATTTGAACGGCGGCTCCTGCTCTTGCCCAAGTGCCTGCGGGTGGAAAGCAAATGTCCCGCGCCTTTCGACGAGTTTGGATTGCTCTGCAAGCAATGCGGGCTGTGCTCCATCCAGGATCTTACCGTCGAAGCGGAGAAGCTGGGATACGCCGTCCTGGTCGCGGAAGGATCCGCAATCGTCATGAGCCTGGTGCAAACCGGGAAGATCGAGGCCATCGTCGGGGTGAGCTGTCTCAGTGTTCTCGAGCGCGCCTTTCCTTATATGGAGGCTGCCGCCATCCCCGGAGTCGCAGTTCCCCTGCTGCAGGACGATTGCATCGATACCAATGTCGACCTCGACTGGGTATGGGAGTACATCCACTTGACCGCCGAGGACCACACCCGGCGGCTCGATCTGGGGGCGTTGCGCGACGAAGTTGATTTCTGGTTTGCGCCGGCCTCGTTGGACCTGTTGATGGGAACACCGGAGGGGGATTGCGAACGCATCGCCCGCGATTGGTTGATGCGAGCCGGCAAACGCTGGCGTCCCTTCCTCGCGGTCGCCACCTATCAGGCCCTGGCAGCCAACGGCGATTCCGTCATTCCCGATGACCTTCGCCGAGTCGCCGTCGCGGTGGAGTGCTTCCACAAGGCGTCGCTGATTCACGACGACATCGAAGACGGCGACGCCCTGCGCTACGGGCAGCAAACCCTTCATGAAGAACACGGGGTGGCCCAGGCACTCAACGTTGGAGACCTGCTGATCGGGGAGGGCTATCGCCTCTTGGCCTCCTGCAAGGCGGCACCCGAAGTGCGCGCCGAGATGATGCGGGTCGCGGCCGAGGCCCAGCGCGAACTTTGCCGCGGCCAAGGCGCTGAACTCGCCTGGACCCGAAAGCCCGGCCCGCTGACGCCGGTTCAGGTCGTCGATATCTTCCGTCGCAAGACGGCGCCCGCATTCGAAGTTGCTCTGCGCCTCGGCGCCCTCTTCGCCGGAAAGCACGAAGAGGTCTCGGATGTGCTCGGGGCCTACAGTCGCTCGCTCGGCATTGCCTACCAGATTCGCGACGACTTGGATGATCTCGAAGGGCCCGATGGCGCCGACGCCGCGGGGACCCGCCCGAGCCTGGTCCTGGCGGTCGCCAGGGAACGGGCCAATGGCGAGGTGCGCGATGCGTTGGAACGTCATTGGCGGCGCGAGGGCTCGGCCACACCGCAGGAAATTGTGGAATGGGTGCGCGCCGTGAAGGCCGACGAACGGTGCCGCCACCTTCTGGAGAGCTACAAAGAGGAAGCCATCCGCTCGCTGGTGCTGCTCGAACACGCCAGCCTCAAGGGGCTGCTCCGGCGCACCCTCGGCAAGATCTTCAACGACGTGGAAATCAAGGGCTGGTGCAAGGAACACCAGCACGACGCGGCAACCCAGGCAGCAGCGACCCCTGCCCCTCAGCCCATTTCCGTGTCCGCGGCGACTTGAGCCTTCGCCTTCAGCTTCTCCAAGTCGCTCGACTGGCCCCGCGTCTGCTCGGGGAGTCCACCGATTTGGTGCGACATTTCCTGGCACGGCAATGGACGCCGTCGGGAGGAGCCCAGAACCGTGCGGGACAACCCGACCTTTATTACACCATCTTCACGCTGGCCGGACTTCAAGCTCTCGACGGTCCAGTGCCGCGGGACGCGGTTGTCGGTTACCTCGAGACCTTCGGCGGCGGCGACGGCTTGGATTTTGTCCACCTCGGCGCCCTGGCGCGGTGCTGGGCCGCCATTGGTCCCGAAGCCATGCCGGCTCATCATGCCCGTGGAATTCTTGAACGTTTGGAATCCTACCGTAAACCGGATGGCGGCTACGAAGGGGATGCCCGCCTGTTGCACGGCACCGCCTACGGCGCCTTTGTGGCGCTCGGGGCCTATCAGGATCTCGGGCAAACGCCGCCGAATGCTTTGAAACTCCTCCAGAGTCTGCGTTCCCTGGAGTCCGCCGACGGCGTCTGGAGCAACTTCCCGGGCGCGAAGTCGGGAGCCACCAATGCCACGGCCGGAGCTGTCACCTTGATTCGCCATCTCGGCCTACCCGTCTCGCCCAAAGCCGGGGATTGGCTGCTGGCACAGGCTCATCCCCAAGGCGGATTTGTCGCCATACCGGGAATCCCGTTGCCCGACCTGCTTTCGACAGCCACCGCCTTGCACGCGCTGTCCGCCTTGGACCGCCGCCTGCCTTCCGGCATTCACGAGCGTTGCCTCGACTTCGTGGACACCCTTTGGTCTGCGGACGGAGGGTTCCACGGTCAATGGACCGATGATCATCTCGACGCCGAATACACCTTTTACGGACTCCTGGCCCTCGGCCATCTCAGTTTGTGAACCACGACTTGGTCGATCGCCTCCGCATCACCCGCCAGCGACTCGTCAAGACCCTGGTGGGTCAACTGGAGCCGTCGGGTCGCTGGACCGGCGAACTCTCCTCCAGCGCGCTGTCGACCGCCGTTGCCACGATCGCTTTGGGGGAGGTCGCTCGACGCGGCGGGCCGAGTGATCCCGCCGACGGCGCCCGGATCCGGGCGGGTCTCGATTGGCTTGCGACCCATGCCAATCATGACGGCGGATGGGGGGACACGCCTCGGAGCCGGAGCAACCTATCCACGACCGCCCTGGTTTGGGCGGCCTTCGGAGCTGCCGCGGTCGACTCGGAACCGACGTACGCCCCGGTCGTCACCCGTGCCGTCGAATGGTTGACCCGGCACGCGGGTTCATTGGAACACCTTGTGCCCGCCATCGAAGCGCGCTATGGGGACGATCGGACGTTCTCGGTTCCTATCGTCCTCACGCTGGCTTTGAGCGGCCGACTCGGCCCCACCGGATGGAAGAAGGTCCGTCCCCTGCCATTCGAACTGGCGGTTTTCCCGCGGTCCTGGTTCGGCGCGCTTCAATTGCCGGTGGTCAGCTACGCGATGCCGGCGCTCATCGCCCTTGGCCAGGCCATCCACCACCATGCGCCTTCGCCACAGCCGTGGACCCGCTGGCTCCGCCAGCTGACCCGTGACTCCACTCTCCATCGTTTGATCTCCCTACAGCCCGGGAATGGAGGTTTTCTGGAGGCAACGCCCCTCACGGCATTCGTCACCATGAGTCTCGCCTCGATGGGCGCCGCGGACCATGCGGTGACTCGCCGTGCAGCGGCATTTCTACGGAACTCGACGAAGCCCGACGGCAGTTGGCCCATCGACACCAATCTTTCGACCTGGGTTTCGACACTGTCCGTCAAGGCGCTTCGATCCGACCGGGACGCGCTGCCAGCCTCGGGGCGGGCCGCGCTGCTGGAGTGGCTCATGGGCCAGCAGCAACTCGAGGTCCATCCGTACACTGGAGCGGCGCCGGGAGGATGGGCCTGGACCGATCTTCCGGGCGGGGTCCCCGATGCGGACGACACCGCCGGAGCGTTGCTGGCTCTGGATGTCTTGGATCATGAATCGTGGGAGACCCGTGCCGCCGCCGAGCGTGGCGTGGCGTGGTTGCTTCAACTCCAGAATCGAGACGGCGGAATCCCGACGTTTTGTCGTGGCTGGGGTCGACTGCCTTTCGACCGGAGCGCGCCAGAGCTGACCGCGCATGCGCTGCGCGCATGGGCCGCGTGGGCGCCCCGATTATCCGGCGAGCGCCGGCACGCCTTGGAGCGCTCCACCGACCGGGCCCTGGATTTCCTGGTGCGGACGCAAGCCACCAGCGGCGCGTGGTTGCCCCTATGGTTCGGGAACGAGCACGCCGCCGATGACGCCAATCCCGTCTACGGAACCAGCCAGGTGCTGATCGCTCTTGCCGATCAACCCGCTTCCGACACACGGGTTCGCTCCATGCGCCAAAGCGGCCGGCGATTCCTAATGGATTCCCAAGGAGAATCCGGCGGCTGGGGTGGTGACGCCCAGGCGCCTCCCACCGTGGAGGAGACCTCCCTGGCTCTTCGCGGACTGGCAGCAGGGCGGGATGCCAACGACGGCGCCACAAGAGCGATCGAGCGAGGTGCCGCGTGGCTTCTGGATCGACTTGAAGTCGCGGAGTTCCCCGAGGCCAACCCGATTGGTCTCTATTTCGCCAAGCTATGGTACTACGAATCGCTCTATCCGCTGATCTTCGCCATCGAAGGCCTGGGCGGCGCCCTCGACCGATTCTGTCGCTCCGAGAAGGATCGCTAACCTGCCGTCATGACCGGGCAACCGGCCCGGCCAGGAGGAGGAACACCCGACGCCCGGAGCCGCCGGATCACGTGAGCGTGGTCGCCTCGCCTGAGTCGAGCAACTTCGTCTGCTTCTTCACCACCTCGACATTGCGAGTGAGCTCGAACAGCGCACGGAGAATCTCGGCGCGTTGAGGGCCTTCGCGGATACGCCCGACCACGCGATGCAACGTCGTGACCTCCGCGGCGATGCGATGGCAGATCGCACGCACTTCCTCCGATGCTGGGACGGGTTCCATGGGGCAGGTACTGGGAAAGCGGTCCAACAAGGATCCGCGCTTGGCCACGTTCAGATCCGCACCTTGAATTGCTCGCCCTTCTTCAGGGTTCGTGAGAATCCCGCCATCAATTCCGGGATCTGCTTCAGATCCTTGAGGCTGACGAGTTCCACCGGTGAATGCATGTACCGATTCGGCAGCGAGATGAGGGCGCTGGGAATGCCACCTCGCGTCCAAAAGATCACATCGGTGTCGGTGCCGGAGGTTGCCGATTGTGCTTCGTGCTGCAGCGAGATCGAAAGGTCCGCCGCCACCTTCTCAAGGCGACGAACCACCTCCGGGTGATTGGCTCCACCATGCGTCAGCGTCGGTCCGCCCCCGATGCGAATATCGCCATGAAGCTGCTTGCTGACGGTCGGATAATCCGTGGCATGGGTGACATCCACGACAATCGCCACATCGGGCTTCAGACTGTAGGCAATCTGTCGCGCGCCGAGCAGGCCGATTTCCTCCATGATGTTGGACACGGCACAGATCTCGGCCTTGAGTCCCTTGCCGTCCTCCGTCAGCAACCGCAACGTTTCGGCGACGGCAAAGGTCCCAATGCGATTGTCAAACGCCCGGGCAATCGCCAAGTCCCCGCGCAACAACTCGAACTGGTCCACCAGCGTGATCGGATTGCCGATGCGCACCAGTTTTTGCGCCTCCTTCCTGGACCCGGCCCCGATGTCGATGAACAGCTCCTCGATCCGAGGATACTTCTTCTCCCCGTCCCCCTTGGTCAGGTGCGGTGCCACATTGCCGATCACGCCGAGGATGGGGCCATCCTCCGTGTGAACCTGGACACGCTGGGCTTTGGAGACCACCGGATCGACGCCGCCGAGTCGACGAACGTAGATGAACCCGTCCTCGTCGATATAGCTGACCGCCAGGGCGATTTCGTCGGCATGACCGGCAAGCATCACCCGGGGCGACCCTCCCTTGTTCAGAACGGCGACGCAGTTCCCGTAATGATCCGAATAGGTTTCGTCAGCGAAGGCCTTGACATAATCGAGCCACACCCGCTGACCGCGGGCTTCATGGCCAACGGGACTGGGGGTGTTGATCAGAGACCGCAGGAACGCCAGGGACTTATCGCGCATGTGGGGATCCTTGGCATAAACCTGTCTTTTTTCAAACCCAGAGATGGATTAGCGAACGGAATTCACGTTGACGGGGTAGACCCCGTCGGTAGTCTCGGGTCGACGTCGTTTCTGAAACTGAAACTTAAGGAACCAAGATGCCAGTGAACGTTGCAATCAATGGATTCGGCCGGATCGGCCGCCTCGTCTTCCGCGCCATGGCTGAACAGGGGCTGATCGGCAAGGACATCAATGTCGTCGCGGTCGGCGATATCGTCCCGGCTGACAACCTTGCTTACCTGGTGAAATACGACTCCACCCAGGGTCGCTTCGCCGGAACGGTGAGCTCCAAGAAGTCATCGGCCGACAAGCCCGAGGACGACATTCTGGTCGTCAATGGCCAGGAGATCCGCGTGGTGAGCGCGAAGTCGCCCGCCGAACTGCCTTGGAAGGCCATGGGTGTTGATATCGTGATCGAGTCCACCGGCCTCTTCACCGATGCCGCCAAGGACAACCCCAAGAGCGCCTACGGTCACATCACGGCCGGCGCCAAGAAAGTCATCATCTCCGCCCCGGCGAAGAACGAGGACATCACGGTGGTCATGGGCGTGAATCACGAGAAGTACGAGGCCGCCAAGCACCACGTGATCTCGAACGCCTCCTGCACCACCAACTGCCTCGCCCCGGTTGTCCACGTCCTCCTTAAGGAAGGATTCGGCGTTGACGAGGGCCTCATGACCACGGTTCACGCGTACACCGCGACCCAGAAGACGGTGGACGGCCCGAGCAAGAAGGACTGGAAAGGTGGACGCACGGCGGCCATCAACATCATCCCGTCGACGACGGGAGCCGCCAAGGCCGTTGCGCTCGTTTGCCCCGAAGTGAAGGGTAAGCTCACCGGCATGGCGTTCCGTGTCCCGACGCCGACGGTCTCCGTCGTCGATCTCACGGTCAAGACAGCCAAAGACACCAGCTACGCCGAGATCAGCGCGGCGATGAAGAAAGCCAGCGAGACCTACCTCAAAGGCATCCTGGAATACACCGAGGATGAAGTGGTCAGCACCGACTTCATCCACAGCAAGTCGAGTTCGATTTACGACAAGGGTTCGGGCATCGAACTCAACAAGCGCTTCTTCAAGCTGGTGAGCTGGTACGACAATGAATGGGGCTACTCGAACCGGGTTGCCGACCTCGTGAAATACATCATCGGCAAGGGACTGTAACCGCCGTCCCACACCCGTTTCCCTCATCCAGGCGCGCTCCCATCGGGGCGCGCCTTTTTGTTTTCTCCATCCACCACCCGGTCCCTACTGAGGTCGTTTGTCAGGCTCCTTGTAGCCGCGATGCCACGATAGATTCCAAAGCCGTTCCAACCGCACCCCTTCGACATGACCGTCCGTGAACACGTGATGCGTCGAACCGGGCATCTGGGAACCGCTGGGAATATTGATGGGCTTGCCTCCAGGGGTCGAACCGTGCCGCGCGATGCAATAACGCTGCATCATGGCTGAGTTGCCGCCTGCGGCGACGTCACGCGGCGGACGATCCGTCGCCAGCGGCCACGAGTCCGCCCAGTTGCAGTCCGAGAAGATCGGAGTCTTGGACGGCAATTCATACTGGCTCTCGCCGGCGAAATGTTTATTGGGATCCTGGATGCCCTCCCCCACGGGTGAGTACATCCATCCATTCATGCCGTAACTACTCTCGAATCCGGTGTTCCACTGCACCGGCGTCACCATGGGGCCGTACCAGGCGGCGGTCGCTGTGCCGATCGCTTCGCCGGTTGGAACGCGTTTCGTGGGAATGGGCGCGGTCGGGCACAACCGAATCTTGTCGGCCGGGACATCGCGTCGGATCACGGCCATCCAAAAATTGCTGGGGTTGTAACCGACGGGAAAGGTCTTGCCGGTGTCGTTGACATACATGATGTGCCCGAGCCCCATTTGCTTCAGGTTGTTGAGGCACACGGCGGATTGCCCCTTGGCCTTGGCCTTGCTCAACGCCGGCAGAAGCATGCTGGCCAGGATCGCGATGATGGCAATGACGACGAGCAACTCGATCAAGGTGAACCCTGATGCCCTAGTCCCGCCGGGGCGGAATGCTGAACCTTGTCGGACCATGGGCTCACGCTGCCGTTACTGTTCCCCAGTGTCCAGTCCGCGCCAGGAATCCGACTTCGTTCGAGCAAACGAGGGCGCCCGCAGGCGCCCTCGCGTGGTTGGGATTTCCCTCCGTCAACTCACTTATGGGGTCATCGCACGATCGGGATGCATCCAGGCAGGGACTCCCCACGCATCGTCCGTCGACATCGCCGGCCTGTCGTTGAATCGATGCTGCTTGGCGAGGGCGGTCACCACTTGCGCCACAATTGGGATCAGGATGGCGTCGTCGATGCCAAACAACTTCGACGCTCCGTTACTCTCAGGCCGACCTTTGATGACCGCCCCCGCCAATCGCAGGGCGTCACCCAGCAGGCTCTTTTCAGGTCCGCCTGCCTGGTTCTTGGCCAAGGCCATGACCACCTGCACCACCGCCGGGATCAGGATGGCGTCATCGATGCCAAACAACTTCGACGCCGCGCTGGTCTCCGAGGGCCCTTTGATGACCGACCCCGCCAATCGCAGGGCGTCACCCAGGAGGCTCTTTTCAGGTCCGCCTGCCTGGTTCTTGGCCAAGGCCATAACCACCTGCACCACCGCCGGGATCAGGATGGCGTCATCGATGCCAAACAACTTCGACACCGCGCTGGTCTCCGAGGGCCCTTTGATGACCGACCCCGCCAATCGCAAGGCGTCCCCCAAGAGGCTCTTTTCAGGTCCGCCT
>JAEUHG010000028.1 GCA_016795425.1 Verrucomicrobiales bacterium
CTGGTTTACTACAACACCGGGTCGAAAACGGATCCCTTCAAGGATGCCGCAGTCGTTCGGTTGGGGCTTCTCGCATCCAACTCCCTGAGCCGAACTACGGGTCTGGTGCTGGCCAATGTCGACGACGACCGCGATCTGGACGTCATCGTTGTCAACGATGGGCAAGCCAATGCGATCCATCTCGGCCTCGAACGTAAAGTCACGCGAATCGCCTTCGCCGATTTGACGGTCAGTGTCGCCGGTCAGACCATGGACCAAGGCCAGGGCGTATTCATTCTCACGGATGCGGGTGTGGCGGGTTCAATCTCGGGGACTCTTGCCATTGGCGTGAGCGGTGGCTTGGAGGTCGGCGGCACGATCAGCGCCCGCGTCAAAACCTTCGGCGGTCAGGCGGTGGATGAGACCATCGAAATCGGCGGGCAGAAGCTTCGGATTCAGTTTGGCATGGACGCCGAGGCCTTCAGCTTCACCGCCAACGACCTCATCATCAGCATCGGCAAATTTGTCACCCTCGAGGGCAATCTCACCGCCAGTTCCGACTATTTCCGCGCCACCAATGCCCGCGTGTTCATGGGCGACGGCCCGGCATTCTTCGATAAAGCGGGAACCGAACCCAACCCGAATGCCAAGGGCATCCTGCTCACCAACGCGGCGGTCGCTTACAAGAAGGTGGGCTCCGGAACGACCGCCACCTACGCACTGTTCGCCACCGGCGAGATTCAGGTGCTTGGCATCCCCGGAGTAACCCTCGTCGGTCGTGCCACGGCCAAACTCAACGATCTCAGCACCGGCGGGATCACCTTCGACTTCGGAGCCGATATCGAACTGGCGGATGGAACGACCACCAGGACCGTCAGCCTGCCGGCTACTCCGCAGTTCTCTCTCAGTGGTGACCTGACCTTCACAGCAGGTGGCGTCGACCTCGTGGGTACCTTCGGCTTCCTGCGGGAAGCTGACGGCACGATCACCGTGAAACTCGGTGGCGCGGCCAACAATGACGAAGTTCGCCTCAACCTCGGCGACGCCATCCGCAAGGACGCTCAGAACAATGATGTTTTCCCGGTCAGTTTTGTCATCGACAACACCACCCTGGTGCTCCGGAAGGATGGCATCGTCGGAACGATTCAAGCGGTTCCTGAAATCAATTTTGATGGGTTCTCGCTGAGTGGCTCGATTGATGTCCTGCTCAATACCACTCCGAATCCGTTTACGCTGAACAGTGTCGAAATCCCGGCCAATTCGGTCCGTGCCGAAGCCAATAACACCGAGTTGTCCGTGCTCGGTCAGTCCTTGAAGGGCAACTTCGTTTTCGAACAGATCGTCGGGAAACTCAGTCCGCAGGCCGCCCCCGATGCGAAACCGCCCAAGACCGTGCGCATCGCCGCAACGGACGTCTCGCTGGTCTTGGGAGACGCTGGCCCCACCGAATTCCTTGGCAACGACGGCGACGCAGACGCTGGTGTCCAACTCACCAATGGTTCCGGATTCTTTGTAGTCACCGAGCGAGGCATGGCTGGCCGCCTCGGGGGCACGGTCGAGTTTGACATTCCGGGTGATGCCATGGCCTTCCAAGGCACGTTTGGCGTGGTCATCAATACCACCGCCGCCGCCGTGAACGAGGAGTTCAAGGTCGGCGCGGAAACCGTCAACTTCACGGTGCCCGCCGGTCCGTACCTGCGGGTCGAGGGGACTGATATCTCGCTTCGCCTTCAGAACCAGTCTGTCGGTGGCGACTTCGTCTTCGAGCAGACTTCCCTGGGCGTTGGCCAGAACGTCGTGCGCGTCCTGGCGCGCAATGTCACCGCATCCTTCGGCGATGGCGTCACCGACTTTGTCACTCTCGATGGCGGTTACGGTTTCTTCGTGCTCAAGCCTGATCCCGACGGTCCCAACGGGCCGGGCACGGGTGGAATGGCAGGGGAAATTGGCGGCGATGTGTCAGTCAATCTGCCGGGAGTCTCCCTCTCGGGGACGTTGGCTCTGGCGATCAACAACACTCATTCTGCGATCACCGAGTCCATCACGTTTGGTCCACAGAACAACAAGACCACGGCCATCGTGGTGGGAGACGTTAATGCCGACACTTTGCCGGATCTGATTCTCGGCAAGGACGGTGAAGCCAATCTCCTGTACCTCAACGATGGCGACGGCAATCCCTACGATTCGCTCGCTGCCTTGGAGATCGGTGAAAGCACTGACGGCGTCGGCCCGGTGCGGACCATGGCCCTGGGTGATTTGAATGGGGATGGGGCCCCGGACCTCGTCATTGGTTACGCCACGGGGACGGCCAATCGGATTTACCTGAATCAGGGCGGCGGGGTGTTCGCCCTCACCGCCAGTGCCGATGCCGGATCCATCGGCGACAATGCCAGCGGAACGGACACGACATCGTTCGCCCTGGGCGATGTGGACGGGGATTCCGATCTTGATCTGATCGTCGGCGGTAGTGCTGGGGTGGCCCTGCATCTTAACAACGGCCTCGACACCACCAACGACACGTGGTCTGGGTTCGCAGCTGCCGTCTCGATTGGCTCCCTGTCCAATGTCACGGCAGTGGCCCTGGCGGACGTCGACCAGGATCCGACCGTCGCCAACGTGGCTGGCAAGAGGCTCGATTTGGTGGTGGCAAGTCGCGGTGCTCCGCTAAAATTGTTCCTGAATTCGAGCACTGGTCCGCGATTCGCGGATGCGGCCTCCACTCTCTTCACCGGTGCAACCTCCGACGCGGTCGCGCTGGCGATCGGCGACCTGAACCGCGACGGATTCGTCGACATCGTCGTGGGGATCGATGGTGCGAAGAACCAGTACTATCTCAACCAGGCGAAGAATCCCTCGGATTCCGCCTGGAAGGGTTTCGGGACCAACCTGGAGATCGCCGGCACGGGCGCGGCGACCACCGCGTTGCTTCTGGTCGATTTTGACACGGACGGTGATCTCGACGTGATCGAAGGCGTGAACGGCACGGACCCTGGAGCTGGAGTCCGCGTTTATCCGAATCAAGGCTTGGATTCGGATGACAAGTGGCTCGGTTTCGGTGCCGCTGGAGTTTTGGGAACCACCGGCCCTGCGGCGATCCGTTCATTGGCCATCGGCGACGTCAATCTCGACGCCAATGTTGACTTGGTGAGTGGCGTCAACGGCGCTCCCAGCCGGGTTCACTTCAATGATGAAGGCGGGAATCTTGGCGACGGCGTCGAACTGGGGTTGGTGCACCTGAACCTTCCGACGGGTCCGTACCTCGAAGTGAGCGGCACCGAGGTGGAACTCGTGGTTGCTGAGCAGAAGATCTCCGGCACCTTCCGATTCCGCCAAGAAGCGCGCGACGACGGACAACGGGTGGTCAAGGTGACGGTTCCGACCGCCACCATCAACCTGGGGGATGGGCTCGCCCTGATCACCCTCACCGACGGCGCGATGACCATCACTCAGGCGGGTCTCGCTGCCAAACTTCCCATTGGGGCGCAACTCAATCTCGGTCCGGTCACGCTCGCAGGTGACTTGGAGATCCTGGTTAATACCGGTGCCGAACCGGTGGTCCTCGAGGACGCCGACCAAACGCGGATTCCCGAGGGGCCCTTCTTCCAGATCTCGGGTTCGTCGGTCAGCATCATCATCGCGGATTTCAAACTCTCCGGCAGTTTTGTGGTGCAGTCGGAGACTAACGCGACCGGGCAACGTCGAATTCTGCTCGCCGCCAATGGCATTTCGTTGACCGACAAGAATGGCGGCGCCTTGTTCGGCGGTGTTTCGGTGACCGACGGCAGCGGCGTTTTGCTGGTGCTGCCGGATCCGGATGGCACGGGTCCGCTGACCGGCGGGATTGCGGGGACCTTGTCTGCCAGTGTCGATCTCTCGGGTTTGATCGACGGGGTCACCTTCCGTGGAAATTTTGGAGTTTCCATCAACCAGACCCGTAAGGCCGTACACGAAGAGGTCTTGGTCGATGAAGAACTTCTCATCCTGGACCTGCCGGAAGGACCGTATGTTCGGGTCGAAGGCAATCCTGTCGAACTGGAGATTGCCGGGCAAAAGCTCAAAGGCAGTTTCGCCTTTGAACAAGTCACCTCCCTGGGTGCGAATGCCAACGATCCGTCCGACGACACCACGGTCACGCGCTTGACCGCGCAGGATGTCGAGTTGCGCATAGGAGATGGCAGTCAGGATTTTGTCGTCATCTCCGAAGGGCAGGGGAGCTTCGCCTTAAGGGAATTTCGCCCGACACCCAACTCGGTGCTGAAGAAAGGACTTGCCGGTAAGCTGAGCGGCAAGGTGGAGGTCCTGGTTCCCGGGATTGAGTTCTCTTCGACGCTTTCGCTCGAGATCAATAACACCGGCCTCGCCGTCAGCGAGAGGTTCCGCATCGGCGATGAAACCCAGGAACTCGAGCTGGAAGCGGGCGATTACATCCGGATTGGAGCGAGTGATCTGAATCTCACCGTCGCGGGACAGCAACTCCACGGTAACTTCTACTTTGAGCAAAGCCGCAAGCCGGCGGTCTCGCCCAATCTTCCCGAGGTCAAGATCGTCCGGCTCGCCGCCACGGACGTCAGCCTGTTTATCGGCGATGATCGGCGGAGCGACTCGGCCCCCAACGATTATACGGGTGTGCTGGTTTCCAATGGCCGCGGTGCATTTCTGGTGACGCCTGAAGGGCTGGCCGGACAGTTCAGCGCCTCGGCTCACATCAAGATTCCGGAGGTCTTGGATGCCGACGTCCAAACTCTCTCGGTGGCCATCAATAACACCACGGTGCCGGTGGATGAAACGTTCCGAATCCCGAACGCTACCGAACCGCTGCACCTGGTCCTCGACGCCGGTCCATTCGTCAGTGTCGATATCACCGGCTTCTCACTCACCATTCTCGGCCAGACGTTGACTGGGAATTTCTCGTTCTCGCAGTCGAGGAATGCGGGCCCGGACGGCGTTCTGCGGACCACGGACGATGAATCCGTAATGCGTATCGGGGCCACCAATGTCGGATTGTTCCTGGGTGCCGACGGCGGCACACCCTCCGATTTCAGCGACGACGTGGGCGTGCGCGTCTCGAACGGAAGAGCTCTGTTCCTGGTGAACAACGCGGGATTTGCTGGCGAGGTCAGCGCCGCCGCGACGGTCTACTTCCAGCCCGGCCAGGGCGTCTCGGTCGCTGAAGTCAAGGTCGCCATCAACAATCAGATCAATGTTCCCGATGGCATTCCGCAACCGGTGGAGGAGGAATTCGTGGTCGGGGAAACCACCGAATCCCTGTCGCTGCCTGCTGGACCTTATGTGCGCGTCGAGGTCAACGGACTGAGCATCGCCATCGGCGGCCAGACGTTGTCGGGCAACTTCGCCTTCGAGCGCGTGACCTTGTTGGGCGACGACCGAAAGGTGAAGACCGCCGACGACCGGACGGTCACTCGGGTGGAGGTGTCGGATGTCAGCCTGCGCCTGGGAACGTCGCAACGTGACTTCGTCCTGGTCTCGGATGGACGCGGATTCTTGCAGATCGAGGGCAACACCTCATCGACGGCAAAGGACGGCGGCGTGTTCGGTGAAGTCGAGGCCACGGTGCGCGTCGATGTTCCGGGTGTGGTCGTCGGGGGAACGCTCGGGGTGCAGTTCAATTCGACTTCGGTGGGACGTCTCCTGGACCGTGGAACGACGAATCCGGCGGATGATGCCAGCCTTGAGGCCGGTGCCATCGTGGTGACGGGCAAGAACGTTACCCTCACGATCGTGGGCCAGACGCTCAGTGGTAACTTCACCTTCCGGAAGTCGCCCACGCCGGGAACCGACGGCGTGATCGGTACTCCCGATGACGGCCGGGTCATCGCGATCGCGATGTACGGGGTGCATTTGGGCCTTGGCGACGGCAGCCGCGATTTCGTGTCAGTGAACAACGGCACGGGTGCCTTTCTCATCACACCGGCCGGCCTTGCTGGCCGTATCAGCGCGGATGTCGATATCGACGTTCCTAGCGTCGATTTCCTGGGGACGTTTGGGGTCACCGTGAACACGACGCAGAACGCGGTTCCGCGGACAACGTTCGACGTGGCGGGTCAGGAAGTAGTGCTGGAGATCGACACCCCAGGGCCGTACATCCGAGTGGAAGGTGGCCAGGGTGTAGCTCCCAACGCCCAGAAGGTGATGCTGACCATCGCCGGACAGACTCTGTCCGCGAATTTCTCCTTCGAGCAGATCACCACCGGGGCGAACAACAAGGTGGTTCGGATTGCCGTCGACGACGTGGAGATGTTCTTCGGTGATACCGGCAATGACAATGACCCGGGCAATGACATTGGCGTGATCGTCGGGCCGGACGCCGGGGGGTCCCTGCTCGTGACGCCGCAAGGCATCGCCGGAGAGATCGAAGGCTCGGTGCACCTCAGCAGCGCGTTGGCCAGCCAGATCGGCGTCAGCCTGAGCTTGGGCTTGAAGCTTCAGATCAATCGACTGGGCGTCGCTGTCCAAGAGACTTTCAACGTCAGCGGCCAAGAGAAGATTCTTGATCTGCCTGCCGGTCCCTACCTTCGGGCCACCGCCACCACCAACCTCCAATTCAGCGGTGTCACCGTCGCCGGCACCTTCTTCTTTGAGCAGGCGACCACGCGGCCCAAGACCCCGGCCAACGCTCCGCCGATCACGGTGATTCGCATTGGCGCCGTCGACGTGACCATCGGCGAAGGCAATGCGGTCGAGGGTTCCGGCGACTTTGTGGGGCTTAAGAATGGCGAGGGACTCCTGGTCATTATTCGGCGTCCGACAGGGACCCAGGTCGCCGGCAAGATTTCCGGTAAGGTCGAATTGCCGAGTGCTGACCTTCCCGACATTGGTGTGGAGTTCAACAATGCGAACTTCGCGATTAACGATTCGGTCGAGATCAACGGAAAGACCCTGGATCTCGTTCTCGAGGCCGCCTCGCCATCGCCGTTCTTCCGATTCAAGCTGCTCAATGTCAGCTTTGACTTTGGTGACTTCCTGGAGATCCGTGGCGACTTCGCGATCGGCGGGGATTCGTTCTCGGGAACGGGCCTCGAGATCTTCGTCGGCAAAGGGCCGTCCAAGAAGGATGGCGCGGATAATCCGGATGCGGTGGGCGTGCTCATTACCAACGCGAGCATTGGTTTCAAAAAGGGAGCTGGAACTACCTATGGTCTTTACGCCACTGGACGATTGGCTCTGATCGGACTCGACGGTCTGACCGTGGAAGGCACGGTAACGTTCCAACTCAACACATCGACGACGACTCCGGTGACGGTTCTTGTGACCGATCCCGATTCGGACGATCCAAAGAGGACGGTGGCGAAAACCATCGCTGCCAGCACCTTCAACTTCATCGGCACGAACGTAAGATTCGCCGTTGGCGGTGTGTTCGAGGTTTCCGGGACCTTGGCGCTGACTCGGAAGCCGAACGGCACGTTGGACATCGCCCTGGCCAACGCCGGAGTATCCATCTACATCGGCAGCGATACCCCGGCCATCACGGTCAATGGCTACGCCTCCTTCCAAATCAGTCCCACCAGCGGATTCCGACTCCAGGGCTTCGCCGTCAATGACTTCACCATCTTCGAGGGCATCAGCCTGCCGAGTTTGTCGAACAACGGAATTCTCGATGATCCTCCGGTCAATCCGACGCCGACCACCAAGCCCACCTTGTTCCCGACGGCCGACATCGCGACGTCCTACGGTTCGCGACCGGCGAACACTATTCCCGGAGTCATTTCCGTTAGCGAGTTGTTGGCGACCGATAACGGCATCGTGGTCACGTTCAATGATCTCAATGGGGTTGGGATCAAACAGGTGTCGATCTCCGATGATGCGCCGGAATTCGATCTTTTCCTGAATGGAAACGAGGTCAGAGCGATCAGCGGCATCGGAACGGCGGTGGAAGGCAGGGTCAACACTTACAAGTACGCCTTTACCAGCGGATCGCCGTTCCCCGGCAACGAAGGCGTGGTCACCGTTCAGTTCCGCGGCAATTCGTTTACGGACAATAGCGGTGTCGGCAATTTCGCTGAGACCGAGAGCTTCACCTTGGGCACCGAGTTGCGGCCTTACGCGGTGCTGGCCAATCCCCCGGCAGGCGGCGCCATCACCGTACTCAACATCAACGCGCAGCGGTACCTCGACATCACCTTCGTCAGTCAGAATGGCGCACCGATCGACAAGCAGAGCATTGTAGACCAGGTGCCGTTCACCATCACCGGCTCGGGCGTGGCCGATCTCGCGGTCACCACCGCGGCGCCAGGCGTTACCGCCAATGTGCCAATCATCGTGGGTTCGCCCGTCTTGATTTCCGGCACCGCCGACGATGCGCAATCCGTCACCTATCGTTACTTCCTAAAGGACAAGAATCCGTCCAACGCAATCAACTTGTTCCAACCCGGTGCCGTTCGCCTGGACTTCTTTGGCGGGCGTAGCGGTCCGGACGTGGCAAAGGGCTTCAAGACCAAGGCCACCACACAGCCCGCACTCGAAGCGCTCGGGAACTTCGAAGGTCTCAACCAGACATTCACCATCGACCCTTCCGCGCCGGGCGAGAAACCCACGACCCGTTCGATCTCACTCGGCCCCGTCATCCTTCAAGGCCCGTCGGTCAGCCTCGCAGACGTCGGCTTCAAGGATGGCATGCTGGTTCTTACCATCGGCATCGGAGTCGACCGAGCGACGTTGGCCTTCGGCGGTTCATCTCCCGCCGCCCAGTCGGGTCCCCAGACCGCGCCCACGACCGCATCAGGGAAACAGCAGGACAGCGGTGTCCGTGCCGATCTCATCGGAGTCCTTGGGACGTTCGATGTCGCGGTCGACGCCTTTGGGCTGCTGAGCGGAAACGTGCGCGTCGATGTTCCGGGTAAATTCGGTCTGCGGGTTGGCGCGCTCGAAGTCGAAGTTCCCGATGTGGTGAAGATCAACGCCGAGGGCGTGCAGATCAGTTACGACCCGGCCGGCGCACGCGATCAGGAGATCCTGGTGGTCAACAGCGCTACCATCACCTTCCCGAAGTTCAATGTGCGGGGGTCCATCAGTCCCTATGACCCCAACGCCGGGCAGAATGTTGTGCTGGCCAACGATGCCGAGGCGGCGCCCGGAATCATTCCCGGCCTTACGGTGCGCCAGAACGGGTTCACACTGGGTACTGCCCAATTGATCTTCGGCGGTCAACCGGACCCGCGCGCCGGCCAACTCAGTTCCACCACGCCAGGGCAGAACAAGATCCGATTCGGCAGCATCCTCGAATTCGACGACATCCGCATCGGGGTCAATAATTTCGAGGTCAACTTCGACACGGATCAACCGGTGGTCTTCAACGGTTCGATCTTTATCGCTTCGGGCGGCGCCAAGTTCTTCCCCGGCAAACCGGTGTCGGCCACCATCACGGACCGCACCTCGGCCGACGATGTCAATCCGGACGGCACCCAGAACACCGAGGCCGTCCGGCTCCAGCTGACCTTCACGGACGGCAAGGTCGATTCCTTCCAGTTCAGCGTCGATACCCTCAACGTTCAGATCAGTTCCTTCGTCACGCTCAGCGCCGTCGGGTTCAACTTGAACACGGGGGCCACCGACACCCAGAGGCTCGTCTCTTTCCGGTCCGTGGGCGCGAAGGTAAAGATCGGGTCGTTGGAACTCGCCGGTGAGGCGCGCAATTTCGGATTCCTCGGCGACGGCAGCTTTGTCACCGACCGCGGATTTGGGGTCTTCATCAGCATTGGCGGCGCCACGGGCGATTCCTTCAAGTGGCCGAGTTTCCTGCCCATCAAGATCAATGCCATCGGGATCGAATGGGAGAATATCGAGGAACGACCCGAGGACTTCGTCCTGACCCTGTCCGCCAGTGTGGAAGGCATCAAGGGCATCGCCGGCCTCGAATTTGCCGGTGCCATCGAAGGGGTGAAGATCTCGCCGCGCCTGCTCCTGGAAGGGAAGTTCCCCATCATCGACATCGCGTCGATCGGTGTGTCGGTGAAGGGCAAGCTGTTCGGCGGCGAACTCGACGCGCAATTGATCGGCGGCATTCTCAAGTTGGATTCCAACTTCTCGATCATCGGTCCGCTGGACTCCACCACGCCGGTCAACCAACGCGTCTTCTTCATCGGCGTGCAGGGTGGCTTCTCTCTGGCCGGTATGGGACTGACGATCCGATTCGCTCTCAGCGAACTCGGGCCGTTGGGAGTCTTCCTCAACGTGGAGGTCCCGGGTGGCATCGTCATCGAGCCGAATTCCGGTCTTGCCATCAATGACTTCGCGGCCGGTGTCGAATTCTTCAAGACCCTCCCATCCATCGACGATCCGTTCGCCTTGCGCAGTCCGGAGTTCGGTCTGCCTACCAATGTGTCGCCGCAAGGCTGGCTCGACACGGTCAAGCAGCAGGTGGCCACCCAGGCGCGTCGCATTGCCGACAATCCGTCGTTGAACGGATTTACCGCAGCGTTCACGGCGCCGATGACCATCACGGGCAGTGCCAAACTGTTCACCATTTACGCCTCAGAACAGGTCTTCAATGGGCAGGTCATCATCAAGATCAGTACCGACGGCAAGATCCTGATTTCAGGCAAACTCAACTTCGGCGGCGATAACATCAGCCTGAGCGCCAAACTCTACGCGGACCTCTCCAACGTCACCGCGGGCGATGTCACGGTGCTCTTCCTCGCCGATGTGCCGGATCAAGTCCGACTGTTAACGGTGCATGGCAAATTGAAGATGGGCTTCCGCAATGCCGCGGGAGAAGAGGTGATGTTTGACGTCGTCGAGGCGCCGCCCGCGGCCCCGGTTGCCACAGCCCCCACGGGATCGTTGGCGGATCCGGTTCAAGACGGTGGCAGCGTCGATATCAACGTGCTGAACAGTGGGACGGACAACGGCAAGTACTTCATTGACGTCAATTACAACGCTCCCAGCGGTGCGGCACTTGACCTTGCTTCCATCTTCGACGGTCCCGCCGAATTCACATTGAGCGCCCCGGATGTCACCGACACGGTGCGTCCCATCGCGTTGTCGACGGGTCTTCCAGTGCCGCTCCAGACCCTGACGACCGACTTCGGCACGCTGACCGTGCCTCTCAAGGTCGAAACGGTCGTCGTTGACAACAAAACCACGCGATGGGTGACCCGGTACGGACCGAGTCGAGCCGAGATAGTGGCATCCGATGAACCGGCGTTTGCCAACCTGACGGGGGCCGCATTGGATGCGGCTCTTCTGGCGGATCCGCGCGTCAACAATGCCGTCGACCCTCAATTGGAGAACATCAACCGACGACCTCAGTCGGACGGCACGGTCAAGGTGGTCCGGGCGGTGACCGCCTTCGCCAAGGAGACGGTGATCAAGGAGGAGGACCTTGACCTGGAGAATGCCACGGAGACGGATCTCTTGATGGCGGCGGTCACCCGGTCCGGTGTGAACCGGTTCCGGTACTACATTGATGACAACAATCCGAACAACGGCATCAACACCAAGGGCTTTGGCAAGGGCGAGGTCACGGTGGCGTTTGCCGAAGGTGCGTTTAAGAACGGCGATGTCACCGGTTCCGATGGCAACGCCGTCGTCGGCGCTGCCAACGCGGCATTCACTCAGACATTTGTTATCGAAGGGGCCACCGCCATTGTCATTGATCCGGCGGTGGGTGGAGTCATTGACATCAACCGCCTGAACAACCGCACGTTCATCGATGTTTTGTTCAAGGCGCCAACCAACCCGTCGGATCTACTCATCGACGACGGTTCGATCACCGACTTCGAACCTGAATTCACCCTGACCGGGCCGGGAATCGGTTCCGTCGTGGTCGATACCAGTCGAGCTCCCGTGCTGATCAGCGATTCCGCCAATCCGGAACGCACGTATCGGTATTGGTTGTCCGGCAAGTTTGCCGAGACGGGTAAGGTGGCGCTGACCTATCTGGCGAACTCTTGGAGCTTCACCACACCTCTTCCGAGTGGCGCCCAAACCGTGACGCTGCCCAACCCGACCCTCACCGTCGTCTTCCCGTCGCCGCCGGACGGCCAAAGTCTCGTGGAGGACTCCATCAATGGCCCCACGGACAACGATCAGGAGATCCAGATCGTCGAACTCTACAATCCAGAGACGGGCACGGTGTTGGCCGGTGATGATCGTTGGAATATTTTGTTGAGCCCGACGGTCAAGCCCGTCCGACTCGATACCGGCATCTTCCAATACCGCCTCGATGTCGATCCCGGTGCCTCCACTCTCGCGGTGATCGAGGTTCGGTACAGGTTCGTGGCCAATACCTGGAAGACTCGCCCCAGCAATGATCCCAACGCCGTAGGCACGAACGTTTCCACGGTTCCGGATGCGATCACGCCGGCCGAGGTCAATCGTCCGCAGGAACTGGCCCTCGAGGCGGGGGATGCATTCCTCACGGTGGTGTTCCCGCAAGCCAACACCAACAATGAGATTGTACCAGGCTCCATCACCGATCCTGAGCCGGAGATCACCATCCTCGCGGTCACCGAAGTCGTTACCGATCCCCTTGTACCCGCTGCCGAATGGACGGTTTCTCTGAAACCGGAGACTACGGACACCGTCAAACGCGTGGCCGACAACGTTTATCGTTACGCCATCAACGTTGATTTCGGCAGATCGACAATCTCACGCGTCATCATCCGCTATGAGTTCCGCGACCAGAGCTGGAAGGAGCGCGCCAAGAATACATCCGGAGACGGTACGCCGGTGGTCATCGCCAACAAGGATGCCAATCCGAACGTTGACGGCATTCAAAGCATCAATGATCCCAGCCATAACGCGGCCCTTTTCCAGCCGTTCCGACTCGGAGAATCGCTGCCGGGTTTCCTGCGGGTGACGATTCCTGCAGGACCGTCGGGCTTCGCTCTCGATCCAGATTCCGTCACCGATGCCGCCAACGAATTCGCCGACGCCAATCCTACTCTCGACGGTGTTCAGATCGCGAATAGCGGTAACTGGACCATCTCACTGGACGCGAGCCGGGACCCGGTCCGGATCGGTGAGACCGATGATTTCGACTTCCCGATCCTCATCACCTTCGCCGACGGGGTGAACCCGAATCCTTCGGTGGTCGCCACCGTCACTTTGGTGGAGCGATCATGGGCTTACACCGGCGAGACAGAGGGGGGGACACAGGGTGGCGATGTGGAAGATCGAGGAAACCTGGTCGCCCAGAATGACTACACCTTCATCGACGTCACCTTCCGTCCCAGCGCCGATCACGACCTTGACGGGACGGGAATCAACGGGGACGAGTTCACGCTGGGAGGTTTTGGGGCCTCGGAAGTGACCTTCGTCAATGATGCGAACTCACTCAAGCCCGTGGGAGAGGGCACGTACCGGTACCTGCTCCGCGGCAATTTCCAAGCTGGTGTCGTCACTGCCCAATTCGCCGAGAATACCTGGGGTGACAGCGGGCCGGGTGGCTACAAAAACCGAGCATTCGAACAGTCCTTCGAAGTTCAAGGTACCTCGGGCGATATCGTCAACAGCGTCGATGTGCCCGTACTCGACGAGGACGGTCAACCCACCGACGAAACCACCGAAGGCGTCGTTACTCTGAACCGCGGCGGGATCGGTCGTGACCTGATCAACGGCCGGCGGTATCTCGAAGTCACCTTCTATCCCAGCGACGGTAACGTTCTCGACTTTACTTCCATCAACGGAGACGAACTCGAACTTCTTGACGCCGACGGCAACGCCATCGCTCTTGACTCGAATCCCACCCGGGTTGGTCTGACAAACACCTTCCGCTACGGCTTCAGCGCCCCCCTCGCCGTCGGCTCCTATACGGTCAATTTCGTTGCCGGTTCCATCGCTGACAGCGCCGGTGTGCGCAACCGACCGGAGACCGAAACATTCCGGGTGGAGCAGCCCGAGGCCCAACTTGCGGATCCTGCCGGTGGTGCGGTGATCAAGCGCGAGGATTTCAATAGCCGCACCTACATCGACATCATCTTCCGCGATATCGCCGGCGAGGCGGACGCCGCGACGCAGACCGTCGATCCCGATTCCATCCTGGATGACGCTCCGGAGTTCACGCTACGCGGCGCTGATGGCGACGCGCTGGTCATCCATCCGAAGCCGGTCCGTTTGACCCTTGGCGGTGTGCCTTCGAACACCTATCGCTACTTCATCAGCGGCAAGTACAGCGAGGCTGACATTGCGCAATCCGACATCACGTTCCTCGAAGGTTCGTGGAAGGACGTGAGCGGCAATCCGATCACGAAGGAGCAAATCGACGCCCGGACCGCCGGTGATCTGGCCAACGTCACGGATTTCACCGAGGTCACGCCGGTCCCGGCGCCGAACGGCAAGATCAGCGGCAACGACCTCAAGGGAAGGCTATGGCTCGATGTCGTCTACACGCCAACCACCGGAACCAAGGTCGATGCCGCCACCGTGCTCGATGCCGATGCTGAATTCGGTCTCGTCGGCGCCGACGCCGAGAACCTGGTGGCGGTCCGCACGCTGCAGGTGAATGACACAACCTTCCGGTACCTGTACCGCGGTCAGATTGATGCCGGTCCGCTGACCGTGAACTTCGTGGAGGGCAGTTGGAAGGATAAGGCCGGGAACAGCGTCGCTGGTTCGTCGGAGCGGATCAACGTCATCACCGAGTCGAAGTCCTATTTCATCGAGCTTTCCGGCGGCGTCATTCTGAATGCGGCTGGTTTCCTCGATGAACCGTTGCTCGAGCTGAAGGCCGAGGTGACGTTGGAACTCGATTTCGATCGCGAGGTCTTCACGCTCGATTTCAACGGTCAGCTAAAGATCATCAAACTGGGAACCGTCGGCTCGACCGCGGGTCGGTTTGTTCTCGACACCAGCAACACGCTCAGCAATTCGCCGCAGTTCTGGGGCGTGGCGACATTGGAAACCAACTTCAGCGTGCTCGAACAGTACGGCATTTTCCTCTTCGCCAAGGGAACGCTGCAGGTCAACACCACCGAGTTTCTCAAGATTGAGACACTGACGTTGAAGGGCATCGGCGAAGGGGGCGCGGACGTCAATCGCACCTTCAACCTGGCGCCGCTGAGCTTCTCGCTTGAACTGGTCGGTCAGGCCCGAATCCGGCCACCGGGCACGACCTCGGACTTGATCCGGCTCCAGGGTGGATTCTACCTCAGCATCAATCCGGAACGATTCGAACTGTTTGTTACCGCCGAGCTTTCCTTTGGCATCGGCGATTCTCAGCTCACTTACGGGTCGGCCACCGGACTGATCATCATCCAAACCGGCCTTGCCGAGGGTCGCAATCCTGGCATTGCCGGTCTGTTGAAGGCCAGCGCATCAGCCGCCCTCGGGCTTCCTGGACTGGGCAGCCTGTTCAGCATCGAGGGCTCGGTCCTGGTGATGTTCAACACTACGCTGCAGGATCAGTCCTTCGCCATTCCCGAGGCGTTCCTGCCGCTGCTGAAGCCGGGTGACCCGCTGGTGATTGAAATCTACGGCTCAGCCCCGGGACTCGATGGCCTCCGGAATCCCAACGCTCCTCCCGGCGGTGAAGTCTACGTCTCCGTCAGCATTTCCGCCGAAATCACCATCGGCGGCGTCATCACCCTGACCGGCTTTGTTCAACTGGAATTCGCGGTCAGTGCCAGCAACGGCCTGCGCATCGAGATCACCGGCGCCCTCAGCACGGAGATCGCTTTCCTGGGTTCGTTGTCGGCGACGTTGAACCTTAATCTGTTTATCGGACCCAACCCGGGAGTCGTCGGGCGCATCCTGCTGGCGCTCCAGAGCAACGATGTCCCCGGCTTGAACATGAACGGTCTGTTCCTGCTGGAGATCAATTCCTACGGAACGCCGCAAACCATCGACACCTTCAAACTGAAAACGGTGCAGCGACCCTCCAGCAACGGGCCGCCCCGCACCTTCTTCGGCGGCTTTGAACGCGACAGTGCCGGCAACCTGATTGTCGTTCGGGAAACCCTCAGCGTGGTCGGCGGATTCAAGTTGGTCTTTGCCGGTGAACTGAAAATTGCCGACATCCTCACCGTCGATGCCTCGGTCGAATTCCGGCTCGAGCTGGCGGGCAGCAACCCGGGCATTGAACTTATTATCAACGGTTCGATGAAGCTGGGCGCCATCGGGAGCATCCAACTCATTGACAGCGGATTCAGGATTAATGCCGACGGTTTGGTGGCGCGCCTGGATCTCCAGATTGACTCGGAGTTTGGCAAGGAGATCGGTCTTTCGTTCGAGGTCTCGGCGCTGATGCAGCTGAACACGACGGGCCGGGTGCAGACGCTCGGATCCAGCCGGGTGGATCCCGGCTTCCGCCTGCGGCTCGAGGGTTCGGTCAGCTTCGTCGGTTTCGCCCGGGCCAGCGGCTTCGTTGATATCATCATATCGCCTGAAGGCTTCCAGCTGGAGTTCGCCGTCAGTTTCAACCTCGGCTTCCTCATCTTTGAGGCCAATGGCGGTGCGGCGGTCATCACCGGCGACGATCCGGGCTTCGTGCTCAACCTCAACGTCCGAGCGGTGGCCGATGCATCCGTCTTTTACATCGAGGCCGCCGGGACCTTGCAGCTCAATACGACCAACACCTCGCGTCTCGGTGTGTTCGCGAACTCCTTCGTTCTGGCCGTCCGGGGCAAGCTGGAGATTCTCAAGGTTCTCAAGATGGACGCGTCGTTCCGCGTCGAGGTCCGCAGCAATGAGTGGACCCTCAATGCCAGTGCCAGCATGAATTTCTTTGGCCTGGTGACGCTGAGCGCCAGCATCTACCTGGATTCGAAGGGTAATTTCGACATCCAGCTCCGCGGGGAAATGGTGCTGGGTTCTCGCAGTTTCGGATTGGTGGGTGAATTCCACTTCCGCGTCCGGTCTCAATCCATCGAGGACAACTTCGGCAACGCGTATTACATCTTCGAACTGAGCGGCGGCGCCGAGGTCAGCGCTCGTCTCTTTGGCATCTCGATTGCGGGACTCGGCCTCGACTTCGCGTTCCGTGCGGAAGGCAACGGCAGCGTTCCCATCGTTTTGTCCGTGACGGTGCGCATCAAGATCCTGTTCGTGAAGGTCTCCAAGACGGCCCACTTCAAGATTGGAACTTTGGAGCTTCCCAAACCCGTTTACCTGGCAGGACAGGCCGGGGCCGGCAATGAACGCACCTGGAATCCGGATGGGCCGGCAAGCAACCGTGTGCTCGAACTCAATGTTGGCGCCCGCGGTTTCCAAAGGAACATCGGATTGGGCGATGCGAACGAGGCCTTCCAGATCGAGGATCTTGGACAGAGCGATAAGGGGCGACTGATCAAGGTCACGGCCTACGGACGGAGCAATCTCTTCAAGAACGTCGTGGCCATTAAGGCCGACTTCGGGGCTGGCAATGACTATCTCAAAGTCCTCCCCTCCGTTTCGGTGCCGATGATCATCAGCGGCGGAGATGATGATGATTCCCTAGTGCATCAGGGTTCCGGCCCGGTCGATCTCTTCGGCGGCACCGGCCAGGACTACATCGAGGCTTCCGGGAACGGCGAGATTCGCATCGACGGCGGAACCGACGGCGACTTCCTGGTTCATACCGGACGCGGTCGGGCGATCATCGACGGCGGGGACGGAGACGACCGGATACTGGGCGGCAGCTCCAATGACCTATTGATCGGTAATAGCGGCAGTGACGAAATCGACGGTCCGGCCAGCGAAATCTACGGAGAGATGGCTCCGGAACTGCCATCCAACCCGAGGCGTACCTACTCGGTCTTTACCGAGTCCGACCTGCGCGCCGCGGTCTTCCAGTCTGGAATCTCCACGGCGAATCGCACGGGATCCCAATCGATGGACGAACGGGATCGCATAGGTCTCTCGGGCGCCGACATCATCACCATCAACTATGAGGGTGTCCCAGTCATCATCCACGGCGGCGGCGACCGGGCGTCCCTCGATCCTAGCGATCCCGGACAGATCAGTGGCGATTCGGTAGTGATTTTCGGCAGGCCACTCGCTGAAATCTTCGAGATCGGAAAGGGCGCCGTCGACGCCCAGGGAAACAAAGTCCTGGAGATTGGCATTACCGACACTGCGCCGAAAACTCTGCAGCGCCTTACCGCGGTCGAGAACCTGTCCATCAATGCTCGTGGAGGTGCCGATGAATTCCACATCGCCGATCTCGAGAATTCCGGACTTTCCACCTTCGAGATCGGTCTGGGGCGCCAGTACACGATCAACGGAACGCGCCGAATCACGGAGACCGTCGACGGTCGGGTGATCAATCGCGTGGTGCCGAATGCCATTGAGTCCGAGGACGGCGCCAACGATGAGGTCCTGGTGGTGGGTACGGACGTCCCCGACCAATTCAACTTGGACGTGGGTGAAGCCAACCCGGCGACTGGCCAGTTCACAACGATCGTCCTGGGCCGCACGACGCCGACGGGCGCCTACCAGTTGACAATCCGCGAGTCAGTGCGACGTGAAGGCGACGCGCTCACTGTGGACGCCAAGGGCGGCGATGACATCCTGGACGCCTCGCGACTGGGGACCGCCGACGCCACCCAGAATATCCGCCCCTCGGATCTCATCGCCGTCACGTTGATCGGTGGCGATGGCAACGACACCCTTGTGGGAACACCGTTCGAGGATGTTCTCGATAGCGGCAACGGAAATGACACCGTCACCGGCGGCGAGAGTTTCGACGTCTTCCGGGATTCCGGCGGTACCGACAAGCTCATCGAGTCATTCGATGCCGACGTTGTCATAACCGACAGCCATCTGGTGGTCGGCCACATCGTTGGCGACGGCCAGACCCAGATCTTTACGTCGCAGAATGGTGTCAGCGAGCGGGCCGAGGTGAGGCGAATTCAGCACACCGCGACCGCGGGTTCATTCACGCTCACCATCGGCGGTTCGACCACGGTTCCCATCGCCTACAACGCCAGCGACGATGATCTTCGGATCGCGTTGCAGGCTAAGCTCAATGATCTGTCGCCTGGGTTGACCGCCAGCGTCTCCAAGGTGGCGGCTCCTACCAATTCACCGAACCTGCAGACGTGGCGTGTCACCTTTACGCGCACCAGCGACGGAGCTGCCGTTGCCGTACCCGCCATGGTCGGCACGCCATCCACCGGCTTCACCTCGGGTGTCGAAATCACCATTGCGACGCTGGAATCCGCCATTCTCAAGGCCGACACCAAGGCGGAAGTGCAAGTCGTCCGACATAGTGGTGCGGGCGGCACATTCAGCCTCTACTTCGACCGAACCCCGGTGGAACAGCGTGTCGTGGTTCCATTCGATGCCAGCGCGGCCCTTGTCGAGTCCCTGCTGCAACCCCTGGTCGCGGGTCTGTTCCCCAGCCCGCTCAAGGTTCCGCTGATCAAGGTCACGCGGCTCTCGACGACCCCATTCACCTGGGAGATCCGTTTCGCGATGGATGCCGCGGGTACCGTTGGGGTCGCCATGCCGCAGTTGCGGGCCAATGTGGCGAACCTGACACCCGGCGGCGTGATTCCCAACTCACCGACGCGCGCCGAGTTGATGGAGACCTTCCGCGAGGATGATCCGATCGTGGGCATCCTCGACCGTGGGGACCGCTTCGCCAGCGGTGCCATCGTGGAGTCGCTGGACAATATCTTTGAGAGCGCCTCCATCACCGGAGGGAACAGCCGTAACATCCTCGTGGTCGGTGATTCGGACGGAGTCATCACCGTCGGCGGCGGCGAAGTTCCGGTGGATGTGTGGAGTGGCGACCTTGTTCTCGACGGCCTAGACACCGTGGGATCCACCACCGAATCCCTGCTCAATGAGTTGTTCATCGTGAATCTGTCGGGCGGCAATGGTGCCAACGTTTCGGTGAAGGATACGGGCGCGGATACCAACGAGATCATCATCAACGGCACTGCGGAGGCCGACGAGATCACCCTCAATGCCGTCGGCGGCGGCAGCGCGCGCGTCGGAGCGGTCACTTTCGGCGAGGTGGGCGTCGACTCTTCCGACATCGTGACGTTCCGCAATGTCGAGGTGGTGACCGTCAATGCCCTGAGTGGGAACGACACCGTCCTGTCGAACGATACCGCCGCCATTACGATCCTGAATCTCGGCAGCGGGGATGATACGGTCACTATTGGCACGGTGCCGCTCATCCCTGATACCGGCAATCGCACCCTGGAATTCCCGGATGGGGTGCCGGTGGCGGACGTCCGCAACATCACCAACGGTAATTCCAACGAGCTCTTTATTCTGGGCGGCGGACAGAACGACGAGTTCGAGGTGAACTTCAACCGGGCGCGACTCTTCCTGCACGGCGGCGCCGGTGACGATGAGTTCCGACTGAAGACCTTCCTGGTTTTGCGCGAGGATGCGCAGAACCCGGATGAAGTCACCAACCTCAGCGCCGCTTTCGGTGGGGAAGGCTCGAACCGCTACAATTATCTCGAGAACGGTCCGGTTCTGATCAATGGCGGCCCGGGTAGCGATACTCTAGTGATCGAGGGCACGGCAATATCCGATACCTTCGTCATCACCGATCAAGTGATCGCGGGCGCCGGCCGCCTGGTGACGTTCGAGGGATTGGAGAGCGTCGAAGTCTCGGGCGCCGGCGGCGATGACGTCTTCTACGTGCTCAGTACCAGCGACGCATTCACGCTGACCATCGATGGCGGCTCTGGCGACGACGTGATTCACCTGGGCGGCGATCATCCAGCCCTGGTTTTCGACCCGCCATCCTACGAATTCATTCCGCCTGCAATCCGAGTGGAGCTGCCACCCGCGCTCACGTTCGAGACGCAACGCATCAACTTCGGAAGTTTCACGTTCAATCTGCAGTTCAATTTCTGGGAAGCGATCATCGCGCTGTTCACCACGGGCAATTTGCAGTCCATCGTCGACCGCGCCGTGGCGGTGGTCACGAATGTCATCACCGGATGGTTCAATGTTTGGAAAGACCAGATCCCGAACTTCCGCAATCCGCAGATGAACTTCGCGATTACGGGGGTGAGCATCTACAGTCGGTTCGGCATCTTCGGCATCCTGCTCGACCGGCAGGTACGCATCACCGTGAGCAATCTCTCGGTGTCCTACGAACGCGGTGTGCTGGTGCCCCAATTCACCAATATTCAGCCGCCTCCGGTGGTGGTCGACCCGCCTCCCTTCGCCTTCAAGGTCCCCGCAAAATTCAGTGTCTCAGATATCAAAGGGCGATTGATCATCGACGGCGGTGATGCCTTCGAGTCTGCCGGCGACAAGGTCATTGTTCACAACGGGGACGGGAAGGCGGAGAGCGGGTTGCTCACTTATCGCCAAGAGCCGCGCCTGGAGCAGGATGGCTTCGATAATCAGGGCCGCCCGATCCTCATCCAACAAACCATCGGACAGGACAATAACCGGGACGGAGAGACGGACACGGACGGGGATGGAAATGAAATCCTGATTCCGGTTTTTGATACGTATCTGAGTCTCGAAGGTCTCGGCCTCAATATTCCTCAGAACGGATTTGTACCGGAAATCGATGGCGGGACGCCCATGGTGACGGCCGACGGCAAGGCTGTTCGCAGCTTCGGGGTTCTTCTTAAGGGCATTGAGAACCTCGATGTTCGGCTCGCCGACCGTCCGCCGGCGAACTCGGCGGACCTGAGTAGCAACGACAAGTTTACCGTCGCGCTGCAGGAATTGAGGGGAAATGACGGACGCGACGCGAATTTGCTAGGGGAACCCGAGGGAACCCAGCCGCTCAAGATTCAGATCGTCGGCGGCGCTGGCGACGACACGGTCGAACTGCGTCAGATCACCGGTGAGACGGTCGTGTTCGGCGGCGATGGCGCGGATACGCTGATGGTCGGAGACAGCGGCAAGCTGACCTCGGTGGGCGCGCGAGTGATCTACGATGGCGATGCTCACATTGAGGAGCAGACCAACTTGATCACCAGCCTCAACGATCTGGCCAGCCAGGGGCCGTTCCCGAAGGTGTTCATCAACACCACTACTCCCGGAGCGGGTTCGCCGTTCATCGATGCCTTCGGAAAGCCGATTCCCTTCGCTGACGCTTACCTTGAAGATTTGATCGTGGAGGAGAACGGCCAGGTGTGGGCGTACATCGCCGATATCAAGAACGGTGCTCCACAGACGGACAACGTGCGCGCGGAGGGAGTGCCGGAGTGGGGCGTCCAGGAACGGGCGGAGCAGAAGATGGTCAACCGCTTGCTGTTCTTCCTCAACAGTTCGCTCGAGGAAGTCGCTGAGGGCCACCCGAGCCTGGATACGGTTCAGAATCCGCTCTGGACGCGACTGACCTCCTTGACCAGCAGCGATTTCCTGAACCTCACGTCGTTTGCCACCAAGTTGAAATCCGCAGGCGACGCGGTCTCTGTCTATCTGTTTAACCGGTTCAGCGCGGAACTCCGCACCTCACTAAATGGATGGAGCGCTTCGCAGCCATTGCCGACCGGTCTTGCCGCCGCCTTGGTTGCGGAGATGGATCAGATTGTTAAGGGGTCGTCGATTTGGGATGCCCCCCGGTTTGCCCAGGTCAGCCTGCGCGCGGAAACGACCACCCTTCGTGACTCAGGGGCAACGGGAAGAGCCGTCCAACGATTGAATCGCCTGCTGCTGGAGGATGCCTATGCGAAGGAAATCGCCAAGGGTCCGATCGACCAGATTGTTCCTGTGCTCGTTCCAGCCGGCGACGCCAACGGCGACGGCATCATTCGGAACATCTTTGTGAATCGGGATGGTCTCCGGGTCTTTGCCGCTACTTACACGGATACCAACGGCACGACGGTTGCCAACTTGCCATCGATTGTCACCAGCTTCACCAACCCGCTTCGAAAGGCTGTCTATCTGACCTCCGGGGCGGATCGGACCTTCGATGCATTCGATGCGGCAGGGTTCCGCAATGCGCGGTCCTTCTTCACGACCTTCACCGATATCCCAGGGGGCGACCCGGATCATCCCAATGACCCGCTGGTCCGGAGGAAGCTCTACGTGGATTCGCGTGGGTTCCGCACCGACGTGGCGCCCACGACCACCTTCCTCATCAATCGGGACGACGCTCCGACTGGACTTGCCGATCTGAATGTCTACGCCAAGGAACGCCCGACCGCGGCGAATTTCAACCGCATCAAGGTGCAGGTCAGCGTCGATGGCATCACCTACCTCGACGCCATTCCGTTGTCGTCGGTGACGTCGATACCGGGGCAGGGGCAGGTCGATTCTCGTTTCATTAAGAGCTACCGGCTGCCAGGTATTGACGGCGCCCGGTACCAGTTCCTGAGGATCCTGGGAGTCGGCGGAAACTTCGAGTTGGACAGCGTCGGTCTCGTTCCGGGCAATGGCGGACCGGCGAACTCGAGTCTCGCCACGACATTCCTCTCCAGCATCGATCCCGCCCGGACCAACGTGAGCTCGGTTCTGTATCCGGCGGCGACGCAGGCCCCGGACGGCGTCTTCGTAACCCTTGGCAACGGATCCGTCATCTCCTACAAGGCCGCCGCCGTCGATGCGCCGGCTCTGATCGAGGTGAATCGCACCGTCAAGATACCGCTCACCAAGGCCCTCGATTTCCACACCAGCAGCAGCGCTTCCCAAAACGACCGCCTGTTTGTCGACGGCCAGAACATGAGTGGCCTCACCGGCGTTCTCGATTCGATCAACCTCGGGTTCGACACGATTGCGGTCGTCAACAACGCGTCCACGGGGACGATCGAGTTCCACCAGGGTTCGATCACTCAGACATTCACCTCGCCGTCGCATTCGGTCTTGAGCCTGGCCCAGACTCCGTCGGCCCTGAATCCGGTGGGTGTCATCGCCTTCGAATCCGTCGCCTTCACCGCGGACCCGGTCGCAAATACGATCACGTTGGCGAATCCTGTAACGGAGCCAATGGTGCTGAGAGTGCTGTTCCCGACGGTCGATTCCAACAACCAGCCGGTGGTGCGAGGACAGAAGTTCGAACTCAAGGCAGAGGCCAACACCACCTTGACCCTTCGCAGCGATCTCACCTCGGCGACGGGCATCCAGGTCACGCGCGCGGTCGTGCTTGAGGAAGGTGAATCCGACGGATTCACGGTCGATGCTACCGCGAAGACCGTGACGCTGCTGAGGGGACTCACCGGGCTCGTGGATGTGGTGGTGAATTACGCCAGTGCGGGCGATCTCCAGTCGTATTTCGGCGGCGAAATCCGGTCAGAAGTCGACAACGCCGCGTTGCTTGGGTTCTACGTCAACAACATCGAGTCCTTCGCCAGCGGCAAGACCACGGTGTCCCTCGTTCCCGTCACTCACGCCGCCGGCGAAACAGTTTACAACCTCTATGCTGCCGGGCAGGCAGTTGTTACCGATCCCGACGGTAAACCGCTCACCTACGAAGGCGGCGAGGCCTTCCTCTTCGCCGTGGATGACCAGGCCCTGCATTATCGCGGCGAGTTCCAGCGTTGGCTGGGTGGCGAACCGGTTTTGGACGAACTCGGACTCCCGGTGCTGAACTTCGATGGCAGCTTGTTCACCCACCCGGCCGGCCAGGTGAAGATTCACGATCGGCGTGACTTGGTCTTTGTCCCCGACTTCAAGCAATTCACCTACTCGGCCCAGGATTTGGTTTTCGAACTCGAGTCTGAGGGCGCCCTTGGTTTGGACCCGAACAAGGATGTGGCCGGCTGGAGCCTCAACTTTGGTGCCGTCGAACCTGCCGACGCCGCACTGGGTCGCCGTGCCGATGAGGTGGTGTCGGTGGTCATTCGGAGCGAGCGCGGGGTGTTCGCGCTGGAAAGGGCCCCCAGCCTGGCCGCGGTGTCGTCGGGCAAGTATTTCGTGGACTCGAACGGCCGGTTGACTCTGGGAGCGCTCGCCGCGGATCGACTGCCAGCGAAGGGCGACGCTCTCATCGAGGTCAACCTCGCGGTGCAGCTTCTGTACGAGGGCGGTGAGGAGCAGACCTATTTTGGAGATGAATTGGTCCAGGCGGGGCAGCCCGTGGTCGATAGCAATGGGAAGGTCGTGACCATCGACCAGGACAACGATCCTGAGACGCCCGAGGTACCTGTGATTTACACCGCAGATCCCGATGATGCGGGTATCGAGAACGGAACGCGGACCTATATCTTCGATCGGTTTGAGCGTGCGATACGCCATGGCCGCGACGAGGTGATCTACAATGCAGTGCTGACCGAGAACCCGCCGGCGACCGCTTTTGTGTCGCTCAAGCACGCCACCGGCACACCCAGGCGGCACTCGGGCAACGAGCCGATGATGTACTTCGGCGGGGAACCCGTCCTCTTCCAGAAGTCGGATTCAGTTCAGCAGAAGGGTGTCGTCCATCGACTGGCCTTCGAAGGCCTCCGCGGCGACATCTTGTACACCAACGCCTTCTTCACTGCGGATCCGACAACGCCGGCCAGCAATGAACTCGCCGTCAATCTCGGCGTTGGCACCGACAACTTGACCATCGTCACGACGCACATCGGTGCGACTCGGATCTATGCCGGTGGCGGAGACGATAGTTTCGCCGTGCGTTCCGTCCGCGCTCTGACCGAGATTTATGGCGATGCCACCCGGAATTTCGCCACGGGTGCCCTGAATGATTCGCCCGGAGCCGATCGCTTCGCCGTCGGCTCCAAGGCGGGTTTCTACCCGGACGCGCAAGGCGCCGTTCTCCTGCGAACGACCAACGGCGTGCTCGGCGGAATCTCCGCGCGCCTTTCGATGATTGCAGGTGAGGGCACCGACAGTCTCGAAATGGACGACACGGCCGACATGGCGCCGACCAAGGGGATTCTGTCGGCGACCAATCTCACCGGCCTCGGCATGGCGGGTGAGATTGCTTACACCGGACTGGAGACTCTCAATCTGAATTTGGGACCGAACGGTGACGAGTTAGTGGTGCGGAGTACGCCGACCAACTCCACGACCACCCTCAACACGGATCCCAATCTCAAGACGACACTCGGAGGCAACGACCTGGTACGTGTCGAAACGATCGCTGGACCGACCCGCATCAGCACCGGCATCGGCAACGATGAGGTTCTGGTCGGCGACAAGACCGATTCGGATCCTTCCCAAAGCCTGCTCGATCACTTGATCAATGGTTTCCTGACGTTGAACGCCGGAGCCGGCATGGGACCCTTCCAGTTCAATGCGGTTGGGCTGTCGACGGTCCTGGCGAACATCCAATCGAATGTCCTTGAGCGAACGACGACGATCGCGCTGTCCGGTGCCGTCACGACCGGCGAAGTCTTCCGACTTGGATTAAGTGCGGGATCCGCTGCGGCCTACCCTGGATTGGAACTTCAGTACCTCCCACGGCCGGGTGATAATCTGACCAAAGTCGCCGAAGCCCTGGCGCGCCAAATCAATGTGCTGCCTGGCTTCCGCGCGCGCGCGGTCGATGGCGTGATCTACGCCGACCAAATCAGCGAGGTCGATCGTCTGCGCATCTATGACCAGGGCGATCAGACCGGGGATTCCGGTAGGCTTTCCGCCACCCGACTCACCGGGTTTGGCATGAGTCACGGCATCGATTTCGCCGCTTTCGAGTTCCTCGAACTCCGCCTTGGCAGTGGCAGCGACAACCTCTTTGTCGAATCGACGCACACCGGCGACGTGCTGATCCAGACGGGTGACGAAGTGGGGTCGTCGTCCGCCACCACTGACGTCGTCAATATCAAGTCGATCCAGGGCGCGACTACCCTGGAGCTCGGTCGCGGGAATGACCTGGTCCAGGTCAATTACGACGACGCGGGCCGCCAAACCGGAGAAAGCGGCGTCGGCGCGGCTTTGACTCTGCGCGGTCAGGCGGGGAGCGACACCTACCGCATCGGACTCGCAGGTCTGGCATCCTCGACCATCGACGTTGAGGACGCCCCGCCTGCGAATGACGATGGCGTGGATAAACTCGAGATCTTTGGTACCGATCGGGATGATACGTTCCTCTTCCGCGCTAATCGCACCGCCAGTCGCGCCATGGTTGCCTCCTACGAGGTCGGCCCCGACCGCCAGCCGGTGGCGAACGGCTTCGTGGAGCGAGTCAACTACGACGGACAAATTAACAGCCTCCAGGTCGTGGGACGGAAGGGCGACGACACGTTTGTCTTCGACGACACCCTGTCGCCCGTGACGGTCTTCGGCGACGAAGGCGATGACGTGTTCCAGGTAGGTCAGGTCTACGCATCACCACGAGACGCCACCAATCCACTCAACGGGCTCGATACCGAGGATTACTTCGAGACGACCCAGGTCACCGACGGCTTCCTGAGCAACGGCATCAGCGAGACGGCGACCCTTTACGGCGGGGCCGGCAACGATTCCTTCACCATCTACCGCAACAAGGCGGAGATCTTCCTCTTCGGCCAGGACGACGATGACACCTTCCTGGTCCGGTCGTTCGTCCGGGTCGATCCCAACGATCGCAAAGCGCCGTTTACCAACATCAATGGCGGCCAAGGCGCTGACTTCATCGCGTTCACAGTGGATGCCCCGGTCAGAATCTCCGGTGGCGATGGATTCGACACCGTGACCGTGGTGGGGACGGCGTTCGGCGACGACTTCGTGGTGAATGACGAGGGCGTGTTTGGCGGCGGCAAGTACATCACCTACGTGGGAATTGAACGCGTCGTCGTCGACGCCAAGGAAGGCAACGACCGGTTCTTCATCACCGGCTCGAATGAAGGCACGACGGTGGAGATCGTTGGCGGCCGTGGCAGCGATACCTTCAATATCGCCGGGAACAACGGCCAACCCATCACGGTGGTGAGCAATGGCCAGGTCGGCCACAGCGGC
This sequence comes from Verrucomicrobiales bacterium, assembly GCA_016795425.1. Classification (GTDB taxonomy): domain Bacteria; phylum Verrucomicrobiota; class Verrucomicrobiia; order Limisphaerales; family CAIMTB01; genus CAIMTB01. Next base: position 27,667 of record JAEUHG010000028.1, read on the forward strand.
GTGGTCGATCACTCGGTGACCTCCACCGACCCGGATTTCGCGACGCTCTTCCTGCCGGATTTGGTGGTGAAGATCGCCGACAACGATGCAGCGGGCGTCATGATCCGTCAGCCCGTGGGACCACTCCGCCTGTTCGAGGAGGAGTTCCAGGATGCCAGCCTTCCGGTGCAAGACCCGCGCCGGAATCTGGTAGTTAATCGCTACGAGGTGGTCCTCACCCGCGCCCCCGAAGATCCGGTCCGCATCGTCGTCATTCCCGTACCGTTGAGCAAACCGGATGGCGCCGCCGGCGCCAGGGGGATCGTGGTCGGCATTGACCCCGCCAAACCTGATGAATTCACGACCACGGGAATCACTCTCAGCTTCGATCGTGACACCTGGTTCACCCCGCAGACGGTGTACGTGCTGGCCGACCCGGATGACATCGCCGAAGGCCGGCAGACACATCTCATCCAGCATCAGGTCATCCAAGGTGCGCGTTCGGGTGACGGCGAGCCCTACGATCAACTTCCGGTTCCAAACGTCGCGGTGGATGTCATTGACGATGATGCCGCCGAAGTCGTGATCATTCCGCTCAAGTCGGCCGACCTGATCGACCGCGCCGATCTTGGCACCACGGTCTCTGAGAAAGCCCCGAGCGGAGGCAGCCTGCCCGGCCTCGATGCCTATGCCGTCGTGCTGAGTCGGCAGCCGCTGGGTACCGTGAAGCTCGACCTGCGATCGGAGCGCGATCAACTGCTCCTCTCCCAGGCCGTGTTGGAATTCACCGACGCGAACTGGAAGACCCCGCAAGTCGTCACGGTTCAGGCGAAGGACGATGGTGTTCGCGAAGGCAACCACTACGACCGCATCCTTCATACACTCACCACCTCGGTGGAGGTGTTCTATGGTGTCCGCGATGTGGACGTGGCGCGTGGCCTCGCCGCCGCGATCAATCGGGACACCACCGGCAGCTTCGTCGCCGTCGCTACGGATGACGGCAAGTTGACCATACAAGGCGCATCGGCTTTCAACCTGACCGCGGAGACCCCTCTCGGTGCCTGGACACCGGTGGCGTTTGACCTGGCCTATCAAGGCCAGATCAATGTTCCGCTGGATGGGGTCAGTACCGGCCTGAAGGTGGGTGAAATCTGGACCCTGCGGCTGAATGGTCGCGCGTTCTCGGTTCAGACGCGCAGCACTTCGGCGACGGACCTGGCAACGGACCTTGCTGCCAGCCTGAACAGCGCGGCGGTTCGTTGGACGCTGACGCCTGCTTCCGGACCGACGTCCGGACTCCTGGGGATCGGCTCTGCAACATCCAGCGCATCCGGCTTTGGCTACCGCCTCGATGTCGTGCGCGCCGAGAATGGCGCCACGGTGAACCTCTTGAGTGGAACCGTGGCCGCCAACGCCACACTCCAGCTCGATCCCGCGTCCTCACCGGACCTGCCCCCGATCCAGGCCCGCGACGAATGGCTGTTGGAACTCGATTCCATTCTCTACCGGTACGTGGTGAAACAGGGCGATGACTTGGCGAAGGTGGTCGATGGACTGCGCGACGCTATTGACAGCTCGCAACGCGGGAATTTCGCCGGAACTTCGGCGGGCAGCACGTTGACGATCCATTCAGGCGCCACGCCCTTCACGATTGAGGTACTGCGCAACGAGGTGGGCAGCCCTGAGGCGGAAAAAGTAAGCCCGACGATCACAGGGAGCCGGGCTCCTGACGGCACCTATGCCAGCGTCACACTGGAAGTCGACGCGGCCGTGATTGCCGTCGGTGATGTTTGGACCCTTCGCCCGGCGCTGGTCGAGGGCAATGGTTTGGTCGCACCCGTTTACCGGTACATCGCGGGTGACAACGGGGAGGTATCTCAAATCTCGCCGCTGGATGTGCGCATTCTCGACGATGAAGTCCCAGGCGTGCTGGTGACGGAGACCGGAGGTTCGACGCAGGTGGCCGAGGCCACCCAAATGGTCGTACTCGGCTCCGGATACGTTACCCAGGTCGTAAGGGCCGCCACTAATTCGCACCCCACCTGGTTGTTTGGCGGTGATTTCGGCACCTCGATTATCGACGAGATTCCCGGTGTCCATGACGCCCGGTTCAATGCCCAGGATCTCGAACTGGCGAAGTGGAGCAGCGGCGCCAGCCCTGAGATTTCCGTTGCCGGTCCGCACCTCACCATCCGCGCGGTGGGCGACGACACGGTGGACGTCTACCGATTCCGTACCACGACGGCCAATGCGAAGGTCACCATTGATGTGGATCGAGGCTTCGAGCCCAACGACACGATCTTCTGGGCCAGTCGCATTACGGTGCTCGATGCCACGGGTGCCGTAGTGGCCCGTGGACCTGGCTATTCGGATCCGCTGAATGAAAACAACGGGCTGGGTGGCAGCACTTCCTGGCTGGATGACTTCGTGGGCGACCTGACGATCGCTGATGCCGGGGAGTACTTTATCCAGGTCGAGAATTGGTTGGGGTCGGGTGGCATCCCCGAGGGCGCGAGTTACGATCTCCAGGTCTCCGTGCAAAACCATCCGGTCGACGGCTTCATCTTCACGCCCGACCCGGTGGTGGATGATGAGAACGCGAACAATGCCCCCAACGGCCAACACTTGAGCATCGATGACTTCTTCAAGTTCTTCGATGAAACCGTGGGCAACCGTGAAACGATCAGTTTCGAGCAAAACCCCATCGACTTCCTGACTCCCTACGCCCGCATCCAGGGTGCGGGTGACGGCAGTTTTGACATTTATTCGTTCACCATCACACAGGCGATGCTCAATCCGGTGGCGCTGGAGGGTGGCGGACTGAACTCGAACAGTATCAAGGATGCATCGGTCTTCTTCAGCAGCATCACCCTGAGAATCAGCGGCACCGTTCGCCCGACGGATACTTGGAAGCTCGGTCTGCGGTACATCGATTACACCGTCACGGGTCAGTCCACTGCCGAGGGCGTGGCGCTGGCCCTCAAGAATGCCCTGCCCACGCGGTACGAGGTTCAACTCAACGGACCCGAAATCACCATCACCGATCCCAACGGTTTCAATCTAGTCGGCGCCTCCGGCTTCCAGGGCTTCACCCAGCAAACCCAGGGATCGGCCACCATCACGCGGACGACGGCGGCGGTGCAGCGGGGAACCACGACCCCTATCGATTTCGAAAACGCGGTGATCCGATTCGACGGGACGCTCAAGGCGAACGAGCGAATCGGCTTGACCATCAATTCGGTGACGAAGACCGAGTTCCTCGGAGGGTCCCACCTCACCCTCGCGCAGGTGCTGGCCTCGATCGCCAGCCAGTTCTCCCTTACGGGCATCACGGTCACCGCGGGTGCGGATACGCTGTCCGTGACAGGTTCCGCTTCCAACACGGCGCGCATCGAGGTCGGCATCGCCGGAGAGAATCCGGCCGTGGAGGCCTTCATCACGGGTAAGCCGCTCGTCGGTCAATTGCCACAGGTCGACTTCTTCTCCGCTCGCATCGCGCTATCGGGCACCGCGCGTGCCGAAGAGGATTACCTGCTTCAACTAACCGGAATTACCACTCCGACTCCGTTCGAGAGCAACGCCAGTCAGTCGATCCTCGATGTCGCCAATGGGATCAAGGGCACCGTCCCCAGCAACCTGGGATACGACATCCTGACGGATAGCGGCGGGTTGACCATCAACAGGACCACGCGTTTTGCCGTCGGCTTGACGATCCGGCCGTCGGGCACGGCTGTTTACAGCGATTCACCGGCGCTCGCCGCCCAGAGGATCACCCTCAGCGGCCTGACCTTGAACGCCGGAGACAAGGTCCGATTGATTCTGGAGGGAACGATCACGGTTCCAGAGATCGACATCATCGCTACACCGGTATCGGGCAACACCCTCGCTTCGACCCTGGCATCGTCGATCAATGCTTCCGTGACGGGTTACAAAGCCGTGGCCGTTGGCGCCGAGTTGTTTGTGGTGAAACAATCGTCGGGCGCGTTCACCGCTGCTCTGAGCGTCGTTCGTGGCGGCCAGATTTCCACCGCGTCAACCCATGCGGTGGCGTTGACGATGCCGGCCTCGGTGGATGCCACCTTCACCTACCGCCTGACCATTGGTTCCAAGAATTATGATGCGCAGGGAACCAGTTCCTCCAGCCTGGCGACCAACCTCGTCTCCACCATCAACGGAGATGGCGACGCCCTGTACGCGGCCGTAGCCAACGGAACCTCCGTCATCGTCATCAGCGCCAGTCAGACGTCTTTCACTGCGACGCTGAATACCCGTCGGCCCAATCAGACCACCGAGACGGTCATCAATTCGACCAGCCCTCGGAAAGAGAAGGAGACCGTGACCGGCACACCCGCCGTCGACGAAATCTGGAGTTGGGTCCTCACGGACGCCGATAACAGTGTTATCGCAACGGACATTCACCTGATCACGAGTGGCGGCGCTACCAAGGCCAAAGTCGCGGAGGCACTGAAGGACGCTCTCGATGCGGTGCCTGACTTCGACGTCGAATACACCAACAACGACGAGTTCTTTAATCTGATCCGAAACTCCGCCCAGGATTTCACGCTGACCGTCACAGCCACGGTGGTTGGTTCGGAGGTGAACTCGAGCGCGGGGACAGCCGTTGCCATTGCCTTCCCAGGAACACCGCTGCAGGGAGATACCTGGAGCGTTGTTCTCGATTCCTCCCATCCGTTCACCGAAGACGTCACCACCGCCTCGGTACCGGTGGCGACGGTTCGCGACAATCTGGCGGCGGACATTGTGGCGGATATTGCAACGTCCTACCGGACGGTCGTCCTGGGCAACAAACTCTACGTCGTCTCCGACGGCACCACGACGTTGTCGGCCACCGCTGAAGTGACGGTTGCCTATGGAAGTGCGGATTCTCCGGCTGCCGTGGCGACGCTGACTTTCGCCGAGGCGCCAAACACCGGTGACCAATGGACGATCACTACCGATGGCGTTGCCAAGGCGCGGACCGTCTCGGGAACACCCACCTTGTCACAGTTCATCGCAGACTGGGTGGCCAATGAATTCGCCGCCACCTCGAATCTGGCCGCCCTCGCGAACGGCACGACCCTGCAGGTGGTGAAGCAGGGAGTTGCGGCGCCCACAGCGTCTCTTTCCGTCGCCTTTACCGTTGCGTCGAATCAGATGGCAGTCGCGATCTCCGGCACGGTCGCCTTGGATTGGAGTCATTCGATTGAACTGCAGTCCGCCAGCACCTCGGATCCGGTATTTGACAAGGATCGTTGGTCACTACCGATCAACGCACTCAGCGCCAATCCGTTCGTAGCTGTTGCCGGCGCGACCTCAGGGTTGGACGATATCGCCTCCTCGCTCCGGACCCAATTGGTGACGGCTTATGGATCGAACGCCACGGTCGGCGGTTCGGCTTCCACCATCACGATCACGCGGACGGATGGGCGGCTTGAGAGTATCGGGAAGGTCGGGCAGACCCTGGTTCAATCGACGGCTGCTGGCGTCGGTCGCGCCGTGCAGACGAAACAGACACTCGTTCGCGACCTCTACACCCGGGCGATAGCGGATCTGAGCGGGGATTTCGTCACGGGTGAGCAGTGGATTATCACCCTCGATGGCACCCCCTATCGGTATACCGTACCTTCGCTCCCGCCATCGCAGGCTGCACAACGAACACTGCGGACGATTGCCGACGGCCTGAAAGCGGCCATCGGATCGAGCACATACACCGTGACCGTGACGGACGTTCCCCAGGGGAATGGCACCGTGCCCAGACTCACGATCGAGGGCAAAAACAACGCCACGACACCGTTCCCATTCACCTTCGATATCTCCCGCGGCGGGAGAACGGTCCGAGCGATCTTTGATATCGACAACTCCACCGCCGTCCGTGGCTCGACCGCGTTCACCAATTCCGTCTTCTTCTTCTTTAGCTTCCAGGATGTGGTGGGGTGGACCTCCTATCCGACGGTCGAGGTGTTCCGAGATGCCAACCTCACCGACCGCATCGGGGAAGCGTCCGCGCCGGGCGATGGTCTGGCGGATACCCGCACCAGGATCGACCTGGGAAGCAACACCGTTACGGATCCGTTCTTCGAGTATAATTTCGATGCCGCGGACGTGGGCAGCGGCGACAAGACCTTCTATATCCGGGTGGGATCGAAGATTGTCTATGACCAGTTCAGCTTCTACGGCTTCCCCACACCGTTCACCAATTATCAAGGCGGCGTGACTCAAGGACAGTCCTACGACTTGCTCCTCTCGTTGCAGCGCCAAGCCGCGAATCCGAACGCCATCGATTTGAATCAGAAGCAACTGGTGATCGTCGACGGGCCCGGTACGGGTCAATCGGGTGTCATCGTCAGCTACGACCCGGAGACCAAATTCTACGAGGTCATGCCTGACTCGGACTGGGACGAGGCCCCGACAGCACTCTCCAAGTACGAGATCCAGTACCGGGATACCAACATCACGCCGATTACCGACACCTATGATGTCGTCCTCACCGCCCAACCCGACGCGCTCAAGGAAGTCATCATCGACGTGAGCCCGTCGCCCACCACCACTTACAATTCCAACCTCGCTTTCAACGAGAGCCTCAAGTTCGGACGGCGCAACGACGTCCAGGTCCGGGCCGCCACTGAGCGTGCGTTGTTGAGGGTCACAAAAGCTCCGGAGAGCAACGAGACCTGGACGGTCCGACTTTCCTCGGATCTTACCTTTGTCGAGGGTTGGAATGTGGCGGAGGTCGATGTCGCGGTCACCGCGAATGAGTCGCTGGCCAGCATCGCCCAGAAGCTGAAGCAGGCGATCGAGAATACGGCCGGCTTCACCGTGACGCTCGGAAGCGAGGCGGGCACCGTCCTCATCGAGTCCAGTGCCAAGTTCTACGCCGATGTGCGGACGCCGACGAACACCAAGGGCGCGGTCAAGGCCAGCGCCCAACTGCGATTCACGGATACCACCTGGAGCGTCGCTCAGACCGTCGTCGTGGTGGCCATCGACGACGACTACATCGATGGCAGCGACGCCATGGTGTTTGCCGCGCCGGAGCCGCGTGCCAACGTGCTCCGCGGACCGGTCAGCATCGAAGGCGGCGAGATCGTCGGGGCGGAGTTGTTCTTCCAAAACCCGCTGCTCCTGCCCGGTGAAACCAATTTCAAACTCGCCGACGGCACGCTCTCGGGAGTCGGAACCAATGCCGATGGCCTGGCCACCCTGCGCGATTTCAATGCCACCCACCTGAACGCCGCCACAGGTCTGCGCCCGGGCTTCGACCCGCGCATGAACGACTTCCTGTATTTCTTCACCCTGCTGGATGGCGCCGCCAAGGATCAGCGCCTCACGGTGAAGTCGGTCTCGCAGGATATTGTTTCCGTCGCCAACGCCGCCGGCATCAACCTCGCTCTCACCTACGACGGTCCGGAGGCCATCGGGACTTTGGTCCGCTTTTACGGCACACCCACCATCGCCCGGTTTAGCGAGGTGTCCTGGGAGAGTGCGGTCATCAGCTTCGACGGTGTGGTCGCCAACCAGGATGACTGGTCCCTGCAACTTACCAACGCCACCAACGTCGCGGACATTTCGACTTATGCGGTGAGCACCGCGGAAAGCGGCGAGTCCATCGGTCTCATGGCAGCGAAGTTGGTCGAGAAGATCAATGCCGGCGGCAAGTATGGGGCCCAGTTGCGCATCGGTCTGCGCGGCGAAGCCAATGTGCTCATCGACGCGGCCACCCCGTTCAGGGTCTCCATGAGTGGCGATCTCGCCGCCGATGAGAGCAAAGACGTCCAATGGCAAGTCAGTGGATTTACCACGGGACTGCCCGACTTCTCCGCGAATTGGCTCATGGCGGCCTTGTATTTCACCGGACCAGGAACCGTCGGCAGTGAATGGAGCATCCGGCTGAAGTCGGGTGCCGACGATATCACCCAGGCTGCTGTCGTCGGCTCGGCGTCGAACCTTGGGCTGCTGACGTCGAACTGGCTCGCGAACCTTGCCCCGGACCTGCTGACCAAGTTCCAACCTCTGGTTTCCGGCACCGAGGTGACCTTCAGGACGGGTTGGCCTGTCTCCGAAGCCAACGTTCCGTTGGTACCCTCCGCCGGGGACGCCTATTTCTATGCACCGCTGAATCCGAACTTGTTTGTCATCGAGGAGGATCAAGTCGACGTGCTCAATGTCTACAATGGTGGCAGTCCTTCCGATGATGAGGCCGTCCTCACCGAGGAGCATCTAGGCGGACTCGGGATGCCCGAGGAATCGATCATCGCCGGGCTGACGCTTAAGGGAGGCATTACCTACCATAACCTCGAGGAAGTGAACCTCGAGCTGGGCAGTGGGGCCGATCACCTCGTCATCGAATCCACCCACGCCGGCGCAACAACCGTTTCGGGCGGCGATGGTGTCGGAGAGTTCGTGATCAAATCCATCCTCGGGCACACCGTGATTCGTGGAGGCGCGAAGAACGACACGTTCACCGTTTCCAACGACTTCGCCCGCGTTGACGAGATCGCCGCCAACCTGACCATCGACGGCGGGGCGGGCCACAATGTGCTCTGGGTCGATGACCACGGTGACACCAACGCCAATGCTGCTCTCCTCACTCGCACCACTCTGACCGGTCTCGATATGCCGACGGTTCACGAGGTGCAGACGCTCTTCGTGAGAGCCCTGAGTGGACAGTACCGCATCCAAGCTCCCGGCTTCGGCACGGTTGACCTCGACTTTGCGATGACGGCGATTCAGGTGCAGGCCGCGTTGATCGCACGGTACGGTTACGCAGATATTCGGGTCACCGAGACGCGCACGGCGGACGACGTCACCTATCGCATCGATTTCGGTGGTGCACAGGCGGGCTTGGACATTGCCCAACTCGAGGTGACCGACATCACGCAATTGGTGCCGGCTCTCGATAAGTCGGTCGCCGCAGCAACGGGAACCCTCCGGAATGGCGCCATTGTCGTCGCGGTGAACCAGCACCAGACCCTGAGCGTCGACGCCACCGCGGGCAGCTTCACGATCACGCTGCTGGGCAAGACGGAGACGCTGCCCTACAACGTGACGCTCGATGAGTTCCGCGCGGCGCTGAACCGCATTCTGAATCCCAACAATCCAGCGGATCCCACCGCCACCAGTCCGCTGCCGTTCACCGACAATTTCGAGCTCACCCAGTTCGGCAACGTGTTCCACCTGCGGTTCCAGGGTGAACACCGCAACCTGACCCTGAGTCCGTCCGACGTCGGCACCACCGGCCTCACTGGCACGGTGGCTCTGGCGACCCGGCTTGATGGCCTGAACTACTACGACATCGACGGACTCGAGATCGACCTGGGCTCTGGAAACGACGTCTTTAATGTCCAGGGAACCACCGCCCGCACCAATGTGCGCCTGCATGATGGCGACGAACGGGTCTATGTCTCGTCGACCGCCAGCTACAAGCCGGGCGATATCGTTGATTTCCTGACCGGGCACCTCGACTTCGTCACCGGCGCGTTGAACCTCGATTTGGGACTCGGTCGGCACCAGTTGATGGTGAGCGACGAAGCCTCACTGGTGGGCGATGGCACCGCACTGAATCCCGTACTGATTACGGATACCCTGGCCACCGCACAGGCCCGCGATGCCGATGTGCCGACCCAAGCGGAGATCTTCGTGATCGGCCTGGCACCAGGCACGATCACCTATCGCGCCGACGCCGGCGGTAACTTGCTCGATGGCGTCACCTATTGGACGGGTTGGGGTGCCGACTTCCTCTCGGTCGATGGCACGTTCCAACGAAACCTTGCTGGCACCCGAACGATTACTTCCCTCAACACCGGTCTCGGTGACGACAACGTGGTGGTGAACCTGCAGTCGACCACCGACGGCATGTTCGTGCTCAACACCCAAGGGCCGTACAACAACAGTCCGTCCACCAGCGACAACGATCGAGTCCTGGCATCGTCGTCCACCCTTCCGCTCATCATCTTCGGCGGCCAGGGCAACGACGTACTGCAAGGCGGCCAAGCGCAGGACATCCTGCTCGGTGACCGCGGCATCCTCTCCTACAGCGACGGCCCCAACGAGGTCACCGTGTTCGGTCATGGCGGTCCGGGCGACAAGACCGACGGTGTGGATCGTCCGCTGGGCAAGGTCTACACCGTCGACGCCACCATCGGTGGCACCGACACGGTGAACGGCTATCGAGGACGCGACATCGTACTGGGTGGGCCTGCCGATGACATCCTGGACGCGGCCGCCGACGATGTGCAGGCAGATATCCTGGTCGGGGATCACGCTGAAGCGGTATTCACCGCCGGAGTTTTGACCACGATCCGAACCTACTTCCCCGAGTACGGCGGCAACGACGCCATCACGGCCGGCTTGGGTTCGAATATCATCTTCGGCGGCAGCGGAAGGGACCAAGTCACGGCGGGCGGTGACGAATCGCCGGATCTGATCGTGGGCGACAATGGTCAGGCCCAGTTCGACTCGAGCACGGGTGTCCTGATCGAAATCGGCACCATCGACCCACAATACGGTGATGACGACGTTCTCATCGCGGGGAACGGTCCCAACGTGGTCCTGGGAGGCGCTGGCGCCGATCGCATCCGTGGGAGCGACGGACCAGTTCCAGACGTGATTCTGGGCGACAACGGGTTGGCCCAGTTCCACGCGGCCTCGGTACCGAGTCGGGTGGAATCGAATGCTCCCGAATACGGCGGCGCCGATACGATCGTCGCTGGCAACGGCCCCGATATCGTGTTCGGCGGCTTGGGAGCAGACGTGATCAACGCCAGCAGCGACGCCATCAGCGATTTCTCGCGCGACATCGTCCTCGGCGATCACGGCCGGGCCGAGTTCACCATCTTCGGAGTGCTTAAGGCCATCGTCTCGACCGAGACCAATTTTGGCGGAAACGACCAGATCCAAACCGCGGGTGGCTCCGACATCGTATTCGCCGGGACCGGGGACGATCAGGTCGACGCCGGTGTCGACGACTTTGTCGACATCGTGCTTGGCGACAACGGTCGCGCCGACTTTACCGATTCGGGCGACTTGACCGAAATCCAGAGTGTGGCGCCCGAGATGTCCGGTGATGACACCTTGGATACCGGGGCAGGGGCTGACATCATCATCGGTGGCGCGGGGTTGGATATCATCGATGCCGGTTCTGACGCTTCGGGTGACATCGTTCTCGGTGACAATGGTCACGCGGTCTTCAATCTCCGGGGAGTTCTAACGCTGATTGAATCGACCGGGTTCGAGTTCACCGGGTTCGACCGCATCTACACTCGCAACGGCGCGGACGTCGTGATCGCCGGTGGTGGCAATGACGTGGTGGATTCCGGAACCGATGCGGCGGGCGATCTTTCACCCGACACGGTGATTGGCGACAATGGACGGGCGGAGTTCAGCGAGTTCGGAGTCCTGCTGAAGATCACCACGCTGGCTCCCGGCATCTTGGGTGATGACCAGATCTTCACCGGTGGAGGAGCGGATGTCGTGCTGGGCGGCGCCGGCGCCGATCACATCGATACGGGCGGCGAAGGTTCGCGCGACGTGGTCATCGGCGATGGCGGCCGGGCGCAGTTCGCTGGAAACGGTTATCTCACCTTCATCGAGACCACGGATCCGGATTTCGGTGGCAACGATCGCATCGTGACGGGCAATGGACCCGACGTCGTCCTGGGCGGCGCAGGCGCCGACGAGGTGGATGCGGGCAATGAATCACTCGCCGATGCCTCGCGCGATATCGTGCTGGGCGATCACGGTCGGGCGGAGTTCATGACCGCCGGCTTCGTGACCCAAGTCTACACCACGGATCCGTCCGCCGGTGGCGCGGACAATCTGGTCACCGGTGGTGGTTCGGACATCGCCCTGGGCGGCGCCGGGGCCGACATCATCAATCTCGGGTCGGGAGACGATTTCGCGCTCGGCGACCACGGTATCGTCCGATTCGCTGTCGATGGCGATCCGATGTCCCTCGACGAAATGGTGGTGACGGATCCGAATCTCGGCGGGAACGACATCCTCTTCGGTGGCGCGGATGAGGACGTGATCTTCGGTGGAACGGGAGCGGACGACCTGCGGGGCGGCTCCGGGCATGATGTCCTCTTCGGCGATCATGCGCGCTATGACCGGGCGTTGCCGGTGGCCCAACGCAGCGTTTCGATCTTTACCTCCGCAGCGGACGGAGGTGGTGACGATTCCATCGATGGCAAAGATGGCGATGACCTGCTGTACGGTCAGCAAGGCAACGACCGACTCTACGGCGGACCTGGCGAGGACGATCTGACCGGCGGCCACAACGTCGTGGGTGGTGCTGATGGCGACGACCTTTTGGATGGCGGCGATTCAATCAGCGTGACACCGGGTGATGACGCCGATGTCTTGATCGGCGACAACGGCACCATCACGCGGTCCGTCGTCGACGGCTATCCGACCCGTTGGAAGCGGTCGCTGCCACCCTTCGACGACGTCCTGCGGACGGTGGTGCTTTTCGATGACATCGATACCGTCGGTGGTTCCGATACCTTGCATGGCGACCTCGGTGACGACCGCATCTTCGGACAACGCGGCAATGACAGCGTCGACGGCGGGTTGGGAGACGACGAGATCATCGGTGGATTGGGTTATGATAGTCTCGCGGGCGGCGCGGGCCGTGACGTGATTCTCGGGGACATCGGCCAAATCGTTCGAGCCCTCAACACCGATGGCACGCCGCGTCAGGATGCCAATGGAGCATGGCACCGCGATGTTTGGCTCGAGGAAATCGCCTTCATCACGGGAATCGTGCCCATCGACACCACCCCACTGCGCATCGGTGACCCCAACCTCGCCCAGAAGCTGCTGGAGTCTGATTTGATCCTGGTCGGGGGCAGCTATCTAAGCACGGGAGAGAAACTACTGCGTCCCGATACCCAGGCCTGGGCCACCGACCTGGTCCTGCTCGATCTGGTCGCGGCACAGGACGACGTCATCGACGGCGGTGACGATGCCGACGTCCTCTTCGGGCAGCGTGGCGACGACCAGATCCAAGGCGGTGGCGGCGATGACATGATTTTCGGCGATGCCGTGACCAACCTGTTGCCGTTTGGCACCGAGCTTCCGCAGGTCGCCAATGGCATTCGGCTGATCGGCATGGCTGCGAATGCAGGCGCGCCGTTCGTTCTGGCGACCGGCGGTTCCGTGGTAATGCCGCGTCTCTCGGTGCGGGCCGACCAATACGAATGGTTCACTCCTGACGCCTCGGTGGTTTCAGGTTTGGTGCCGGAGTTCGCGAGTCGGGCTGCGACCGATGGACTCCCGCGCAACGATGGTGCCGTCTTTGATGCCCTGATCAGCATCATCCCGGATGTTCTGCATCACCTCGATCTGCTGCCTGGCAATGACCGGCTCGACGGCGGTGCGGGCGCGGATCTGGTGATCGGGGATGATCTAACGGTCGTGGCTCCGTGGTTCACCGGATTGTTGGAAGTCGAAAGGGCGGCCCAGGATCTCGCCTACCAGGCCAATGCCATCCTCTTCGCTTTGCATCATTTGGCCCTGGATGCCGCCTATTGGGACGAAGTCGTCCTCGGCGCCTCACTCCCGGACGAATTGCGCTTCGCCAATGACGTGATCATCGGCGGCGACGGCAATGACACCCTGGTTGGCGATGGCGGACTGTTCCGCGTGCCATTCCAGTCTGGCTTCCCGGTGACTCCGGATCGATTCCAGGCTGCGGCTCTCGGTTACCATGCGTTCCTGCGTGACATCGGAGACGCTGCCACGGACTTCCTGATGGCGACCCAGCACGCGCATGGGCAGGTCTTGCAGGCACTGGTCGATGAAGCCGTATCGCGAAATCCCTCACGGACCGCACCGCGATTCGAAGACCTGATCGATCCGGCGTTGCACTCCATTTTTGCCCGGAACGATGATCTCGATGGTGGCAACGGCAACGACCTGGTGATCGGAGATGATCTTTCAATGTTGCTGCCCGTGATCGTCGGTGACCGTGACGAGCATGCGGTCTATTTCGGGCAGATCTCGTCGGCGGTTTGGGCCAGCACTGAAACCGCCTTGACGGCGCAGCAGAAATCTCGGGAGGACGGCCAGGAGGCGCACTTGGAATCCGATCATCCGAATCCGGCGTCCGGACTTCCGCCCGCTTCGGACCTGGCACTGATCGCGCCGGATTACGAATACGCGCTCAACCGCGACAACGACATCCTGCGAGCCTCGGCGGGTGACGATTTCATGGTGGGCGATTCCTATCTCCTGGTCGTTCCCATTGTGATCGAACCCACCGAACCCAGCGACCGCAACGATTGGCCGCATCAAGGGAACGACTGGTTTGATGCTTATCTCTCCATTCGTGGGAAGAAGTGGTTCGACCACCACTGGTTCAAGGGCGGTGAAAGCTGGCTGGACAACAGTTGGTTCGATCACGGCCATGGCAACGATGGGGACTGGGTGGAACACCACGAGGAATGGCTGGAGTTTGCCGTCACCGAGTTCTTTGGCCGCGACGCTCGCGGGATGTTCTGGCGTGAGGCCGGGCGAGCCTTCTTCGAGGCGTTGCTCGATGACCGGGGCGTGCTGCGACAGGCCGAGTTCTGGAACCGCCGCGATGTCTTCGTCAGCAGCGGCAACGATTCGATCAGCGCGGGCGATGGTCGAGACGTCCTCTTTGGGGATGACGCAGCCCTCGTCACCGCGTTTGGCTCAATCCAATGGGCGCCTTCGAACGGGCGGTTGCCACCGTTCTTCCGCAGCACCCTGACCTCCAATCTCGGCTTTCTCCTTCGTGATCCGGATCATGCCGGCAGCTTGGAGGTTGCGTACGGCGAAATCGGTGGTGGCGCCGATGCCAGGGACGTGCTTGCCGGATCGCTGGGTCGGGACACGATCGATGCCGGACTCGGAAACGACCAGGTGTTCGCCGGGACCGACTTCGACACCATCGCGGGCGGTGGCGGAACGGACGTGATCCGCCGGGGCAACCAGAGCGTCAATCGAGCGACGTTGGACATTACGCAAAGTCTGTTCCTGCAGGCGTGGACGCCTTTCGTCGAACGACTGGCGACCGACGTCCTGGCGACCCAGGGAGTGGTGCGCCTCTCCGGCAGTCTGCCGTCGGCCTCGGTCACGCCCGCGATCGTGAGTCTTTTCGACCGCACTCCCACGACGTCCCTGACCGTTTCCATTCTCGGGCTCGCCCAGGCCGTCCGGGGTCAGTCGTTGACCTTCACCGGTCAGTTGAATTCCGGGACGATTTCCGATGGTCTGACCGTTCAATGGCGGGTCCTGGATGCCGATGGCAGGCTGATCACGGTTGGATCGGGCAATTTGCTCCCGTTCAGTCCGAAACAGATTGGCACGTACCGGATTCAGTTGGCGGTTGGCGACGGCTCCGGAGGCATCGGTCTTGCGACCTTGGCGCTCCAAGTCACAACGACGCTTATCGTCAGTGATCCACAGACCGCCGGTTCCTTTATTCTCTGGGTTGGCGGAACGACTGGTGATGACACCATCGATTTGCTGCGTGCCCCGGCCGTCAGTGATGTCCGGCTTCGCACCAATGACGGCGTGGCGTCGACCCCGGACATCGACCAGGTCTTTGCCAACATCAGCCAGGTCAGGGTCTTCGGAGGTTTGGGCAACGACCGGATTTCCGTCGTGGCGCCGCTATCGCCGAGGCCCGCCGTGCTGGACGGCGGCCCGGGACACGACGACCTGTTGGGCGGGCTTGCCCACGACTCGATTCAGGGCGGACCGGGCAATGATCGCATCCGGGGCATCGATGGCGACGACATCCTCGACGGCGGAGCCGGCGATGACGTGATTGAAGGTGGGCCTGGCAACGACAGCCTCAGTGGCGGCAATGGGCGTGACCAATTGAAGGGCGAGGGCGGCATCGACGTCATGCGGGGTGGTGATGACAACGATCTGCTGGATGGTGGCGACGGCGACGATCTGGTCTACGGAGATGCCGGAAACGATCGATTAACCGGAGGTCGAGGCCTCGACTTGCTATCAGGCGGAGCAGGGCATGATGTGGCCTCGGGCGGATTGGATTCTGATTCCGTCAATGGAGGTGACGGCAATGACCAACTGAGTGGCGACGATGGCGATGACTCCGTGTCGGGGGATGCCGGTGATGACTTCCTGTCGGGCGGATCCGGTGCCGATCAACTGATGGGTGGTGCTGGATTCGACACCATGCTGGGCGGTGCCGGGGACGACGTGTTGCGTGGGGGCAACGACGACGACGTGGCGCGCGGCGAGGATGGCAAGGATCAACTGTTCGGCGACCTGGGGAACGACATGCTCGATGGCGGCGCCCAGGACGACATTCTTTACGGCGGAGCGGGCAATGATTCGTTGGCCGGAGGGGCCGGCAACGATGCCCTCTTCGGCGAAGCCGGCGATGACATCCTGGATCGTGGCACCGGCGTGGACCAGGTGGATGGTGGCGCCGGAACCAACACCATCGCCGGCCAGTTCTCCGTGGTCGGCAGCGAATTGGTCCTGATGGGAACCGAAGGGAACGACCGATTCCTCGTCGAGATTCGGAACGGCAAAGTGCGGGTAACGGCGTACTTGGCCAGCGGGACGACCACCCGGGATTTCGATCTGACGGCGTTCAGCAGCATTCGAGGCATTCTCCTGGGAGGTGACGACGAGGTCTTCATCACCAGTGTGGTACCCCAGACCGTCTCCATCGACGCCGGCAGCGGTGATGATTGGATCGGCGCCGAAGGCGCCGCCTCGAATCTATTCGGCGGAGACGGCGACGATATCCTGATCGGCGGCTCATCGGCGGATGCTATGGATGGCGGAGCAGGCAATGATCAGATCGATGGAAATGGCGGCAATGACGTGCTACGCGGGGGTGAGGGCAACGACAACATCGAAGGTGGGACAGGCGATGATCAGATTCTCGGACAGGCCGGTACGGACATTTTGTCCGGCAATGACGGTCATGACCTGCTCGACGGTGGAAGCGGCAACGACCAGTTGGAGGGTGGCCGCAACGATGACCGACTGGAAGGCGGCGAGCATGCTGACCATTTGTCAGGCGGCGACGGCAACGACATCCTACTGGGCGGCAGTGGTGCCGACATCCTGTTGGGCGAGAAAGGCCGAGATCTTCTGATCGGGGGCGTTGGAGCTGATGAACTTGCCGGTGGCGATGACGAGGACCTCTTGATCGGAGGTTCGACGGCCCACGATGCCACACCATCCGGGCTGACTGCCATCCGCGCCACCTGGATCTCCGGCGCGACCTACGCCTCGCGCGTTGCTACAATCCGTGCCAGTCACTTGGCACCCATCACGGGCGCTTTGGATGAGGCGAGGTCCGATTTGGTGTTGGGCAATGGACAAACGGATTGGTTCCTGGCCGACCGCGATGGGCAAGGGGGGGATGATGATAATTTGCCCGATCGCGCCAGTGGTGAAATCGAAGACTTGCTGCAGCCGTCGCCCTAGGAGATTCAGTTCGTTACCTTGGCCTTGTGGGATGGTGGGTGTGGTGATTTGTTGGCGCGCATGACGACTCGCACCGTGTTCCTCGTCGCGGGAGTTCTTTCGGCCTTCACGACCTATGGACAAGGCACCCTTCAGTTCTCCACGCATGTCTTGAACTCCGTCGACGCGCGGGTGGTGCACACGGGCAGGTCACCGATTAACCATGAGGCTGGACCTGTTGGAAGCCTCTATCTGGGCCAGCTCTACGCCGGACCCGTCGCTGCTCCCCCTCATCTTCTTCAGCCCATTGGCACGCCGACACCCTTTCGTGACTCTCCGGATGCCGCACGAGGATACATCATCGATGGCGAGGTGGTGGTACCAGGGGTTCCGGCCGGGGAATGGGCTCTCGTCAAACTGGTGGCATGGCAGGTCTCCTTGGGTTCATCCTATCTGGAAGTCATGCAAGGTCCTTGGCCTGGCGACCGGGGTGAATCAGGCATCATCACCGTCAGAACGGGCGGCGGCGCCGCGGGACCGGCGGGGATCTTGACCGGCCTGCAGGGCTTTACACTGAGTTGGATACCGGAGCCGTCTCCCGGGCTGCTTTTTGTCTTCGGCGGTCTTGGCCTTCTCGTGAGGCAACGGCGGCAATCGCCGTAGCGACCACCGCCGTTCTTGCGAGAACCTGACCTATCCAGGAAGGAGTCCGGACTCGATCCGTCAGCCGTCCAGCGTCCAGCCCGGACGATAGGTGCGCCGCAGAAATTCGTTGGCTTCCGGACAGTCAGTGACTCTTCCCGTCGCGCCATCGTAGGAGATCTTCTTGCCGACGCGGTGGGCGACGAGGCCGAGCATCATCTGCTCGATGAGGGTGCCGCCGTAGTCGAAATTGCAGGAGGTCTTCAGGTCGCCTTTGCAGGCATTGATCCATTGGTCCTGGAACTCGCCCATCGGCGGAATGAGCGCCTCCTTGCGGCGCGGTTTGTAGTAGGTCATGTCAGCGGCGTTTCCGCTGGGAACGAGCAGGCGGGCATTGAATTCGGCCACCAGGGCTCCTTTTGAACCTTCGAACAAGGCGCCGTGCCCGATCTTGTTCAGGTCCACCCACGGTGCTGGGGAAGCCGGCATTACGCCACCCTGGTACCACGACACTTTGATGGCAGGACGCCAGGCATTCGCGGGATGGTCAAAGTGCATTTCCAGCGCCACCGGGCTCACCTCCGGGTGATAGGGATCCCCGGCGGCCATGGCAGTCGTGGGCAGCCCGGCATCGATGGCGTTCCAGGCGAGATCCATGGTGTGACTGCCCATGTCACCGACCTGTCCCGTGCCGAAATCCCAGTACATATTCCACTGCAGACAATTCATGCCCGCGGCACCCGAGAAGTAGTCGGCGTTGTAGGGATGAGCGGGAGAAGGTCCCAGCCAGAGGTCGAAATGGAAATACGGTGGGGGATCGCCTCCCGGTGGCAGGTAACCCGGGCGGCGCAATTGCCGATTACCCCAAGCGCTGACTTGTTGGAGTTCGCCAACGGCCCCATCCAGCACGAGTTCGCGCACCCGATTGAAGTTTTCGTATTGATGGCGTTGGGTTCCGACCTGAGTTGCGATCTTGCTCTTGTTCTTGAGGTAGTTGGCGCGCACGACGCGGGCTTCCTCGACGCTGTTCGCCAAAGGCTTCTCACAGTAGACATGGTAGCCCCGATTCATGGCCCAGTTCGCCACGAACGCGTGGGTGTGATCAGCGGTGCAACACATCACCGCCTGAATATCTTTCTGCTCAAGGCACTTTCGCCAATCGACGTGTTTCTTGGCCCCCTTGAACTTCGCGGCGGCCTCGTCGAGGTGGCGCTCATTGACGTCGCATAGGGCGACTACATTCTCCTTCTCGATGGATTTGTAGTGAGCCAGTCCACGACCCCAGACGCCGATCAGCGCAATGTTGAGCTTGTTGCTCGGTGCGTTGGCTCCAAACAAACGCAGCCGCGGAAGAATCAGAACACCGGCGCCCAAGGTGCCGGCGGAGGCTAAAAAGTCCCGGCGCCGCCATGCCGATCGCCGAGGACGTGAAGAACGCGTCGAACGCGGGGATTTCATGGCAGTCTTCCTGCCTCCATCCCGCGCGATTGTCCACAGATTTGACGCGTGGTGACCGCGCCGCCTTACCGGTCGGGCGGGGCGAGCCGGTACCAACGGGCCACCGCTGTCGCCGCTGCGGCGTCGATATAGCGGGATTGAGGCAGGAGGGGACGCAGCGTCGTCCCGAGCTGCCAATCCACCAGATTCTCTGAGGTCTCGATGCGATAGTCTCGGCCTGGAACTGCCGTGAGCTGCATTTCGAAGCCGGACTCGGGATCCAGGCGTTGGGCGCTCAACCCCTCCCGGAGCACGCGGACCCGGCGCACCGCAATCTCCGTCGCCCCCGATGACAATCGGAGATCGGCTCCGCCATTCTGGGAATTGTTGAAACGCGCACCTCGGAGTCGAAACGTCGCCGTTCCCCAGGCTCCTGTGCCATTGAGGGCGAGTGCGTCGCTGGGCGAGTACGCACCCGAAAAGGGTGCGGTCGGATCGCTCCCGTCGAATTCAACGCGCAACGTGCCGCGCTTCCCGTCGAAGTATTCCACCAGGACCACCACTTCCATCACCTCGGCCCATTTGAAGGAGTCATCGATCCGCAGGTAGAGATAACGCGACGCGTGCTCGGTGCCGACCATGACACGGCAGGGACTGTCTGCCACAATGCTCGCCTGAGTCACGCCGTCAGCCGACTCCAACTGAAGGAGCCCGGAGGAACGATTGGTTGCCGCTAGTTCGACTTCCACGAGCCGTTTGCCGGTGAAGGGGCCTATCAGTGCCGGTGGACGAAAGCCTTGCCGGTAGAGATCGGCATATCGGCGATTCAAGGCGATGTACTGGCGGCCGTATTCCCGGGAATGGGCGATTTCTGTGCCTTCGTGAAACTCGTTCCAGGTTTCCACCATCACCATTCGCGGGGCCCGCCGGAGGCACGCCAGCCATTGGCGTTCGAAGTACGCGCCGTCTTCTCGGGGAACCACGAGCGGGGTTCGACCGGGCACCGCCGAGTGGTCGTACCCGGGACCCAGCGACGCCACACCGGGATTCTTGAAGCCCAGCGCTCCTCCCCAGGCGTAGGTTTGGTCGGCCTCCACGTTCCAGGATATTTCCCGCACCACGTAGGGTCTGCGTCCGCCGAAATCCGCGGCGAAACCGGCCGCCAGGGTTTCCAAACAGCTTGGGTCATGGCGCGTGGCGAAGCCGGCGGCATAGAGGAACACCACAGGCCGCCCCTCCATCATCGCCCAGTGACGCGGAGGAATGAGCGAGAAGTAATCACGCACCGATTCGTAGAACCACTGCCTCCCGCTGGGGGTGGTCAGATCGATGCGCTGGCCCGCGGCGTTAAACTGGAGGGTGCTGGTGTCGTAAAACATGCCGAGTCGCGGCACGGTTCGGCCTTGGGCGACCAAGGCGTCCCGCGCCTCAACCAAGGGTGTCAATCCCGCATAACTCCACGGTTGTTGTGAGACGGGTCTTCCGTCGATGCGGGACGAGGGCTCACCCCAATAAACAGGGAGCGCGACGTCGATGCCCGCGTCCGCCATGTCGAGAAGCTGTTGGCGGTGCCAGGCACTGGATCGATAGGAAAACCCGGTGAAGGTGGCGGGATGATCGGTCAGCGCGTCCGTTCCATCGGAATCGATGAGGTGTTCACCTGAAAAGACGTCGTACCAATAGAAATAAGGCGTGACCACCAGGCGGTTCGTGGCGGTGTAGGTCGGGACGCCGACAAAGTCCGATTCGGACAGGGAAGTGTAAGGGCCTATCGGCGCATGAAACGCGTGGGTGCCGTCCGCCACGAATGTGGCAGCGTCGGCCGAGGCGCCAGGATTGGAGAGGGTCCCGAGCAAGAGGAGGACGAGGGCGCACCCGTGGTGCCAGAACCGGGCACGGGATTCACCGGGAACGGAACGCACGGGTCCATGCTGCGCTCGGAATCTTTCGTGTCACGAGGATTTTGGTCGTAAGCCATGCCCCATCGACTACAGTCCAGTCCATCCCTGCACAGCTATGAAACCGCATTTCCTTCGTCTCATCATCGGGATGGCTGTCGGTTCTGTCTTTTCCGTGTTGGCCCAGACCGGGCCCTTTCCGCCGACGGATTGGCCTGCGACCAAGGACCTCACCAAGAAGGTGCACTATTTTGTCGCGGGTGAGGGGCTTTCGTCTCCCGGCGACAACTGGGTGGCCGAACTTTCGGTGCTCACGGGCGGTGACCAGAACACGTCGGACATCACCATCGGCGGATTTGCTGCCAAGAAGGCGACCGATAATTACCTGAATGTGGCCGACAACCTGTTCGAGGAATGGGCGGACAACGAGTTCATCGACATTCTGGTGCAGGCCTATGGCGACGGTGCGCTCTTTAATGCGCAGGGCGAGCCGCGCAATTTCACGTTTCTGACGGGAATTCTGCCGGAACTCGCAGCGCCATCGGGCGGACAGGTGCCCGTCGAAGCCAAGAACCGGAAATGGAATTGGATCCTGTTTCGAATTCCGAACGGCGTCCGCAATTCCGATGGAAGTCTTCTGGTGGGTTCCATTCCGGCAAACGCCCAAGGGGGCTTCACCAAGGGCGGTGTCAACGGAGGGACAATCCGATTTGAAGGCGTCCCGAATCTCATCATCCGGGTCATCGCCTTCGGTGAAGAAGGGGCCTTTGGTTCGCCGGAAGCCATCAACGTATTTGCCCCGCCTGATGCCAGTTGCGATCCCGAACCGAACACCAACCTTGCCGGTATCGACATCAGCGGAGGCACCTCGGCTCATATGCAGGTGATCAACGACGGCGATCAGACCGTCACCTTCGAGGATAATGTGGGACCGGCCGCCGACCGCCGCCGCGTGGTGCGCCCGAGCGGCACATTCTTGAATTTTGGGGTGACCGACAATTTTCTGGGCAAGTCGTGCAACGACCCGCGCACGGTGAAAGTCTGCGTGGAGTTCTACGACGACCCGGCATTCGCCGGGGCTGGCGTGCGTTTTGGCCCGGAGGCCTACGCCACCGATGAAACCACCGGCATCAGCATTTTTCCCGAGGGTCGACGTCACACCCTCGAAGGTACCGGGCAATGGATCCGGCGGTCGTGGCTGGTGCCGGCGGTCAATCTTCGCGGTGTGAATGCGGGTTCGCTGACCGCGGGACCGCGCTTCATCTCCGAGGGGGGATCGGTGGCTGTCTCCAATTTCAAGCTCGCCGTGATTCGCGCAGGAACCCATCCGTTGGCAGGCCAGGATCCGCTGACCGACTGCTATCAGGATCCCCGCATTTGCACCGAAGCGTATGGCAGCTATGCGGAGCTCGATCTGGCCAAAGAGGTCAAGAATGGACTCGATGTGGGCAGCAGCGGTGGCGATCAGGAGATGATGGTGGCCGAAGCGGGACCGGCGAATGACCGGCGTCAGGCCGTGCGTGCCGCGCTTGATGACGGTACCCCGGGCTTTGCCCATCAATACCTGAACTTCGCCATTACCGACGAAGCGCTCGGGCCGAACACGCAGGATCCCGCGCATCTGGCGATTTGCGCCACTTACTACGATGACCCCGAACTCGCCGGTCGGACCTTCCGTCCCGAGGTCTATTTCACTGAAGTCAATGGCAACGAGGGACTCGGTTTCACCCCTGGCGACGTCGTTCACACGCTGGAGGGCACGGGCACCTGGCGCGAGGCCTACTGGGAGATTGAGAACATCAAGTTCCGCGGCGTGAACCAGGGACCCCAGGCGGCGGCGCGCTTCGTGACAAACGGCAAGATCTTCATCACCCGACTGCGCTACGCGGTGATCCGGCCCTGCGGCCCCAACGCTGGCAAGAACCTGCTCGAGGACTGCAAACCCAAGGTCACGGACGTCCAAATCGCTGTCAGCCGCCTCGCCGACGGAAAGATTCGCCTGGCTTGGCCGGCCGCCTCGGAAGGCTTCGTGCTTGAGAGCACGGTGGCCATCGGCGGCACGTGGGAAGCCGTGGCGGATGCCCCGGTGGTCGAAGGCGACAATGTCGTCGTCAATGTGACGCCCACCGGTTCGCGCTTCTACCGATTGCAGAAGCCTTGATCGAAAGTCGTCGCCGGCGCCGCCCGCCGGGGCGCCGGCTTGGTGCTTCGCCTGCTGGCAAACCCACGGTGTGCCGGCAGATCAGCACAGGGTAGCACCCTTTCGGAGCCCTTTCGGTTTTGGGGACCGTTTCACGCCTCCGGCGTGAATCCCAAAATGATGTCGAAGCGGGCGGCCAGTTCGCCGGTCCCGGATCGCTGGGCAGGTTGGAACGGCACCGTCATGGAATCCCGCTGGCGGGCATCCGTGACGCTCTTCCAAATGGCGTCTCCCGCGTTGCCCGGTTCGCCACGCACGTAGCATTGAGTCGTGAAACGTTCCCGACCCTTGGATTTCACCGCGAAGTGGATATGCGGTGTCCGACCCGGGTAGGGCACGGGTTTGATGGTGCGAAACAGATACTCCCCGGAGGAATCGGTCACGAATCGGCCAAAGCCCTGGAAATGGGTGTCGCGTCGCTCCCGGTTGCCACTCTGGGTATGCAGGTAGGCGCCGTTTCGATCGCATTGCCAGATCTCGACGGTGGCGCCGCGCACCGGCTTGCCCTTGGTATCCAGAATGCGGCCGCTCAACCAGGTAACCTCCCCCAGCGCCGACCCCGGGGAGTCGTTGATGAACAGGAGGTCATTGTCGGTGTCGAGCGGCAGGTGGTCCGGATAGAAGGGGCCTTCGGTCTGCATCGGGGTGAGCAGACGGCGGGCGGCTTGGGTCCTCGACGCGCCCAAGACCAGCGAGCCGAAAACCATTCGAGCCAGGAACCGGCGACGATGAGTGAGGGGTATCATGGCGGGTGATGGCGTTCATGAAACGGCCAAATGCCAGGCCGCCGCAAGGGTCAATGTTGGAAGTGTGAGCCCCGTGCCCTAGGCTGGCGCGGTGAAGGATTTCCAAGCCGGAACCCGCGCCGTGATTTTCGATCTCGACGGCGTGATCGCCGACAGCGAGCCGCTGCATCAACTGGGGTTCCGCCAGTTGTTCGAGGAACTCGGGCTTGACCCCGGTCCGACCGACGATTGGCACCGATTCGTTGGAACCTCCGATCGTTCGGTGCTGATTCGACTCCTGGACGGTCGCGAGGTGGGACGGTCATTGGATGAATTGCTGGATCGAAAGGCGGCGCTCTTTCTGGATTTGTTGAAGGAACGGGAGCCTCTGTTCCCGGAAATCCCCGATTTGGTTCCAGCGTTGGCGGCGAGGTATCCCTTGGCGGTGGCGTCGGGATCGCTGCGCACCGCGATCGCCGGTGTGCTCGAGTTGCGTGGTCTGCGCCGCCATTTTCAGTTCACGGTTTCGGTGCAGGACGTGGCGCACGGCAAACCGGCGCCCGACTTATTCCTGCGCGCCGCGGAATTGCTGGGAGTTGCGCCCCAGGCCTGCGTCGTCCTGGAGGATTCGGTGGCGGGGGTGACGGCGGCGCGGGCGGCGGGTATGCGGGTCATTGGCATCACCAACACGACGTCGCGGGAATTGTTGGAGGCCGCACGTGCCGATGCCGTGGTGACGCACTACCACCACGTCCGAAGTCTGTTGTTAGCATGAGGGGCTACGCATGAACCGGTTTTCACCACAGAGGTACGGAGGCACCGAGATGAATGGCCTTTATTCTTCAACTCCGTGCCTCGGTGCCTCTGTGTTGAAATCTCCCGCAGTTCAGGGTCCCAATGCGCGAACTCCGCTCCGTGGTTCTCTCCCGAAGCGCGCTGGCTTTAGGTCCTAGTTGGAGGCTTGCTCCCACCATGCGCACCAAGGGCGCTTTCATCCTGCGGGAGAACACCGGGACCTCCGGGCTCGAACAGACCCTGCGAACGGCGGTCGAGACCCTCGCACATTTGGGCATCCCGCATCTGGTGGTCGGCGGCATGGCGGTGCAGGAACACGGTCACTTTCGGGCCACGCTGGATGTCGATCTGGTGGTTCCGGATGTGCCTCACGCGGTGGACTTCGTGACTGCCGATTTGACGGGTCCGTTTCGCCGGTATCGCAACCTGGGTGACACCGTCGTGGACACCCGCAACAACGCGGTGATCCATTTCCTGCCCGCCGGCTATGTCTTGCGGGCGGGTTGCCAGGTGCCGTTTCCTCAACCGGGCGAACCCTCGGACGAACCTTGCTTTGTCACGCTGGAACAGTTGATTGCCTTGAAGCTCGACAGTTGGCGGGTATCGCCTTTTCAGCGCCTCAAAGACAAAGCGGACGTTGTCGAGTTGATCAAAGAACGCCGACTCCCACGCTCTTTGGCTGTAGTGGAGCCTGTGCGGGCATTGTACCAGGAAACCTGGGATGGCCTCGACAGGGAGAAGCGAGAAGGTTGCCCCGACGATCCGCCGCGCGCGGAGATTTAAGAGTTGGCCTGCGGGCCTTTCTTGCGCTGGCTCCAACAGCGCGGCTTCCTGCGGTCGCTAAGGTTGTGACGGATCTGCATTGGTGGGGGCGGCGTTGGTCGGAGACGGAACGGCCGCCGCTGGCGCGGGAGTCAAACCGTAGCGTCGCATCAGTTCAGGGCTCATCGATGGCGCCGACGGTTGGGACGGATTCGCTGGCTCTGTCGACGGCGGTGTTGTCCCCAGGTGCCAGGTTACGAGCCCATAACGCGCCGCCAAAGCCGGGTCGAGCAGGATTTGCTGGGCACTGCCGGGAGGTGGCGTCGATGGGGTCGGTCGAGGTGGGAGTTCGGAGTCGGGGATGGGGGGCAGGTTGGCTTCCAGGCGCAGGGCTTCTCGGACCTCATGGGGAATTCGGGCCTGGCGCACGATGGTTTCGCGGTCTTCCACCGTGAGAGGCAGCGAGAAATTGCGATAGACCCATTGATGGACCTGGGGTTGGTCGGTGGTGGCCAAGGCGTTCGACGACGCGACGGGTGTCCAAACCAGCAGGTTGACTCCTCGGACTCCGAGCGGGATCAAACCGATCGTCGGCGTTCGCCACAGACGTTCCTCAGCACGTGATAGAAGGTCGCGATAGCGTGCGGTATCCCACGCCATGACCATGCGATGCTCATAGTTCGAGCGGGCCCGGTCCGTGGCCTGAAGGGCGAGGGCGCCGACGACACACGCGAAGAAGAACAACAAGGAGGCGACGATTTGGAGACGCAGACGTCGCACCGCTTGCATAGGAGCGATGAAGTTCCTCCAGGAAAAGAACCAGGGCAGAACCA
Organism: Verrucomicrobiales bacterium; assembly: GCA_016795425.1. GTDB lineage: Bacteria > Verrucomicrobiota > Verrucomicrobiia > Limisphaerales > CAIMTB01 > CAIMTB01. Next base: position 54,362 of record JAEUHG010000028.1, read on the forward strand.
ACGGGAGAAACACCAGGATGAGGCCCAGGATCGCAGTCCAGGGGCTCCCGACGGTGAGGCGATGGCGCAACGCCTCGATGCTGTCGGCTCCCAAGGCATTGGCCTGTGTGATCCAATGTTCGGGGTCTTGGCCTCCGAACATGAGGTGAGTGGTGTCCGCGATGCGCGGGCCGATGGTCCATTGGAAGGTCAAGAGGACCTGGGTGACTGCGGAGAGCACGATGGAAAGAATGAGGGCCCGCAAGGTGCTGGTGGATCCCGAGGAGGCGAGGAAGGACATCGTGAATGCCCAGGCGCAAGCGGTCAGAACCAAGGGAAGGGGCGGGCGATCGACAAAGGGGCCACTTGGCAGAGCCACCGCGATGGTCCAGGCGGCAGGAACCGCCAGGAGGAGGCAGACAACGACCTTAAGCCACCACTGCAAACCGCGGCTCGCCGGCAACAGCAGTTGGCCATCGAGAGTCCCGAGCCGGCGTTCCTCAGCGAGCGAAGTGGCTCCCGCGAAGATCAGGGTCGCCGCACCAAAGAGGATCACCAGTCCATTGAGGTATTCCCGCAGGTAGGAAATGCTCATTTGGTTCGCCAGATTCGCGACGAGCAGCGCGGACACCAACGATAGGCCAAGCGTGGCCCAGGTGACGGTTTGCAGTCGGATCTCTTTCAACAGCAATTTCCAAACCGGCCCCCGAGGAAAGGCGGGTGCGAGCCAGCTGCAGCGGATCCCCTGGGCGAAGATCCCCTCGCGCTCCAGGGATGCGCCGTCACGAGCTTCGAGACGGATCCATCGGCGAAGGGTTCCCCAAAGGCCGAGCGCGGCGCCGACCGGGGGAAGCACGGTCGCCAGGACAGAACTCACCCCGGAGACCCACGTTCTCAGGTTCGGGTAGTGCTCTGGGTCGGCATCGCTGAGGGAGTATCCTTGAGCCGCCAACCAGCCCCAGACCACGGCGATCACCAGCGGAACCACGCCGGCGAACACCATGCCGGGCAACACCCCACGCGTGACGAGGGTCCACCACGGGGTTGTGCCCGCAACCGCAAATCCGATGGCCAAACCGATCAACACGTCGATCGAGGGTTCAAAGGACCCCAGGGTCGACTGCCATGCCACCAGGAAGAGGACAGTGTGCGTCCCCACCGCCAGGCCAAGCATCTGAAGCTTCTCCGTCGCGATTCGACGTCGATCGACGGGTTGGGTGAGCAGTGCCGCCAGGGTTCGGTGCTGGAACTCGATACCGAAGGGGATCGCCGCCAGGAGGGCGCACGTCGCCGTGTAAACGATCATGGCCACCGTGGGGCTGATGGAATCCACCACCAGCGGAACCTGCGCCACGAAGAGGCTCGCCAGCCAAGGGCCGAGCAATTGCTCGGCCTCCTTGCGCCGGTGGCGCCCCAGGGACTCGAGGAACGAGGGCAACCCCAGGGCGATCACCGACCCGGCGAGGGTGAGCACGATCAACCAGCCCATTTTCCAAGCAAGAAAGTCATACCAGGACGATTCCGAAAGGACGCGGTTGAGGCTGACAAGGAGAGGCAGGACGGGGAGCAGCAGCGCCACGTAGCTCACTGGGATACGAAAGACTCGGGGTGAGGCCAGGCTAAGGGTCATGGTGGGGAGGGGGTGATGCTGTGGATGACGTTCAAGGCGCGGGTTCGCTGGCAACCTCGCGTCGCAGCGCCTCACGCAGGGCTTCATCAATGCGGGTCCCCTCGATTACCAGACGCCGGTCGGCGTCGGAAAGGGGCAGCGGGAACCAGGCCCAACGGCCGGTGGCGGTCTTTCGGACACGGCGTTGCCCCACGTCGGCCGATGGAATCAGCTCGAGTTCCACGGCCCGACTCCAAACCCATTGGCGGTTCTGGCGGTACCGTTGTTGCAGTTCGATGTCCGTGGGTCCGAGTCGCTTGGACCACTGGGCGTGATGCCATGAGGCCACCAGCAGTTCGGCCTCGGATTTGCGGTGGAAAACCCAGATGGCGTTGGCGCAACTGAGTGCCGTGCTGACGATTAGGCTCACGGCCATCACCAGATTCTGACGACGCCACTGATGCTCCGCCTGCGCGGGACGGTCAAAATTGCGTCGCGCCAGGATCAGCGCGACTCCCAATGGGAGCACGGCAAGAGCCGCGCCGATGGCGAACACCCTTGGATTGAAGGCCTCGAGCTTCCCGGCGCGTTGCACCATCGCCTCGATCGCGGGTAGCCCAAGGGCTTGTGCCTTTCGTAGCCAAACCTCCTGGGCGGCCAAAGTGGGAATCTCGAACAAGTGATCCGAGATGCGCATGGTCTCGTTTCGGGTGTATTGACTGGCGAGCTGCAGGACGATGGCCGCACCCGCCGTCCAAGCGATGGCCCAGAGGAGCGCCTTGAGCGGATGGGCCCGTGCCGAAGACGACCAACACGCAAAGGGAAAGGAGGCCAATAGGCACCAGATGGTCAGGGCCAGGGCAGCGTCGCCGGAACCGCGTGGCAGTTGTGCGCGAAGTGCGATCGCGCCGATGCCGATCGCCAGTCCTGCGAGTCCGGCGGCGACAGTGAATTTGATCCACCATTGAACGGTGAGGGACGCGGGGATGAGGAGTTGGGAATCGCGGGTGCCCAGTCGCTGTTCCTCGGCAATCATTGTGACACCGGAAAGCAGGGCGATGGTTCCGCAGAGGAGGATCAGACCGTAGGTCAGTGTCTCCTGTTGCAGGTTTGCGCGATGATTCCAGACCTCTGCTGCCGCCAACGGAATCAGCAATGCGACGGCGATCAAGGTGACCGACTGGAGGCGAAGTTCCTTGACCCAGAGTTGCGCCAGGCTGCCGCGCCGGCGTTGGTGCGTCTGGACGCCTCGTCGCGGTCCGCGCAGGAAAAGTCCCGCGCCCAGCTCGAATTGCCCGTCCGCTGCCTCGAGGCAGTTCCATTTGCGGTAGCTACCAATGAGTGCGGCTGCGGCGTAGAGCGGAAACAGTCCCCAAATGACACCGGTACTCACCCACTGGATCAATCGCTCGGCTTCTGGAGTCGACTCAGGCCAGCTCACCCAATGCGCGACGGCGATCACCGGAATCAACGCCAGGGCTGGAAGAGTCATCGAGAAGACGAGGCCAGGCAGCATTCCGCGCGCAAGGAGTGTCAGCCACGGCGTGGCCGCCCATGCCACCAAGACACCCAGCGCCAAAACGCGAATCAGTGGCCAGTCCAGGTCGTAACCACAAGCCAGCCAGGAAAGGAGCAACAGAATGCCGCCGGTGCTCAGAGCAACGCCGGGGACCATCATCTTGATCCACCAAATTCGCGAGCGCAGGGTCGGTTGGCTCAGAAGGTGGCCAACTGTGCGGTGCTGAAATTCCACGCCGAATGGGATGGCGGAAAGGAGAAGCGCGCTCGCCATCAGAACCACCGCCCCAAACGCGTCCCCGTCTTTCGGATCCAGCACCGAGCATTGTCCGGCCAGCATCAGGATCATCCAGGGCCAGCGAAGTTGCTCGATCTCTTTGCGAATCAAAGCGGGCTGCCTCGCGATCCAACCGGGTAATCGAAAGGCGAGGACTCCGGCCGCGAGGCATAACCAAACCAGGCTCAAGGCCTGAATTGGACCCGATGCCCTTTCGATGCCCGCGACGTCCAGCCATGTCGCAGTCCAGGGAAGGACCGGCAGGAGCAACAGGAGATGCCAGGCCTTGGTTCGGCCCAACCTGGGAATGGGAAGCGCGAAGGTCATCGGATGGGTCGGAAAAGGGGCTCAAGGCGCCTTGTCGGTGTTCGTGGCCGTCGGACGGTTGGTCGCCTTGGAGGGTGCCATTAACCCGTAGCGTCGCATGAGGATGGTTCCGTTGAGGAGATTCGGAGGCGGCAGGGGATTCCCCAATCGTCGGGCACGCAGAGGATCATCAATGGGCGGCGGCGCTGGCTCCGGCGGCGGCGAGCCGGTGATCACGTCGCCCTCCGAGGCGGCCTCGCTGCGCAGGACGGCGCGCAAGTTCTCCGAGATACGACCCTGCTCGACCACCAGACGACGCCCCGCGCGGTTCAGTGGCAGCGTGAATGCCACGCCAACGTCTTTGTGGATACCGGGTCGGTCATCAAACACGCGCACCATGATCTCCATGTCAAAGGCATCGGTTCGATGTCGCTCCCACAGTTCCTGTTGGCCCGGGGAAAGTTGGAGGAGCAAGCGCTGGACTTCAGCGGCGCGCATCAGCCAATGCGCCTCGGATTGTGCGCGAGTAACCAGGGTGTCAATCGCCGCCCCGGTGAACGTCAGGGCTCCGACGAGGCCAAGGCTGACCGAGGCCTGGCGGCTCCAGCGGGCGAGGCCGGATGGGGGACGGAGAAAGTTGCGGCGCGCCATCGAAAGTGCGGCGGCAGCTCCAAGAACCGCCGGGAGGACGGTCACCCAACGCGAGCCTCCCCAATTCATCCAATCCAACTTCACTTGGAGGCGGGAAAGATCCGCGTCGGACAGCGTCGCGGCCTTCTGGCGCAAGGCCCCATGTTCGCTGTAGGCATTGACTTGAGCATGTTGTCGGGCGGCATCCGGGCCGAGGAGGTTGCCGGCAGCCATGACGATCCAAAAGGCGACCAGGAACACGGCCAAGGTGTTGACCAAGGCGCTGAGGGTCGTTCGACTGGTGGTGGACGCCAGGCAACCGATCGCGAAGAAGGCGAGACCGATCAATCCAACGTCGAGAATCTGACCGAGGACCCCATGCCAGTCGCGTGCTGTGCCTCCCGGAAGCCCGCCGTTGGTGACGTCAGGCAACATCAAGGACACCAAAGCGATGAGGGCGAGCCCGGCCGCGATGCCGATCTTGATCGACCACTGCCGCGTCTTCGACGCCGGGAGTACCAGCAGTTGGTCGAGTGTGCCCAAGCGGCGTTCCTCGGCGACCATGGTGGTGGCGGCTAACAGCACCGTCGTGAAGGCGAAGAGAAGAGAAACGGCGAAAGCCCACTCCCAGTTCTGCAACCAAGGCCGCGCCGCGGCGAACCCCACGGCAAAGAGAAGGTTCAGAACAGTGACCGTCTGTAACCGCAGTTCCTTGATGATCGTCGAGATCGTCGGCGACCGTGTCGGCGCGGATGTCGTTGAGGAACGGACCAACGACGGCAGAAACACTCCGGTTCGCTCCGAGCCCGTGGATTCGATGGCTTCCAGTCGGTGCCAACAACGATTCCCGAAAGCCAGACCCACCAGACCGTAGCCGATCGCCCAGGGCCAGATTTCTTCGGGCGCAGGGAAATTAAGGTCCAACACCAGGCCGAGGCCCAAAATCACGGTGAGCGGCGCCGCGAGTGAGAAGATCATGCCGGGCAGGAGACCCCGCGTCACCAAGGTCCAGGTCGTCGTCGTGCCCCACGCCATGATTGCCAAGGCGAGCAACCAGAGACCGAGGTCCAAGTGCAGTTCACCCGTGCGCGCGGTCAGCGAGAAGGTGAACACCAGGGTCAGACTTCCCAACGCCCCTGCCAACAGCCCCATTTTTCGCCACCACGTTTCCCGTCGATCAATCGGTTGCGAGAGCAGGCCTCCCATCGTCCCATGGTGGAACTCGTAACCGAAAGGGATGGCGCCCAGCAGGCACGCGGACAGCGCCAGCAAGATCATCGCGATCTGGATGCCGCTGTTATCGCCAGCCAGGAGCGGCGCTTGAACCGCGAAAAGGGACACCAACCAGGGAACCCGGAATGGATCGGCCTCTTTGCGCCATACTGGCGAGCCGTGCTCCAGGAAGTAGGGCAGTCCCAGGCCAACGAGCAGGCCCAAGGCGAACAGGGCGACGACGCTGCCCACTCGCGCGCCGGGGTCGATGCCCTCGGTTGGATAGACCAAACCGAGCCACGGCAAGACCGGCAACAGCAGCGCCAGGTTCCAAAGCGAGAGGCGAATCTCGCGGCGGTGAACGACAACGGTGGTCATGCTGGGAGTTCCTGGTTGAGCGTCGGGTGAAGGATGGTTCCGAACGCGGGTCTCGTCCGACACCGGGCGGAGACCCGGATGCTTCAAGCCTGGTCGGCCACGACAAAAATCTCCTCGAGCGACAGCGCTTCGGTGCTGACATCCTCGGGTTGGAATCGTTGAAGCTCGGCCACGACCTGTTCGGTAGCACCGTTGGTGACCAACTCGACTTCACGGCCCTTGCGGGATTGCTTCAAGACGCCGGGAAGATCGATCCGTGGCGGGTCGGAGGTGAACCGGACGCGCACCTTGCGGAACTTTGAACGCGCCTCGTCGGCATCCAGGGTCATCGTCGCCTTACCGTTCTCGATGATCGTAAACCGATCGATCAATCCTTCGAACTCGCTGATCAGGTGGGTGGATACAAAGACCGTGCGACGACCCGGGTCGGCGTCCTGGTAGGCCCCGATGACCGCTTCGATGAATTCACGGCGAACAATGGGGTCCAGTCCTGAAGTGGGCTCGTCGAGCACCAGCAATTCCGGTTCCGCGCAGATCGCCGCAATCAATGCCAATTGCGTGCGCTGTCCCTTCGACAACCCGCTCACCGGCTTCTGGGCGTCGAGGCGAAATCGATTCAGGAGATCGGATTCCGCTTCGGTATTCCACCTGGACCGAAACGACGCGGAGTAATCGAGTGCCTCGCGGGCCGTCATCCAGGGATAAAACGCGACCTGATCCGGGACGTAGGCGAGGCGCCTTTTGACTTCGAGTTCGTCCTTGGCGGGATCGAGTCCGAAGACACGGACGCTGCCGGCGTCGGGGCGAAGCAAGTTCAGCAGGCACTTGATGGTGGTGGTCTTGCCGGCGCCGTTGCGCCCGAAGAACCCGTAACAGGTCCCGGCTGGGACCGTCAGGTCCAGGCCGTGGACCGCCTCGGTTTTGCCGAATCGTCGCACCAAACCCTGGATGGCAATGGCTGGAGTGGGGGAGGTCATAGGATCAGTCCTGGCATTGGGAAAGGTTCTAATTGCCGGGCACGGGTTCGTTGTCACGGCGGGCGCTGCGGAAGTGCTCGATCCGGGCCCGAAGTAGGGACAGCACTTCTTCGTCGCGGACCTGGAGGTGGTGCGCCTGAACGACCACGCTGTCGATCAGGGGAACCAGCATTTCGGCGCGGGCGGCCTTGTGAAAACGCGTCTGGCCGTTGCGCAGGAAGCAACCCTTGCCCGGCCGGGTCTCGATCACGCCCTCGCGTTCGAGTTCAAGATAGGCTTTGGCGACAGTGTTGCGATTGACGCGGAGTTCTTCGGCCAAAGGCCGAATTCCGGGAAGGGGCTCGCCGGATTGCAGCGCCCCGGACGCGGCGGCCGCCTTGATTTGGTCCATGATCTGCGCATAGACCGGTTGGCCGAGATCGAATTGGACCTGGATCCGCATAGGTGACGGTTACTGTCATAGTACACTAGGACAGCTCTGTCAAGGGTCCTGTCGCGCGCGGCGTGAATGCGTGCGGTGGGACCGCGAACCGGTGAGGAGGAATGCGGGCGCCGGATCAGGTCGGCTTCTTGGGATTCAGGGCGGCGTCCAGCACCTGATCGAGATCGATCAAGGAATCCCGCGAAGGTCGTTCCGGTGGCTGGGGGCGTCGTTCGGGGCGTTTCGCGGGTTGGGGTGCGCGTGAGGTCGGTTTGGGATGGGTGGCAGCTGCTGAGGGCGGCGGCACCGGCGTGACGACTCGGCGTTCCGAGGCGGGAGCTTCGGCGAGCACGCGAGCCTTGGCCGCGAACCGTTCCTGGGCGGCGGCGAAGGTGAGGCGGGAATTCAGAAAGGGACGCAACCAATCGCGAACTCGATCGCCGGCTTCGGCGTTCTCCTCCCACTCCAAAACGGTGGCGGAACCGGCCTTGGAGAGGGTTCGGATGGCGCTCGGGTCCAGGCCTCCGATGCCGGCCACGAGCAAGCACCAATCCGAGGTGGGGCGGGCCTTCTCCTCGGCGGGAAGACGGAAAAAGGCGCGTTCACCTTGAACCCAGAGGAGCCAGTTTTGTCGGCGGTCCCTTTGGATCCTATCGAGAAGCAGGTCCGCGTTGAGATACAACGGGTCGGCATTCGCCGCGCGTTGCTGGCGCAGCGCCTCGGGCTCGGGACCGAACAGTCGCACCCGGCCGGTTCCCGCGAGATGCGCCTTCAGGAGGCGTTCGATCTCCGCGCCTTCGGCCGGCAAAGGGAGGTCGAGAAGTTCGGCCAGTCGGCTGGGGAGATCGCTCATGGCCGGTTCGTCGACCAATTGAAGTCCGCGCGATTCAGCCAAGGCCAGGGTCGCGGGGCGGCATCGAAGGGTCGGTCGCAACAGGATCCATTCAGGGGAAAGCGGTTTGAGGCGACTTCGCAGGCGAACGGCCTGGTCCATCTCGGCGATCCATGTGGCGTCGCTCTCGGCATCGGAATCCTGTGGCGCCGCGGCGCCGCCCAGGAAGGTATCGATAATAATGAATCGGCCTCCGGCATGGATGGAGATCCATTCGACGCGCCTCGCGCCGGCATTCTCCGGCGGGATGGTGCCGCGCCCGATGGAGGCTCCTTCGCGGAGCATGATGCGGATAAGGTCCGCAATGAACCATTGGAAGAGGGTGCTTTCGGTGGCGGCGCCGACTTCGAGTTGGACGGATGCGAGCGCATTGCGCCAGTGCCAGTCGTTTTGGATCGCCGCCTGAACCACCGGCACCAGCGGCAACGCGGCGGTCGGTGGTGGCAGAACCTGCCAGGAACCGCTACCGGCGGGTGTCACGGCACGGATCAGATCGGCCGCCATGAATCGGTCGGTGACGCCTCGTTGAATGTCGGGCAATGCCTTGGCGGCAGGATTCCCTGCGTCGTCCCGAATCCATTCGGTCCATCCTCCGGTTCGGGACCGGGTCCAAACGCGGATGTTCTCGCGTCCGAGCCAAGGATCGATGCCCCAGGCTTCCCAACCTGCGGCGTTGTCCAGGCAAATCACCCAACGCTGATCCGGGTCGTCCGGCGTGATCCAAGAGGCCAACTGTGCGCGCAGGTCCGCCGGCGTCGGCGTTCCGCGTTTCAGCTCCAGCTTCATTTCGGGCTGGGCGACACGGGCCAGGCGTTCCAGGGCATCACCCGGGGAGATCGCCAGGTCGTACGCGGCGGATTGGTAGATGGAGAGACGGGTGAGGGTCTCGCCCGTGGAAAGAAAATGGGCGAAACACTGAAGCCCCGGCCAGAGGGTGTCTTCAGCGACAACGACAAGATGCAACGACGTCGACATACGGAACGGCGACAGTGTCGCCGACCGCTGTCAGGACTCAAGGCGGCAGGAGGAAGGCGGCAAGGTGGGCCACGGCGGTATGCCCGATCCAGGATTCATCGATCACCAGGCGCCGAAGGGTGCCGACGACGGCCAGAAAGAGCCCGAAAATCGCCTCGTCCCCGTTCATGTCGCGGGGATTCCAATCGACATTCGCGACCTGCCACGGGTGCAGGACCGCGAGGACGGCGAGCAGCGTGGCGGCGGTTCCAATCAAGCCTGCGACCAGTCCCAACCCCTTGTCGACATGGCCACAAGGAAGCACAGAGAGCAGGCGTTCTCCGAAGGCGACCCGCAGGCGGTGGATGGCAATGGCGATGCCGATCGCGGCGATGGTGTAGGCCAGGCAGGCGGCCAGGGCGTTGGAGAAGTGCCCGACCTGTATGAAGGTGGCCGTGAGAGGACCGGCCAGCGCCGGGCCAATCAGCGCCACGGCGACCCATCCCGCGGTTGGCCAAAGGATCTCGCCGAAGCCGACACGGCAGCCCGACCTCGCTCCAAACAGGAGGATTGAGGTGGCAAGAATATCGATGGTTCCTGGCGTCATAAAACGCAATGACCCAAGCAAGACCGGCGTCCAAACCGGTATTCAACCAGGCTACTCGACAATGACGGGTGTGATGGAGATAACGAGTTCCTTCTTCGCGCTGTAGTCGACCTTTCCGCGAAATAGGTAGCCCAGGAGCGGGATATCACCCAGCAACGGAATCTTGCGAACCGTCTTGCCGGTTTCATCCTGCATCAGACCACCGATCACGATCGTCGTTCCATTCTTCACTCGAACCAGGGTGGAAGCTTGTTTGATGTCCAGCACCGGCGCCGTGGTGGCTTTCGAATAGGACGCGCGTTCCTCCACCAGACTGGTCAGGACGGGGGCGATATCCAGGGTCACCCACTCGTTGCTCGAGATTTGCGGGGTGATGGCGAGGATGGTTCCGACGGTGATGGTATTCACTTCATCCTGTTGCAGGGTCGTGCCCACCGTGCCGTCGGGTCCGGGCAGGAAGCTGGTGCGGCTGGTGAAGAACGGCGTTTCCGTGCCCACCTTGATCATGGCGGTCTGGTTGTTGATGACCCGGATCCGCGGCTGGGAAATCACATTCACCTCGCCTTGTTCCTGAAGGGCCTCCATCAGCACTTCGGTGTCGCCATTCTGAAACAGGAAATTGAACGCCGCGTCGCGGACGGTCCCACCACCCACGGCGGAACTGACAATCGTCGAACCGCCCATGGACGCCACGCCGCCAAAGACCTCGGCCGCATGCGACCAGTTGATGCCGAATTGGAACTGGTCACGCAAGGTGACGTCGAAGATCCGCGCTTGGATCTCCACCTGGCGGGCCACGGAGCCCGAGAGACTTTCAAGATAGCGTTGCACCCGCTTCAGGGCCGACGGCCGATCCGTAATCTGAAGGATGCCCGCGGTCATGTTGATGGCCATGGACTCCCGACCCTCCGCAGTCAGCAGTTTCACCATCTCTTCCTTGAGTTCGGTCCAGAAATTGACCTGGTTGTCGGCGGTCAGATTGATCGCCGAACCGCCGCTCGATCCGCCCCCGCCGCCTCCGCCACCTCCGCCGCCCCCCATGCCGGAGGCCAACGTTGCCGAACTGGACCCCATCCCTTTGCGGGACAACCGCAGGTAGTCGATCCAGAATTCCCGCGTTTCCTTGGCGCGCACCCGGATCAACCCATCCTCGTGTTCCCAAACATAGTCGTGGGCCTCGAGCAGGGACTGCATGAGCTTGGGTAGCGGAAGGTCGCGGACATCCAGAGTCACTTGTCCGGTGACCTCACGGTCGGGAACGATGTTCAGATTGTTGGCCCGCGCGAACATGGCCAGAGCCGCCTTCAATTCCAGATCGGTTGCCCGGAAGGAATAAAGCGTGCGGTCTGCCGACACCGGCATCGAATCGGCGACGGACGCAGTGGAGACTGCGGGTGTTGCCGGTGGGGCCGCGGCCGGGGCAGGGGTGGTGGGGGGCGGATTTTCCGCGGGGATCGCATTGAGCACGACATTCACCGGGCGCGATTCGACGTTGCGAGCCGGGAGCGAGGTCAATTCTTCCTTGGGTGCAGCGAGGGTTTCGACCCCTTTCGCAGTGGCGGGAGACGGCGTGCGCGCCGCCTTGGCGGACGAGCGTCGGACCGTCTTCTTCGTGGCGGCTTCGGCACGATGAGGAAGAGCCACGGCCAATGCCACGGCGACGAGAATGCCGAGGCCGATTACGCGGCAACGGCCCTTGGGGAGTGCGGACGGGTTCATGGCGGTATCAGCCTTTGGCGCTCGGCGGAGCTTTGGGCGACGCCGGTTGCTGGGCTTCGATGCCTTTCGGGACTTTGAAGTCGATGTGCTCGGTGCCGTTGGTCCCTTTCACCCAGATTCTATCGGCTTCGATGCGGTCGACCCGAAAGCCAGCCACCTGATCGCCTTCCGTGACGATGGTATTGTTGATCACCGCCAGACGGCCGCCGGTTTGGCGCCAGACGGCGGTCAGGTTCAGGAGGTCGGAGGCTTTCGGGCCGTTGGATTTGAACGAGCCTGGCGCGCGCGGCTGGAAGGGATCGCGTCCGGGCGCTTCGATCCACCGCGGCAATTGTTCCAGTATCGCGGCCACATCCATGGGAACGACGGGAAGCGGTGCGGCGGCCATCAACGGATGGGTGGTGCTCGGGGCGGGAGGCGCGGGCGTGTCGGCGATCTCCGGGGCGGGAGGCGCGGCGGGGGCAGTGTTCTGCTGGGAATAACGGCGGGAGCGCGGTTGGAAGATGGTGTAGATGACAAAGCCCAGCGCGATGACCGCAAGGGCCACGGCAACCATGGGATGGCGCAGAAGCTTCATGACTTGGGCAGCGGGGTATCGGCAGCCCACAGGTCGATGGTCATGGACGCCCGGGTTACCACATTGGAGGCGCTTTCGACGGAAATCGCCGACAGGTCCACCCGCTTGGGTTGCGTTGCAATGTGATGCGCCAATTCCACCAGCCGCTGGTAAGCGGAGCGAACCCCGGGAATGCCGGCGGTGGGTGTCAGGTCCAAGGCAACCTGCACAAACGCGATGCTGGCCTGGCCAACGGCCTGGGTGCGTGAACCGGTGAACCGAACGCTGGTTTGAAAAGCGAGGGGCACCGCCCGTTCTTCAATGGCGGAGCGCCATGCCGTGAGTTCCGGGGCGTCTCCAAACAAACTGTCGCGAGCGGCGGAAAAGCGCAGGCTCAACGCCTGGGTGCGCTGATCCGTCCAGGTTCCCTGCATCATCTCCACTTCGTTGGCGATGCGCGAAGCATTCAAGCCAAGGGCGGCCGACTCTCGCTGTGCTTTTTGCAGTCGGGCGATGCTCCACCAAATCACCGCGACGGAAATCGACCCGACGACCAGGAGCAGGGCGCGCTCGAGGATCTTGCGGAACAGGGAATGACCGCCTGGGTTGACCGCTTTCATTGGAAGGTGCCCTCCAGGTCGAACGTGTTCCCGTTCCTGATGGGTTGGCCAGGGGACGGTGCCGGAGCGCCTCCCGTAAGGCGGGTGGCCCATTCGGCAATGGCTGAGAATGCGGGAGCGGGAGTCGCGGCGGGGCTTGTGGACACGGACGCCGATTCACCCGGCTGACGGATGGCGACGTGGAAGGGACCGGAACGAAGAGTCTCGGTAAGTTGCGCGATGCCCTCCGAGAGAGCGGGTCCCGACGGTGCATTGGTGGGTACGTCGGCGATACCGGAGAGGCGACACACCCAGTTGGAGCCTTCCCATTGGACAGCGGCCTTCGTGAGGACGAGCGAATTCGGGACGGCGTCGCCGAGATAGGCGAGGAACCAAGTGGGAACCGGGGGTAGGCGGTCATCGAGGATCGCGGTGGCGATCGCGGCGCGTTGGTTGAGATCGGCGTGGACCCGTTGGAGTTCCTGATGCTTGGTGGTCAACTCGGCGATGCGACGTTCGTATCCGCGTTGCGTGTTCTGCTCCTGGCGAACCAGGACATGGCACAGCGCGGCGGTTGCTCCTGCGGTGAGCGCCAGCGCCGCAGCCAGGGCAGCGGCGGCGATGAAGAGCACGCGGCGCTGCGGCGCCTTGCGCTGTTCCGAACTCACCAGGTTCGGGCTTCGGCCCGCTTCTTGCAGAGGGCCCTTCAACGCCCAGTAGAATGGACGCGTTGGTTCCGGACTAAGTCGGACGGGGATCTGGGACTGAGCCTGCAGTTCGGCCACCCTGGGCTCCAGAGCCGGGCCGAAGAGCCAGGCACTGCCCACGTTGGCCCCGAACTGCTGCGCCGTGAACAGCACCGTGCGACTGATGTCGACCGCCAGATTCGAGTGCCCCGATCCGTGGCCGGAATCCAGGGAGCGCCCCAGCATCAACTGTCCGTCGCGGCGTCCCACGAGAACCGTGGTGGTTGCACCGGTGTCGGCGGCGATGAGAGCGACATCTTCGGCGCCGATCGGCAGGCTCCGAAGCTGGCTCTGCAACACTCCCGTCGGCGGCGTGACGGAAATGAGATGAAAACCGGCGCGCTCGCAGCCGTTGACGAGCATGTCGAGCAGCTGGCGCGGAAAGAGATGAACGAGGACGCTTTGGGCATTCTTGGTGGGCAAAGCCCGCTGAAAGCTCCAGACCGGTTCACCTTCGAACACCTTGAGGCGCTCGATTTGTCGCTGAACCAATGCCTCAAGTGCGGCTCCCTTGGCCGGTGGCGTTTCAATCAGTTGATGGGTCAGGCGCGGGTGAGCCAGGACCAGCGAGACCGTGGTGCCATGGAATTTCGTGCGCGAAGCCGCTTCCTTCACCAGTTCGCCAAAACGACCGGGTTCATCACACACCTCCGGGCGTTCCCAGACTTGTGTCACCTGTCCACGCTGAATCGCCACCGCCTCGAGTCGCCCGTGCAGCCAACTCAGACTGAGAAGCGTGGTGCTGCGGGGGAAGCGATCCGGGATGGGCACCGCCGCGCGCGGCTCCTCTTCAACCTTGGGCGGCACCGCCGCAGGAGGCTCGGTCGGCGGTTGCGCCGGGCCGGCGGGCGGTTGCTTTGGATTGAATCGGAGCGCGAGCATGGGTTGGCGGTAGCTCTAGGGTTTGTGGAGAAGATCCATGCTGACGGATTCCATGTCGGCCTGCGCTTTGGTCACCGCGGTGTAGGTGGCGTCCTTCGACGGGAACCCCGCGTCGCGCCAATTGATGTAGGCGCGCATATAGTTGCTCAGCGAGGTTACCACCAAGGTCGGAGTGGCCATGGGACTCCCCTGTGCGTTCAGATTGGTCGGTGAGGAAACAAAAAGGTCATGGGCCGCCTGCAGATCCAGTCCACTCGTGAGGCGGAGCCCGCGACCAAGGAAGAGTTGTCCGCGCCAGGCATCCTTCTCGTAAATGAACGAGAGCGGGTGTTGGACAACTTCGCGCACCTGCAGCGTGTTGGCCGAGTCGGCATGCGAATGCAGGCCGAGCACGGTGCCTTTGATGAAATTCGCGGTGTAGGTGGGAATCACCGGCAGGATATTGGTGACCGATGCGCCAATGGTGAATCGTCCGCGGTTGGTCGCGTTGACAGTGTAGGTGTCGTAGTTGAGGACGACCGGCACGAACAGGCTGTCGAGATCCACTCGGCACATCCGGAGGTCTTCGCCGTTGCCCTTCCACGTCCACCCGGTGGGCACCGCCTGTTCGGCGGCGTTCCAGATGTTGGAGAAGACGGTGGCGCTGGTGGCGAATCCGGAAACCAACGAGGCCGGGAGCGGCGCACCGACGCTGGACAACAGCACGACCCGCACGTTGGGCGTGATCGGATTGGTGAGGCCAAGTGCCGTCTGCGTGTAGGGAACGGGAAGCGTATTGGTGATCCAGGGATCGATCAGGTATACCCGGCGCATGCCTCGGGCATTCGTGAGAACATCCGAAACCTGCCAGCCCAGCTCGGTGGCCAGCTGCGTCGAGTAGTTGGTATGGCTGGGAATATTCTGGAAGCGGAGGATATGACCTCGCAGCCCGTTGCCCATGGATTCGAGCGCTCGGCTCTCATTCTCGCGGGCGACACGATCATACCCCTTCATCAGGGCAGGGATCAGCGCCACCGCAAGGATGGCCATGATCGCCAGAACCCCGACCAGTTCGATGACGGAGAACCCGGCTTGGCGGGACGTTTGAGTGCCGCCGGCCCCGACGGTAACAGCTGAGGCATTCATGATGGCGGGTAGGGCACGGGTTCAGTTGACAAGATTCGCCGAAATGGCCTCGAGCCGCTTCTGGGCATCGAGCAGGGTCTGATAGGAGGGGACCTGTTGATCCGCGTTGCTGCCGCCCGGATCGAACGGTGCGATGGATGGGGGATTTCCCGTAGCCCAAACACCGTAGGTATACAGGTAGGTGAAGACCTCTTCGATGACGGCCTGTGGGTTCGAACCGAATTTGTTCCCCGGAGGAAGCGGCGAGGTGCGGAATTGTTCCGCCAGAAGGCCGAATCCCGAGAGTGGAGGCCGGGGCCCATAATTGGTGTATCGGCTCCAGCGCCCATTCTCAAAGACATAACTTACGTCCTCCCTAAGAAACTCCTCGGCCTGGACCGATTCGTCGGCGAACAACAAACGGATGGGGGTGGTCTCCAAGAACCACGTTTCGAGGCGTTGGCCCGAGGCGATGCGAACCGTGGAGGACGGCGGAACCAGCGGCGGCGGAGGACTGGCCGGCGGCGTCACTGGAGGCGGCACGAGCGCCATCATCAGGAAGTCCGGCATGCGATCCAGTCCGGCGTACGCTTCGATGACCGGTTTCGGAAGGTTGGGATCTTCGGAGACCTCCCACTGACTCAACGAGGTCGACCCGTGCTGGATCGAATAGGGCGCCTGGTGGTCGGGGTCGAGGTTGTTGAACACCACCCGACGAAAGAGACTGCGCAGGTCGAGACGTTGAATCCAAAGGTCCTCTCCCGAGGCACCCCAGGTGGTCCAGGAGGACGGCACCCCGCTGGCGATGGTGGCCCAGATATCATTGAAGGCTGCCGACTGGTTGGTGGCGATGGACGGCAGGTTGGTGCCTAGCGTGGAGACGAAGGTGAGGCGTGGATTCAGCGGTTCGACGGAACCGGTGGCGCCTTGGACATAGGGCAGTTTGCGTGTCCCGTTGGTGGAGGCCCCGATATCCAACGTCGGATCCTCGCAGAAGAAACGCGGGTAGCCGATGCGGGTCTTGGTGACACGCTCCAAGGGCACCCCCAACTCGGCCGCGATCGCCTTGGGCCAGTCGGCTGGGGCGGGGATGTGTTTGTTGCGCAGAATATAGGAGCGCAGGGCTTCCCGCATGCTCTCCATGCTTTGGGCCTCCGTCTTGCGTGCGGCCTGCTTCATCTGGCCGATGACGTTCAAGGTCGCGACGGCGACGAGAATCGTGACGATCGCCAGGACGGCGATCATCTCGATGAGTGTGAAACCGGCGGGCGGCCGGCGCCTCGGACCCCCGGTACCGAGGCCTGACATGGGTGAGAGCCGCGGACGAACGAATAACGACATGGCTTTCATACGAATACGGTGCTGGCTCAACGGACTGCGCCCATCAGGGAGATGATTGGCAGGAAGATCGCGAGCGCCACTGTCCCGACCACGGCCACGAGGAACAGGATCAGTGCCGGCTCCATGATACTGAACACCTTCTTGATGCGACGCGGGATGATGACATTGAAATAGCTGGCCACGTTCTCGAGCGAGGTATCGAGATTTCCGGTGCGTTCGCCCATGGCGACCATGCGGATCAACAATTGAGGGAAGACCGGATGGCGACGCAGCGCCTCACTGATGGTCTCGCCGGATTCGACGCGTTGAACGACGTCGACGAGTGACTCGCCGACCAGCGCGCTGCCGACCAGATCCTTGCAGAGTTTGAGAGAATTGATGATGGAGATGCCGGACCGATAGAGCACCGCCAGGTTGTGGGCGAACCGCGCGATCACCAGCATGTGATTCAACTGCCCGAAGATCGGCAGCGCGAACTTCACGCGGTCGAACTTGATGTCGAATTTGCGGGACCGCTTCCGGCAGGTTTGCACCACGATGGGCGCGACGATGATCAGCAGAATCCAGAGCCACCAGGTCGCCTTGGCGATGTCGCTCAGCGAGAAGACCACCCGCGTGATCAAGGGCAGTCCCACCTTGGCCACCGTCAGCAGGCTGACGAACTTCGGAACGACGAACGTGAACAGAACCAGCACGAACAAACACACCACGCCGAGCACGATCGCTGGATAGATGGTCGCCTGCCGGATATCGGAGATGATCTGCTCCTGCCATTCGAGATAGCGCTTGAGCTCGAGGAATGCCTCGGGAACCGTGCCGCTCGTCTCGGCGGCGCGGATCAGGCTGGTGAAGTGCCCGGCAAACACCTTGGGAAAGCGCGACATGCCTTCGGCCAGAGGTTCGCCCGATTCCACCAGCCGCTTCAGTTCCGTCACCGTCGCCCGAAACCGCGGATGCGCGCAGTCCGCCGCCGCGATATCCAGCGCCTGCACCATGGGAATGCCAACCTTCAGCTGGAAACTCATGAGAGTGCTGAAGTCGATCAATTCCCGCCGTCCGCCATCTCCTCCCGGCGTCCACTTGCCCAATGCCGCCGTGCGCTTGTCCCGGATGTTCTCGGCCTTGGCACTCACCAGCCAAAGCCCCATGGCCTTCATGCGCTCCTCGAGGCTTGCCTCATCCTTGGCCACCAGTTGGCCGTTCACGCTGCGCCCCTGCTGGTCGATGCCTTGGTAGTAGAAGGTCTGCATGCGCGGAAAGGGATGAGGTCGGCGATGACGCCGTCAGTGAAGCCGGGTTACACGGAGGAGTTCCTGAATGGTGGTGTTGCCTTCCATGGCGACCCGGAGGCCGTCATCGAACATCGTTGGCATCCCGCCCTCGCGCGCCAATCGCGCGAATTCGTGGGCGCCGGAACGCCTGACAATCGGCTCGTGAAAACGGTGGTCCACCATCATGAGTTCGAAAATCCCCTGCCGCCCTTTGAACCCGGTCCCGTTGCAGGCGTCGCAGCCGACGCTCCGCCACAGACGCGGTTCCTGCTTGGGGGGGATGGGTACGGCCAGTTCGTCGAAGACGCGGGCGGCGTCGGCAACCGGTTCCCGACATCGCGGGCACAAACGTCGAACGAGGCGTTGTGCCAGCACGGCCAAAAGACTGTCCGGGAGCAGGAACGGTTCGACTCCCATATCGAGCAACCGGGGAATGGCGCCCGGTGCGTCGTTGGTGTGCAGCGTGGAGAAGACCAAATGGCCCGTCAGGGCCGCTCGAATCATCAGTTGCGCGGTCTCCACGTCGCGGGTTTCGCCCACCAGGATCACGTCCGGGTCCTGGCGGAGCAGGGAGCGTAGACCCGCGCTGAAGGTTAGTCCGACATCCTCTTTGATCTGGGTCTGGCGGATGCCGGGCATGCGGATTTCGACCGGATCCTCGAGCGTGAAGATGCTCAGCTCCACGGAGCTGATCTCATTGAGGACGGCATAGAGGGTGGTCGTTTTTCCGCTGCCGGTTGGACCGGTGACGATCACCACCCCATGAGGCTGATCCATCACCTGGCGCAGGCGCCCTTCGGTATCCGGGGGCAAACCCAGGGCGGCCAAGCGAGCCAGCCCGGTGCCAGGGTTGAGAATGCGGGCGACGATGCTTTCTCCGTAGCTGGTCGGGAGGCTCGAGACGCGCAGGTTGATTTGGCGCCGGCCCACCGTGACGGTGGCCCGACCGTCCTGAGGCACGCGCGACTCCGAAACGTCGAGGTCGGCGAGGATCTTCATGCGCGCGACCACCAGCGACTGCAGGGCCTTGGGAATGAGAACGTCCGGGTGCAACACGCCATCGATCCGGGTTCGGATGCGCATCAGGCGTTCTTCCGGTTCAAAGTGAATGTCACTCGCGCCGATTTCTACGGCGCGCGTGATGATCTGGCTGACCAGGCGGATCGTCGGCGCCTCGTCATCGGTGTAGGTGCCGATTTCGGCGGTGATTTCGATGTTCGCCTTGGCGGTGTCGCGCGCCTGTTCCTCAATGATCTGGTCAATCGCCTGCTGGATGCTCTCGCCCTCACCATCGATGTGATCCAAGGCGTTGAGGATGTCCCGTTCCGGGGCCGTGACGACGTCGATGTGCTTGCCGGTGACCTGGCTCAGGGCATCGATCGCCAGCACGTTCGACGGGTCGGACATGGCGACCGTGAGCGTGCCGTTGACTTGGGAAACCGGGATGGCGCGGAAGCGGCGGAGGAGGTCCCGGGGTACAAGATCGACCACCGCCCGCTCGAGTTTGAGCTGGCTGAAGTGGATTCGGCGCGACTGCGCGGCCTGCGCCAGGAAGTCCGAGATCCGCTCGGCGGGTACCAGGCCTAATTCGACCAGGACCTTGCCGAGGGGCAGGGATTTCCGACGCTGTTCGCGCAGGGCGAGGTCCAGTTGCGACTCGGTGATCAAACCGGCCGCAATCAGACGCTCACCCAAGTCGACCGAAGGTGGCTGGGAGGGGGCCACGTGGTCCGGGGATGAATTGGAAACAGAGGGGTGGAATGAATCGTCGCGGTCCGCAACACGGAGATGGGTGCCGCGAAAGGCACCCATCCCGGACATTGCGTGCCCGTGCGCCGCGACGCAGGGGCACCGCGATTAGCGGTGCGCCATATACACGTGCACGTCCGTCTTGCCGTTGGTATGCGCCGGGTACTTCACGCGCCCGATCATGTCCGAGGCATTGACGTTGGTGGCGCCGAGAACCGCGCCGTCGATGCGGTCATTCAGGTCTTTCGCGTCCTGGGCATCCACATCCACGATGACCGCTTCGACCAGCAGCATGCCGCTGATGTCGTTGGTCGTGCTCGCACCATCCAGGTTATAGGCGCCTTCGGTGAGGGTTGCCGGGGCGCTGTTGGTGGTGTTGCCGGAGATGTTGATAACACGCAGGCGGGAGCCGGCCGGGGAGGCGGTCGAGCCGATGTTGCCGTTGCCGATGCGGACCGAGAACGGTTTCTCGGCAAAACCTTCCGCGACGAGGACCTTGAGATCCCAGTCTTCGAAGGTGTCGCCGTCGTTCGGGAGGTTCAGGGTGACGCCCCTGGCGCCGGCGATGAGGCCGTACTTCCCGTAGTACTCATTGACTGCTGCCTTGATGCTGTTGCAGGTGCTGGCGGAGTTGCTGATCTTGGAGTCGCCGATCGCCTGGAATACCCTGGGGATCAGCAGCGATGCCAGGATCGCGATAATGGCCAGCACGCCGATCATCTCAACCAGCGTGAAGGCACTATTAGCCGGCTTTTTGCCGTGTTGGTGTTGGAGTCTCATGGTCTCTTCTTGGCTTCTGGTTCGCCGGAGGTCGCGCTTCGGACAACCCTCCCGACGCGCATCCATCGTGCGGTGGTGAGTCTGCTACCGTCGCGACACTCGCAGGTCCCGTCGGTTACTTCGGCGTTTCCGAGAAACACTGAAGCCGCAAACCTCCACGGATCTTTCGATAGTCCCACGTCACAAGTTAGTCAATCGCAGCAAGATAAGTGTATTCGAATGGTGCGCTTGAATAGCAATGCGCACACCTGTCATCCGCGGCGAGTGCCGCCGATTATCGGCAAGTCTGCCGATGCGAATCGGCTAGGAGATTTGGTCAGAAGTTCTCCTTCCTTCGCGTCATCAACGGGTGTGCTTTAAGCCGCTCAGTCGGAAAAACACGACGTGTTGATAGGGATTATATAACGCCTAAGATTCGGCGTATGTATACGGTAAACTAATCTCAAAGCGCCTTCGCGAATTGGATTAGTCTGTGTTTCCCATCCGGCGCACCAAGGGGAACCTCTCGCCACGACAACGGCAGTGCCTCCCTGTCCGAGCGCGGTTCTCCAGTTCAGGCGGCCAACGGCGAAAACGCGAGGTCGTGGCGACTGGAGTCCGACAATCCTCCAGCCCATCACCCGGGTCGGTGCCCCGCCGCGGGAATCGAAGGGTCGGAAATGAGGACGCGTTTCAGTCGCGGCGAATCAATGCGTATTCCATCGAGTCCTCGAGAGCCCGCAGACTCGCGGTAACGATGTTGCTGTCCACTCCCACCGTTCCCCATTCGGACTTTCCGTCCGTGGTTTGTATGAGAACTCGGGTGAGGGCGGCAGTGCCGGAGATGGGTTCGAGGTCCCCGAAGGGTCTTTCTATTTCAGGGGTTCCCGCGTCGGCATCGGGTCCTTCCTGGGAACCCGGGCCGCGGTCGGGCAGGGATTCCGTCGTTGGTATTCTCGCCAGGTCGAAGGCGTCGAGGATACGCACCTTGTAGTCGATGAGGCGCAGGTCCTTGAGCCGAGGGAAGAATTGGGTGAGGGCCTGACGCAGCGCCTTGTCGAGGGCGTTCACCGGGCCGTCGCCTTCGGCCACCGTATGCTCCACCCGATCGCCGACCTTCACCTTGATGGTCGCCTCGCAGATGCCCTGTTTTCCATGCTGCCGCATGGACACGTGGTAGGAGTCGATGGTGAAGGAGAGTTCGGGATTTCCATCCAGAACGCCGCGGATGAGGAGGGCCAGGGAAGCTTCGGCGGCCTCGTATTCGAACCCGAGCGCCTCCTGCTGTTTGACCTTGGCCGTGATGGCGCGGGTCTCAGGCGCGTCGGGGGCCAGGGAAAAGCCGAGTTCCGCCGCTTTGAGAAGGATGTTCGTGCGGCCCGCCATGTCGCTGACCAACACCCGGCGTCGATTGCCGACGGATTCGGGCTGGATGTGTTCGTAGCTGCGGGCCACTCGCTCGATGGCGTGGACATGCATGCCGCCCTTGTGGGCGAAGGCGGTGCCACCGACCCACGGTTGGCGCGGGTCGTGGCGCACGTTGGCGATTTCATCCACGAATTCAGACAATTCCTTGAGTTTGGGCAGCGATTCAGCAGGAACACCGATGCGGCCCAGCTTAAAATGGACCGTGGGGATGATGCTGGTGAGGTTGCAGTTCCCGGTGCGTTCGCCGTAGCCGTTGATGGTGCCCTGGATCTGCATGGCGCCGGCTTCGACGGCGGCGACGGCATTGGCGACGCCAAAACCGCAGTCGTTGTGGGTATGAATGCCGACTGGGCAGGTCAGTTCACGGACCGCGATGCCGGTGATGCGGGCGATTTCGCTCGGCAGACGTCCGCCATTCGTGTCGCAGAGCACCACGCAGTCGGCTCCAGCGGCAGCCGCGGCTTTCCAAGTTGCCAGGGAGTATTCCGGTTCATCGGCGTAGCCGTCGAAGCTGTGTTCGGCATCGTACACGACCTTTCTTCCATGATCTTTCAGGAATCGGATCGTGTCGGAGATCATTGCCAGGTTCTCGTCGGCTTTGGCTCGCAGCACCTCGGTGACGTGAAGCAGCCACGTTTTGCCGACGATGGTAACGACGGGAGTCTGGGCCTCCAGCAGCTGCCGCATCAGGGGATCATTTTCGACCGCCATTCCCTTTCTTCGAGTCATGCTGAAGGCGGCGATCTTGGCTGCCACCCAGCGACGTCGGGCCGCTTGGAGGAAAAACTCCATGTCCTTGGGATTGGAGCCGGGCCACCCGCCTTCGATGTAATGAATGCCGAATTGGTCGAGGCGCTCCGCGATGCGGAGCTTATCCATGAGCGAAAAATTGATACCTTCGGCCTGCGCGCCGTCGCGCAGGGTCGTGTCATAGATCTCGACGGTCGTTTTCATGGTGATTGGGGATAAAATGGAAAGCCCCGTTCCGGATCGCGGAACGGGGCTTTCCGTGGGGAAAACTCGTTCAGCGACTCGGCCCTCCAATAATGCCGATAGACTTCAGATCCGGAATTCTCCGGGTATCCGAATTCGCGCGGACATAGGCCAAGGTGAAAAGCATCGGCAAGTGACTGTCGCAGAAACGGGAGAGGCAGCTCAAGTCCGGACTTCGCAGCGATCCAGCCTTCACTGAGCGTGCCTTCGTTGGAAACCATCCCGGGCCGATGACGCACCGGCGGGGAGCAGGGGCGGGGCCGGCCAGGTGAGTACGCTATCCGTCGAGAAGGAGACCAAAGTGCCATCGGACATCGAACGCAATCCGGTGATGGGATGCTGGTGCCCCGCTCCCACGAACGATTCGCGCCCCGTCTCCGCATCCCAAACCACCAAGGATCCGTTCAATGCACCAGCGAAGAGCCGGGACCCATCCGAGGCCCAGGCGACCGAATACAGAGGGCCGGCGCTGGAGGTGCCTTCCAGCCGGGCATGGCCGCTTCCGGGTTCCCAGGTGCGGATCGTGCCGTCCAACGAGATACTCGCCAGCTGGGTTCCATCCGGAGAAAAGGCCAGATCCGCCGTTTGCGAGTGGTTCCAGTCCCACGTCAGCGCCTTGCCGTCTTCCATCGACCAGAGATGAAGCATGCCGGCGACCGAACCGGCCGCTAGCCACGAACCCTCAGGGGAGAACGCAAGAGTCCGTGCATAGGCCTGAAAGGATTGGCGCGTCTCCAGAGTCTCCACGTCCAATAGTCGAACGCCGCGCAGCAAGTCCGCCACGGCGAGCCAGCGGCCGTCGTGGGAGAACTCCAGAAGCATCAACATGCCGCGGCTCAGGGCGCGCGGGAGTTCGAGCCGCTTCTCCCGGACACGGTCCCCAGGAAACTCACGAATCCGCAGCCATCCCGGATAGGTGATGGACGCGGTGAGGAACCGACCGTCCTTGGTCTCGCAGGCGGTAACCATTGCTCGATCCGGAGTGGCCTCGTCGGTGAACACCTTGATTCCGTCCGCCAATCGATGGATGGAAAGTCCAAAGCCCGAACTGGCGCAGACGAAATGGTTTCCGCGTTCCAGCGGTTGCGATGCACCTGTTTCGGGCGGGAGGTTGTCGAGGCGCGGTTGAATCTCCCGAGGTTGCTGCCGCCACAATCGAATCGATCCATTCAAGGCGCCGGAAATAGGAACGTTGCCATCCGGCAGAAAGGCCAATGATGTCTGAACAGAATCGGCCCCCCGCAATCGTCTCGACACCGCGGGCGCCGTGTTGTCCGTGAGCGCCAAGAAACTGTCGCGGCCGCCCGACGCAATCCAGCGGTCATCCGGTGAGAGCACCGCCGCCATCACCAGATCGGAATGAGCCGCAATGGAGCGCTCCATCCTGCCGCGCGCGAGGTCCCAGACCTTCACTTGACCGTCGGTGCCGGACGATACCAGGCGACTTGCGTCGCGGGAGAAGGCGAGGGAATACACGGCGGCGCCCCAGACTGGTCGAAACGGATGACCCTCGAGTTGGGCCGTGGTCTGACCATTGGAGAGGTCGAGGACATGGAGTCTGCCTTCGGGGTCGGCGTAGGCGAATTGGCGGGAATCCCGGGAAAAAGCGAATTCGCGCCATCGATTGGGCCGCCGGACAGCGTATCGGGCGTCCATGGAACCGTTCTCTAATCGCAACGCTTGAATGGACTCGGATTCCACCATCCAAAGCGCCGTGTCGTCCGCGGTGAACGCACCGGGAAGGGCGCGCTGAGGAATCGTCAAGGTCCGTGAGATCTCGAGCCCGGGCAGGGTCAACAGCAGCAAGGACGCCTGATTGCGCTCCGCATCGAACCGGACCGCGGCAACCAGCGGTTGGGATCGAGCCTGGGCGAAGACCGGGGCGCCGACCGCATTGACTTGTTTTGCCGCGACGGGTCGCCGCGTCGCAATGTGCCAGACGCGCAACCAACCGCTGCTGTCGCAAGCAAGCAGGTGCGCTCCATCCGACGTGATCTCGATTTGGGCGACCGCATTGCTGTGGCGTCCGATCTCGGCCTCGAAATCTCCCGATGTCGCGTGGTTCAGGTACCGCCATTCCCAGCCGCGGAGTTCCGATTGGCCGGGAGTTGGAGTGTGGCGCCGAAGAAGATCGCGGACCATTCCATCGTTGCCCTGCGCCAACGCGGCTGAGGCGAGGAGCATGTCGGCATTATAGAGACTTCGACGGGTGGTGCGTTCGCTGTTTTCGGCCCGTTCGCGTGCGGCATCAATGCGCATGGCGGCGAACGATGCTCCGAAAGCGAGAATGGCGAGGAGGAGAACCACGACCGAACCCAGTGCGGCGATGGCGGGGTGCCGGCGACACCATTTGCGCCCGCGCTCGATCCATCCCGCAGGCCGCGCCTGAATGGGGCGGTCGTCCAGGAAACGATCCAGTTCCTCCGCCACATCCTGCGCCCTGGAATAACGGCGCTCCGGTTGCTTCTGCAGACACCGGAGACAGATCGTTTCGAGATCGAGGGGAATACCTGGACGCAACAGGCGCGGCGGCACGACCTCCGTTTGGAGAACTGCCGCGATGGTGTCTTCGGGCGTGACCCCCACATGCGGCGGCCGGTCCGTCAGCAGGAAATAAAGAATGGCTCCGATGCCGTAGACATCGGTGAGCAGGCTGGGTTCGCCGAAACGTGCGGATGCCTGTTCAGGGGCCAGGAAGTTCGGACTGCCTGCGCCGCGTGCGGGGTCGCCGCGGTGAGCCTCGTCCACGCGCCGAGCCAATCCGAAGTCGGTAATCTGAGGCTGCTGTTGCGTGTCGATGATGACATTTGCCGGCTTGAGGTCGTGATGCATCACGCCTCGGCCGTGGGCATAGGCAACGGCCGACGCGAGAATGCGGGTCCAACGGGCAATCGTCGGAATATCGAGGATCCGGGACCGGACGTGTCTCGCGAGATCCTCGCCCTCCACGAATTCCATGGAGAAGAAGAGTTGGCCCTGCTCGCGCCCGACCTCGTAAATGCCCACAATGTTCGGGTGGTCGAGGCTCCCTGCAGCGGCGGCTTCGGCGGCGAGGGCGGCTTCGGCCTCTGGGGTGCAGCACGAGAAATCCTGGCGCAGCATCTTCACCGCGCAGAAGCGGTCGAGACAACACTGGCGTGCTTTGTAGATGACGCCCATTCCGCCGCGGCCGATCTCGGATAGCAGCTCGTAATCGCCGAGTCGGCTGGGCAATTCCGGTTCGAAAGGAGTGGGAACAACGCGCGGCGCGGCCACGAAGGCAGTGTGCCGGGCATGGCTGGGCGACGCAATGGGCGGAGCAAATCCATGATCCCACGACGGTTGACAAAGGGCATTGGAGATACGTGAGTGCCCTCAAACGGGTTTCTTATGAAGCGCTTGCTTGCGGTAATGCCAATAGGGGTCGCTGGCCCGCCCTGCGGAGCACCGACTGTCCGACCGTGCCGCACGCCCCATCGAGGTGTGGGGATTCCGTTATTTGCATCTGTTTTTTCAGGGAGGTTGTTCATGTTGGCAGGGTTCGCCATTGCCTTGCTGGGTGCCATTCCGGGCGCATGGGGCGAAGGGGACGTGACCGGTTGCGATGCCAATTCCTTGCGCGAGGCCGTCGCTAGGGGAGGACGCGTCACGCTGGCCTGCGATGGAGCCATAGCCGTGGTCACGCCCATGGTCGTCACCCATGACACCGAGATCGACGGTGGCGACCATCCAGTTCGTCTCGATGGTGAGAACCAGTCGCGGATCTTCCTGGTCGAGAATGGTGCGCGCTTGGTCTTGCGAAACCTCCAACTGACGCGAGGCCAGCACCGCGGCGAGGATGGCAGCACCCTGGCCAACGCCAGGGGCGTAGGTGGCGCGATCCATGTGGCCAGTGGATCGCTGGTGGCCTCGAATTGCCTCTTTTCCCAACACACCGCCGTGGGAGGCATCAGTTTGTCTCCGGAGTCGGGACAATCGAACGGTGGTGAAGCGAATGGAGGAGCCATCGGGGTCGATTCCGGTCAGGTGGAACTGCTCGATTGCGAGTTCTCGGAAAACATCGCCCGCGGGGGCGGTGAGGGACGCATGCCGATGGCCGGGCGACTGGGGACCGGGCGCGGGGGTGCCATTTATCTGGCGCGCGGGTCGCTCGTCGCCCACCGCGTGGCATTTCTGGGAAATGAATCCCGGGGTGGTCGATTGGTGGCGCCGGACATCGGCGCGAATGGGGCAGCCTTCGGTGGCGCCTTGTTCATCGAGACAGGCGATTTGCGAATCACGAACAGTCGGTTCACGACCAATCGGGTGGACGGTTGGGGCGCGCCACGCAACAGCGATTCCGGCCTCGTCGGCGGTGGGGCGATCTACCTGAACAGTGGGGCGGGGATGGCGGAGATCGTGGGTACGGAGTTTGCCGGCAATCTGTGTCTCGGTGGCCAGGGTTGGAGCCTGGGTTCCGAAGGCCTCGGCGGCGCCATCGCGCACCGCGGCGTCGGCCTGGAGATCGATCTCTCGGTCTTTCGCGGCAATCGCGCGGTGGGTGGGATTTCGTACTATTCACGCCACGCAGCCCGCGGTGGCGCCATCTGGGGTTCCGGTCGGACCACCATTCGACGATCAACGTTTGAGGGAAACATGGCCGAAGGAAGGGCTGGCTTGGGTGGAAGCCTGGGCGGATACGGACCCAGCGATGGCTCCGATGGTTTGGGCGGGGCACTGTATCTGGGCAGTCCGGCCTGGGTGGAGGGCTCGTCATTCCTCTCCAATCAGGCTTTGGGCGGACCCGGTGCGGGCGTTGCCGGTCTGATTGCCAGCAACGGCGGCAATGGCTACGGCGGCGCCGTGTTGACCACTGCAGACACCACTTTCATCAATTGCACGCTCGTCTCCAATATCGTGGCCGGTGGTCCCGCCGCTGCTGACTTTCAGCAAGTGACCTCAGGCCACGGCTTTGGTGGGGCATTTCGCCTGGCCGCAGGCCGCCTTTCCGCCACCCACCTGACGCTCGTCGATAACCGGGTGATGTTGGAACTCCAGGGTGTTCCGCTGACTGGCGACGCCGAGGGCTTCAGTGTCGACACGATCGCCTCCCTGGCCTTGATCAACTCGATCGTCCTCGGCACGGGTGAGCGACCTGATGTCGTGGGTTCGTCGTTCGAAGGGTCGGAAAACCTGATGACTATGAACAGGAACCTCCGAGGCACCCTGGGCACTCTGGGATACCACGGAGGCCCGACACCGACTATTCCCGTCCTCATGGGGAGTCCGGCGGCCGATAGATTGCCCGATGCAAGCGACGTGTCCACGGATCAACGCGGCGTTCCGCGGCCCCAATGGAAACGCAGTGACATTGGCGCCTTCGAGACGACCCGCTACGCGATCCTCGGTCGGGTGCTGGGGATGAAGGATCCAACCATGGCGAAAGTGGAAGCTGGTTTGGCCTGGCAAATGGCGTCGGCGGAGGGTCGCTTCCGGTTCGAGGGCATCCCGACGGAAACGCGCTCATTGACGGTTCACGCCGACGGGTACCGCTTTCATCCGGCACGCGTCGATGTGCCGGACCTGGTGCGCGACTTCGAACAGGATTTTCAGGCTGTGGCCCTGAATTCAGTGGTCCTCCTTCCCACCGCAGATACCGGGCTCCAGGTGTTATTCGCCGGTGACCCTGGCCAATCCATCACCCTGCAGCAGTCCGACGATCTGAAGGCCTGGCGGGATGTATCGATCCTGAGCACAGACGCCGACGGCCTGTTGGTGGTCGATCCGCTGCCTGGGTCCGCAGCGGGCGTTTCCTACTACCGGATCCGCCGATGATGGCTTGCCTGTCGGTCACTCGGGAATGCGCAAGCGATAGAGTGCTGCGGAAGCGGAGGGCAGGGCTCGATAGGAGTTCGTGGTCCAGGTTCCGGAGGTTCTTGGGACGGCTTCCCACAGCGGCCTACCCGATGAGGAGTTGGGTTGAGTCTGTTCCAATACGGCATTGGTGGTGACCGTGGTCCAAGTGACCTCCACGGACTCGTTGATGGTACGAACGCCCAATGTCGACGGGGGTAAGAGCGGCAGCGAGATGGCGGCCAACCGCCCCTTGGAATTGCGCAGGTAGGCGACTCCGTTGGCATAGGAGGGGGGCGTCCAAGTGCGGCTCTGCGGTAGAATCTGGGCCCGTGACAGCTCGCGATACGCATTTGCATCCGCGGCTACGATCCGCACCGCGCCGAATCCATCCAACACCAGGAGCCGTCCCCCAACTCCAATCACCGACCCCGGAACGATCCCCTCGTGTTTCCAACGCACGGAACCATCCTCCATCTTCACGCAAAGGAACTTACCGGGAACATCAGGATCACCGCTGAAGCTATAAACATGACCGTTCAGGATCACACCCGGGGAGCGCGAGGGTTGCAGGGCCTGAGCCTGCCACCGAATCGATGAACCGCGATCCTCAACTCCGACATAAATGGCGGTGAGTTGGGCACCGCAAATGAGGAGTCCGTCTTCGAAGGGAATGGGGTCGGGGAAATTCCGGTCGAAAGGTGTTCTCCAAAGCATGGCGAGCAGAACCTCGCCGTCCGATCTCGCCACACCCACCGCCTCGCGATGGCCGAGAAAGGCCACGGCAGGAATGCCTGCGTGGTTATAGGCGATGCACGCGGAGTACCCATTCGGTCCTTCGATGTTGGACCACACCAACGTGCCATTGCGCTTGTCGAGCGCCATGCCTCGGCCGCCGGCATTCAGGTACAGGCGGTCTCCCAGGACTAACGGGCTCCCGGACAATCCCCATTCGGGCAGGGACAAACTGAAGTCCGTCGCCAAGCGGCGGCCCCAAATGACCCTGCCAGTGGCGGCGTCCAGGCAGAACAGGTCACCCCATTTTCCGAGGGTAAAGACTTGGCGCCCGTCCACGATAGGCGTCGCCCCCGGTCCCCCCTCGTATTGATCCGGACCCAAGGGCGCCGGGTACCGATGGATCCAGACGGTACGGCCGGTCGCGGTTTCCAGGCATTGAACCTGGTCTTCGTTGGCAAGGTTGCCGACGGTGTAGAGTCGGCCGCCACTCACCGCCAAACCCGACACGCCCGTATGGACCTCAGATTGCCAAAGCACTTGAGGTCCCGCAGCGGCCCATGTCCTGAGGTGACCTGCCTCGGGAGAAATGCCATCCCCGTTCGGACCGCGCCACTTCGGCCAGTCCGCCGCGCGGAACTCGAGAGGCAAGGCGCATACGGCCAGGAGCCGGGTCAGGATGCCGAATGGCCATCGTCGATGTCTCATGCTTCGCGATGCTCTTCTCCTTCGATCACGTCCGGGAGCTTCTGGAAGAAGAGGACGTGACTGCAGGCCGCGCAAACCAGCGTATGCATCCCGAGGGCGGCGACATATTGGCCGACCGAAAATCGATCGTGCCTGCAGATGGGGCATTTGTAGCTCCGTCTTTCCCGACCAAAACAGCGCGGCCCCAACGCGCTCTTCGCTGCGATGATGGCCCGCTTCAACGGGGAGGTGCTTCCAGGCATGGTTTTGTCGAGGCGTTGAGGATCAACGACCCAGCTCTGACATGCTCGACGTCTCGGTGCAACGGCGAAGCCAGAGGGTGCGGGGGAAACTGGATATCGGCTGACCTTCGACGCTGTGGTTTGAGGATGTCTCGACTTCGTAACCGAGCCGTCGTTGAGCGGAGCCGCTGGGAGGGCTTTACACTCTGGGTAGATGATCCGCGTTTTTGGACTGATGGGGTTGGTTGCGGCATTCTCCTGCCTAGAAGGCACCGCGATCGCAGAGTCGGGTGAGCAAAGCCCGTCCGGTGGGGGTTCTCCGGACGCGCAGGAGGTAGCGGCGCATCCTCCATCACCGAGGCAAGATTCGTCGGGCGTCACCGAAGTCGAGTGGAGTGATTTCTTCAAGATGCCGGTGGGGCCGCGGGGACTCGAATTCACCGAGAAACTCCGGGATCTCGATGGGAAGCGGGTGCGACTGCTCGGCTACATGGTGCGCCAGGGGCAACCTTCACCCTGGAAGATCCTACTGACGCCACTTCCCTGCTCGACGCATGAACGCGAGTACGGGCTTGCCGAGGATTTGCCCCCCCAGACCGTGCACGTCTTTGTCGATCGCAGTTCGCCGCCGGTCGTTCCCTTCACTCCTGGTCCCTTGCTGTTGACCGGTGTGCTCAGCATCGGCAATCGCGACGAAGCTGACGGAAGGGTCTCCTCTGTGCGACTGCAACTGGATGCCCCCAGCCCCGAGGATCGTCGAGCACTCAACGCCGCGATGAGACCAAAAAACGGGGCGACGACCCCGGTGAGCGCTAGGAGCGGCGGCGCTCATCCTGCCGGAGATCTGAATCGGGTGGCATCGAAGTGACGCACACCGCCTGCGTCGAACCGCTCTTACCTCGGTATCAACCATCACAGAAAACAACGACTCATGACTCAGCAACTTCGCCGTCTCTCACCAACTCGTTGGCTCGGCCTCGCCGGCGCCATCGCCACTGCTGTGCCTGCCTTGGCAGCGCCAACGATCACTCGATTGACCCCGCCTAGCGCGCTATTCTCCTTCGGCGATCCCAACCCACCCGTTATTGCCAGGTTTCTCTCCGGGCAGAGGTTCGATCTCCAGGCAACGATTCAAGCGGATGCAGACCAGTCCATCGAGGAGGTCAAATTTCTGATCGACGGCAATGTCCTGGCAGGTTCGGTCGCCTTCGCCGATGCCGATGCCACGGCGGTGACCACTGATATTGTGGCGGGCTTGCGAGCCCAGTCGGTGACGACCCCTGGCGTTCATACGTTGACCGTCTCGGCCCGTCAAAGCGACGGACAGACCGTCTCGGCAACGGGCAACTTCGAGATCGTGCGCGTCCAGCAGGCCGGGCGACGGGCGAAGAACATCATCTGTCTCATAGGCGATGGCATGGGGATCGCCCACCGGACGGCGGCGCGTCTGATGTTGCATGGCGCAGCGCTTGGGAAGGCCAACGCGAAGCTGGCCATGGATCAGTTTCCGGAGACGGGTATGGTGATCACCCATTCTTTGAACTCGATCGTGACGGATTCCTCTCCCGGGTCGCATTGCTACTCCACGGGTAACAAGGCGAACAATAACCAGCACGGTGTCTTTCCGGATGACACTCGGGCGGTCTTCGACAATCCGAGAATCGAATACATGGGAGAGTATCTCAAGCGTACGCAG
This sequence comes from Verrucomicrobiales bacterium, assembly GCA_016795425.1. GTDB lineage: Bacteria > Verrucomicrobiota > Verrucomicrobiia > Limisphaerales > CAIMTB01 > CAIMTB01. Next base: position 86,440 of record JAEUHG010000028.1, read on the forward strand.
GGGAAATCTCTGGGCTTGGTCACCACCTCGGATGTGTTCGACGCCACCCCGGCCGCGTGGGCGACTCATACCCAAAGCCGCGGCGCGGGCACCGGTATTTGTGATCAGTATCTCGACGACCGTAACGTGAGCGGCCTGACAGTCCTGTTGGGTGGCGGTCGAAAGTGGTTTCTCCCGAAGTCCGAGCCCGGATCGCAGCGCAGCAACAACAACGACTATGTTCTTCCCTCCGACATCGTCGCTGGATGGGGGGCGGCGCAGGGAGCGCTGGACGAGCAGCGCAATCTTATCGGGGACTTCATTGCCGATGGTTGGCATTACGCATCGGATGCTGCTGGGCTCGCGTCCATGCCGGCGGGAACCACGAAACTCCTCGGACTATTCTCCCTGTCGAATATGAACGTGGCAAAGGACAAGATCGATCACCGCCGCAATGATCCGGCAGCGCGGAATGGTGAAGGTGGATCGTTCATCGTCGAAGATTACGGATTTCCCGACCAACCCATGCTGGACGAGATGACGTCCCGGGCCCTGGAGGTGCTGAACCGCAATCGCAACGGCTTCGTCCTGATGGTTGAGGCGGCCTCGATTGACAAGCAGGCGCATAACATGGACACCGAGCGCTGGATCCTGGACACCATCGAGTTCGACCGCGCGATCGCGGTTTGCCAGCAGTTTGCCCAGCAAAACCCCGATACTCTCGTGATCGTCACGGCGGATCACGAATGCGCAGGCGTCAACATCATTGGCGCCTCTTTGGTTTCGAATGCCGATCTGCGAACTCGAGCGGCGGCTGGAGGCGGCGCTTCCCAACTGCGCGCAGGAGTCGTCGGAACCTATGAAAGTGCCGGTTTTCCCTCCTATACCATCGGCGCGGATGGATACCCGCAGACTACGGACATCGATCGCCGGATGCTGATCGGTTACGCCGCCAACGCGGATCGCAACGAGGACTGGATCACCAATCCACGCCCGCTTCGGGATAGCCAACAGCCGTTCAATTCCGTGGCTCCACTGAACACCTATCCAACCGGCCCTAACAATCGCGATGTCGAAGGCGCCTTCGCCGTCACCGGGCAAATCAATGACCCGGTCGCAGCACACACGGCCTCCGACGTTCCGGTGTCGGCCATGGGCCGCGGCAGCAGCGCGTTTCGGGGCTTGATGGACAACACCGATGTCTTCTTCAAGGCGATGCAAGCGGTCCTCGGAGGTTCGCTCTGATGCCCAGGAGGCGAACGATCACAATCCAACTCTCTTGATCAGTGACGCATGAGAACTCTTTGCTGTCTCGCTGGAATCGCGGTTCTGGCTGCGGCTCCCATCACCCACTCCCAGGAAGTGGATCTCATTCTCAACTTCGACGGTCTGGCGGCAGGTACGGAGGCGAACGCCGCGCTGCCGGCCGGTTACCAGGTTCGAAGCGCCGTCTACGACTTCGCGTATGACGCGTTCGGAGAGCCCATCACCGGAACACAACGCTGGCGACCCGATCCCTCCGGCGCTCCGGTATTGGTGGACAATCCCGAGCTTTACGGACGCGCTGCCGCGCCTTCTCCGAGCAATGCCATGGAGGCGCTATTTCAGCCCGTGCTCTTGACCTTCGAGGTCACGTCGCAATTGGTTCGCTTTGCTGTGACTCTGGATCTCGACTCGTTTGGTGACAACGGAACGCTGCCCGGTTACGAGGACATCGCTGTCCAATTGCTTGGAAAGGACGGCGTGCCCATCGAAACGATCCCTGTCGATCAGACAACCCCGGGTTTCTTCATCGAGGTGTTGGGACCACTGGCGGGTGTTCGCGAGATTGTGTTTCCGGCAGGGGCGTTTTACGACGACCTGCAGATCCGGTTGATCCCAGACGATCCATCGGGCTCAGTCATTCCCGAAGGCAAGACCTGGTTCAGCCTCTTCGGGCTCTTGGGGGCGGTCGGATGGTCGGGTGCCCGCCGATACCGCGCGTCCCGGTCTTGAATCTGTGGGCGCAGCCCGCCTGGCCTACCCGACTTCTTGACCAAGTCGGGTAGGCAGGGGCAGGGGAGAGCGACTCGGTTCCGTGTCGGCGAAGTCGCAAACCCGCGGAGGAAGCGACTCGCGAGAAGGGTTCAATGAGCTGTCGTCAGCGCCTGGGCGGCGGCGGCCTGAAACGCGCGCCGCACTTCGCTGGCGTCGCTGTTCGGGAAGTTGGATCGTTGCACCATCAGCACATAGGCAACGCCGCGGACTGGATCCATCCACGCCTGCGTTCCCCACGCGCCTCCATGGCCAAATGTTCCGGGCGACAGCATCTCGGCGACGCCCGGATGGGGGGTCTTGAGAACGCACGTGCCGAGTCCCCAGCCATAATGGTTCCCGCGACTGCCGAAGTTCGCTCCCTGAAAAAAGCCCGTCGGGAGATTCCCGGTTTGGGAAGTCGTGAGGTATCCCATCGCCTCGCTGCTGAGATAGCGCCGACCTCGGTATTGCCCGCCGTTGAGCAGCATCTGGCAGAAGCGCGCGTAATCGGGCGCCGTTGAATAGAGGCCGCCATTTCCTTGGGGTGGACGATCCCGCGGACCGAATTCCGGGCGGGGTGGAACGGGTTCCAGTTCACCGGTGTCCTTGTTCTTCGAGTACGCGGTCACCAAGTGTGCCTTGTCGGAGGCCGTCAGGTAGAACGTGGTATGCTTCATACCCAAGGGGCCGAACAGGCGCTTCTTGAGGAACCGATCGAATGTCATTCCCGAGACGACCTCGACGATCCTTCCCGCGGCGTTGATACCGCTTTGGGTGTAGCGCCATTGCTGACCGGGTTCAAACTGCATCGGAGCCGCCAGCCAGATTGGCACCAACTCGGCCAAAGTTCGTGCGTTCTGAGCCGACGGACCGGTGGCCTCCCCAAGGCCGGAGGTGTGATTCAGCAACTCGGCAATCGTGAGCCGAGCCGGCTTGCCCGAGGGCGTCTTGAGAGTGGCGAACTCCGGCAGGTATTTTTCGACCAGGTCCGAGACCTGGAGCTTGCCTTCGTCCTGGAGCATCAGCACCGCAACGCCGGTGATCGGCTTGGTCATCGAGGCGATCCAGAACAGCGTGTCTTTGCGCATGGACCGCTGTGCGGCGAGGTCGGCATAGCCCGTGGTCTCGAGATGGAGCACCTGGCGCGGGCCTACGACCATGGTGACGGCTCCGGCGATCTCACGGTTCCGCACCATCGATTCCATGGCATCGCTGATGCCCGGCAGTTTGGGATCGCCCGCGACCAACGGAGGAGAGGCTAGATGGCCCGTCAGGAGGATGAGGAGAGAAGAAAGCAAGCGCATGTCGGTGCGCCCAGTGTGCCGTTCCCAGAGCCGACGGAAAGAAGCAAGAGGAGGGAAGGGGAAGGCTCGATTCGTTTTCGGACGGCATATGCATCTCTATCCCGCGTGCCTTCGAGAAGGTTCACGAATTGTGAAAATGGCTGGTATTGCTTTCAGGCTCCTTCGTGCGGATGCTCGTGCCACTGCGGTCGAAGGCGACATCAACCCGCCCCGTTCCGTGGATCTTACCTCCACTCAACCTCAACGAACCATCTAGCCATGGGCGACAAATCACCGAAATCCGTCAATAAAGCGTCCAAACAAAAACAGGAGAAGGCCGCAGCCGCGAACCAGAAGAAGCAACAGGCCATCGCCTCCCAGCGCACTCCCGGAAAGAAGAATTAACCGGCCTGCGAGATCCGCCATCGCCAGTTCCGACCACTCCGCGCGGAACGGGCGGTGTTGGCTCGGGGGCGATGAGCGTTGACTCAGCCTAGTGGGTCTCCGCGCGACTTCGCCTCGACCCCTGGTCTGGATGTCTATTTCCCGCCGGCCACGTCGACAAAAAGCCCCCGTTGTGAAGGACGCCAGGTCCGAAAGCAGCCACAGGATGGCGTGAGCGACCTCCTCCGGGCTGCCTCCCCGCTTCATCGGTACCTGATTCTTGACACGCTCGACGCGGTCGGGCTCGCCGCCATTCGCGTGTAATTCCGTGTAGATGAATCCCGGTCGTACGGCATTCACGCGGATGCCTTCCTCCGCGACCTCCAGGGCGAGGCCAGTGGTCAGGGTGTCGATCGCGCCTTTGGACGCCGCATAGTCGACATACTCGCCGGGGGATCCGAGACGAGCCGCGGCGGAGGACACATTCACAATCGAGCCGCCGCCGCCGCCATACTTCGTGGACATGCGTCGAACGGCTTCGCGAGCGCAGAGAAAAGCGCCGACCACATTGGTGGCGAAAATTCGGTTCAAGCGGGCAGCATCCATGGCGTCCACGCGCATCTGCGCTTCCAGAATTCCCGCGTTGTTGACCAGCGCCGCAATAGGTCCAAGCAATTCATCAACGGTCGCGAAGAGTCGCTTCACATCTGTCTCGATGCCCGCGTCGGCCGCCACAGCGATCGCCCGTGTCCCGCTGGCTTGCATCTCCGTAACGAGGCTCTCGGCAGCCAGTCGGTCTCGTCGATAGTTGACGCAAACGGCATAACCATGCCGTGCCGCCAATCGGCAGGTTGCCGCGCCAATGCCACGGCCTCCACCGGTGACCACAATGACCCTATTCATGCTTCGTGCTATGCTGGACTAAGTGAGAGCCGTATCGGATGAGGACGGGCCAGGGAGATGGGAGTTAGGCATACGTCGAAAATCAATTGGCATCATGGCAGAGAATCAAACGACTGACTTTCGACGAATCGATTGCCTGCCAATCTCTGAATCATCATATAGGACGGATCCGAGGTCCGGAGGTACAAGTTGAGGGCGCGGTCGCGCCAGACTTTCATCCAAGGCATTTCTTCTGAGTTTGGATGCCAGAATAGCACCAATTTGAAAACTCCTGCATTTGTTGGCATCCATACTCGGAGAGTGTTCGTTGTGCGGGCAGCGATCTGGCGAGTATCTACAAAGACCGCTCCTTCGTCCCCCAATAGAAGATCTAGGCGCGAACGTGACGCCGGTTTGAAGCACCCACCGTAGGCATCCAACAACGAGTCCGTGCCGTTCTCGACTTGAAAGACTCCGAACTTCCCGAGTTGTGGATGGTTGGTGGAATAAAGAAATTGGAGGGTTACCTGCGGAGTGGACGTGAACGTCCTATGTAGAATTCCAATGAGAAACAGGAACGAAGCCAGAAATCCAAGCGCCCAGCGCCGGGATTTAGTGGTATTCAGATGCGCTTTCAACGCCCCGGGCCGTGATCGTGCCCGCGTTAGTCCACCAGTCGAATGAAATTTCCGAAGTCCCGAAGTTGCTCAAGGGTTTTGTTTTCGTCCGCGCAGTTCCTGGATCGTCGGGGTCGTGAGGATTGTCCGAAGTCTCGCTGGATTCGAAGGCTGGAAAGGCGGCAGGGGTCTGCCGCACTCCATGACGCTTCGCGCCACGCAAACGCTCTGGGAGGCCACGACATCCGGTCCAAGACTTGAATCCGCAGTCCCCATCAGCCGTATCTAATATTGCGCACAATAACGGTTATATTGCATCAGGCGGTCCAGGGCGACAGTGGCCTAAGGTTCGGTGGCTGAGCGGTTTGCCTGATCGTCAGTCGACGATTCGGCGGCCCGCACCTGGCAAGAGATGATTCCCGTGGCGATCAGGCGCTCAAAAATGAATCGCGCGGTTGTCGACCGCCAAGGCCGCCTCTTTGATGGCCTCGGACAGCGTTGGATGGGCATGGCAGCAGCGCGCGATGTCTTCGCTGGTCGCGCCAAACGCCATCGCGGCCGCCGCTTCCGCGATCAGATCTCCGGCACGCGCTCCCAGAATATGGATGCCCAACACGCGGTCGGTCGTCGCATCCGCCAGAATCTTGACGCGGCCTTCGGTGGCCGCCAAAGCCCGGGCTCGGCCGTTGGCCATGAACGGAAACACTCCTTTGCGGTACGCGATGCCGGCAGCCTGCAATTCCTCCTCGTTTTTTCCAACCGTGGCGATTTCGGGATGCGTATAAACAATCCCCGGGATGACGTCGTAATTCACGTGTGCCGTGCCGGTGGCGATCGCCTCAACCACCGCCACGCCTTCCTCCTCGGCCTTATGCGCCAGCATCGGACCGGTGATGACGTCGCCGATGGCGTAGATCCCGGAAGCCGTGGTGCGAAAACGTTCATCGACCGGGATCTTCCGGCGTTCATCCGGTTGAATACCGACGGTATCCAAGCCCAGATCATCCGTGTTCGGCGTGCGCCCAACCGACACCAGCACACGGTCGCAATCGATGAGGTCTTCGTCGTTGAACCGCACCACGCAGCGGCCATCGATGACGCGGGCGCTCGTCACCTTGCTCTTGAGCCGGAATTCGATGCCTTGCTTTTCGAAGATGCGCTTGGCTTCGGCGGCGAGCTCCATGTCCATGCCGGGCAGAATTCGGTCGAGGTACTCGAGCACGGTGACTTTGGAACCGAGCCGGCGCCAGACGCTGCCCAGTTCAAGACCGATATAACCGGCGCCGATGACGACGAGATGTCCGGGCACCGCCGCATACTGAAGCGCCTCGGTGCTGGTGCCGATGCGGTCGCCGTCCATCTCGATGCCTTTCAGAGGCGTCGAACGGCTGCCGGTCGCGACAATGATGTGAGGCGCGGTGAGTTCGACGGTTTCCTTGGCGCCGGTGACGATGACCTTGGACGGACCGGCCAGGCGGGCATGTCCGGCATAGCGCGTCACCTTGTTCTTTTTGAACAAGGCCTCGACTCCCTTGGTCAGCGCGGCGACGACCAGGTCCTTGCGCCGGAGCATGGCGGCGAGGTCGAGGCCGACGTCGCCGACCAGGATGCCGTGCTGCTTGAACGTATGCCGGGCCGCCTCAAAGCACTCGCTGGATTCGAGCAAGGCCTTGCTGGGAATGCAGCCGACGCGGAGACAGGTGCCTCCGAGGGCGGATTCCTTTTCCACGCACGCGACGCGCATGCCGAGTTGTGAGGCGCGAATGGCGGCCACGTAGCCGCCAGGCCCTGCCCCGATGACAATGATATCGAAGGATTCTGCCATACTACTTGAATCAGTTCGGTTCGATTCGATTCGATTCGGTTCCGAGCTTGGGAGCGATGGACCGGACGACTTAGGCCTCGATCAACATGCGAGCGGGATTCTCGATGACGTCCTTCACGTGCTTGAGGAACGTCACGGCCTCCCGGCCATCGACGATCCGATGGTCATAGGTCAGGGCGACGTACATCATGGGACGCACGACGATCTGTCCTTCGACGACCACCGCGCGGTCCTGAATGGCGTGCATCCCAAGGATGCCGCTCTGGGGCGGATTGATGATCGGGGTGGAAAGCAGGCTGCCGTAGATGCCGCCGTTGCTGATAGTAAACGTGCCACCGGCCAATTCGTCGGGCTTGATGCGGCCGTCCTTGGCGCGCGCACCGAAATCCGCGATGGCCTTTTCGATTTCGGCGAAGCTGAGGCGTTCGGCGTTGCGAAGGACGGGAACGACCAGGCCTTTACCGCCGCCGATGGCCACGCCGATGTCATAGTAGCGGCGGTAGACGATGGATTGATCGCGAACCTCGGCGTTGAGTTGCGGGGTCTGCTTGAGCCCTTCGATGACCGCCTTAACGAAGAACGACATCAACCCCAGCTTGATGCCGTGGCGCGCGGTGAACGATTCCTGCGACTGCTTGCGCAGGGCCATCACTGTCGACATGTCGATCTCATTGAACGTCGTGAGCATCGCCATCGTGCTCTGCGCCTCGACCAGTCGCCGGGCCACCGTGCGCCGCAGCGGCGACATCGGCACGGTTTCTTCTTCGCGGTCTCCGGAAACGGTCGATGCCGCCGGTCCGGCTCCCGCGGCGGGAGCGGGCGCCGCCTGTCCCGCACTCGGTGGGGGTGTTGGCGGAACCGGTGCCGTCGGAAGGGTCAGCGCCGGGGGATCCTGGGGTGAAGAAGGTGCCGGGGAACCGCTGGAGGCGCGAAGGGCATCCTCTTTGGTGATGCGACCGCCAGGCCCGGTCCCCTGCACCGCCGATGCGGACACCCCTGCTTGTGAGAGGACGCGTTCCGCGGCGGGCATGACGAAGCCCGAGCCTTTGGCCGGGGTTTCGGGTTTGGCAGCCGGCGACGCAATCTCGGCCGCGCCGGTGGAGGGGGCGGGAGCGGCGGACGACGGGATGCCGGTTTCGAGCAAGCCGATCACTTCGCCGACCTTGGCTGTTTCACCGCGTTTCTTGAGGATTCTGCCAAGCACGCCGTCGGCGGGAGCGGGCAGTTCCATGGTGGCCTTCTCGGATTCGATGAGGACCAGGCTTTCGTCCTTTCGCACCGACTGGCCTTCTGATTTGAGCCAGTCGCCGAGTTGGACTTCCGAAATGGATTCACCGACGGCAGGGACACGAAGTTCGAATGGCATAGGTCCAAAAACTCAACCCGTGAAGGCGGCGAAGACTGGGACCGATCCGCCGTTGCCGTCACGGGCGCCCAAGTTAGCGCCCGTTGTCAGCCCATCAAGCCTGTAGCAGACTAGCGGTGCGCGATGGCTGACATGACCAAATCCCTGCAAGGCCAGCTTCTCCTGGATGGCGGGAATCTCCGCGGCTCGTGGTTTCACCGCTCGGTGGTCCTCATTTGCCAGCACAACGAGGAGGGTGCCTTCGGATTGGTATTGAATCGTCCGTCCGGCGCGAACATCGGTGAAGCGGTGGTGGCAGATCTTCCGGAAACGCTCAAACAGATGCCGCTGCAGATCGGCGGCCCCGTCCAACCAGGCGCACTCAGTTATCTTCACGGCGATGCCTTTCTGCCCTCCGGGTCGGTCATGCCCAACGTGGATCTCGGGCATTCCCTGGAGCAATTGATCGAACTGGCCGGGGAATTCTCTCCGACGCGCAAGATTCTGGTGTTTGCCGGCTACGCGGGATGGAGCCCTGGACAACTCGACGACGAGATCCGGCGTGACGCCTGGCTGATTCATCCGGCGACGCCCGAACTCATTTTCGGTCCGGAACCCGCGGGACTCTGGCATCGCATCTTGCGGGAATTGGGCGGCAAATTCCGCTTATTGTCGGACTCCCCGGACGATCCGGCCTCCAACTGACAGCGCCAGACAGCGCCAGACAGCGCCAAACGGAAGCGCCGGGGTATCCGTGCGGCACGATTCCGACGCCATGGCCCGAAAGGGGAATGGGGCGGAGGTTGCATCCCCGTTTTTCCGCGGCACCCTCTTGAGGCATGAGTCGCGACCGCGGTGTACACGTGGTGGTCCTCGGGGCTGGGTTCGGTGGCTTGACCTTCTGCCAGGCATTCCAGCACCCCAACGCCACCCTCACGCTGGTGGACCGAACCAATCACCATCTGTTCCAGCCCCTGCTCTACCAGGTGGCCACCGCTGGACTTTCAGCCCCCGAAATCGCTGCCCCCATTCGCGGTGTACTCTCGGACCGCCAAGACGTCACCGTTCTGATGGACGAAGTGAAATCGATCGATCTGGATCGCCGCGTCGTGGTGCTCGGCCAGACGGTGTTGACGTACGATTATCTGGTCCTCGCCTTGGGCGGCATCACCAGTTACTTCGGGCACCCCGAATGGGAGCAGTTTGCGCCCGGCCTCAAATCCCTGGATGACGCGATGCGGATTCGACGGGACGTCCTGCTTGCTTTTGAACAAGCCGAAAACACCGATGATCCGGGACGGCGCCGGGATCTGACGACGATGATTGTCGTGGGAGGCGGACCTACCGGTGTCGAACTGGCCGGCGCGTTTGCCGAGCTGTCGCGTACGGTGTTGGCACGGGATTTCCGCCGCATGGATCCGACCCAAGCCCGCGTCATTCTCGTCGAAGCGGGGCCGCGGGTTCTGGGACATTTGCCTGTCGAATTGAGCGAGAGCGCGCGTGCCCAACTGGCGGCGCTCGGAGTCGAAGTGCTCGTCAACACCAAGGTCCGGGAAATTCGGGCCGGCGAGGTTCACCTGGTGGACGGCCAGGTCCTGCGCGCGTCGAACATCATCTGGGCGGCGGGGGTGGCAGCATCGCCCCTGACCGCGACTCTCGGTGTGGAACGCGACCGAGCCGGCCGTCTCAAAGTGGCGGAGGACCTCAGTCTACCCGGGCACGAGCGCACCTTTGCCATCGGCGACCTTGCGGCGGTGATCGGACCGGACGGAAAGGCGGTTCCGGGTGTTTCACCGGCGGCGATGCAAATGGGTCGCCATGTCGCACGGGTCATTCGGGAGGAATTGGATGCGGTACACGGCATTCAACCCAGTCGGCGGCGGTTTGCGTACTGGGACAAAGGGACCATGGCGACGATCGGGCGCTCTGCGGCGGTGGCGAAGATGGGACCGCTGGAGCTTTCCGGACTTCCGGCATGGGCGGCCTGGCTGCTGGTGCACCTGGTGTTCTTGATCGGTTTCCGCAACAAGCTCGCGGTGCTGCTGCAGTGGGCCTACTCCTATTTCACCTACAAGCGGGGCTCGCGCATCATCATGGGGCGCGGCACGACGTGAGGCGCTCCCGGCGGTCTATCGGCGGACGAGTTTCAGCGACGACTCGTCGAACCAGGCCTCGCCCCGGCGCGATTCCAATTCGCAGATCAACTCGACTTCACTCATGGGCTCCGAGATATCGAAATCGAACGACAAATCCTGCCATTCGTCCTCGGTTGCTCGCTGCTGCGTGCGCGAGCCAGAGATGCGCAGGCAGACGCCGCCGGCGCCCTGGACTCCCGAGGTGCGGGCGCGGCCTTCGATGCGGTAGGCACCGGGGTCGAGCAGGACTCGGGTTCGCCACGAACCGGCGCCGCCGCCGCGATTCATGGCGATATGGAGCAGCGCATTGCCGCCCTGCTCGGCGCGATCAAAGCCTATGGGACGACGATCCTGGGTGGTGACCCGTGGTTTCCAACCGGAAAGGCGGACGCTGCCGTCGGGACCAAACTCAAGCGGATCACGTGGCGAACCCAGTTGTTCGGTAATGCTCTGGGCACGCTCCTCGATCCGGCGGCACAGGTCCAGCGCGGCCATGTCCTGGGCCTGGGCCCAATCCTCGCCGTAGGCCTCGAGGGTGGGCCGGATGCGGCGGTTGAGTTCCATCACGCGATTGGTGAGGCGCTGTTCGTTGAAAACGTTGGTGCGAAGCATGGCCACGCGATCGCGGAAGAGACGGTGGCCATTGGTGGTTCCCACGAAGGCGCGAGCGACCAAACCTTCCATGCCGGGATCGATGGTGGCATTGGGGCTGGATCGGGCCCAGCCGAACATCTGGTCCATGCCATGGGGCATAAACACCATCTTGTCCGATTCCAAATCGTGGAAGACGCGGTAATTGTTCCGGTTCAGGGCGTACCCGTCCCAATGACAGGTCATGACTTCGAGTGCCAGGAAGGTGGCAAAGCGATCGACATCGAGCACCGCGCTCAATCGTTCCCAGCGTTTGTTGCGGTCCGTTTCACTGGCCGCCGCCGCCAGGCGCCGGAGGTCGGACCGGTCCTCCTGGTGATCCCCGGAGTTGACACCCATGTTCCCGTTGACGTCCTGGATGAAGCCGCCGTCATAGAGATTTCCGCTGACGTTCTTGAAGTATCGTTTCAGGAAGGGTTTTCCCCAGCCCTCGGTGAGAACGTAAAGCCCCAGGTCGCGACCGTTGAGGAGTACGGTGGCGTGGTCGGCACGCGGCACCGGCACCCCGGCGGCATCGAACAGTTCGCGGCATACGATCTCACTGATGCGCGAAGGGTCCTGACGCGAGTTGTTCAGCGAAATCTTGCTGTACCCGTGGAAATTCTGGCCCTTGGCATTCTTGGAGAAATTGAGTGTCAGTGCCGGTCGCTGATCGAAGTGCTGGAAACTTCCCGCCGAACCTTTGAGGTGGACCGCCACGTTGGTGTAGACCGTCTCCCCCTCGCGAACGGTGGCGGGAACCTCCGGGCGATCGCGCTGGGCGCCGTGCCATCCGTCCCACCAATAGCCGCGCAATTTGTCGGCGTCCGCGGGCTTGATTTCGATATGGATGCGCCAGAGATCGCCGGGAATCGGACCTTTCGCTGGGCGAATATCCACGTCCCCGCGGTCCCAACGCCCACGCCCGCCGCCGCCTCCCATGAAATCGCGCGCGGGCCGTTCGATCCTCGCCGGCGGAAACAGAACGCGCAGCGTGGCCATGGCTGCCAGCGCGACCCAAAGCACCGCACTCAGGCGGTTGCTGCGCGCACCACGAGGGGCATCGGATCGGTTCATGCGTCGATCGATCAAAGTCGGCCGCCGTGGGTCATTCCCCGGGCCGATCTGAGCGAAACCCTGGGCAATGCCGGACCAAATGCAAACGGAAAGACCACGCCGCCACCGTATCGTAACGATGGTCTCCCCGACTGGAGACTGGCGAAGCCACGCCGGGTCTGGCAAAGGAAACCCCATGCATCGCCTTCTCGTTGCCCTTTGCCTGGGGTGGGTTCTGCAATCCAACGCCGAGGACTGGCCGCGCTTTCGTGGTCCCACCGGACAAGGTTGGTCGGCGGAAAAGGACCTGCCGCGGGAATGGTCGGCCGATCGCGGTATCGTCTGGAAGACCCCAATTCCGGGAGAAGGCTGGTCTTCACCCATCGTCTGGGGCGACCGCGTCTATGTCTCCACGGCCACCGAGGCAAACACCCAATGCCGGTTGCTGTGCCTCGACCGCGCCACGGGCAAGATCGTCTGGAACACCGCCGTCGTGGAGATCGTTCCGTTGCGCAAGGAATCCAAGAATTCCTACGCCACCCCGACGCCAGTCACCGATGGGGAACGGATCTATGTCGCTTTTGGTGACGGCACCGTCGCCGCCGTCGATGTCAACGGTCGCCTCGTGTGGAAGAACCAGGAGGTTCGCTTCTACAGTCGCCACGGCCTCGGCGCTTCGCCCTTGGTGCACGACGGATTGTTGATCATGCCCTTCGATGGCAGTAACCGGGTGGAGAAGCCGGGTGAATGGCCCAACAATTCCGCGGAGGAACAACTCGGCTGGAGGGTGCCCTGGGATCAGGCGCAGGTCGTCGCCTTCGACGTCAAAACGGGTGAACGACGATGGAAAGGCAATCGCGGGAAGTCGCGCATCGCCCATGTCAGCCCGAACGTGGTGCTGATCGATGGCGTGCCACAAATCGTGAGCCCGGCCGGCGACGCGATTCAGGGATTCGATCCGAAGACGGGCGAACGCTTGTGGACCGTCTATTCCCAGGGCGAGGGAGTCACGCCGAGCTTCGCGCACGGCGACGGATTGATCTTCACCTCGTCCGGATTCGAAAAGACCACCCTTCGCACGGTCCGCGTCGGTGGAAAAGGCGATGTCACGGCGTCCCATGTGGCTTGGGAACAGCGTAAAGGCACGCCTACCCAGCCATCCCTGCTCTACGTTTCGCCGCATCTCTACGGCATCACCGACGGCGGGATCGTCCATTGTTACGATGGCAAGACGGGCGAGGTGATCTACGCGGAGCGTGTGGGAGGCAATCACTCGGCGTCACCGGTTTATGCCGACGGCCATATCTACTTCCTGTCCGAGACTGCGGAGACGACGGTGGTGAAGGCGGGGCCGAAGTTCGAGATCGTGGCCCGCAATCCGCTCAACGAAAAATGCCAGGCCTCCATCGCCGTGTCGCGCGGGCATCTGTTTCTCCGCACCGAAAAGCACCTCTTCTGCATCGGAAAGTGACCCCCTGCTATCGCCCCCTGGGAGTCGTCGAAATCGCTCCGGCGGTGGAGAGCGACATCCCCATCCTTGGAGAACTTGCCCGGCGTATCTGGTGGGCCAGTTTCCGCGACATCATTACGGACGACCAGATCCGCTACATGCTGGACCAGCGTTACGCGCCGAAGGTTTTGCAGCAGGTGTTCGCCGATGGGATCCCGGCCTACGAGATTCTGCGCGTGGACGGTGAGCCGCTTGCCTACACCGCCTACACCGACACCGAGGATCCATTGGAGTTGAAGCTGCAACAGCTGTATGTGCATCCCGAGTGGCAGGGGCGAGGTCTGGGTGGCCTTCTGATGGATCGCGTGGAGCAGGTGGCCAGGGAACGCGGTCGCTCGCGGCTCGTCCTTACCGTCAATCGGAACAACCATCGCGCCAAGGCGGCCTACGAAAAGCGAGGCTTCCGTGTCCGGGCAACCGCCCAGTTCGATATCGGCCACGGGTTCATCATGGATGACTTCGTCATGGAAAAATCCCTGTCACAGCCGCCCGCCTTACCCTGAGGTGCCGGGATCGACTCGTGCCTTTCGCGTTCGCGCATCCGTCGCAGTGTTTCACCGCGCCCGAAACTCGTCGGTCAGCCTAGGATTCCAGTCCTCGTTCCGCCGACGCGCCTTCTTTCCTTCGATTGTCCCGCTGCTCTGGGCGCTCCTGCAATGCCAACCTGCTTTTGCGGCAGTCCGGATCAACGAGGTAGTCGCGTTGAACCAGAATGGAGTCCTCGACGAACGCGGCCGTCACCCGGACTGGATCGAATTGTTCAACGGCGGTGAGACTGACATCGATCTCACGGACTGGTCCCTCTCGGATGATGCCGGCGGAGGGGCGCGGCCCTGGACCTTCCGAAGCGGGCGCATCGCGCCCGGCGGCTTCCTGTTGGTCTACGCGTCCGGCGAGGATCGCCAACCCACGGTTGCCGGCGCGATGGAGGCAACCGCCATTCCCGGGCTGGTGACCTGGTTGCGGGCCGACACGCTGCCGAGTCAATCCGGCGCCCTTTTTCGAGCCGACGGGAGCGAACGATACTTACGGCGCTGGCCGGACCTCAGCGGTCGCGGTAACGCAGCGTCCCAAGATTCGATGAGCCGCCAGCCGCGGTGGATCGGAGGCCCATCACCCGCGGTTCGTTTCGATGGCATCGACGACTTGCTGCGAGTGCCCCGGGTCGTCGCGACCAACAACTTCACCTTGATCGCGGTGATGCGGCCAACCGTTGCACACGAACTGGATCCTCAGGGGTTCAGTGGCGTGGACGGAACCAGCGGTCAGCGGTGGCTGTTCGGCGCCGCTCACGGTGGAGACAGCTCGGCTGGTGTCGGTATCTCCGCAGGAACCAACGGTGTCAGCGTCTATGAACACGGCTCCGGCTATATGCCGGCAGTGATCGTCGCTCAACGCGCCATCGACGGCCCGCCGTCGATCGTGACGTTGGTATACGAGTCGCGCCAACCCACGTTGATCCTCCACGGAGCCGAGTTAACCTCCGAGGGCGAATCCTCGCGGGCGACCGTCACGACACCCACCGAGATCGGCGCCGGAAGCTATGGGGCGTTTCGAGGAGACGTGCTCGAGGTGCTTTTTTACGACCGCGCCCTCAACCCTGTTGAACGTCGCGGTGTCGAACTCGGACTCGCCGCACGTCACGGCCTGCCGCTGCGTGATGTGTATCACACAGACTTCAGGGTTTCGGCCGCCGGAGAATGGATTGGCCTGCGAAGACCCGATGGATCGTTGGAGGATGCGGTCGAAGTCCCGGCGATGCCGCGCGACACCTCGTGGGGGCGCTATCCCGACGGCGCCTCCTCCCTCTACTTTTTCGCTGCGCCAACTCCCCTGGATTCCAACTCCCCGGACATCGCTGATTCCGTACTGTCGGCTCCGCAATTCTCGCGAGCAGCGGGATTCCACCAGGCCCCTTTCTCCCTGGAAATCCTGAGTGCGGACGAAGGCGTCGAGATCCGCTATACCTTGGATGGATCGGTGCCCACCCCCTCGTCCCTGCTCTACTCCGCGCCGCTCGGGATTCTCGATCGAACGCTGACCCCGCCCCGCTGGGCGAATCTCTCCACGGCCCCCAACTGGCGCGCGCCGGCCGGGCCGGTCTTTAAAGGCACCATTGTCCGCGCGAGGGCTTTCCGAACCCGCTCCTTGCCGAGTCCCATCGCCACCGCCACCTATTTTGTCGATCCACGCGGGCGGGCCCGGTTCTCGCTGCCCATTGTCGCACTGTCGACGGATCCCAGGCATTTCTTCTCCGCCGAGACGGGCATCTACGTGGTTGGCAATGCCCCGGGTGGCAACTACGCGCAATCGGGTGCGGCCTGGGAGCGGCCGGTGCACGTGGAATTTCTGGAAACGGACGGAACGCTGGCTTTCTCGCGCGAGGCGGGCGTTCGCATGCACGGCAACACTTCGTTTGGCTTCCCGATCAAGGCCCTTCGCTTGCACGCCTCGAATCAGGGAGGCACCGGTCCGTTTCGGCACCGGATCTTTCCCGATCTTCCCACCACGACCTTCGAACGCCTGCTCCTACGTCCCTCCGGCCACGATCATCATCTGACGCTCATGCGCGACGGATTGATGCAGTCGGCGGCGCGCGAGATTGGCCTCGACGTTCAGGGTTATCGCCCCGCCCTCGTCTTCCTGAACGGGGAATACTGGGGCATCCACAATCTCCAGGAGGCGCTCGAGGAAGGTTACTTTGAGGCCCATCATCCTGGTATCGATGCGAACGGCATCGACTATCTGGAAGGCTATCCGCCCGGGACGTTCGCCTACGCCGGATCGGCCGCGCGATTTCACCAACTCGACACTTTTCTCCACACCAACGCGGTGACGACTCCCGGTGCCTTCGACTCGGTTCGACGCTTCATGGAGGTGGACAACTATCGCGATTACAAACTCGCCGAGGTCTTCTATTACCGATGGGACATCGGCAATCACCGGCTGTGGAGACCCCGCACCGATGACGGCCGCCTGCGTTGGATTCTGTTCGACTGCGACGTCGGTTTTGGCGGGTTTTGGAGCGAACCCCAACCGTGGAACTTCGACATGCTCCGCGCTGTGCTGGAACCCAGCGGCAGCCTCCACGGACACAACAACGAGACCACGGTGTTCCTGCTCAAGACGCTCCTGGATCATCCTCAGTTCCGCGACGACTTCATCAATCGAAGCGCCGATTTGATGAACACCACGTTCTCTTCCCAGAGATTCGTGGATCGGATCGACCGCATGGCAGCCGAGATTGCGCCGGAAGTGGCCGAACATACCGCTCGTTGGCGGTACCCGTCCTCGCTCGCGGAATGGCAACGGAACGTCGAGGCACTGCGCACGTTTGCGCGCCTTCGGCCGAGTGCCATGCGTGGGCATGTGGTGGCCTACTTCGGGTTGTCAGGAACCGCCAACCTGCGCCTCTCCACTTCCCCGCCGGAGGGCGGCGATCTGCGCTGCAACACCTTGGCGGATCTTCCCGGACCTTCGGGCGCCTGGGAAGGGACCTATTTCCGCAACCACCCCGTCGACGTCGAAGCACAGGCTCGACGCGGATGGCGCTTTGCCGGTTGGCGGGAGTTGCCCGGCAATCTGCAAACCAAGGTGCGTCTGGCCATGCAGGCGGATGTCACCCTGACCGCCCTCTTCGCTCCCGAATCGTCGATCACGCTCGCGATCC
>JAEUHG010000036.1 GCA_016795425.1 Verrucomicrobiales bacterium
GCATTGGGCTGCGTTTCACGGAAACGCCGAGATGACGCGGGAGATCCTCCGACATCAGCCGCCACTGGAAGCGTTGGATGCCGATTTCAAGGCGACACCGCTGGGCTGGGCGATACACGGCTCGGAGAATGGTTGGTATGCGAAGACCGGGGACTATGCCGCAGTCGTTGAATTCCTTTTGGGTGCTGGTGCGATTGTACCGGATCGGTATGCCGGGAAAGGCACGGAGGCGGTGAGGGAAGCTATCCGTCGGGCAGAGCGCGCGAAGAGTTGATGACGCTCCATCTGTAATCTCAGGCGAGGCCGATGCTGCCAATCCTGCGGCGTCGGCTGCTTTGCTCTCTGATCCACGGCCCTGCTTGGGGGCCAATTCACGGGGGCGTGGCTTCAATTCGCCGTTGAGCGTCGGGCTCACGGCGTCTCGACCACGCGGAAGAAGCGCGAGGGTGCGGTATCGGTCGTACGCCACAGGTATCGAGTCCCCCCAACGCCGAGAAAGGTCGGATCGGAGTCGGTCCAGGTCTGGAGATCTTCCGATTGTTGGACGCGGTAAAGGTTGTCGAGGCGGGTGTTGACCTCGATGGCCAGCGCGGGCCGCGACTGACTGGGCGCTTCCTTCGGAGTTTGAGGAGGGTCGTCCAGGTAGACCACCCACCCGGCTGAGGTGGGTCCCCATGGGCCATTGGGGCCATAGGCGGTGCCTCCGAAGGACCGCCCATTGGGCGCCATGAACTCGCAGGTCCTGAGTTCGCGGTCTACGGGAGTGATCCCTAATCCGGCAAGGTAGGAGGCGATGGACTCGGTTCCGAATCCCTCCCGCCAGATCCACAAGGACCTGCCCAGAACGGTCTTTCCGTCGGCCGAAATCCCCGCCAATTCGTGGTTGGTGGAAGACGAGGTTTCTCCCAGCACCTCCCAGGACCCGACCGATGATCCCCATCGGGAGAGGTTCCGAGTCGTGGATGAGGAGGTGGCGATCACCGTGTTTCCGTCTGGGGTCAGGCGGAGACTCCAAGGAAGGGGCGAGGTGCCATGCACGGAAGGAAGCGGCTCCAGGACCTGAGGGCCCGCCACAGGATCGACTCGGACAATCTTGGAGAGGGCAGTCGAGGCCAGCAGGACACTGCCATCCGCGGAGACGGCGTAGATGTCGTCGAACTCAGGCAACGTCTTCAAACCTTCGTTCTGCGTCCATCGATACCCTTGAACGAGGTTTGCGGACCGCATTCGGCCCACCAGCGTATTGCCGTCGGCGGACAACAGCAGGGTTTCAGGCTGGTCAGATGGATTAAGAGTGGCAACGGACGCGATGCCGCCTGAAGCGGTCCAACGGAAAAGTCGATTTGTCGTGGGAAAGCGGTCGATCGCAAGGCCCATGACGATCGTGCCGTCGGCACTGATTCGCGCTGTAAAGAAATCGACGTAGGCCTCTGTCAGGTCTGGCAGAACAACAAGGTGACCGGCAGGAGTTGCCAGAGCCGCGCGCCATCGTTCGATACGCCAAGTGGGACCGTGGTATCCGACCAGAATCCTTCCGGTGTCCGCGGCAAAATCCCAAGGGGAGCTGGTTGGCGCGAATCGTGCGGCCGATGCCGGGTTCGAAGCCAACCCAGAGATCAACAGGGCCAGCGCGAGGCAGGCGCAAGACTCCAGGTGTCGCGACGCCTTGGTTGTCATGGATCGGGAGATCTGCAGGGGTCGCCCGGCGTTGCAACCGCCGTCGCTGGGATTACGGGAGTTCCACATAACGACAATGGCCACCCAGAGGATCATCGGTGAGATGGTAGTAGCGATGGGTGCGTCCATCGCCGATGAACGGATCGCCGACCCCATACCATGTGAATCCGTCGCGTGATCGCTGCAATTGGTAGATCAGGCCCGCACGCGTCCACACCTCGAGTTGAATGCCGGGCCGCGCACGAGCCGGTGTGGCCTCGAAAGGCGGACCGGAAACGGTGTCGTCGAGAATCGCCACCCACCCATGGAGAGCGTTGTAGCCGCTGCTTTCGGTGACCAGACCTCTTCCGATCAGAGTTCTTCCGTCGCCGGAAATGCCCGAACAACTGGTGATCTGCCAGCCCGAGGCATTGACCCGGCGATCGGTTAGAAAGGCCCGGATGTTTTGGAAACCGTCACCATCCCGCCAGATCCAACCTTGGCTGGGATCGGTGATTTCATTGCCGATCCTATGCGTTCCCACGACTAAAGTGCCGTCGCTCGAAGTGCCGGTGACTTGGAAAAAATTCGGAAGAGGTTCCCTGTCCAAGCGCTCCCAGGCGGAAGCCGACGCGCTCCATCGGGCAAAGACACTCACTCGCCCCGTTTGTCCGTAGGAAGCGGTGCCGTAGTAAAGCGTCTCACCGCTCGGAACCAGGGCGTAACTCTCCGCACGATAAATATAATTCGTCTCGATGACCCCTGCCGGGAGGCCCAGGCCCCGAAATCCTTTGGTTCGGTTCATGAGACCCACGCCGAGTCCGCGGTCGAAGGCTGGCCCAACGATGATGTTGCCGTCGGCCGAAACCGCACGCGCGCTACTCAAGAGCTTCAGAGGTTCGAAACCTCCTGACCGGGTCCAAAAGAAGCCTCGGATCCACAAGGTCCTGTCGGCAGCACTGAACTGGGGGAACATCGCCTCGCCGACGATAGCGGACCCCTCTGCTGAAAGCCCCCAGGCAGTGAGGCTTGCTTCGTAGGATCCTTCTTGAGGCCATCCCAAATCGTTAAGTCCGCCCGAGGGCGTCCATTCCCAGAGATAATAATAATACGGGGAGGTGGACCATGCGAGAACGGTGCCGTCGCCGTTGATCCACGGTCCCGGTCCCTGCATCCCGGTGGCATACGTGGGAGGAGGCAAGACCATGGCGCCATGAGGTTGGCTCCAACGGAACCACCCGGTGGGGGATTGGTTGAAATTATTGGTGAGCCCCACGACGGACGTGCCGTCAGTGGAAACGGCGGTGGGAACCAGATAGCGGCCCAGGTCAATGAGCACGCCCGCGGAGAGTTGCTGCGAATCGAAGACCAACAGGCCGGAGCAAACCAAGATTCGCCACCTCAACAGCGGTGACTGCGACATCACGGGGCGAAGCTCGTCCAGGTGATTCGCCTTGGCAACGGATCTGGGGCAGCAGCGGAGAAGCAAGTGACAGTCACACGGGAAGAAGGTTGGCCATAGATCGAAAGCCTCGGCGCAGGCGCGCTTGGCGGCACGATCTTTGACATTACGGGTGCCTTGGGCTTCCGTGAGGACCAACGTCACGTCACGGCCATGGAGTCCTTCTTCCGAACCTTGCGGATGCTTCGCATTGGAATCGTCCTGGGCTGCGTTCTGTTGATGACCCAGTCCACGAGGGCCGATGGGCGAGTCACAGTATGTGACGCGACGGCGTTGGAAGCGGCCATGGCCGGCGGCGGCTTGGTGACCCTTGAATGTTCCGGTACCATCGCCTTGTCGCGAACATTGCGGGTTACCCGGGACACGGTGCTGGATGCTTCCGGTCAGAATGTGACCCTGGATGGTGGCGGCGCCCTTCGGTTGATTGAGGTGAGTAGCGGCGCGACGTTGAGGTTGATGGGACTCCACCTTGCAAACGGCGCGGTCATGTCGAACACCAACGCGGCGACGCCTTCCGAGGCGGATGCCTTGGGGGCCGCCGTCTTGGTGGATCAAGCCGAACTTTGGGCGACCAACTGCGTGTTTCGCGGGCACTCGGTCCAAGGCGGTCTCGTCACCAATGCGGACATTGTTTTGAGGGTGGGTGGCTTGGGCAAAGGGGGGGCCGTTTGTTTGCGCTCCGGCGTCGCGACGTTCCTGGGCTGCCAGTTTCAGGGGAATCACGCAGCGGGTGGTCCGGTGGTCTTGTTTGGGCGGCCCAGCGAAAATTACGGTGCCGCCCATGGGGGGGCGATTTGCCTGGAGCGAGGCACCCTCCGTTTGGCGAAAACGACCTTCGATTCAAACCAGGCTATCGGCGCGTCTTCGCCCGGTGGCGGCTACGGCGGAGGGGGCGCGGCCCTTGGGGGCGCCGTTTACGCGGAAGCCGGCGAGGTGGAAATTGACGGGTGCCGGTTCCTCGACAACCAAGTTCATCCCGGGAGCGCGCCAAGGAACAGTCTTGCGGGCCTTTCCGCAGGCGGGGCCCTCTACCTCGGCACGAACATAACTCAGGCGTCGATGAGCTCGTCCGAGTTTATTTCGAATGTCTGTCACGGAGGAACTGCCATTCTTGGCAACGCTCCATCCATGGGAGGCGCCATTTTCAACGCCAGCACGTTAAGATGTTTAAGGTCGGTATTCCGCGGCAACTCGGCCGGAGAGACGGGCGCGTGGAGTAAAGGAGGGGCTATCTTCAACTCGGGGAATCTGGTGCTGGTTGGGTCGAGGTTCTCGGGAAACAAAGTCCATGGCGGGGCCGGCGGTGGCCCGGCCGGAGACCGGGGTTATGACGCATCGGGTGGCGGCCTTTTTTCCGAGGGCGAAGCGCGTGTCGAGGCGAGTGCCTTTGTCAGCAACACCGCGGCGGGTGGGGATGGCGACTGGATCCCGGGCCATGTCTTTTCCAAGGGCGGGAGTGGTTACGGCGGCGGCATTTATGCGGGGGGCTTCTTGGAGGTGCAGAATTCGGTGTTCACCGGGAATTTGGCGGTCGGAGGAACGGCCTACTGGGATGGAAGTTTTCACCCAGGGACGGGCTTTGGCGGTGGCATTAATGCCGTGCGGGGTCCTTTCCGCGGGGTTCACCTGACGTTCGCGAACAATTTGGCCAGTGCCGGCGTGGATGCTGAAGGCAACCTCAGCACCGAAGGCACGGCAGGCGGAGCAGCGATTTCCGCAAGCGGCACGTCGATGACCTTGTTGAACTCGATCGTCGCGGAGACCTCAGCGGCCGGTGGTTGTTACGGGGCCTTTACGACCTCCAAGAGCAATCTCAGTGCTGATGGTTCGTGCGACTTTGGACGAAACGGCGGTTGGGATCGCACCGACCCACGGTTGGGTGCCCTGAACGATCCAGGAAACGCGATGCCCTTCATCCCGCTGTTGGACGGCAGTCCTGCCATCGATGCCGGCGACGCTACGGAGTGCCTGGCCACCGATCAGCGCGGAGTTCCGCGGCCGTTCGGCGCTCGGTGCGATCTGGGGGCGTATGAATGGAACGGGCCATTACCGGCGAACGCTTTGGAAATGGAACGTGCCCCGAACGGGAATCTCTCCTGCCACTTCGTGGGATTGATCTCCGCGGTGGGAGTCCTTGAGTCCTCATCAGACCTCAAGGACTGGGCTTTCGAGGCCTCGGTCGTCACCGATGCCCGGGGCTGGTGGAATACCAACGTAGTGCCTGATTTGAAGGTGAAGTTCTTTCGGGTGCGGCTTTCAAACTGAAGGGAACCCGCGGTCGTCAGGGTTCATTCTTTGCCCCGCTATCGGGGTCGGTATCGCCATCGGTATCGGGATCGAATTCCTCCCTCACCCTGAGTTCGCCGAGTATCGCGCGGATGGTTCGTACATCACCCCGCCCCAGAAATGCGGTGCCTGCGCCGTGTGCCATGTGAAGGCCGGGAAGGAATTGGATTTCGTGTACAAGGCGCGTTTGGTCCCCTGAGATCTGGGAGCGCTATTGAATGACGACGTTGGCGCCCGATCCGCCGTCCAGCACATCCGTGCCCGGACCGCCGACCAGCACGTCGTCGCCATTGCCTCCTTGCAGGACATCGTCGCCAGCGCTGCCGGTGAGGACGTCATTGCCGTCACCGCCGTCGACCGTCAGTTGAATCACCCCGGCAGCCAGTGCGGAGGCGTCGAGCACGTCGTCCTTGGCCAGCAGGTTGACTGTCAATCGATCGTTGGTGGCTTCGCTGCCCGTCACCGAGATCTGCGCCGGCAAGCCGGTGACTCTGACGCCGGTGGCGACGGATCCTGACACCACCACCGAGTCGTTGTTGGAGGTGCCCGTGACGATCACGTGGTCCGGCTGGGCATCGCCCACTCCGCCATTCCCGGCGAGATCAAGGGTGACTGACGTGGTATCGGTGGCGGTGAGGTCGCCGACCACGATTGTGTCGGCACCCCCAAGAGCATTGAAGTCGATGGCTTCCACGTCATTCAAATCCATGACCACATTCGCGATATTGCGAGTGAACCTGACCCGCGCGCCGTTGGCGGTGATGTCGATGTTCTCGGCGATGTTGGCACCGTTGAAGAGCAGGGTGTCGAAGCCGGCCTGACCTTCGACCGTGTCGTTGTCGTCGCCGGGGTTCCAGACATAGGTGTCCCGACCCGGGCCCAATAGCGCGGTATCGTTTCCGTCACCCCCAGTAACAAGGTCATCGCCCTCGGAGCCGAGAAAGAGGTCCGCCCCGAGTCCGCCGTTCATGACCAGCTGGATGCCGTCGGCTTCGAGGGAGGTCGCGTCGATGACATCGGCCCCGCCCAGTCCGTTGAGCACCAGTCGATCGTTGGCAACCTCCTGATGGTTGATGTCGATGACGGCATGGAGACCGAAGACCCGCAGGCCGCCGGCGTCGCCGGCCGCGCCAAAAACGTCGGCGCCCTGGGTGGCATTGACGGTGATGGTATCGGGTTGGCCGTCGCCGCCACCTGCGGGGCCGCGCAAATCCAAGCCGATGTGGGTGAGGTCCGTTCCGGTGAGGTCGCCGACGACGATGTTATCCGCGCCACCGAGCGCTCGGAATTCGACCTGCTCGATGTCGTCCAGGTCCATGGTGACGTTGGCGATATTGCGGAGGAAGAGCACACGGCCGCCGTTGGCGATGACGTCAACATTCTCCGCGGCGTTGGAGCCGAAGAATCGGAGGACATCGACTCCGCTCTGTCCTTCGACCGTG
>JAEUHG010000063.1 GCA_016795425.1 Verrucomicrobiales bacterium
GCGCTCCTCCTCGGGACTCGGCGGACGTCGCAGGAGCTCATCCCGCAGTTTTTGAACAGATTCCGAAGTCATCACGTATCTCCTTCAAACCCGGTTGCCCGGGAAAGTTTCCGCGGCCGCTTCACTGGAATCCCAGGCGCCAGTGCGCAGGTACGCCTTCAGGCGGGCCTTGAGCGTCTCGCGTCCGCGGTGAATCAGCGATTTCGTGGCCGACACCGATACTTCCAAGACCCGGGCGATTTCTTCATAAGGCATCTCTTGTTCTCGAAAGAGGAGGATGGCGGCGCGTTGGGATTCGGGCAAAGCCGCCAACGCCTCCTCGATCTTCACCGTCAATTCACCCAGCATGACCTCCTCGGCGACGCCCGGATTTCGGACATCCTCAAACTCCCGCGCCATGGTGGATTCGCCGGTGTCATGTTCGGCTTCGAGCGACTCGGTCGGATGACGCCCGCGCCGGCGCAATTCGTTCAGGCAGAGATTGCGCGCAATCGTGAAGAGCCAGGTCGTGAACCGGGACGCCACCCGGTAGCGATCAGCCGCCTTCCACACTTGAACGAACACCTGCTGCGCCACGTCCTCGGTTTCCGCGGGATCGTGGATCATGCGCTGCACGAAGTTGAAGATCGGCTGGCGATGGCGCTCGACCAACTGTTCAAAAGCACCGAGCTCACCCTGCTGCACACGCAGCATCAGGGAGGCGTCCTCGTCGTGAACAGCGGTCATGCCTTACCTCTCGTCCAAAACCGGTCCCCGGGGAAAGTTGCGCGGCTGCCGCGAGGGAACGCTGGAGTCGGCCGCCCCGGCGCGTCCGCTGGATCCCGAAGCACATCCTGCTCGTCTTCCGGCCCCAAAACTCTCCACGTTCCCGTCCCCAGATCCCCCAATTCGAACAACCCGATACGCACCCGGATCAAGCGCAGCGTGGGATGGCCGATGGCTGCGGTCATCCGGCGCACCTGACGATTTCGCCCTTCGATTAGTTCCAACGCAATCCACCGGTCGGGAACCCGCAGGCGCACGCGAATGGGCGGATCTCTGGGAGCCACCTGCGGTTGGGGATCCAGCAGCCAAACCCGCGCCGGCCGCGTCCTCCGCCCCTGGATTTCAATCCCCTTCTCCAACCGGGCCAACGCCTCGCGCTCGGGAGTCCCCTCAACCTGCGCCCAATAGCGTCGCGGATGCGCCTGCCTTGGATCCAGGAGTCGCTCGGTCCAATGGGCTTCATCGCTCAGTAGCAGGAGCCCTTCCGAATCCGCATCCAAGCGACCAATCGGATAGACCCGTGGAGGGAACCCGAAATCCTTGAGCGGCCGATTCCGAGAGCCGTCCTCGGTAAACTGCGAGAGAACGCCCCACGGCTTGTGAAAGGCGACCAGCATCGTGGAACACTGGGCCGACCCCGCGTACGTCGTCAAACCCAGTGACAAGCGCCAGCGAGGCGGTTCGTCGAGACCCCACCCATCGGAGTTTCGGCCTCCGATCTTCGCGTCCTTTTGGAACTGGAGCCTCCACTCGAGCCTCCCTAACCTGACTCACCGTGCATTGCCGCCATGTCCCATTGACCGTTCTGCGGGCCGTCGCAGCCATGGCGGCTGTCGCCATGGGCGGCTGGTTTCTGGGCGGATGCACCATCGCTCGCCGGCCTGGCACCGAGGCTGCAATGCCGGAGGCCATGCCGATCCTGATTGGGTTTACCAATCTGCAGTCCTGGTCCCGGATTACCCTCCCTGCCCCAGCTGATTCCGTCATGCTGGTGTCTCCGCTGATCGAGACCCGCGTGCCCTGGAATGAGCTCGTGGTGTCCTGGAACATCGAGCCCGCAGCTGAGGCCGGCATTTCGGTAGCGGCACATCTTCCAGGCGAAACCTCCACGAACGACCTCTACCGTCTTGGTGACTGGTCTGCGAACGGGCAATCCCCGCTGGTTCGCACCAGCCACCGCGGTCAGAAAGGGGCGCATGCCGAGGTCAAGACGGATACGCTGGTCCTTCGCCATGCCACCCAACAGGTGCGTCTCCAACTCCAACTCCACGGCGCTCTCGTCCGCGATCCCACACGCCTGCGCCTGGTCACGGCGTCGTTCTGCAATACCGCCCTCACCCGGAGTGCCCGGCCGGCTCGACGCGAGGTATGGGGCACCACCCTGGACGTCCCCGAGCGATCCCAAGTCGCCTATGCCGACGGCCGCGCCTGGTGCAGTCCAACGTCCGTTTCAATGATCCTGGCCTGGTGGTCGAGACAGGAACATCGGCCGGACCTGGACCGGGACGTCCCGGAGGTGGCGCACGCGGTTCACGATCCCGGCTGGCCCGGCACCGGCAATTGGCCGTTCAACATGGCGTATGCAGGCAGTTTTCCCGGGATACGGGCCTGTGCCGCCCGCCTTCAGGATCTGCGCGCGGTCGAGGATCTGATCGCTGTCGGCATTCCGGTGGTATTGTCCGTCAATGCTCCGGCGCTGCGTGGCAAGCCGTTGACGCCAGACGGTGGGCACCTGGTCATTTGTGTGGGCTTTACCGAATCGGGCGACGTCGTCGCCAATGATCCCTGGGCGCGCCTGGAGGAAGGGCAGCGGGTGCGTCGGGTTTACCCACGGGCCAATGTGGAGCGGGCCTGGTCGCATGCTCACGGCCTGGCCTACCTCGTGGCACCAGCAGATCAGATACGGGCCTTCCCGGCCGTCTGGCGATGAACTGGTTCGACACCGCGATCGATTGGAGTCTGAGCCCGCTGCGGTTGGCGACTCGAACGGCTCAGCGATTGGCGGCCTTCGCCTTGATCGTCCTCGCCACCATCGTGGTGAAGTTTACCCGGGCCAGCAGCGTGGTCCACCCGCTCATCTGGCATCAAATCCGGTTTGCCGGACTTCGGCTTCTGCCGCTGATCGGGATCCTCTCGGTGATGGCCGGTTTTGTGATCATCGGGCAGACCGTAGCATTGCTGCGCCAGATCGGTGCCCAGGACATTCTGGGAACTGTGCTGGTGGTAACTCTCTTTCGCGAGGTGGCCCCGCTGGTGACGGCGCTGCTCGTGCTGCTTCGCGTGGGCACTTCGACAGTGGTTGAACTCGCCACGATGCGGGTCACTGGTGAAGTCGAGGCACTGGAAGCCTTGAGCATCGATCCCATCCACTTTCTCGTCGTGCCCAGGGTGCTGGGACTGGCGGTGTCGGTGTTCTGCCTCACCGTCTACTTTCTCATCGGCGCCATTCTTAGCGGCTATTTCTTCTGTTTCATCCAACAACTGCCGCTGTCGTTCTCCGATTACCTGAACCAGATTTCCCGAGCCCTGGGGTGGCAGGACTTCCTGATGCTCATGCTCAAGAGCGCGTTGTTCGGCAGTTCACTGGCGGTCATCATTTGTTACCAGGGTCTTTCCCGACCGTTGCGTCTCGACCAAGTCCCCGATGCCGCCACGCGAGCCGTCACCCACAGCTTGATGGTCTGTGTGGCCCTCGACGCGCTGTTCCTGGGCTTCTATTTCCTGGTTTGAACCGATGCCGCTCGATCTTTCCATTTCGGATCCCGCCACTTCCGCCCCACGGCCGGCGCCCGTTCTGGAAATGGCCGGTGTCGATGTTCCATCACCGGGAGATACGGAACAACCGATCGTCCGCCAGGTGGAGTGGCGGGTGGAGGAAGGAGATTTCTGGGTCGTCACCGCGCCTCCGGGTTCTGGCAAATCCAGCGTTCTCGGCGTCGCCGCCGGACTCGTTCGCCCCACCCAAGGCGTCCACCGCCTTTTTGGATCCGACCTCGCCGGCCTGAGCGAACGCGAACAAGCAGAGTTGCGACTGCGCGTGGGGGTGGTTTTCGCTGGCGACGGCCGCTTGTTCTCACGCATGACCGTGGCCCAGAACATCGCCCTGCCGTTGGAGTACCACGGCCGCGACGACGACAAGGCAGTGCACTGGATGGACACCTTGATGGAGGCGCTCGACCTGACACGGTTCGGCGCCAAATACCCTCGCGAAGTACCGCGTTGGAGCCGTCCACGCATCGCTCTGGCTCGGGCCGCAGTGCTTCGGCCCTCCGTTCTGATGCTGGATGACCCGGGGTCCACCGGGGCGCTCGACGACGAGTCTTGGTGGATCGACAAAGCCCAGAAGGGAATTGGCGACTGGAAGGCGGTGACATGGATTCTCGCCACGTCCCATCCGCGCCCCTGGGCGCCGTTGGCGACTCGGTTCGCCGTGGTCGAGGGATCGAAATGGCGCCTGGTCGCGAGCCTCGCCGACGCGGAGGCGGTATTGCGTCCAGCCACCACTGGCTGATGCTTGGGCCATGGCGCTACAAGACCTCACCCCTCAACTCCGCACCCGCATGCGCCGGGTCGAGCGGTTGGTGGGCTTGTTCGTTTTCGTGGCGGCACTGCTGATGGTGTCGGCCTTTGCCTATTACCTCGTTCAAACCGGCGAACGCCGGGGCTGGTTCGTCAACAAGGTCCCCTACTTTTGCTACACCCGCGACGCCGCAGGACTGAAGACCGGCGATCCGGTCCGACTTCTCGGACGCGAAATCGGCCGCATCGTCCGCATCGAGACCACCCGTCCTGATCCATGGTTCGTGGAGAACAATTACAACGTCATTGTCCAATTTGAGATCCGGCAACCTTACGAAGGCTACGTCCTAAGCGATTCCAAGGTCCGAGTCGCCACCGCTGACTTCTTTGGACCACGATTCCTCGAGGTGACGCGGGGTAATCAGGATGTCGGGCTGGTCACGGTGCTGCAGAATTCCAAACGTCGATTTGAAGACGCCCGCATCCTTTGGGACGACGCCACGTTCCTTTGGTACATCCCCCTGCGCGCCGCGTTGCGCGGCAAATGGTTGCCCGCGGACGATTCCGAAATCACCTCGGCCGAAGGTTCGACAAATACCTTGCCGCCCATTGAGCGGCGCAAGGCTCCGCCCCCCGGAATCTGGTTGCGCACCGAGGAATCCGCCCAGCTCACCCAACGCGCCGAGCAAATCGTTCAGATGATCCAGGAGACCTTGCCCCGGTTGACCAACCAAGTCGCCCAGGTCCTGGCGCAGGCCACCGACGCGGCGTCGAATACCAGCCGCGTGCTCACCCAATTCCAACCGACCCTGACCTCCCTCGAGGCGCTCGCCCACCGCCTGCAAACCGAGGACGGCGCCATCGGCCGCATGCTGCTGACAACCAACCTCCAAGGCCAGGTCGAGACGACCCTCACCAGCATGGACGCCACGCTCACCAACACGACGGCGCTGATCCGCACCAGCGAAATCCAATTGCAGGATCTCACCCGCCGCATCGCCCTGACGCTGGACAATGTGGCCCTCGTCACCAGCAACCTGAGTTCCCAAGTCAACGCGAATAGCCTGATGCTCGGCGAAGTCTCCTCCCTCGTCGTCGGCGCCGACGACATGGTACAGGGACTGAAGCGACATTGGCTCCTGCGCTCAGCGTTTCCCGCGGCCACCAATCCGCCCTTGGACAGCACGGTCGTGCCAAGCCTGGATCTCCGTCTCGCGCCATGAACCAACGGGATCTCAGCCGCACATTCCGAAGCCGGCAGCCCTTCGGATTTCGAAATCGTGCCGCAACAGCTTTACTCATCCTTGCCACCGTAGGTGGCGGGTGCCACACCGCGCCGCCTCCGCCGCCGGTTCCCGGCACCCTTCTGGAAGCCCAACGCCTCGCTCTCCAGGCAACGCGCCTCCAGGACGCCAGCCAATGGGCGGCGGCGTCGGTCGGCTGGCAACGTGCGGCGCGGCAATTCCAACTGATCAACGATCGCACCAACCTCGCGGTGGCACTGCATCACCAGGGAATCTGCCAACAGGCGCTCGGAAAACCCGAGGAAGCGGCCGCCCGACTAGAACAAGCCTCCCGACTCAACGACGAACTGGGCCTTGCCACCCCCTGGTGGCGAAACCAAATCGCCCTCGTTCAACTGGAAGCATCCACTGCACCGGATCAGGCTCAGGCCCGATTGGATCGGTTGAACCATCGGCATCCGGGTCCGGACGACGCCATGTCACAGGGCCTGCTGGCCCATGAAACCGCGCGCGCCAAATTGCGCCACCACCAACCTGCACCTGCCCTTGCCGATTTGGCCCTCGCTACCACGCGATTTCAGGAAGCCGGCGCGACCTTCGGACAGGCGGCGGTCGAGGTGACCCGAGCCCAGACCCTGGAAGCACTCGGCCGCCTCTCAGAAGCGGAAAGCGCCTGGCGATCGGCCCTGGCAGTATTTGAAGCGGGCGGCCAGCTGCGCGGCATCGCGACCGCCATGGCCGGACTGGGAAACTGCCTGGCGATGCAGGGTCGCCAGGCCGCCGAAGCCGAATCGCTGCTCCGTCGGTCAGCCGAGAACTTTGAAGCGTTGGGTTTGGCGCCCGAAGCCAGGCAGGCGAGGTCGGCCTTGGACCAGCTGGCACCGAAGCGCGAGCGCTGAAACCGTGACTGGGACGGCGTCGGCCCCTGGAGAAGAGCGGAGCGGATGCCTTGTGACATCCGCTCCGCCCAACAACCCAAACAACAACACCTTGCGGCCTTGCTGCGAAGAACCCGCGGGGCGGGCAGCGTATCCCGCCCCACGGGCGAACCCAAACAACTCCGAGGGTTCTGACGCTCACTTTCGTAATTTGTTCAAAAATTTTTCACCCCCCCGGCACCCCACCATTTCTCGGTCTTTTGCTTGGGATTCCCGCGCCAGCGGGCGAAGACTATCGATGTGCGAGTTACGAACTTGAACCCGGCCCACGACGTCGGCGCCAGCGCCTGGCTCGTTGAGTTCGAGGATCATCGCCTGCTTCTCGACGCCGGCGTCCACCCGAAGCGCGAAGGTCGGGAAGCGCTCCCCCTTTATGATCGCATCTCCGGCTCCGACCTCGACGCCATCGTAATCAGCCATTGCCATCACGATCACGTTGGGTCTCTCCCCGTCGTTGTTCGGAAATTCCCCAAGGCCCATGTGCTGATGACCGAACTCAGCTACTTCATCGTGGATCGCGTCCTTCATAATTCGGTCAATGTCATGATGCGGCAGCGCGACGAATTGGGGATCACCGAATACCCGATGTTTACCCACACGGAAGTCGAGGAGATCTCAGCCATCTTCCAAGGATTCCGGTACAACCGCGAGATCGAGTGGGCGGCCTTCGCAAAAACCCGCGCCGGCGGACGGTCCCCGACCCTGGAGTTTCTCGATGCCGGGCACGCTCTCGGTTCCGCCGGGGTCATGATTCGGGGAGCGGACAACACGCTGTTCTACACCGGCGACGTATCGTTCCGCGATCAGACGCTATTGAAGGGGGCACGTTTTGAGGATGTGCAAGCGGAGGTCATGATCATGGAAACCACCCGAGGCGCCCGGGAGGTTCCCTCGGATTTCACGCGCGAGGCCGAGATCCGCCGTCTCGCCCAATCGATCCGCGAGGTTCAGGCCCGCAAGGGCTCGATCCTGATCCCCGTCTTTGCTTTGGGGCGCACGCAGGAAATCCTGGCCTTGCTCGCCCTCCTCATGGCCTCCGGTGAATTGCCGCGACAGCCGGTGTACATCGGCGGCCTCGGGCGCGTCTTCACCGAGATCTACGATCTCCAGGCTCACCGCACCCACCGCCATCACAGCAACCTTGCCCTGACGGAATCGCTCGATCTTCAAGTCCTCGAACGCCGACAGATGGAGACCATCAAACTCGGCGGCGGAAAGCTGTTCGTTCTCACCTCGGGAATGATGAACCCGAACACCGCTGCGTTCGAACTCGCCCTGCGAATGATGGAAGACGAACGCCACGGCATCTTTTTCGTTGGCTATGCTGATCCCGACACCCCTGCCGGAAAGCTGCGGTCGACACCCCATGGCGGAGCCTTCTCCTTCGGCCCCCAGGATCGCCGTGTCACCCGGAAGTGCCAGGTGCTCGAATTCGATCTCACCGCGCATGCCAATCGCGACGAATTGCTGGCGCTGGTGAGTCAGGTTTCTCCGAAGGCGGTGATCCTCGGTCACGGCGAAGCCGATGCCCGGGGTTGGTTCCGCGAACAAATCACCCGCCAACATCCCCGCATCAAAGTCTTCGATCCCGGGCCCGCCGAAACCGTCGAAGCCTGATCCCCGGATCCCTCAGTCAGTCGGCCCGTCCGATGTCCTGCGACATCTCCAGCCGACGCACAAAGTCGCGACCCCGGATCCACTCCGCATGGCCGTCGGCGAAAACAGCATTGTACCCGTCGCCCAAGTGATTGTCCCACTGGTCGGGCAAATCGTTCCTCCCCGGTGGTGAGAGCGGCTGTCCCCGCGCACCCACCGTCGGACCTTCGTCGGCGTCGACGAAAATCCAGATGTTCGCCGGGCCCGGCGCGGTTCCCTTAAGGCCGAACGTGGAGTTCTTGTGCACGTAGTTTTGAACGGTGGTGAGGGTCTTCGGGGTGGCGGTGGGCTCCGCCGCAATGGCACCCATATGGCCGTAAATCTCGTACGAATAGCCATTCGTCCACTTGCTCGGAGCCACATCCTGCAGATCCACCAACCCCAGCACTTGTCCGGTCCGCCGATTGAGCGCCTGGTTGGTGCGAACATTGTTCTGCGTGCTCGGGCAAATATAGGTGCGCACTGACGGAATGTACCGCGGGTAGAGGAAATTGATGTCGTCGTCGACGTAATTGGTCAGCGGCGTGAACCGCCCGTTGGGGTCGTCGTCCGCGTACATCAGGCTGCCCAATCCCATCTGCTTGACGTTGTTGAGGCACAGGATGCGGCGGGCGCGCTCCTTGGATTTGGCCAGGGCGGGAAGGAGCATGCTGGCGAGAATCGCGATGATGGCGATGACCACGAGCAACTCGATCAAAGTGAAGCCCAACCTGGCGCGACAAAGTTTCATGCTACGAAGATCTGGCCGGTGGGGGTGCCGGCCTAAAAACGCCCGTACTTGTGTCGCGGGCAACCCAGGGTGTCAAACTGGTTTCGAAGGTTGCGCACCCGCCATCTGCCATTGCATCGTTGTAATCGCCCGCCACCTCGGGCATGGCATGGGCCACGGGAATCCCCATGAATCGCCGAACCTTTCTTGCCGCCAGCTCCGCCGCCACCGCGGCGGCTGCTACCCTCGCCCCATCCTCCCAGGTTCACGCCGCGGAGGGTGCCGCCGGTCCGCGCGAACTCTATGAACTTCGCCGTTACCACTTGCGTCGCGGCCCCCGGCAAAAGGTGTTCGAAGACTACGTCAAGGACGCCTGGCTCCCAGCCATGGGCCGATTGGGTATCGGACCTATCGGCATCTTCCAGGTCATGCTTGGCCCCGAATCTCCAACGCTCTTCAAATTGATCCCGTACAAATCCGCGGAGGAGTTCATCTCCACCCCCGGCCGGCTTCGTGAGGACGCCGAATACAAGAAGGCCGGCGCCGAAGCGATCAATGCCCCGGCCACCGACCCCACCTACCTGCGCGTGGAGAGTTCCCTGATGGGCGCCATCAGCGGCATTCCCAAACTCGAAGTGCCTCCGCAGACCAAGGAAGGCAAAGGCCGAATCTTCGAACTCCGCATCTACGAGAGCCATAACAAGCGGGCGAACCTCAAAAAGATCGAGATGTTCAACGAAGGCGAACTCTCGATCTTCCGCCGCGCCGGCCTCACGCCCGTCTTCTTCGGGGAAACCCTGGTGGGCCCGCGCCAACCCAACCTGACCTACCTGCTGGTCTTCGACGACCTCACTGCCCGGGACAAAGCCTGGCGCACGTTCGGGGGAGATCCCGATTGGAAGAAGCTCAGCTCCACTCCGGGATACACCGACCCGGAGATTGTGACCGACATCTCCAACCTGCTCCTGCGGCCCGCGGCGTATTCACAGATCTGAATCCGCCGCGACCGCCTGCCCCGGTCGGGCCCGTCTCAATTCGTGACGGCGCGGTAGAAGATCGGCCGCGTGGTGCCCGCCTGGGTGTCTTCAAACACCGCGGGTCCGGCCGCCGTCGGCGTGGCCGTCCCCACTGACCGCCAGACAGGACTCACCAGATTGCCCGCGCGCTCGATCGTGTAGGTCCGGCCTGCCGTCCCGGTGAAGGTCAGTTCCGGGTTTCCGTTGGGCAATAATCGATAGCCCACGAATCGGGCCGGATCGACGCCGCTCAAAGGGCCAGTGGTCTTGATCGGGAATTCGGTGGAACGCGAAATCACGCCAAATCCAGCCATGTTGGGGACCGTATTGGTGGAAGCGTAGAATTGCCGGGCATAGGTCAGGGTCGCCGTATACGTGGCGTTGGAAGCCAGGGTACCCACCGGAAGAACGACCGAGGTCGCAGTCACCGGAAGCTCGCGCGGAACGCACGGGTCGGGTGCGGTGAAGACGATATTCGTGCCCGAACTGATGATGAGCGAGAGGAAGTCGTTGGGAACCGCGCCGCCTGTAAACGGAGTCCACTGCAAGGTAAAGGCTTGCGCCGCATTGACGGCTTGGGCGGCCGCAAAATTGAGGATCTTCGGCACCGGAGGCCACGTGGCGGGCACCGTCATCGGAAACGCACGCTCAGTCTGGCCTGATTGTTGGAATCGGAGGGTATACCCGCCTCCCGGATACGCCGCGTCCAGCGCCGCCTCGGTGGCATAGGCGCCACTCAACATGTAAAGCCCGACGAACGGTATCATCTCATGATTCTGCCGCGTACCGTTAGGGAGGGTCGCCGACGCCGAGGTGATCGCCGGCCCATCCTGCGGGGCGGTAATAAACGATCCAAACACGAACGCCTCCGCCCCGTCCGGCACCGGATCCGCCGTCGAGGACTGCACGAAACTGGCTGATTTGGTCAGGTTGTAGCCCCCCCAAGTCTCGGGAATGCCGTCCGGGTCACAATCCCCCGGTCCGGGATCGCCACCGGCACCCGTGGTGAACGACCCGGCATATTGGCCGGACGGAAGTTCCTCGCCTTCCTCACTGACCAACTTGATCACCGCGTCCGCGTCGTTGAGGGACCAACTGATCTTGGTCGTTGCCGGCAGGTTCCCCTGATAATCGCAGGTCAGCGTTCGTCCGTCGCCGCTCCAGGCATAACTGAACTTGGAGGCGGTCAAGCCGGTTCCCGACCAGGTCACGGCCCCTTTGGCGAAGGGCGGCACGCCCCCGACCTGCGGGATCTTGGCCATGGGCTGATCGAATACGAATTGGATCGTCGCCGTCACGGCCACGGCCGTGGCGCCATCTGCGGGGTTGCTCGACGCCAGTTTCGGCACACCGCCGGTCTCGCCCCCACCACCACCGCCACCACCGGCGCCGGTGGTGAACGACCCGGAATAGGTTGATTTGGCCAGGGGCACCGCGCTTGCGCTCATGAGCAACAGGAAGTCGGAGGCGTCCGACGGATTCAGTTCCCATCGAATCTGGGTATCCGCCGGGAAATTCTCGGAGTATTCGCAGAGCAGCGTCTTGTTGTCCTCGCTCCAGCTGTAATTCATGTTCGACGCGTCCACACCCGTCCACTTCATCGCCCCCGGAAACAGGTTGGGAACCCCGTTGAGCTCGGTGTTCGGCAACATGGCGATGTCGAAGACAAAGCTCACCGTTTTCGAGGTCACCGCCACACCGGTGGCATTGTTCGCCGGCTGGCTGGAGACCAGTTTCGGGACCTGCGCCTGGATCGACATCGCCGTCACCAGCATCGCCCCCAGTACGGAAGACAGGCTCCAACGGCGAGGTGACGCCACGGCTTTCCCACCGAACCCCTTTGAAATCGTCTTCATCTCCCGGAGAAATAAGCAGTACCCGCCGGGATTGCCAATGCCTTGTGGTGGCAATACCCCGAACGAGCCAACCCTGCGCCAAACGGTTTCCCGCCGCGTCCGTCGTTGCCAAGCGCCGCCGGGCATTCCTATTGTCCGTCACCGAACCCGCCTGAGGGCCGGTGTGCATGGGTGAATACCGCGTCAGATTCGAGGTCTTTGAGGGTCCGCTGGACCTCCTGCTCTACCTCATTCGCAAGGAGGAGGTGGACATTTACGAGGTCAACCTGACCCGGATCGCCACCGAGTTCGTCGAGTACCTCAATTTGATGAGGGAACTCGACCTCGATATCGCCGGTGAATTCGTGGTGATGGCCGCCACCCTCATGCTCATCAAGAGCCGGGAGCTCCTGCCTAAAGACCAGCGTCCCGAAACCCAGAACGGCGAGGAGGAAGACCTCGAGGACCCGCGCTGGGAACTCATCCGGCAGCTGGTCGAATACAAGAAGTTCAAGGACGCCGCCGCCCGCCTTCAGGAATTCGAGCACCGCGCCGAAAACACCTTCCCCCGCATTCCCGGCCGCGTCGAATTGCCCGAGGAAACCCCCGCGCGGCGCTCCGAAGCCACGATCTTCGACCTGTTATCGGCGGTAAACACTGTCCTGCAGCGCTTCTCCAAACGCGAAGGCGAAGCCCGCGACGTATTCGAAGACCGCTGGTCGGTCAGCGAAAAAATCGAGCTGCTCCTCCATACGGTGCGCGAACGGTCGGCCGTTCGTTTTTCCGAACTCTTTCAGAATGCCACCAACCGCATCGAAGTCGTCGTCACCTTCCTCGCTATTCTTGAACTGGTGCGCCTCCGCATGATCGTCGCCGCACAGTCAGAAGCGTTCGCCGACATTCAAATTCAGCTCGCTCCACCCCCAGCCGACGCCAACGCCACAACCGCGGAAGCCACTCTTCCGGCCACTGCCGAAGACGCCACTGAACCTGCCGTTCCCGCCCCGGATCCCGGGACCTCGACGGCACTTCCGGGCGTCTCCAACGAAGTTCACCCCATGCCTTCGGAAGGCGCACCGCCGGAATCTCCCCGCTGGAACTGACGCTAACGGTCCCTGCCGACATCGCGCACTCAACCCGTCGTTGTCTGTCCACCATCGATCATCCCTGAGTTCCTCCACTGTAGCCGATGGATCCCTCCCCCGCACCGCCCTCTCTTAAACTGGTCCTCGAAGCGTTCCTGTTCTCCGCACAGAAGGCGCTGACGGTTCGCGAACTCAGGGATCTCCTGGCGTTGGCGGCCCAAGACGAAACCGCTCCCGAGGCGGCGGCTTACAAAAAGACCAAGGACGAAGACATCGAGGCGGCCCTCGCCGAACTTCAGTCGGACCACGCCGCTGCCGGTCGCAGCTACCGACTCTTGTGCGTCGCCGGTTCGTGGCAGTTCGCCAGCACTCCCGAGTTCGCCCCGTGGCTCCGCGCCCTCCTCGGACGCAAAGCCCGCCCACCGCGCCTCAGCCAGCCGGGCCTCGAAACCCTCACCATTGTGGCCTATCGCCAACCGGTGACGCGCGTCGAGATTGAGCAAATCCGCGGCGTCAGCGTCGATGGTGTCATGCAAACCCTTCTGGAGCGCGGACTCATCGAGGCCGTCGGCCGCGCCGAAGTCGTGGGACGACCGGTCACCTACGGCACGACGCCCGCGTTCCTGGAGTATTTCGGTATTCGATCCCTCGAGGACCTCCCCGCAGCCGACGAACTGCGCCGACTCCCCGTGCAACGTCCGGAAGCTTTGCTCACCGTTGATCCCGGCCTGGCGACGGCTCCCGCCGATGCGCCTTCCCCTGGTACCCCGGCCGAAGCGGAGTCCCCCAAGGAAGCCCCCGCCAACCCTACGGCTTCCGAACCGCCAACCGTCCCTCCGCCTGAATCATGAAGATCTGCAGGTTCCAAGTCGGTGCCAATGCGCCGCGTATCGGCATTTTGCTCGACGACGCTATCGTCGACTTGGCCATCGCCGGCATCGGAACGCTCACAGAATTACTCGAAACCACCGCACTGCCCGCGCGACTGGGTGAATTGGTGCGGCGTCCGCTGCCTCGCGTCCCCCTCACCGAGGCGAGACTCCTCTCGCCGGTCGAGCATCAGGAAATCTGGGCAGCGGGCGTTACCTATCTGCGCAGCAAGGCCGCCCGGATGGAGGAAAGCTCCTTTAGCGCCCGAGCTTACGATCAGGTTTACGAAGCGTCCCGCCCGGAATTATTTTACAAATCCTCCCCCGAGAAGGCGGTCGGACCAGGGGACGCCGTCGGCATTCGCAGCGATGCCCGGTGGAGTGTCCCGGAACCGGAGCTGGCATTGGTTCTCAACTCCCGCGGCGAGGTCGCCGGATTCACCGTCGGCAACGACATGAGTTCCCGGGATATCGAAGGCGAAAACCTGCTCTACCTGCCCCAGGCAAAAATCTACCATCGGTCCTGCGCCATCGGTCCGTGCATCGTCGTGGGCGTCACGGATGCCGATGCCCGCACTTGGTCCATCGACCTCGAGATCCGGCGCGGCGACCAGACCGTCTTTCATGGCGAAACTTCGGTGAGCCGCATGAAACGATTGTTCGGCGAACTCGCCGAATGGTTGTTCCGATCCCAGAAATTCCCGCGCGGGGCTATTCTCCTGACCGGTACCGGCATCGTGCCGCCGGATAATTTCACCCTCCAACCCGGTGACCGGGTCCGCATTCGCATCAGCGGAATCGGCGTGCTCCAGAACGAAGTCGTTGCCGTCTGATTTCCCGGCACCTCTCACCCTGCAAGACGCTCTCTCCGAAGGCTCAACGGCTTCAGTGCGCACCGCACGCCCCGTGCGTTGTAGCGTTCCGCTCCCCAAGACCGCGACGGACGGGATACATCGGGCCGCTCCCCCCGTTTCCCCTCCACACAAGCCGTGCAACCGGTCGGTCAAGGCGCCGGTTGATCCTGAAACTGCGGATGGGCCCGCAGTTGTTCCCACCGCTTGTCGCTCAACGGCTGGTCGCGGTAAGGCGGACTGGTCCACGGCTCAGCCGCGCCCGACCGGCGCGCACGAGCCAACCACCGCGATCCAAGCGGGTCCCGCAACAACCCGAGATCGGTGGACGCCAGGGTCGTTTCCTCCTTGAACCCGGTCGCCCCTCCCTTTCCCACGTAGAACCCAGCTAACAACATCGACACCCGCGGGGCCGTGCTTCTCGAATAGGTGGCCAGTGATGCAGGCCGCGCCGGATCCAACCGGCGATGCAAGGCCTCAAATAACGGAAGAGTCCACATCTCTGGATTGGCCGACGGCGAATGCGGATCAAAAAAGATCAGATCCGGTGACGGCCCCATCGACAGCCCTGGATTCCTGATTCGAGCTGCGAAGTCGCCAAGGACCGCTTCCCACAGAAGCTCCGCACCACCGAAGGCCAATTCCAGCCTGCCCGTCATGCAAAAGGAACGCGCGTGGGGAGCAAAGTCGCCGAAGTAACCCAGGGCGTCCGCATGCTCCAACGCATACGCCAAACCGTCCATCGTCCAATCAAAACTCACCACCTGCAGACGTCCTGACATTTCCTTCACCGCGTGGATCGCTGCCATGGCGTTAGCGGCGCCGCCGAGTCCGATATCCCAGATCACCAACCTCTCTTTCGCGACCGCCAGACGGGCTGGCAACTGCAAGCCCTCCACATAGAGCGCTCGCGCTTCCGCCGCCGGGCCGGCACCCGGATGGCACACTTCCTGGTAGCGTTGCGACCGGATACCCCATGCACCTGAACGCGTTTGGATCAGTTCGAACATCCCGCGTGCTTTCTCCTACTCAGGATCCCATCAACGAAGCCGCGTGCTGACGGGCCGCAGCACCACCGCCCAACATCCGCGCGATCTCGTCCAAACGCTCCGCACCCTCGACACCAATCACCTCCGACACCGTGCGTCCCTCGCGGGACGATTTTCGCACCACCCAATGAGCATCTCCCGCGGCTGCAACCGGCGCCAGATGCGTGATGCACAACACCTGACGGCGCTTCCCGATCTGCCTCATCTTCTCGCCGACGGCGTGTGCGGTTTCACCACCGATGTTGGCGTCGACCTCATCGAAGACCACCACCGGGATGTCATCCTGCTGTGACAACACCGTCTTCAGCGCCAACATCACACGCGCGAGTTCGCCCGACGATGCGATCGCGCGCAAAGGTCGCGGAGGCTCCCCTGGATTCGGGGCGAATTGAAACTCCACCTTGTCCAACCCCGTGCGTTGCGGGGACGACGCTGGGCTCAGTGCGACGCCAAACTCGCTTTGACGAAAGCCCAATTCCTTCAGTTGGGCACTGACCCCCTTGGTCAGGCGGGGAATCGTCTTCCGGCGTTGGGCCGTAAGGTCAGCCCCATGAATGGCCAACGTTGTTTCAACCTTCTCGAGTTCCGATTGAAGGCGCACCAACTCGGCGTCCCGACCCTCCAATTGCTGCAACTGCCGCCGCGCCTCCTCGCCGAAAGCCAGGATACGCTCAACCGTGGCCCCATACTTGCGGCGGAGCGAATGCAGCAGGTCGAGGCGTTCTTCAAGGTGCGCCAACCGCGCCGGATCGACGTCGAGCCGATCGGCATAGTGCGAGATCTCGGACCGCAGGTCGCGCATGGCGTCATTGAGACGAGCCATGGCGTCCGACCACCCCCCTGAAGCTGGATCCAACCGTTCCATTTCCTGAAGCGACCGTCCCAAATGCCCCGCCCGTGCCAACAGAGCATCGTCATTCTCCGCCAGCAGCCCGAGCGACTCCTGACACAACTCCATCAATCGCGCCGCATTGCGGATGCGGGCGTGTTCCGCCTCGAGTTGGTTCTCATCCTCAGGTGTCAATCGGGCTGCTTCAATCTCCCGGACCTGATGGCGGAGCAAATCAAGGCGCTGTTGAAACGAGGCCTCGTCGACGATCAAGGCCGCTTTCGCCTCAAGAATCCTCATGCGTTGGTCATGGAGTTCCGAATAGACCGACCGGATCTCCTCCAAACCACCCTGCGCATCCAACAACTCCAATTGCCGCCCTGCGTGAAAGAGCGATTGGTGATCGTGGGGTCCATGAATGTCGACGAGCCATTCACCCAACACCGCCAACGTCTGCAGCGACGTCGGGGATCCGTTGACAAATTGCCGGTTGGCCCCAGTCGCGGTCAAAGTTCGCTTCAGGATCAGGTGACCGTCGTCAGCGGGTTCCAAACCGTTGTCAGCCAGGAACTG
This sequence comes from Verrucomicrobiales bacterium, assembly GCA_016795425.1. Taxonomy (GTDB): domain Bacteria; phylum Verrucomicrobiota; class Verrucomicrobiia; order Limisphaerales; family CAIMTB01; genus CAIMTB01. Next base: position 16,939 of record JAEUHG010000063.1, read on the forward strand.
GGCCACCGGGGCGCGCAGTCGCCGGATATCGACAACCGCCTCGACCGAACACGTCTCGCACCCTGCCCGTAGCAAGGAGCGATCCGCCCGCTCTCCGAGAAGCAAGTTCAGCGCCCCGATCAGGATCGACTTTCCGGCGCCTGTTTCGCCCGTAATGACGTTGAACCCAGGCCGCAAATCGAGCGCCAAGTCGGCCACCAGCGCGAGGTTCCGGATGCGCAGATGGATCAGCATGCGAATTCGATGGGCCAACTGTTGCGTGGACGGCGAGGCCAGGAAAGCGAATTGAATCACCTC
>JAEUHG010000051.1 GCA_016795425.1 Verrucomicrobiales bacterium
CAATACAACAATCTTTGGCAGCGCGAGCATCAGTTGGGCGTCTCGTACGGGTTCACACCCGAGGCATTCAAGACCGAAGGCTTGGTGGATGACACCTTCTTCAATCGACCGCTCATCTCGAATTTCGGCGCCTATTATCGACTGCCTCTCGGCGGGCCAAGTTCGGTGTCGGAACAGATTACCGCCAACTCGGGATTCGGCTACGACGAGGCAACGCGCCAATTCCGACTGCCCCCGGCGGGGAATCGGCCGGACCTGAGTTTCTTCGTCAGCGGTTCTTCCAGTGACACTGGCATCCAGTATGGACCCGAGAACCTGGTGTCGCAGACGCCGTTGCTCACCATTGTTTCGCAGGACTCGGGACAGAACTTCTCGGAAAACGATGCCTACGGAACGCGCTTCAACCTTCCCTTCGGCCAGACGGACCGCCGCCGGTTCAACCTGTCGATCGGCTTGGATTGGAAGCGGTATCTACTCGAAAGCTACAACACCAACAACTTCATCATCGTTACGGTGGTGACGAATGCACAGGGCTCGCAGACGATCGAAAGTCGGGTGTCGTCGCCGCAGCCCGCCCGCCGCCAGGTGGCCGAGTATCTGCCGGTCAGTCTGGGTTTGGATTTTGGACGCACGGATTCGAGAGGAACCCTGTCCGCGAACCTGGGAATCAGCGCCAACGGCGTCGGAGATTCGGAGGACTTTCGTGGTTTGGCCTATTCGAAGGATGCGCGCTCGGAGTTTGGTCGGGCCACCCTTTCGGTGGCACGCGATCAGAAGCTTTGGCGCGATTGGAGCCTGATGTTGCGTGCCAACGGACAGGCCGCCACGGGGCCGCTGATCAGCAATGAACAATTCGCGGTGGGAGGATTAAACAGCGTTCGGGGATACTACGAAGGGGACGAGTACGGTGATGCGGGTTGGTTCGGCAGCATCGAGCTGCGGACGCCTCATCTTGCCCGACGCGTTCCGGTGTGGACCGATTATGCGCCCGTCTGGTTGCGCGCCACGGTGTTCTTCGACATCGGCCAACGCTTTCTTCTGGACGCGGACGCGGTGCCGGAGACCGAGCGACTCTTGTCGGGCGCTGGTTTTGGACTCTCCGCCAATTTGAACAACCACGCGGATCTGCGGTTGGTGGTGGCTTGGCCGTTGTTCGAATCCGCCAATACCAGGACCGGAGAGGCGAGGGCCTACTTTTCGCTGGGAGGACAATTCTGATGAGCGCCACTGGAGTGAATGCGGGAGTGGAGCAAGGCGGGACGGTGCATCGCGCAGAGGCGCAGAGGCGCAGAGAAGGTGAAGCGAAGGATGGGAGGTGGGGAGTTGGTGGTGCCTCCTCTCCGCGCCGCAGCGGCTCTGCGCGATGCCCAGGCGTTCTTCATGGCGGTTTCCAATTCTACCTCCTCTACCTTATCAGTCTTTCCTTGTCGTTGGCGGCATTCGGTAACCCGAATGGGCTCACGGTCCCGGTCGGGACGGCGACTGCGGTGGCAGCGGGTCCGCAGTTGACCGTGACCGCCTCCCACCAAGCGGTGTTGAACTGGCAATCATTCAATGTCGGCGCCGGAGAGATCACGCGGTTTGTTCAACCGTCCGCATCATCGATCGCCTGGAATCACGTTCTGGACCCCAATCCCTCTCAGATCCTGGGTCGCATCGAAGCCAACGGAGTGATCGTGCTGATGAACCAGGCCGGCTTCTTCTTCGGCCCGAACTCGTTCGTTGCCGCCGCCGGATTGGCGATCTCCACGGCACCAGCCGTTCCAGTGGAGTCGGGCTCCGGATTGTTTTGGCAATTCAGTGGCGCTCCTCCCCAGGCGAGTATCGTGAACTATGGCCGCATCCAGGTGGGCGAAGGTGGGTCGGCCTTCCTCATTGCGGAGCGCGTTGAGAATCGCGGCGAGATCGTCGCGCCCTCGGGCAGGATCGGCTTGTTGGGGGGCGACGAGGTGCTGATCTCGGAACGTCCGGATGGCCGCGGTCTTAGCGCCCGGGTGAATCTGCCGTCGGGCACGGTGGACCAATCGGGTCGACTGGTTGCCGACGCCGGCACCATCGCCTTGCACGCTCAGGTGGTGAATCAGAGCGGAGTGATCCAAGCGAACTCCGTGAGGGAAAGGAATGGCGTCATCGAGTTTGTCGCTTCCGATTCGGTAACCTTGGGTGAGGGCTCCCTGATCTCCGCTCGCGGTGACTCGGACCAGCCGAGTCCAGGTGGCATCGTGCGCCTTCAGTCCGGTGGCAGTTATACCGACGCCGCGGGCTCGCGCCTCGACGTGGGTGGCGGGGTCGCCGGAGGCGACGGCGGTGTCGTGGAGATTTCCGCATCGCGCATGTCGAGAATCCATTCTTCGATGGAGGCTTCGGCTGGTGCAGGGGGCGTGGGCGGCCGCCTGCGCATCGATCCCGTCGACATTGTCCTGGGCAACGGCGGTTCGGGGAACGCACAGGGAGGCATCGTGGGGCCGAACGATCCGCCGGACACCCTGGAGTTGGACGTCCATTCGGCGTTTGTCGGGTTCTCGGAAATGGTGCTTCAGGCCTCGCGCAACATCACCGTGACGGCTGGCACCTTGTGGGATCTGGCAGCCAGCACCGGGGTGACGGCTCCGGGGAGTCGGTTGAAGCTGGAAGCGGGAAACAACATTACCATCGCCAACGGTGCCGGCATTCTCGCCGGCGACAACTGGTCGGTGACCTTGGAGGCGGGACGGGATTTCACCACAGCGGATTCCGTGGTGCCGGGGTTGGGGAGCATCGTCTTCCAGGGATCCGGACATCTTCAGACCCGCAACGGCGACGCGCGACTGGTCGCAGGAAACCATGTCACGGTGGCGGGAGGTTTCGTGCGCTCCGTGGCAGGCGGCAACCTCGACGTGACGGCTCTCTCCGGCAGCATCCAGACCGGGACCCGCGCGAACGGGTTCCTATTCCGTCCGGGGGGTTACTCTGTGGATCCCGAGCTCGGTGGGATCAGCACCGCCAACGGCGGCCATGTCCGGTTGACGGCTGGACTCGACGTGGTCAGCGCGTTGCCGATCGCCGGTGGAACACAATCCGATGCCGGTAGCGGGGCCTTTGGCGAAGCGCCGGGCGATGTCACGATCACGGCCGGTCGCGATGTTGCGGGGCATTTCGTGGTGCGCAACGGGAGTGGGACCATCGACGCCGCACGCAACGCGGGGACCAGCACCCGGCTGTTGGCGCTCAGTCTGGTGGATGGCGGATGGACGGTGGAGGCGGGCCAGGATGTCCTGTTACAGGAGGTCCGCAATCCCAACGGCCTGTTTAACAATCTTGGCTCCAGCGCGTCGCCCTTCCGCCACTCCTTCGACTATTCGGACGACGCCTATGTGCGACTGGAAGGGGGAAACTCAGTTCAATTGCGTGGCACGGCGTTGCCGCGTTTCGCCAACGCGTTCTCGCAGGGCATGCCACCGATCTATCCCGGCCGGCTGGAGGTCGATGCTGGTGCTGGCGGCGTGGTGATCGGCAACGATGTGATCTTGTTTCCCTCGGCGATCGGGGGACTGCGGATTTCGACCACCGACGGGGGATCGCTGGTGGGAACCAAGCCTGGCGACTTGGTTCAGCTGGTGCTTTCGGACAGCGACCAGACGCGCTACCGCGAGTTTGGAGATTTCGGCATCGGCGATCATGGGGCGAGCCCGGTTCATCGCCACGATACCGAACCCGTGCGCCTGGACATCGCGGGCGACCTGACGGGTGTTTTGGTGGGGGCTGCCAAGCGCGCCGAGATTCGCGTCGGGGGCGATATGGTGAACAGCCGGTTCGAAGGTCAGAATCTTCATGCCGACGACATCACCCGGATCGAGGTGGCCGGCGATGTTCGGAACCGAAGCGAATTCACCCGTGCAACGGTGGAAACCTCGCCGGACTTCAGCTTGTTTGACTTGGTGTATCCCCCGCTGACCGGGGCGTTGGCGGGGCTGCAGAGCCAACTTTCCTATGACCCGGCGAGCAAGACGGTCACCTTTCAGGGTCGAATGTCCGGCGACCAGTTGACGACCCTGCTTCGATTGCCGGTGAGGAAATTCGACGCCAACGGACTCCCTCTGTTCGCACCCAATGGCGAGCCCCTGACCGAGGACGTGGCGGTCTTGCCGGCGGACGTGGCAAACCAGCTTTATGCGCAGAGCCAGGATATTCCGCTGAATCCGGACACGGGCTACCGCATTGGCGGCGGAGGCCGATTTGAATTCTCCGCGCGCCATCTGGACTTGGGCGCGACGGCGGGGATCATCTCCTATGGGCCGCGGGCCAATCCCGCATTGGCCAATGAATTCCTTCGCGGGGCGGATCTGTCGATTTCACTGGCCGGCGATCTGACCATGTTTTCGACGGCGATCGCCTCGCTCAACGGCGGTGACATCGTGGTATTGGCGCAGGGTTCAGCGACGCTGGGTTCCCGTCAGTTCCAAGGGAACGACTCGGTGGCTCGCGGTATTTTCACGGTCGATTCCAGCGACGTGACGGTGATCGCCCGAGGTGACATCGAGGTCAGCGGATCCCGCATAGCCGCTTATGACGGCGGCAACGTCCTCGTGCGATCGCTGGAAGGGGACGTCAATGCTGGCACCGGCGGCAACGGCGCGGCAACGGTGGAGAAAATCGTGGTCGATCCGGAGACCCGCGCGGTCCTGTCCTACGCACCGACCATCCCGGGAAGCGGCATTCTGGCCACGACCTTTCCGCGTTCCCTGGATCCCTCGTTTCCATCGTCGCAGAATACCGTGGGTAACATCGTCGTCGATACCCCGCGAGGCGACATCGTGGCGAGCGCCGGCGGAGTGGTGCAGATCCCGTTGAACGGAGTCGGCGCCAACGCAGGCACCGTCTCCCTTACGGCGGGGACGCGGGATGAGAATGGTCAAGTGCTCTATGTCGGGAACATCGATGCCAGCGGCTCGGGCGTGATCGGCGGCACGGTGAAGTTGGAGGCCAGCGGCGACATCAAGGGGTTGGTGTTTGCGCGGGAGAATATCGAGTTATCCGCCCAGCAGAGTGTCAATGTGACGGCCTTGGCACAGGGCGGCGTCAACGTGAGCGCCGGCGGCAATGTCTCGGGAACGATCATCGGCGTGGGCAGCGTGACCGCCAGTGGCGGCGGGACTGTCGATGCGGCTCTGCTCTCGCAGAATATCAGCGCCAGCGGAAATGTGACGTCCTCGCAGGTTGGCTTTTCCCAGGGCTCGGCCGCCAACGCGACCAGTCAAGGCGTGACCGCTGAGGAACCCGCCGAGACTGCCGCAGCGTCGAAGCAGTCGGCAGAAGATGAAGATCTCAAGCGTCGGACGACTCCGGCGCCGAGGCTCGTTCGCACCACGGGTCGCGTCACTGTGATCCTCCCCGAAACCGCTACCCGATAAACGATTCCAAATATGACCCTACTCGCCAGTTTCTTCGCAGCCGGAGCGCTGCAATTCGCCTTTGAGAAGGCCACGCTCGAGGGCAAAATCACCATCTGCGCCCTCCTGGTCCTCTCCCTGTTCAGTTGGACCATCATCATCACCAAGATTCGTCAGCTGTACATCGCCCGGAAGTGGGGCCGCCGATTCTCGGAGGCCTACGGCGCCACCCGAGATCCCCTCGAGATTCAGCGCAAGAAGGAGGACTTTGAAGGTGCGCCGGCCTATCAACTCTACCTGCGGGGAGCGGACGAGTTGGAATACCATCTGCGTGAGAACACGGTCGTGGTGCGGGGTAGCAAGCGTATCAGCACGGCCTCGTTCGAAGCAGTGAAAGTCGTGCTGGAGGAGGCGGCAAGCGCGGAGGCTATCGCGCTGGAGAAGGGTATGATCGTGCTGTCCACGGCGGTGGCCGGCGGGCCGTTCATCGGATTGCTGGGCACGGTGTGGGGCGTAATGGAGACCTTCGCCGGCGTCGCTCGGGCGAACTCGGCGAGTTTGACGGCCATGGCACCCGGCGTCGCAGGCGCGTTGATTGCCACGGTCATCGGCCTGCTGGTCGCGATTCCCGCCATGTTCGCCTACAACTTCATGGTCACCACCATTCGGGCTATCACGCAGGAACTGGACGGCTTCGCCGCACGGTACGCCAACCAGATCGAGCACCATTACGTCGACAACCGACCCTTGTCGGAGGAGATCAAGGTGGCCAACGAGAACCTCTCGGAGCGAATTCTGACGGCGTTCGGTCGGCACGTGCCGCCGCCACCGCCTGATCCGCAGACCCAGATCTGAAGAGGGGCAATGAGACCGAGACAGGACTGGAAACCAACGATCTTCCTGACTTCGAGGTCCTTTCCAAATCGGAGAAGAGGCGATGAAGAAGTGCTCCCATAGCGCGCATCACACCCTCACGGAGATCAACATCACTCCGCTGCTGGACCTCGCCTTCGTGCTGTTGGTGATCTTCATCATCACCACCACGCCGATCGTCAATGATCTGGAACTCAATCTCCCGAAAGCCTCGCGCCATGAGAAGGATCCCCCGCGCAAGGCCAACTACATCACCGTCGAGAGCACAGGCCGAACCTATCTTAACAAGCAGGTGATCGAATCCGGCGACCTGTTGCGTCACTTGGTCAGCCTGCGTCTGGAGGACCCCGACTTGAGAGTCATTGTCCGCGGAGATGGCGCCACCAAGTACCGACAGATACGGGCCGTACTCGACATCTGCCAACAGGCCAACGTCGCCAAGGTCGACTTGGCCACGGAACCAGTCGATCGAAAATAGACCGCCCCGCTCATGGTTCCTCAGTCTGCCGTCCGTCGCCGCCGGAATTCGTCGAAGATCAATCTCCTGATCTCCTTCGTGTTCCATGGAGCGATCGTGCTGGCGCTCTTCTACTTTGCGGCACGGGAAGGACTGTTGGGCAAGGAATTGAAGAAGATTGCCGTGGAAATGGTGAAGGAGAAGCCGCCCGAAGAACCGAAACCGGAACCTGAGAAGCCATCCGAAGAGATCGCCCAGGCAGAACCGCTCCAGCCTGAACCCGAAAAGGAGACTCTACCTCCGCCGCCGGTCCAGGGCGCGGCCCGTGATGCCAGCGCCGCACCTCCGCCTGTGGACCTGGCTGCTCCTCCCGTCGTCGCTCCCCCGCCCGTCGAGGTTCCTTCGTTCACCTTCGGCGGCGGGCGCGCCGTGCGGTCCAGCAGCGACCCCATCCAACTCTACAAAGGTTTCATCGAGTATTCACTGCGTTCCCGATGGAATCGCCCGAGGGATGTGGAGGACAATTGGTTTGTCGCGGAGGTGGAGCTTTCGGTGGATTCGCGGGGTCGACTCGGCGAACCAACCTGGAAAAAGAGCTCGGGACATGAGCGTTGGGATGCCTCCGTGCGTCAGGCCATTGCGGCGACACCCAGTGTGGATCGTTCACCTCCCACGAATTTTCCACCGCGGTTCCTGGTCCGTTTCGACGTGATGGAAGTGGAAGAGGAAGAGGTTGAGACCCCATGAAGAAAACGTCGCGCTCCCATCACGGCACGTTGAACGAGTTGAACATCACGCCGTTGCTCGATTTGGCGTTCGTGCTGCTGGTGATTTTCATCATTACCACACCCCAGATGGTGAACCACCTGGAGATGGTGCTCCCTTCGGGCCAACCGCCGCCGCCGCGTCAGGACGCGCCACCGCCGGAGATACAACGAATTGTCATCAAGGCCACCGGTGAAGTGACGTTGAACGACGTCCCGGTGGATTTGGCGGCCCTGCATTCCACCCTGACCGCGCGCAAGCAGGCCCTACCGGAACTCGCCGTCGTGGTCAGTGGTCACGACGAAGTGGAGTACCAGCGCATGGTGGGTGTGCTGGATGTTCTCCAACAGCTCGACATCACCAAGGTGGGTTTGGCAACGCAGACGCCCTGAACGCGTGAGGTCACTAGACGTGGGCGTCTTTGCTCATGTCGTTCTTCCGGCTCGGAAGGAACCAGTTGCCTTGCCCCGTGATCAGATGAGGAAGTCGAGTGCTGGCGTCGATCGCGACAACTGACGCTCCTGTTCGAGCAGATCCTCATGGGTGGTATCGTCGAGAATCTTCGCCGTCGCGTCGTTTCGCGTACCTGATTCACGATGGCGCGGATCACGCATGGGCGTTCGTCCAGGCAATCCGTGCAGGGCGCATAGGCGGTTGCGCAGCATGATAGTTATGTCTGGAAATTGCCGCTGAACGGCCGGCCACCGGTTGCGGTAATCTCGGGAACGGGCCTCAATGGCTGCGGATCCGGGATGGGTGCCGTCGGCGGAGGAGGTCGATGTCCAGGAAGGACCGGGATTCCAGGCGGAGATCGTTCGGCCAAGTCCGTTTGATCCGTCGCGGAAGTATCCAGTGTTGGTGGAGATCTATGGCGGCCCGCGCGCCAAAGTGGTGGTCAGTGCGAGAAACGCGCGGCTTTTGGCCCAGCGGATGGCCGACCAGGGATCAGGGCCCGCCGGCGGCGGGATTCATGGCTTTCAGGCCCGGACGCGTATAGTCCGCGACATTCCGGGTAGCGATGACAAGGCCGTGCCGCCGGGCTGTGGCCGCGATAAAACTGTCGGGCATCGCCATGGGGCAACCTTTTCTGCTGAACTCTGCCTCCTGCCGTCCCCACACGGTCGCAACGCTGGTGTTGAAGTTGAGAATCCGACCTTCCATCGCCTCGACGAGGCGGTTCAGCCAGGACTGCAGAGCGCGCTTTCTGGACCCTTCGGAGAGAAGTGAAATCCCCGTTTGCAGCTCTCCGATGACATGGCTGCTGGTGTAAATGGCCTCGGCATTCGCCTCCAGCCAGGCGAGCACTCGGGCGTCGGGACGCGGCTTCGTCCGTTCGCTGAGGATATCCGTATCAACCAGCCAGTTCATGTTTCGGGCGGTACACCTGACGGCGGCGTGGAGGAAGTTCCATGGAATGCGGGCACTCCATGTAGATCCCGAACCAGTCGCCGCCGGCCTTCACCTTGCGCAACGTCAGGACCTGGGTTTCCGGATTGTCCTCGACCACGAAATGGTCACCCGGTTGCAGGTGGCAGCGCTCGCGAACCGATTGGGGTATTACAATTTGTCCGCGGCTCGAAAGGGTCGTTGTCACATCAGTAAGCAATACTTACCATTCGAATTCTGTCAACGGGAACGGCATCAGCCGCATCCGATCCTTGATTCGGGAACCGTGGCTGTTCCTGAATCTCATGATGAGGATCCATTCAAGTTCCCGCCGCGATCTCGGCGGCACTTCCTGTGGGAAACCGCCGGAGGGCAGATCGGCGAAGCCGGTCCTGGGAATCCTGGCGTGAACGGCGGTGAACCTGGTTCCTCGAACGCCGGTCGGTGGAGGTCAGATATGAAAATCGAGGACCGGCACGGATCGCGAAAGATGCTGTTCCTTTTCCAGCAGGTCCTCGAGCGTGGTCTCGTCGAGAATCTTCGCGGTGGCATCCCGCACCTGCTTCATCACTGCGCGGATCACGCAGATGCGCTCATCGACGCAGTCCTTGCAGGGCGCGTAGGCAGTTTGGCTGACGCAGGGAATCGGGGCCAAGGGGCCGTCGATCAGACGAATAACCCGACCCAAGGTCACGGTCCGGGGAGGACGATTCAGGGTGTAGCCGCCGCCTCGTCCAGGGCGGGCATGGAGAATTCCGGTGCTTTTTAGATCGAGCAGAATGGCTTCGAGGAACTTCTTGGGCAGACGCTCCTTTTCGGCGATCTCCTTGATGAGGACCGGAGAACCTTGGCCGCGGCGCGCCAGAAACAGGAGCGCTTGAATGCCGTATTTGGCCTTCTGCGAAAGCATGGGGGCGAAAGTCTAGTGGCTGAGTCGGCGTATCGCACCAAAAACCCGGTGAACCGCGGTGGCGGAATTTCGGGCGCCAAACGGATGGCGTCTGGCTGTTTTGCTTGGGTTGCCAGCACCAAACGTTTTGCGTCTGAGAATCGCTCTTGATTGCATAAGGGCCTCGATGACGGCGATTCGAGCATGGGTGGCAGGGGCGAGGATTGCCTCATTGGGGCTGTTGGCGCTGACGATATTGTCCTTGGGTTGCCGCACTGAGGTCACCGGCCCGGCGAACAACTCGGAGGGGCCGGCGGATTGGCTGGCATGGCGATCAAAACGCCATGAAAGCATCGCGGGCACCAATGGCTGGACCACATTGATTGCGCGCCACTGGTTGCCCGAAGGGCTGACGACGGTGGGAAGTCATGCCTCCAACTCGGTCGTCTTGCCCAAGGACCGTGTGCCACCCGTCGTCGGAGGTTTTCATCGTCGCGGGCGGGAGGTGTCTTTCGAAGCGGCTTCCGGGGTCGAGGCTCGCGTGGCGGGCTTGCGGGTCCGGGAGTGCGTCATGAAGTCCGACCGCGGGGGAGACCCGACCGTTGTCCAGGTGGGCGAGGTGTCTTTTGTGATCATTGAGCGCGGAGAACGGCTGGGGTTGCGGGTGCGGGATCCGCAGGCCCCGGAGCGAACCCGGTTCGAAGGGCTGCGATATCTTCCCTATGACCCCCAGTGGCGTGTCGACGGCCGATTCGAACCCTATTCAAAGCCTCGATCGATGCGCGTGGCGGATGTCGCGGGAGGAACCCAGGAGTTGATGGCGACCGGGGAGTTGGTGTTTTCCCATAGTGGGGTGGAGTGCCGCTTGGTCGCGATCGAGGAATCCGATGCGGAGGAGTACTTTGTGATGTTTCGCGACTCGACCAACGGAAGGGCGACGAATGCGGCGGGTCGGTTTCTTTACGTGCCCAAGTTGGGCGCCAACGGATTACTGACGCTGGATTTCAATCGAGCCTTCAACCCGCCGTGCGGTTTTACCCCGTACGCCACCTGTCCATTACCTCCAATGGAGAACACACTTCCCTTTCACGTGCGGGCCGGCGAGCTCAAACCTCTGTCCCACCCTTGATCCATCATAGTCCGGCTACTGCTGCAAGACCTTGTCTGAGAATGTCGAAGGACGAGGCCATGACGACCCAGGCGCTCGCCACAAATCCGTCGCACCGCACTGGGGAAGTGCGGAAGGTGAGTCATGAATTGGCCGTCGAAGAACCCCCTTGGGGGCGGCGGATCAGGGGCGGGTTCGGACGTCCAGGGGCTCCCGGGATTGGATCGGAACCCGCAGGAAGCGCCGGCAACCTCGGCCTCTTGCACACAATTTGAAGCTCGCCCGGCTTGCCCCGGCTCCGTGGTCGGAACGCTCTGCCCCATGCCACCCGAACCCGCGCGGATTCTGGTGGTGGATGGTGACGTGGAACGTTTTCAGGCGCTCCAACAGCGTCTTAGCGGAAGCGCTGCCGCCTTTACCGTGGTCCAGACGATGACACCGGCGGCATTCGATGCTGCGATGACGGGCGGCGAATGGGATCTGATAGTGGCGGCACAAGGCGTCGTGGGCCTGGGTTTCGACACACTGCTCGGAAGCCTGGGTGCTCGACTCGGGGAATTGCCGGTGATCCTGCTGGTGGAGGATCTGACCGAAGAAGAGGCGGAGGCCTATCTTCAGCGAGGTGTTCGGGCTTGGCTGTGGGTGGATCGTTTGGCGGGGATTCGCGGACTGGTGACGCGGTGCCTGGACGAGGCCGCGCGGCGCCGGGATCAGCAGGAGGTTAGACGCGCGCTGGTCGCCAAGGAGGAGTTGCTGGAGGGGGTTTTCCAATCCGTCGCGAGCCATATCGCCGTGCTGGACCAGGACGGTTGCATCGTGGCGGTCAACGCAGCCTGGCAGGCCTTCACGGCGGGGAACTCGCCATCGTCATCGTCCGCCAAACCGGGTGCGAAGAGTCGGTGCGGCGTCGGAACCAACTACCTCGAAGTCTGCCGCAACAGCGCCAGCCACGGCGCGGAAGAGGCTGCGGCGGTTTACGAAGGGCTCAAGACGGTATTGGAGGGGCGAGCAGCGACCTTTTCGGTGGAGTATCCGTGTCACGCCCCGCATGAGCGGCGCTGGTTCGAACTGGTGGCGACTCCGCTGTCCCATGGGCGCCGGGGCGTGGTCGTTGCCCACACCAACATCACGGGTCGCAAACTGGCGGAGCATGAATTGCGTCGCCGTCTGGAGCTTCAGGACCAGTTGGCGATGGTGGCTGCGACCGTTCCCGGACTGGTCTGCACCTTCCGCCAAACCCCAGAGGGCGCGATGTCGATGCCTTTCGCCACACCGGCGACGCAGGATCTCTATGGCGTATCGCCGGAGACGGTGCGCGAGGATTTCTCACCGGTCTTCGAGCGGATTCATTCGCAGGACCAGGAACGATTGCGGGAGGGAATCCTTGAGTCGGCCCGGACCATGCTGCCGTGGCGGGACAGTTTTCGGATTCTCCATCCGCAAAAGGGCGAACGATGGTTGGAGGGGCATTCGGTACCCCGACGCGAACCGGACGGCAGCATTCTGTGGCATGGATTCGTTCAGGACGTCACGGAGAGGAAACGATTGGAGCGTGAACGCGAGTCCGCCTTCCTCAAGTACCGGACGCTCTTCGAGTCGTTTCCGCTGGGCATCACGGTCGCGGATCGCACCGGCCGCATCCTCGAATCGAACCGGAAGGCCAGCGAGCTGCTCGGTATCTCCGAAGTCGAACATTACGGACGATCCATTGACGGTCCGCAATGGAAGATCGTGCGTTCCGACGGTTCGCTTATGCCGCCCGAGGAATTTGCCTCGGTCCGGGCGTTGCGCGAAGGGTGTCTGGTGGAGAATGTGGAAATGGGCCTGGTGAAGGCACCGGATCACACGGTCTGGATCAGCGTGACCGCGGCGCCGGTTGGATTCCCCGACATGGGCGTGGTGATCACCTACGGCGACATCAGTGATCGCAGGCGAGCCGAGGAGCGGTTGCGGGCGAGCGAGAACCGCTTTCGTGCGCTGATTGAGAATGCCCCGGATGGTGTCGTGCTGATCAGTCCCAGAGGCGTGATGACCTATGCGAGTCCTGCGGCGTGCCGAATGTTCGGCTACGACGCGTCGCGCGTTCAGGAGATCGATCCCAATGCGGCAACGCACCCGGAGGATCTGCCGCGGGTGATGGGTGCCCTGGAGGCGCTGCTGCGTGATCCGTCGGAGTCCAAGACCTTGAAGTATCGGTTTCGGCATTCCGACGGGCATTGGATTTGGATTGAAAGCACCTTCACCAACCTCGCCGGACTCCCGGGGGTGGAATCCATCGTTATCAACTTTCGGAACATCGATGATCGCAAGCGTGCCGAGGATGCTCTGGCGTTCGAGCTCACTCGCCGTCGGATCCTGATCGAGGGTTCCCGGGATGGCATTGTGGTGTTGGACGAAGGAGGCAGGTTGTTCGAGGCAAACCGGCGATTTGGGGAGATGCTGGGATATGAGATGGAGGAGTTGAAGAACCTGAGCGTCTGGGATTGGGATCCTCAGTGGACACGCGAGCAGGTCCTGGAGGCAATTCGCACCCTCGGTCCCGAGGGAGCTCATTTCGAGACGCGGCATCGACGCAAGAACGGCACGCTGTTCGATGTTGAACTGTCCAACAGCGCTGCGGTTCTGGGCGGACAGAAAACGGTGTTTTGTGTGTGCCGGGACATTACCGAACGGAAACGCGCCGAAGCTCGCATGGCGCAGGATCGGCGGGGAACCGAGTTCCTGCTGGAGATCCATCAACGCGCCCCGCTGTTGAGCGACCGGGAGCTTTACGACTACGTGCTCGAACGGGCGGTTCAATTGACCGAGAGTACGATCGGGTTTTTCCACCAGGTGTCGGAAGACCAGCGGGATATCCTTCTCACCACCTGGAACCAGGAAGCCCTGCAAAACTGCACCGCCGCCTATGAGACGCATTACCCCGTGGACGTGGCGGGGAACTGGGTGGACTGCATTCGGGAACAGCGGCCGGTGGTGTACAACGATTACGCGCGGTCGCCGCATCAGCGGGGATTGCCCAAGGGCCACGCCGAACTTCGCCGGTTCATGAGCATTCCCGTGGTCCGGGAAGACAAGGTTCGAATCATTTTCGGGGTTGGAAACAAGCCGACGGACTACAACGACGACGACGTGGCGCAGTTGCAGATGGTCGCCAACGAGCTGCACAAGCTGATGACCCAGCGGCTCATTCAGCACCAGTTGCACCAGCTTTCCGAAGCGGTGGAGCAGAGTCCCGTGGGCATTTTCATCGCCAACGCGGAGGGTGTCATCGAATACGTCAACCGCCGATTCGTGGAAACGGCCGGTTACGGCTTGTCCGAAATGAATCAGGGATTTCTGGCGCGCTGGCTGGCGGAGACCAGGGATCTTGACGAGGACCAGGTGCGGGAGGCGATGGCCGGGGTATTCAGGGGCGTGGGTTGGACCGGAGAGTTGCGAACTCGCCGCAAGGATGGCGCCCATCAATGGGAATTTCTCACGTTGTCGCCGATCTCCGACGCCAAGGGTGTCGTGACCCATCTCCTGGGCATTCGGGAGGATATCAGCGAGAGAAAGCGGGCCGTCGAGGCACTGCGAGTGAGCGAGGAGCGTTACCGGAGCCTGGTGGAAACGTCCTCCGACTGGATCTGGGAGGTGGACCGTGACGGGCGCTACACCTATGCGAGCCCCCGCATCCATGAGATCCTGGGGTACGCGCCGGAAGAGGTGCTTGGGCGGACTCCCTTTGATTTCATGCCCGAGGACGATGCGGCCCGGGTGAAAGACCTTTTCGGGGCGGCGGTTCGGGAAGGTCGAGGCTTCTCCGGTCTCGAAAACACCAACTGCCATAAGGACGGGCACTTGGTTGTGCTGGAGACCAGCGGGGTGCCCTTGTTCGACACGGGTGGGCGGCTGGCGGGGTTTCGGGGCATGGACCGCGATGTGACTTCGCGGCGGCATTTGGAAGTGCAGCTGCGGCAGTCGCAGAAGCTCGACGCGGTGGGCCAGCTGGCGGGAGGTGTGGCCCACGATTTCAACAACATCCTGGCGGCGATCCTGATGAATTTCGAATTGCTCCGTGAGGATTCGAACTTGAGCGCGGCGTCGCGGGAGAGTTTGAAGGAACTCGAGGCGGATGCCCGGCGCGCCGCGGGCGTGACGCGGCAGTTGCTGATGTTCAGCCGGCAGTCGGTGCTCGACATCCGGGTTTTGAACCTCAACGAGGTGGTGGAAAACTTGCTCAGGATGCTGCGGCGCCTCATAGGCGAGCAGGTGACGCTGGCATTCAACCCGGCTCACCAGGCTCCGGCTGTAGAGGCAGATCCCGGGATGCTCGAGCAAGTCCTGCTGAATCTGGTTGTGAATGCCCGCGACGCCATGCCGCGTGGCGGATGCGTCACCATCTCGACCAACCTCGAGACCCTGGACTCGATTCAGGCCTCTCAGAATCCCGACCGTCGCGCCGGAGGCTTCGCCTGCCTGACCGTGGCCGATACCGGCTTGGGAATGGACGCCACCACGCTTCGCAGGATTTTTGATCCGTTTTTCACCACCAAGGAATCAGGCAAAGGAACCGGCCTGGGACTGGCCACCGTCCATGGCATCGTCGGACAACACAAGGGATGGATCGAAGTCGAGAGCCAGCTTGGCCATGGGACTGCCTTCCGGGTCTACCTCCCGGCGAGCTCGGGTGTGCCGCAAACCGCGGCGAAATCGGAGGAATCGGGATTGCGCCGGTACAACGCCAGCGAGACGCTTCTGATCGTCGAGGATGAGTCGGCGGTTCGGCGCAGCCTGCGCCAGATTCTTCGAATGATGGGATACCAGGTCCTGGAAGCGGCCAATGGCCACGAGGCCCTGCAAGTCTGGAGTTCTGAACGGGAGAAGATCGCGCTCGTCATGACGGATATGGTGATGCCGGGGGAGATGACCGGACTCGAACTGGCAGATCGGTTGCTGCGCGATAAACCGGAGCTGAGGGTGATCGTGTCGAGCGGGTACAGCACGGAGATCTCACGCCTCGGGTTGCCTGTCGAATCGCGCATCACCTACCTCGCGAAGCCCTACAATGTCGGAAAGCTCGGCGATCTGCTGCGAGTCATTCTGGGGTCGGGAAAAGGTCCGGCTTGATTCACGGGCTGCAGGTTGCGGACACCCCGCGGTCCTCGCGCGAGTTGCGTTCCGTCTCGGCAGACCGCGACGCGTCCCGCGGCGCACTGGGTGTGATGCGCGAAGGGAGGCAAGAGTGCGGGTTGAGGACACCCCGCGGTCCTCGCGCGAGTTGCGTTCCGTCTCGGCGGACCGCGACCCGTCCCGCGGCGCATCTGGGTGTGATGCGCGAAGGGAGGCAAGGGTGCGGGTTGAGGACACCCCGCGGTCCTTGCGCGATTTGCGTTCCATTTCGGCGGACCGCGACGCGTCCCGCGGCGCATCTGGGTGTGATGCGCGAAGGAAGGCAAGAGTGCGGGTTGAGGACACCCCGCGGTCCTCGCGCGATTTACGTTCCATTTCGGCGGACCGCGACGCGTCCCGCGGCGCACTGGGTGTGATGCGCGAAGGGAGGCAAGGGTGCGGGTTGAGGACACCCCGCGGTCCTCGCGCGATTTGCGTTCCATTTCGGCGGACCGCGACGCGTCCCGCGGCGCACTGGGTGTGATGCGCGACGGGAGGCAAGGGTGCGGGTTGAGGACACCCCGCGGTCCTCGCGCCATGCTTCATCCCTACTGTCAGAGGCGGCGGGCAATGATTTCCAGGTATTCGGCGCGAACCTCGGTCGTGCCGAGTTCATGGGCGGTGTTGTGTTTGCTCTGCAACTCCACCAGGTCCCGCCACAGGCCGGCTTGGGCTTGCGCGTCGAGAGACTCGAACGCCTTCAACGTCGGACCGTAGTAGCGCCGGAAGAAATCCACCGAACCAGCCGGCGGGAAGGGATAGCGCATGACCGCGATGCGTCGTTCGAGGGTGATCTCCGCGAAGGCGCTGAGACGTTCGCGCACGGTCGGTTCGTGTCCCCAGAGCATGGTGGAGGGCACGCCGGGTGGTGGCGGCGGCAGGTGCTTTTGGAAGACCCGGAACATCTTTCCGATGAAACCCTCAGGGGTCCAGTTGGCCAGGGCGACGAAGCCGCCGGGGCGAGTGACGCGCAGTAGTTCGTCCGCGACGACCTGGGGGCGCGGGGCGAACATGGCTCCGAACATGGACGCGACGGCATCGAATGATTCGTCGGGGTAAGGCAGCGCTTCGGCGTCGCCTTCGATGAAATCGATGTCGAGGCCTTCCGCGGCGGCGCGGGTGCGAGCCTGGTCGATCAGATTGACGGCGATATCAACGCCCTTGGTGGGGCAGCCGCGCCGGGCGGTTTCGAGGGCGAGATTGCCGCTGCCGCACGCAACATCGAGCAGGCGCATGCCGGGTTGGAGAGGCAGCCGGCTGATGAACTCGCGGGCGGCAGGCACGATGATCTCGGCGATTTTGCCGAAGTCACCCGATTCCCAGGTGGCCTTTTGTTTGGCTTTGATGGCCTGGAGATGGGGAGGAGCGGAGGTTTCCGCGGGAGCAGAAGCGATAGCGTTCATATCTGGGGATTCGTTGATGGTTCAGTTTTATTTCAGGAAAAGTACGGCCTAAGAAGCCGGGGAAGGCCGGGTCGGTGTTTCGAGCATCAGGGTCTGGATGTCCGCGAGGACCAGTCGCGGATCGAGGGTGCCGGAGCTGTAGATGTTGCGAATGAAGCCGGCGGCATCGACAAGGAAGACGCGCAGCGTGTGATTGAGGGGTCCGGTGGGATCGGCCGGGTTTTCCTTGCGATCGACGGCCTGACCATAGGCTTCGAGAATGGGTTGCAGGTCATCCTGGTTGCGCGCCGTCGCGAAGTGCCAAGGCGCAGCTCCGGACCGCCGTGAGAACATGCCGGCATAGGCGGCCATTCGTTCCGGGGTGTCGTTGGACGGGTCGAAACTCATGCTGACCAGGCGAAGATGACGGGCGAGCCGGGGGTCCGCTGCGCTGG
>JAEUHG010000080.1 GCA_016795425.1 Verrucomicrobiales bacterium
CGGAATCCGAACCAACGCCGCTAAGTCCTCCAGAAACCGGTCTCCCATGCGGGTGGCCAGATACGCGTTGTCCTCGGTCACCGAAGGGCCCAAATCGAGAACGCGGAAGAATCGGGAATCCGCACCGACAGGCAGCGTCACGGTCCTTTCCAGCGACACCCAATCGGCATCCCAAAAGTTTTCCCCCAGTCCACCCGACCGCTCGACCGCGAAGGGCCCCTGTCCGCCGGTCCAATGAAGGGTGATCCACCCGGAGACCGACGTGTCGACACTCCCCATCTTCAGGTCCGCGCTTCTCACCGACAAATCCACGAACAAGACGGACCCCATTAAATAGAGCCCTAGGCGGGGAAGACGGAACAGCCACATACCCAAGCTTACCGGAAAATCCCCGAAACGTTACCGGCGCTTTGAAGACCTCGTCGCCGGGCACTTCGCTCTCCATGGGGGCAAGCGACATTCGCCGTCGTTGAACGATCCTGAATCCAAGAAGGATCGTTAGGGCCGAACGAGGTGGATCACGCTGCAATGCGCCGACAGTTCCATCGCGTTAAGAGCCGGAACCACGCTGGTTGCTGTGCCCGATTTCTCCACCAGCAACAACGATGATTCCGATCCAGCAGATCCCTTGACCAATAGAAACCTCGGCATCGGGGTTCCAGGCGGCGCGGCAGCCGTCAGGTCAATGCTGAGATATACCCCTTCACCCGGTCGAAGGGTCGGGGATCCGCCGGACGCGGCGTTTGGAAATTGGAACGATACGACATGGCGCGCCCCTTGGGCCAATCCCGCGCTGCGCGTGACGCTGACCGTTACGGGATATCGCCGACCATTGACGGCATCCTGAACCAAGAGCGTCTCGGGATGACTCTCTTGTGACATCACCATCTCCAACCGCGACGTCCCAACCATCAGCGTCAACACGTATTGGGTGGGCTGCCAGTTCCCGTCCGTCTCAACTTCGCAGTCGAAGCGCTGGAGTCGGACGCTGCTGTTGCCGGTCGATGGGTTGAAGGGCGGCTGGATGCCGACCATCGCGTAACTGGGAAGCGGATACCGGGGATCGAGACAGGCCGTCACCGCCGCCGCCCTGGGTCGCCCCAGGGTGTTCTGCACGATTTCCGCGAAGGCCATGGTGCTGGGCGCTTCGATGAAGACGGGCTGAACCTCCACCACCACCGTCTCCTGCACCTCGACAACTTTGGTTTCCTCGACCTGAGTGGTTTCCGTCGGCGTGGGAGGTTGCGTCTCGCACTTGCCAGGCGACCCATCCGTAGAGGGTTTTGCCGGGGCGCTTCCCGGCGTGACGCCCACCGGACGGGCACTCGACTCGGCGGGGGTTCCCCGATTCTCCACCCGTTTGTCCGAAGACCCGTCACTTCCAGCCATCGACGGTGGACCCGACCACCAAATAGCCGATCCGATAGCCAGCAGCGCGACCTTCACCAAGCTGCGACGTGTGCCCGACACAAACCAAATTCCAACGCGGCACGGCATGAAGCCGCCACCCCATTGGCGTCGGGTCGATTTCATGGAGGTAGTTCCCACCGTAGTCGAACCCACGCGCCATCGCCAGCGATTCTTACCCACGACTGACGTCCGGGAATCGCGGCCCTGAGAAAGCGGCAGGGGACTGCCGCAATCCATGACGCTTCGCGCCCGTCCGTACCCGGAACCAGGCAAACGCTGGTCGTCTTGGAGTGCGGAAGTCCGCTCCCTCTTTTCTAACGGAAGTCGTCCAGACAACCAGAACTAGCCCCCCCATCGTTCTTGGCAATCGGCAGTTTCCTTCCGAAACTCTGACCCTTCGAATTCCAGGATGAATCAGAGATTCCAGCGACGACAGCTAGGATGCGAACCGCTCGATCGCTTGATTTCCTACCTCGATTCGAGACGGGTACTCGTGAGCTTCTCCACACGAAGAGACTCCAACTCCGCCCTGACGAAGGTCCCACCGCGCCGCCACGGTTCACCATCTCACCTCGCACGCCCTATCGTGTTCCTCGGCTGGCTGCTTGTCCTGAACCAGATCTGCCTCGGACAGGCTCCGCCACCTCCAGCCCTGCGCACACCCGAAACCTGGCAGTTCAGCGCCCCACTCATCGGACCCGCGAGACGACACCAGGACCCCAGCCACGCCCAGAAGGATCCCAGCATCGTGCTTCATGAAGGACACTGGCACGTCTTCATGACCGCCAAACTCCCGGGACGGTCGGTCATTGAGTACTGCCAGTTTGAGCGCTGGGAATCGGCGGATGAATCGCCGCGCACGATTCTCCCAGTCAGCGACAGCTCTTACTATTGCGCGCCGCAGGTCTTTTACTTTCGCCCCCACCAGCGCTGGTACCTGGTGTACCAGGTCGGCGTCACTGGCCAGGACAAGATGTGGGTCGCGTACTCCACCAGCACCAACATCGCCGACCCGCAGAGTTGGTCGCGTGCGCAACCGATGCTCGACGGCGGCAAGGACGATCCACGCACCGTGGGCGGACTTGATTACTGGATCATTTGCGATGCCCAACGCGCCTATCTCTTTTACACGAGTCTCGACGGCCGAATGTGGCGCCTGTCGACTCGCATGGAAGATTTCCCCAAGGGGTTTGGCCGCCCGGAAGTCGCGCTCCAGGCGAAAGTGTTCGAGGCCAGTCACACCTATCGCATCAAGGGCACGGACCGGTATCTGACGATCATCGAAGAAAACGGGCAACGATACTACAAGGCCTATGTCGCCGATCGTTTGGATGGTCCCTGGACGCCGTTGGCCGACACCGCCGAACGCCCCTTCGCCGGGTGGAAGAACATCCGCCCCGCCACCGGCGTCGAACCGTGGACCGACAACGTCAGCCACGGCGAACTCATCCGGGACAGCAACGACGAGACCCTGACCGTGGATCC
>JAEUHG010000101.1 GCA_016795425.1 Verrucomicrobiales bacterium
CGCGGTTCCCCGTCCCACCAGGCCCGCCGCCAACCCATGGCCAGCCAATGAGGTGGACGCGTTCATTCTCGCCGGACTCCAAGCCAGAGGCCTGAGTCCAGCTCCGCTCGCGGATGCCCGCGCCCGGGCCCGCCGGTTGTCTTTCGCGCTCACCGGCCTGCCGCCGAGCCCGGAGGTGGTCGAGACCTTCGCGTCAAATCCGTCTCCGGACGCCTACGCTCGGTTGGTACAGGCCTTTCTCGCGAGTCCGCATTTTGGCGAACGATGGGCCAGACACTGGCTCGATGTGGTCCACTACGCCGACACCCATGGCTACGAATGGGACACGCCGGCCAAGAACGCCTGGCGTTATCGCGATTATGTCATCCGCGCCTTCAACCAGGATCTCTCCGTCCAGCGATTCCTTCTCGAACAACTCGCGGGTGACCTGCTCGAACCACGCATCGACCCCGAAACCGGCCTCAATGCATCCCTCATGGGGCCGATGGCATTGCGGTTGGGCGAACGGCGCCACGGAGACAATGCCGCAGCCGAAGGCGTGACTCAGGAGGCGATGGCGAACATCATCGATACGGTGGGAAAGGGATTCCTCGGAACCACCGTCGCCTGCGCCCAGTGTCACGACCACAAACTCGATGCGGTGGAGCAACGCGATTACTACGCAATGGCGGGCATGTGGATGAGCACGCGGTGGTATGCCCGCACCCTCGATGCCAAGGATTCCAACGCAGCGCTGATCGAGGAATTGCGTCAGCTTAAACGCGCGCTTCGCTCCACGCTCGCCCAGCACTGGTTGCACGCACGAGATGCCTTCGCCGATAAAGTCCGACAGCTGCCTCCTCCACCCACCAACGGCGTGTCGGCGGATTTTCCGGAGACACTCAAGGGCCTCTGGTACCGATCCCGGGAGCATCCCATCAGCCGGGAAGCATTCCTCGTCGAGCAGCAGGCGAGGATTGCCGCCAATCGCGCCCATCTGACCCTGCTGGCCGACTTCACACGTGAGAACGGAGCCCCTGGCTGGCGGTGGGATGGAGCGGGATTCAGGCATGGCCTGGTTCGCGACGGCGAACCGGTGATCGCCGAAACGGGCCCCGCCGTCCTTGTTCACCTTCTGCCCGCCGGTCGGTGGTCCCACGTTTGGTCCATGCGCCTGGCCGGCGCCTTGCGCAGTCCGTTTCTTCACACTTCGCCGCCGCTCCTGTTCTCGGCGGAACTGGCGGGAGGTCATCACGCGGCCGAGGCTTTCATTCTCGACCACGCGTTTCACTCCGAGCGCATGCAGTTTCTCGACGTTCCCCTGCCGGCTTGGCGCACCTTGAAGGCCGGTGATTTCGATACGCTCGAAGGCGGCCTGGACGGCGGTGATCGCCGCGTCTACCTCGAATGGGCCACCAAGTCATTGAACAACTACTTTCCTCCGCGCACCGGGTACGGCGGCGTCAAGGAAAGCGATCTCCATGACGAATCCTCCTGGTTCGGTGTCACTCGCATCTGGCGGCATCCCGCTGGCAACCCCCCTCGGGATGAACTGCGCCGGTTCGAACCTGTTTTCGAGGATCCCGACCCTGACTGGGCGCGACGGATCGCACGCCGCATCCTGACAGCCGTTGAACGCTGGCGCGCCGATACCGCGGACGCCGAGGATGTTCGAATCCTCAACGAAGCACTCTCTCTCCAACTGCTCGACGCTCGAGCGCCCGCGGGTTCGGAGTTGGAGACATGGGTCGGACGCTATCGGTCGACCGCCGCCCGGCTCCAACCCGATACAACCATGGGTTCCGTGGCGGAATGGGAAGAAGGCCGGGATGAACACATCGGAGTTCGCGGATCCTACACCACCCTGGGAGACGAGGTGGCTCGCGGCAATATCCGGTTCCTGGGCGGACCTGCCGAACGTACCTGCACCGCCTCCAGCGGACGGCTCGAATTCGCGCGCAATGTGGTCGACAACCTCAATCCCCTAACCGCGCGCGTCTTCGTGAATCGGGTTTGGTTGCATCTGTTTGGCGAGGGACTGGTGCGCACCCCGGACGACTTCGGGCACTTGGGCGAAAAGCCATCGCACCCGGAGCTTCTCGATTTCCTGGCGGCGGGCTTCACCGCCGAGGGTTGGTCGTTGAAGCGCCTCATCACCAGGCTGGTCACTTCCACAACCTGGCAGCAGGACAGTCGCACCGATGCGCAAGCCCTGGAAGTCGATCCCGAAAACCGACTTTGGCACCACATGCCGCTGCGACGTCTCGACGCGGAGGCGATCCGCGACAGCTTGCTGGCGGCCTCCGGGCGACTTGACCCCACCCTCTTCGGACCGCCGATTGATCCACCCCGCACCAGCGAAGATGCCGCCAAGCGGTTGTTTTCGGGTCCGCTCGATGGTCACGGGCGGCGCAGTCTCTATACGAAGGTCACCTTGATGGAACCTCCCCGGTTCCTGGCGCTGTTTAACCAACCCATTCCGAAACTCACCACCGGTCGACGCGATGTCACCAGCGTACCCAACCAGGCATTGGCGCTTCTCAATGATCCCTTCGTCGTCGCCATGGCCCGCCATTGGGGCGACCAGGTGATCCATGACGGCGCGACGACTCTTGAGGCCCGCCTGCGCGCCATGTTCTTTCGAGCCCTCTCCCGCCCTGCCGCGGAGGACGAAATCATCCGCCTGGTCCGACTGGCGCAACGCTCGGCCACGCTTCGTGGCCTGGACGTCGATTCCGTGATGGATCAGGCCGAAGTCTGGCAGGACGTGGCCCATGCCCTGTTCAATCTCAAGGAATTCATCCATGTCCGCTGAATCCGCAACGCGCCCCTGCCCTGGTTGTCCCGGACGCGCCGATCCCTCGCCAAACCGCCGGGAGTTTTTGCGGCGATCCAGCATGGGCTTCGGATGGCTGGCCTTCGCCGGGCTCGCCCATCCCTGGGCCTGCGCGGACACGGCCCGTCCGCAAACCCATTTCCGACCCCGTGCCAAGCACGTCATCTTCCTTTTCATGGATGGCGGGGTCTCCCACGTGGATACGTTCGATCCCAAGCCGGAGTTGAATCGGCGGAGCGGCGAACCGGCCAAATGGCGCACCGACAAGCTTTCGCAGGCCACCAGCGCGAATCGGAAATGGCTCGGGAGTCTCTGGGATTTCAAGCAACGCGGCGCCTCCGGAATCTGGGTCAGCGACTTGTTTCCCCACGTGGCCAAAGTCGCCGATGAGCTTTGCGTCATTCGTTCGATCGTCGGGGAAAGCCCTCTCCACGGTGCGCAGGCGCTGCTGCTCCACACCGGACGCTCCGTCGGCGCTGCCCCGAGCATGGGTTCATGGATCTCCTACGGACTCGGAACCGAAAACGCGCAATTGCCGGGCTACGTCCTGCTCAACAACGATTGGATTCCGAATGGTGGCTTTCAGAACTTCGCCAGTTCGTACCTCCCCGCCAGCCACCAGGCCGCCTTGGTGCGCGCCAAAGGAGCGCCTGTCGACAATATCGTGCCTTCCGACTCCGACGCGATTCAGCGGGCGAAACTCGAGTATCTCCGGAGCCAGGATCATGCCTTCGCGCAGTCACTGGGTGGCTCCGAGGTGGTGGAGTCCGCCATCCGCAACCATGAGACCGCGGCCCGCATGCAGTCGGTGGTGCCGGACTTATGCGATGTGTCGGGCGAATCGCCGGAGATTCTCCGACTCTACGGTGTCGATCGAACCAACGACTACGACCGCTTTTACGCCCTGCAGTGTCTTCGCGCGCGGCGCCTGGTGGAATCCGGCGTCCGCTTTGTCGAAGTCACCTGTCCGCTCACCCATAGCAACAATGCGCCTTGGGATCAGCACGGCGAGTTGAAGCTGCGCCACGAGGAGAATGCCCGCATCACCGACCAACCCGTCGCCGCTCTTCTGATCGATCTGAAAGCCCGAGGACTGCTCGAGTCCACTCTCGTCGTCTGGGCGGGCGAAATGGGACGTACCCCTCACAGCGCCGGCAAGGATGGCCGTGATCACCATGTCAGCGGCTACACCATCTGGTTGGCCGGGGGAGGTGTGCGCGCCGGTCATGTGTATGGGGAAACCGACGAGATGGGCATGAGCGCGGTGGTGGACCCGTTGGACATCCATGATGTCCATGCCACGATCCTCCACCTTCTCGGCCTGGATCATCAGCGGCTCACGTACCGTTTCGGCGGGCGCGACATGCGCCTGACCGATGTCCACGGCAACGTGATCCGCGAGCTGATGGCGTGAGTGCCCGGCTGCTTAGCGCGCCGGCGCCGCTCCTCCCGAGGGCGGCAACGCCTCGATTCCCCAGGTTTCCGACGGCTGCCCGCCAGCCTTAAGGCTCAGAACTCCCCCGCGAACCGCATCTTCCCAGGGAATCCAGCAACGATTCCAGGGTGCACCATTCCAGCTCGCCGACTGGATGTAAGGACTCCGTGAAGCGTCACCTTCAACCCGGATCTCCAGGGTCTGCCCGGGGAAATAGCGGCGATCCAACGTCACGCGGACTCGGTCGAACAAGGGCATCGCCAGCTGGAGCGTCGACTGCCGCGCGGCGCCCCCCTGGACGTCGAATAACCCCATGCCTGCCAGGACCAGCCACGCCCCCAGTTGTCCCTGGTCTTCGTCCTGTCCATAGCCGTAGCCATGGACCGGCTCTGTTCCGTAGAAGACATCGCAGATCCGTCGCACCCAACGCTGCGTCAACCACGGTCGGCTACCAAAATTGAAGAGCCACGCCATGTGAAGTCCGGGTTGGTTGCCGTGATTGTAGAGGCTCTCCACACCCGCGAAGGCGTCGACCGTTTCGCCGCCGCCGAACTTCGCCTTCTCGGCTTTCTCGAAGATCTCCTGGAGCCGGGCGATGAAGGTATCCGCCCCCAGCCGCGCGATCAGACCGGCCGGATCGTGGGGAACATAAAAGGTGTATTGGTAGGCGTTGCCTTCCTGAAATCCTTGCCACGCCTTGCGCGGATGGAACTCCGAAACAAACCTGCCCGAGGCTTCCTTCGGTCGAATAAACCCCGTTTCGGCGTCGAAGAGATGTTGCCAACCCTTGGATAATTCCATGAATCGAACGCGCTCCGCGTCCTTGCCCAACGCCTCGGCGAATTGCGCGGCGGCGAATGCCGAGAAGCTGTATTCCAGGGTGTGCGACGCCGAGAACTGGGATCCCTCCGCGGTGCTGCCGCTGTAGCCTTCGCTGCTGCGGATCTGGGGAACATAGCCGTGCTCGAGAAAGGCCCGCGTGTCAGCCTTTCCCACTCCCTCGGGACGGTTCTGCCAACCGAGTTCGTTCTTGGCCACGGCGGCGTATGCCACCGCGGAATCGAAGTCCCGGATGCCACGGAGGTAAGCGCTGGCCACCACGAGTCCCATGAAATCGGTTCCCACGCCCGACACAAACTTCCCGGCCGCAATTCCATCCGGTAACCAGCCGCAGTCCCGGTACAGGTCCAACTGGCAGCGCACGAATTCGCTCAGGTAATCCGGATAGGCCAGCGCCCAGAGCTGGGTCAGGTTCCAGAATGCGCCCCAGATGGCATCGGTGTTGTAGTGCTGGTACGGCAGCGTGCCGTCGGCATTCGGCGGAATCCGCCCCACGCCGCCATCATTCTTTGGATAGGCTCCGTCGACGTCACTGGCCAATCCTCGCCCGAGCAGCGCGTGATACAGGCCGGTGTAAAACTTGATCCGATCCGCGTCGCGGCCGCCCTCGACCTGGATCCGACCCAGCATCGCATCCCATCGCTCGCGCGCCCGCTCACGAGCCCGATCAAACGTCAACGTCGACGCCTCCGCCTCGAGGTTTCGCCGCGCTCTTTCGATCCCGGTGTAAGACAGCCCGACCTGGACCTCGACCACGCAGCCGTCGCGTCCGTCGAAATCCAGGTACAGCCCACAGCCAGGCCCCTGCAAAGCGGTGTCGCCCGGGAAGGTCGATTCGCCTCGGAACGTCCCGCAGCCCGACACCTCACGATTCACGCGGGCGACGAAGTACATTTTGATGACCGCGCCGGGTTGATAGCGCCGAGCGTATTCCGGATGCGTCACCACGAATCCCTCGACTTCGCGAGGGCCCGACCGTTTCACGTAGGCATCCAGCACCGGACCGCTCTCCCCTTGGCGATTGCCGACATCGAAGATCAGGTGAGGCGTCGAGCCGGCGGGATAGGTGAATCGATGAAAACCCACCCGCGGCGTGGCGGTCAGTTCCGCCCGGATCCCGCCGTCTTCGAGATCAACGCGATAGTAGCCGGGCTCGGCGACTTCGTCGGCGCGACGGAATCGGGACCGGTACCCGGCGTCCGGTTGGTCCAGAGGTCCAGGCACGGTCTGAAGTCGACCCGATGTCGGCATCAAAGCGATGCCGCCGATCTGGAATTCGTGGAATTGAACGAAACTCTCGATCGAATCATGACGCACGTCATACCCGACCGCTTCCCATCCCGATTTGTTCCCCAAGTGCGCGTCGGTCGCCGCCGCCGGTTTCGCCATGCCAAAAGGAACCGCGGCGGGGGTCGGGAAGAACCATCGGCAATGGGCGGTTCCAATCCGCGGATCGACCCATTCCCTGGGCGTGCGGGCGCTCTCTGCCGCCTCGGCAGCCGCCAAGCTGAGGGTGGAAGCGACGACGGCCTGCCAGATGCGAGATCCAATTCTCACGACCGCACGGTAGGCGCCGCCCCTGCTCGCGCCAACTTCCTTGCCGCCAGATGCGGGAACTTCGACTTCCGCTCCGTCTTCGATGGACCGGTTTGGCCCAGTCTAAACGGGCGGGATCTCAACCGACCAAAGCCTTTCGCCAAGACGATTGTACTGCGTGACCGTCGCCACCCCGCTCGACGCAGCGATGCGGACCGTACCGAAGTACTGCTGGTTTGCCGATGGTGGGAGATTCTGCAGTGCGCCAGGTTCCCGGGAACGCCAGCGCACCTCGGGCCCGAAGGTTCGATCAAAGTCGCCCGGACCGAACGATCCCGCGTGCAAGGGCCCGCTGACGAACTCCCAGAACGGGTCAAACTCCGTAAACACGGCTCGCGCCGGATCATAATGATGGGCCGCCGCATAGTGAACGTCCGCGGTGAGCCACAACACATTGCGAACCCGGGAACGCTTCAAGGACTTTAGCAGTTCTGCGATCTCGAGTTCCCTTCCCAACGGTGCACCGGGATCGCCGTTGGCCACCGCCTCCCAGCGACCTCCGGTATCACCCACGTTAAGGCCCAATGGCATGTCGCAACACACGATCTTCCATCGTGCCGTGCTCCGTCGAAGGGCTGACGTGATCCATTTCCATTGGTTCTCGCCCAGGATACGCGAATCGGCACCCAGGGTCGGTTGCCGATTGGTGTTGTTGGCGCTCCGGTAAGAGCGGAGATCCAGAAAGAAAAGGTCGCAGAGCGGCCCGCGCCTGACGACCCGGTAGATCTTTGCGTCGCGCGAGGGGCGTACGGGTTGATAATCAAAGAACGCCTGCCGAGCCCGTGCCGCCAAGAGGTCCACATCCTTGACGACATAACGGTCGTCCTCCGCCAGTTTCTGTCCCGGATACCAATTGTTCCGCACCTCGTGATCATCCCATTGAGCAAAGACGGGAACATGGGCATTGCACTCGCGAACCTGCGGATCCTGCAACGGATACCGATAGTTGCCGTGAAACTCCGCCAATGTCTCCGCAACTTTGCTCTTCTCCGCGGTCACCAAATTTCTCCAGCGAGTGCCGTCCGGTAGATCGATCGAAGCCGGGATCGGATTGTCGGCGTAAATCAGGTCGCCGGAATGAACGAGAAAATCCGGTTCCAACCCGTGGATCGCGCGATAAGTCGCCAACCCACCGCGGGATGCATCAATCCCGTAACCCTGCCCGCAGGTGTCCCCGCTCCAGGCAAAGTAAACATCGCTCGGCTCCCTCGACGCCGTTCGCAGCCGTCCAACGACGGCGTCGCTCAACTCCCGGGTACTTCCGCGTCCCTCGAATTGTACCCGGTAAAAGACGGTCTGACCGGCCGGAAGTCGCCGGAGAAGCACCTTGCCCGTATGGTCGGTCGAAGCGCCCACCACCGGCCCGGTGATCCGCCGTACGTCGCGTCGAAATCTTTCGTCGGTCGACCACTCCACCACCATGCGGCCCGCTCGATCGGCGCGACTCCAGACGACGGCAGAATCCTCGCCCACATCGCCGCAGGCCACACCGAAGTCCATGCGTGGTCGACTCGAGGATGACAGGAGCGATGGCACGGCGGTCTCGCCGCGGACCATGGTCGGAAGGGCCAGCGAACTCGCGGCAAGGCGAACGAGTTGGCGGGTGAATTGACGACGAGAGGAGCGGGGAATCATCGGCGCGGTGAGGTTCCTCCGACGGTTAACCGACTCAAGTCGGAATCCGCACCCGGGAGGCAGATCCGCTCAACGCCTTCGCTTCACGGGCCGATGGTGAGTGGCGGAGGTCCATCTCGGCGCCTAGAGCGCGGACCGCCAATACCGCCGAATGCCCGGGTATCGGATTGCGACACCTCCCGGGATTCGAGGAGCATGGGAACCATGCTTCGACCCCGCAAGAAATACACCGTGTTTGACCTGCAGCAGTTGAAGGGAAAGCGGTGCCTGACGCATATCCACGTCAAATCCCCGGAGGAAGCCGCCGCGGCCGAGGCCGCGGGGGTGGACCTGATGAGTTGCAGCTTCGATTCACCGGAGTCGCAGGCGCGTCTTCCCCGATTGGTCGCCGCGGCTCCTAACAGTTTCCTGTCCGCCGCAACGCCCCATGGTCTCGCGACGGCCGAGGAGGCGATCCGAGTGGGATTTCGCGCGTTGGAATGGGGTGCCAGTTCCGTCTACTGCTCCGCCAGCCCCTTCATCATCGAAGCGATGGCCCGCGAACGGCTGCCCGTCGTCGGCCACCTTGGCATGGTGCCGCGCCACGTGACCTGGACCAATTACCGGGCCATCGGGAAGACGGAGACCGAAGCTTTTGAGCTTTATCGTCAAATGAAGGAATTGGAGAACGCGGGCGCCTACGCCGCTGAACTCGAGTGTGTCCCGCACAATCTCGCCCGGTTCCTCAGCTCCCAAACGCGCATGCTCCTCATGTCGCTGGGCTCAGGCGCCGGGTGCGATACGCAGTTCCTGTTCTCGGACGATATCCTTGGCGACTACGAGGAACGCCCGCCACGCCATGCCAAAGCCTACCGGAACTTCGTCGAGGAACATCGTCGACTCCAGCAGGAGCGCGTCGCCGCCTTTGGTGAGTACATTGCCGACGTGCAGGAAGGCCGATTCCCTCAGCGCTGCCACCTGGTGGAGATGGAAGAGGCGATCCTGCAACGGGTCATGGCGCGCGCCGGGCAGTCCTGACTCCAGTTCAGGAATCGAGAATCGTGGCGACGCGGGCGACGAGCGCTGCTAGACTTTCCCCGTGTTTCCGTCTGTAAACACGCGCGATCCCGATGCGGTGCGGCGCGTTTGTGAATCCGCATGGAACGAGATCCTGGGTCGAAGCGACGCCGGCTTGTTGGGCCGGGGCTTCGCCTGGGTGCTACGCTCGTTTGCCGGCGAGAACCCTGAGTTCGAGCCCCTGGACACCCGGTACCACGACCTCGAACACACCATGCAGGGAACGCTTTGCCTGGCGCACCTGATGGTGGGTTGGCATCGGTCCGGCTCCCTGCCCGGCCTGGATGAACGCGCCGTCCGCCTTGGCCTGTTCGCCATCCTCCTCCATGACACCGGCTATTTGAAGGCCCGCGGCGACCGCCAGGGTACCGGCGCGAAATTCACCCCCATCCACGTGCAACGCAGCGCGGACGTTGCCGGCCGCTACCTTCCGGTCGAAGGATTCTCGGCGGAAGAAATCGCCGGCGCCCAAAACATGATCCGTTGCACCGGTGTCAACGCCGACATTCGCGCCCTAAGCTTCCAGCGAGCGGTCGATCGGCGGGTCGGCTGCGCTCTTGCCACGGCGGATCTGCTGGGGCAGATGGCGGCACCCGACTATCCCGAGCGCCTTGACGATCTGTTTCTCGAGTTCCAGGAAGCGGCGTCGGCGTCGCCTGTCGGTTCGAATCCCGGAATGGCGTTTGTCGATGCGGCAGACCTGATCCGGAAGACACCCGCGTTCTGGGAAAATCACGTGTGCCCGCGGTTGGAAGGCGAGTTCGAGGGCGTCTATCGACTGCTCAACAGCCCATGGCCGGACGGACCGAATCCCTACTTCAACCGCGTCGAGGAAAACATCCGTCGCATCCGATCCTCGAGCGCCACCGATGTCCGGGTTCCTTAAGTTCATCTCCCCGCTGGTGCACCCCGTCGGGTTCGCGTGGCTGCTCCTGGTGCTTGGGACTTTGGTTTGTCTTCGATACCGCCGCTGGCTGGGTGCGGCGGCGGTTGGACTGGCCAGTCTTGCCGTCTGGCTCGTCGCACAACCCCGCCTGGCGGTGCCACTCCTCGGCGCGCTGGAGCGCCCGTGGCTCGAACACACGCTGGCCCAGGCGCCGACGTCGGCGGACGTCGTGATCGTTCTGGGTGGCGGATGGCGGCATTCCTACTCCGATTTTCTCAGCCTGGATCTCACGCCGGCGGGCGATCGCTGGATTGCTGGTGTCGAACTTTGCCGCCGGGGTGTGTGCACCAATCTGGTGGTTGGCGGCGACCCGGTCCAACCGCCGCCAGGCGCTCCGCCCGATTCGCATCAACTGCGCGAGTGGTTGCGGCTCTGGGGTTTTCGGGATTTGCATCTCCACACCCTCGGTCCGGTGCGGACCACCCGCGACGAGGCGTTGAATGCCAAGATTCTGGCGGAACGCCAGGGTTGGAAGCGCATCGTCCTGGTCACGTCGGCGTTGCACATGCGCCGTGCAGTGGCGACTTTTGAGCGCGTGGGACTCCAGGTGGAACCGGTGGCCTGCGATTTCCAGGTCGAACGTTGGTCCAGCGCGCCGCCGCGCTGGCGGCCCTTCCCGGACGAAGATGCCTTCGCGACGTTCAGTCTCTGGTGGCACGAACAACTGGGCTGGCTGGCCTATCGAGCCTTCGATCTTCTTTGAAAACCGCGCCCGGCACGGTCTCAAACGGGGAGCACCGATACCGGTCCCGCCTATTCCTCCTCGGGATTCTTCGGATGGGACCGACTGTCCTCAATCTCCTTGAGCAGGAAGTAAATGAGGTAACGCAGGCGGGTCTCCACATCGACCGTCTCCAGCATCACCTGCCGCTGCCGCGGATCGGAAAGCAGAGTGCACGAGACGAGATCCGCCAACACACTCGCGTCGGCGATCTCCGATAAGGATCGGAGGACCTGGTCGACCGACGGCGCCTCGCCGGAACCGGCTGAAGTGGGTTCTCCGAGGAACTTCAGCGGTGGCGGCAGCCCTTGTTTAAAGCGTTCCCCCACCAATTCCTTCACCTTGACGCTGAGGGCGTCCACCCGTGCCGAGTCGGTATTTTCCGGCAACAGTGCCTGAATGGAATGCACCCGGTACGGTCGACGGCGGACGACCCGGCCCAGCGAAACGCGGGCGACGCCTTGCAGGATCATGTTGGAGGTGCCATCCGGGTTCTCGACCGACGCTCGGATCAACCCGACTCCGGCGACCCGAGAAGGCGCTTCTTCCTCGGAATCCGGACGTTGCATGGCGATGCAGAACATGCGGTGGGAGGCCAGCGCGTCCCGCAGCATACGCCGGTAACGCGGCTCGAAGATGAACAAGGGCAAGATCGCCTGCGGGAACAAATTCACGCTGGGCAGGATCATGACCCCGACACTCTTCGGCAGGTCCATTCGTGTGGACGGTAGGATTTACCTGAGGGTTTGCAAGCTGGGTTGGTGATCAACCCATGGCCCCGGATGATTGCCAAACCCGCGGCCCCGCCCCAAAGTGTGTCTCATGAAGGTGGTTGCAGGCATGCTCGTCGTCGTTGTCGGTATTCTCGTCTGGGCTCTCTACAGCCTAAGGGAGGCCCGCCAGCAGATGGCCGCCCAGCAACAAAGCAACGAGGTCATCATTCTCGACTTCTCCAATCGCTGGGAAACCACTCGCCGTTCCCTCGATGAACAGAAGCGCGTGAATGAGGTCCTCGAGACCAATCTCACCGATCGCGCCCGTGCCATCGAAACTTCCAAAGTTGAAATCGCCGGCCTGACCACTGATCTCGCCAAATCCCGCGCTGAAACGAAGACGGCCCAGGACGAAATCGCCAAACGCGATTCTCAAATCAGCACTTTGGAAAACCGCAATGGCGACCTCACCAAACAGATGGGGGACTTGCAGTCTGCCATCACGGGGCTCGAGGAACAGATCACCAGCGCGGAACGCAAACTCGCCGCGTCCGAGGGCAACCGCCAGGAATTGCTCAAGGAATTGCAGCATCTCCAAAACGAGAAGCTCGCCATGGAGAAACAACTCAATGACCTCGCCTTCGTGCGCGACCAGGTCCGCAAGCTGAAGGAGGAACTGACCGTCGCCCGCCGTCTCGACTGGATTCGTCGTGGCATCTACGGCACCGGGAATCGAAAGGGCGGCGAGGCGCTGGCCGGCGCCAGAGCCGCTTCCAAGGAACCCGCCAAAGCCGATACCACCTCCGGCGGCGGACTCGAAGTCGAACTCCGAACATCCGGAGAGGTCAAGGTCTCGACTTCCACCAACTCGCCCGCCACCCCCAAGTGACGTGACCTCGCGCTCCGCGTTCCTCGTTGATTCCTATGGGCGCACCCTCCGGGACCTGCGCGTCAGCGTCACGGATCGCTGCAACTTTCGCTGCCTGTACTGCCTTCCGGAAACCGAAGAAGCCGCAAATTTTTACCGTGCCGGCGCCCTTACGCGATCGCACGCCGTTGCCAGTCCCGGTTCTGAATATCCCACGGCTCCACCCGTCCCAGGCGCCGTCGCCGACCCGCGGGACGCATCCGGCCCGACTCCACCTCCTCGTCGGCATCCCCACCCAACGCCACCGTTCGCCCCCGTCACCATCGTCCGCGAGTGGAAACCGCGCCGCGAATTGCTGACCTTCGAAGAGATCGAGCGCGTGGTGCGGATTTTTGTTGGGCTCGGCATCACCAAGATTCGCCTCACTGGCGGCGAACCGTTGCTCCGAAGCGATTTGCCCGACCTGGTGGCCCGTATCGCGGCCATTCCCGGCGTCGAAGACCTGGCCATGACGAGCAACGGCTTTCTCTTCGCCCGCTATGCCCAGGCTCTCGCCCAGTCGGGACTTCATCGCATCAGCTTCAGCCTCGATTCCCTCGACCAGGCAAATTTCAAAAGAATGACCGGCCGCGCCGGCCGTGACGAAGTGCTCGATGCCATCCGCCTTGCCCGCGACCTCGGCCTCGGCCCAATCAAAGTCAATGCCGTCGTCATCCGCGGGCTCAACGATCACGAACTGGAGGACCTGGCGGAGTTCGCGCGACGCGAACGTCTCGTCCTGCGCTTCATCGAGTTCATGCCACTGGACGCCAGTCGCTCGTGGCAGAAGGATCTCGTCGTTCCCGGCCGCGAGATCCTCGCCCGATTGCAGCAACGATTCCGCCTCCACAGCGTCCCGTCCGACAACCCAGCCGAAACCGCCCGCCGATGGCGTTTCGAAAATGACGATGCCGAGATCGGCATCATCGCGCCGGTCAGTGAACCGTTCTGCGGCCATTGTAACCGCATTCGCCTGACCGCCGATGGCCAGGTCCGGACCTGCCTTTTCAGTGTCGTTGAAAAGGACCTGAAAGGTCTGCTTCGCGGCGGCGCCACCGATGCCGACTTGATTCGTTGGCTGCGGGGTGTCGCCCACGAAAAGGAAGAACGCCATCACATCGGCGAGGCGGGCTTCGAACAGCCGCAGCGGTCGATGAGTTGCATCGGGGGATAGGTCAAATCCCCCGCGGTAAGGACCGCAACGGCCGACGGTTGGGAGCCGGACCTCGAGAAGGCAGAAGGTCTTCAGCCGAAAAACGGGCGCAGCACGTTGCCGGCCACGCGTAGCGCCGCCTGACGTCCCGCCAGATCCTTGCCGAAGGTGTCGTCCTCCACTTCGATGCAAACCGGGCCGCGATAGCCCACTTCCATCAACACCCCCATGAAGCGCGCCCAATCGATTTCGCCGTAGCCCGGAATCCGCGGTTGATGCCATTTCAACGGCTCCGCGAATGCCCCCACGTCGTTCAGACGATCCCGGTGAATCCTCACGTCCTTGGCGTGCAGGTGGAACAGTTTGTCCTTGAACTCGTGCAAAGCCGACACCGGATCCATGAACTGCAAGGCAAAGTGGGACGGATCGAAGTTGAGTCCGAAATGTTTCGACGGGATGTCGTGGAACATTCGGCGCCAGATGGAAGGCGACGTCGCCAGGTTTTTGCCACCGGGCCACTCGTCACCCGTGAAAAGCATCGGACAGTTCTCGATGCCAACGCGCACGCCGTGATCCTCGGCCAGCGCGATCAAGGGCTTCCAGGTCTTGAGAAAGCGCGGCCAATTCTCATCGACGCTTCGGGTCCAGTCGCGGCCCACGAACGTGTTGACGTTCGTCAGGCCGAGTTTGGGCGCGGCGGTGATGACCCTCCTCAGATGCCCCACGGCCACGCGCGCGACTTCGGGCCGTGGATCCAGCGGGTTCGGATAGTACCCCAGTCCGCTCAGCCAAACCCCGTGCTTATCACAGGATTCCAGGATCGCTTCCGCCTTCGACTTCGTCAGGCCGGTGACATCGACATGGGTGACGCCGGCGAACTTGCGATCCGCTTTTCCCACCGGCCAGCACATCGCCTCCACGCAGGCAAATTGGTTCTGCCGGGCGAAGGTGAGAACCTGTTCGAGGCTGAGGTCGGGCAGAATTGCCGACACGAATCCAAGGGAAAGAGAACGCTGGGCTGGCTTCATCGTTGTGGCGCCATGCTGTCGTCCGACCGGTCCCCCAACAAGTCCGACGTGGCAGCCTTCGGATCGCGACGGGTCCCTGAGGCCCTTGGCTCGGATGGCCAGTTGTCCCGTCGCATTCTTCGCCCCCGATTAACGCAGGACATCGACGGCCGGCCGCCGCGAACGAGGCGTGATTTCCAGGCGTTTCAAGACTCCGTCCTGCAAGTCTCCCTCGACCACCGTCGCTGCCGGCGCGTGCAGGCGGAATGCGACGTTCCAGTGGGTTGGCCACGACGGGAACAGCAGCACTCGCTCCGCCACGGGTTGGAGCAGCATGGATTGCAGGGCCATCATGAGGTTGCCTCCATGATCCTGGTCGGGGATCCAATCGAAATTTGGCCCCCAGAACGCGGGAAATCGACTCTCCGGATGTTTCCGTGAGGCACGATCCAAGAGCATTCGCCGCGCGTCGTCCGTGAGTCCAATCAGTGCGGCCTGGGTGTCATCTTGCTGCCAGCCGACGTTGCCTTTGAATTGGCGGCGTCGAAAGGTCTCGACGCCGACCTCGAGTTCCGGTCGACCGACCCCAAAAACTCGAAACGGAAACACGGCGTACAACTCGGCGTTCTCCATGTTCTGCTGCGTGCGAAAGGCTTCGGCTGGCAGAATGTAGGTCTGGCCCGCCGCGGTTCGCCGCGGAACAGGCGGCAGCATGGCACGCAGTTGGCGCCATGGGTCGATTCGTTCCTGGCCCAGAATCGTGGGCGGCCAGCGCAGGAGTTCGTCGAGAACGGTGTGCAGACCGGCCACCTCCGGAGTCGGGTTTTCGGTCTCCCACCACGTTTCCAAAGCCTGCGACGGCACAAACAGGATCTTGCCGTCCGGCTGCCGGGGATAGTGCTTGGCGTAGAATGCCAGGACGGCGTCGGCGTGAGGAAGCAGGGTTTCGCGGAGCCACGCTGGATCCGGAGACTGCGCGTGTCGTGCCAGCATCATGGCCAGCAGTTCCAAACCGCCCGACCAATGGAACCGGATATACTGGTTCAGCGCGCGATTGGGCGGTTCATTCGTGCGTACCCAGCCCCAGCCGTACTCTCCATTATGCCAGGAACCCCAGAAATGCATGGTCTCGGGAAAATACGCGCCGGCATGGTCGAAATGGGACTGAGTGCGGGCCAGTGCCAGCGGCAGGGCTTCGCGGTACATGCGAAACAAGGGTTCCATCAGGTCCAAGTCGCCGCTGGCCAGCATGGGCCAGTAGATCAGCCGCGTGTTTTGGAACCAGTAACAACCGCCCCAGCGCCGGTAGTCCGGATCAAACTTGTCGGGCATCGGCACGGTGAAGAGCGATCCGTTGAATTTGATCGGCATCGCCCCACGCCCGGCGCAGGCATTGAGATACCGCTGGAGCACGTAGCCCTGGTTGAGTCGGCGTACCGCCTCGGCTTCGCCGTCCAGCGGTTTCGAGGTTGTGATCCAAATCCAACTTCGTCCCCAGAACTCCATCCACCACCGCTGATGCGCGGCTTGCAGCCGAGATCGACGTATCCCTTCAGTGGCTTTGCCGACAACGTCCAGAAGTTGTGCAACCCATGCGGATTCCGTTGCGGTCTGGGAGGTCAAGCCGACGACGTCCAGCGAGAATCGTCGGGACGGCTGGTCTCGCATCAACGTGTCCGGTCCCTGCCGCACCCAGCCCTCGCCCCCCATCCACCCGCCGAATGTCCGGAACAGGAGGGGATCCTTCCCCTGCGCGATCCATGTCTCCATGCCCTGGTGGCGCAGCGTTGAGGTCCAGACCGACCGGGTGTTGCGATGGTACCAGACCAACGCGTTGGGTGTCGTCGCGAGCACCTGGTCGGGATACGAGATCACGGGTTCGGTGGCTCCGAAGCTTTCGCTTCCGGTTGCTTCCTCGGGTTCGAGCACCTGTTCCCGGATTCTCCAGAGGTCGAGGCGAGCCCGTGCCTGGATGGGTTGCCGGCCTTCGACATCCACTCGGATCGCCGGGTGATGCGCGTCCACCCATACCCGCAGCGTCACCTGCCGTTCGCCCGCACCGGCGGTCACGGCCATCTCGCCCTGTCGCAATCGCAATTCCTGGGCAAACGGCTGGCCATCGAGGAAGGGATTCGGCTCAAGGTTCAGCCGAATCCGGCCCCATTTGACCAATCGCCCGTGAGCGTCCCAGGCGTCGGCTTTGGAGAGCAGGAGAACGAGATCGCCAGCCGGTTCGACCCACGCATTCGCCGCCACATCCCCGTTTCCAAGAGGCATGCTTCCCCAGGTGTTCGAACTGGGGGTCGACCAGAGGACGTTGCACTCCGCCAGCGGATCCGCCTTGGTAGCCGCCACGGCCGACGCGGCGGCCATCCATGGAATGAGGCACCAGCACCATCGTTGGGGCGGGTGCGATGCCAAGGAGGCGGCGCGTGCGAGAATGGACCGGAGGCCGAATGGACGCATCATGGCTTTCCTTTGAACCGGAGTTCGTACATGCGCGACCCTACCGATCGCACCGCATTGATGGTTTCAGGGTAAGGTGAATCACAGACATCGACGAAACCGATCTGGTAATTCTCCTCGTCGTAGACACGGCCTGTTACCGGTTCGTCCTGCCACTGGAACCAATGGGTCCCCACAAATTGCCGATGCAGCAGCGCCCCCTCCACGTAGGCGCGATACGCTTCGGCGCGGGCTTCCTGGCTTGGCACGGGCACCAACCCAGTGTGAAACATGCCACGGTCCAGGGCCCCGAAATGGAACTCGCCGATGATCAAAGGAACGTCCGCACCGCCGTTGAAGACGAAATCATCCACACCGCGACGGTAGATGTTGTAACTGACCACGTCACAAAACTTGGCCGCCGCCGCTGCCGCCCTCGCGTTCACCCAGGCGAACCGGCATCCCAAGTACAGTTGTCCGGGCGCCACGGCGCGAATGGCGTCGCGCACCGTCCGGAAATAGGTCTCCGCAGTCCGCGAATAGAAGGCCTCCAGATCGTCGCGCGCCCTTTCCCGGTCCGGCGAGGTGCGACCCACCCGGACCGCCTCCCAGTCCTGGTAATCGGTTCCCCATTTCGCGTTGAGCATGGTCACGTCCCGGTACTTGCCTCGCAGATCGTCGAGGAACGCCTTCTTGGCAGCTTGCTCCGGCGGCGATCGCAGGGCCGCTTCGGAGAGCGACGTTTCGTCGCCCCAGGACATCTCGTTGTCGGAAAAATAGCCCAGGCACCAGGGATCTCCGGCGCTGCCGCCGCGCTTGGCACCCATGGCCCGCTCCACCCCTTGTGCGAACTCGGAAGCAAAGACGTCCGGGAACTTTCCCCAATAACCCTCGCTGCCTTCTATCGTAGGAACGCCATCGGACTGGACGGTGTCCGTGTATGCGGTTTGGCGTCGACGGGTCACTTGTCCGTTCGACCAATTGCCGATGGTGTTCAGGCCCCACGCGCGTAGGCGTCGATGAACCACCTCGGGGTACACCGCCGTCCAATTCGTTCCGTATTTTCTCGCGAGATTGGCGCCGGCAAAGGAGAAGCTCCGCGGCCGCTGTCCGGCATAATGTCCCTTCAGGGAAAAGTGATCGGTCGCAAGAAACCGGGCAAACTCCGGTTGTTTCCCCGGAAAATCGAGGAACCACGCCTCGCGTTCCTCCACGGGAGTGTAGTCAAGCATCATGACGCAATCCACGCCGTGGGACCAAAAGAGGTAACCCTCGGGATCCACCAGCCACCAACGGTTCTGATGCTGGGTGACACGAAAGAAGCCAGTTCCTTTCAACCGGGGTCCTCCCAGCCACCCACCGTAGCGTGACCAGTGGGTTGGCCCTGGATTCGCTGCCAGGGATCGCGCCTCGTCGGCACGACGAACGGCCAATTCTTCGACGGCTGGGACCTTGCCGGGCCAGTCCCGATGCCGGTATTGGCCCAAAGTGTC
This sequence comes from Verrucomicrobiales bacterium, assembly GCA_016795425.1. Lineage (GTDB taxonomy): Bacteria > Verrucomicrobiota > Verrucomicrobiia > Limisphaerales > CAIMTB01 > CAIMTB01. Next base: position 18,763 of record JAEUHG010000101.1, read on the forward strand.
GATGAATGGAAAGTACGGCTCAGCGTCGCTTCCCCAGGCGGTCGGCTTCTGATACCGACCTTCGGCACTCACCCGTTCCACTTCAAACACTGCCGACTCCGTTGGGCGCGCGAGGAACAGCAGGAGCTGGCTCACTCGTGCGGGATCCAGGGACCCCTCCTTGCCCGGCCCTGCGGGATATCCGCGCATGCCGAATAGTCGTCCGCCCAGTGTTTCCGCCCGCCAACGTTCCAACGGCACCCGAAGGGAGCCCGACGTTCCGGGGGCCAATGTTAAATCGGCCGTCACGCAGAGCCGCTCGCCGTCGGCACCCGGGTTGTCCACTCGGCAGAACACCTTGATCTCTCGCGTCCCCGAGTTGCGGAGCCGAACGGCCACCCAGGCGTTGGAGCTCAGGTCCCAGCGACCAGTCGGCGCAACCATCGCCACCCCCGGCCAGGCCTCGCGGGTTCCAGTCGTGACCCTCAACCGTCGCGTCCCCGGTTCCCCTTCCATCTCGGCACGAGCGTCCGGGGTAGGCGTTGCCCGAGGACCATCCGGCGATTGGGGATCGAACAAGACCAGGTCGTTGGCCGTTCCTTGAAACACCACGATCGAAAACGCCGTCCAGATGGCGAGCACCAACCCTGGCCGAATGAATGGTCGATTCATGAATGAAAATCCTTTCCAGGATGCCGCTTCCACCGGCACCCAGTCGGCGGCACAGGATCCACAGTTGGCATCGCAGCTCCGACCCTGTCGCCCGGAGTTGCCTTCCGCCAAGCCGTCCTTTGTCGGAAGAGCGCCCGAAATTGCCCCATGAAATCGAAGAACGTGGTCGTCCCCTCCCTAGGGGATCTTATCCCGCGGCAAGCCGGGTCCATCACGACCGGCTGGTGATCGACTCGTCCGCCGCGCATTGTTGGGCGATGACAACGGGCGGACCTCACCCCGCCGAAGTTGGACCACGACGAGGCGCCTGGTACTGGCTGCGCGGCGGCGCGATCACACTGCTGATTGCAGCGGTGTTCGGCCTGATCCAAGCCAGCCAATGGGTCCTCGCGTCGGCGAACTTCGGTCGCACATTCCCCTGGACGGTCGCCGTGGTAAACGGCCTGACCGAAACCGTTCTTTGGACGCCGTTGGTGGTGCCCATCTTCTGGTTGGCCCGGCGCTTCCCGCTCTCGGGCTCCCGGTGGCCTGTGAGCTTGTCGGTGCACCTCGTTGGCGCCGTGACCGCTGCCAGTCTTTACAGCACGTTTCATGCGGCAGTGAACGAGTGGGTGATCCCTGATTCCATGCAGATCATGCGGTTTATTCGCGGCCCGAGGCCGCCGCCCCCCGAGCCTCCCCGAGATCCCGCATTACCCTCCACGCATCCCTCGGCCGCGCCGTCGACGCCATCCCCAACGCCGTCGCCATCGTCCAGCGATTCTCGACCGCAGGAAGCCGTCGGACATGGATCCAACCCGGGGCGCGGTCGCTCCTGGGACCGCGGCATGACGGAGCCCACGCTGCTGGAGAAGGCGCGCACGGTGCTCACCACACGTTGGTTCCTCCACCTGCTCACCTACGGGATCATCGTGGGGATTTTCGAATGGACGGGGCAGCAACGCCGCCTGCGAGCCGGCGAACGGCAGGCCCAGGAATTATCCCGGCAACTCGCTGAGGCCCGTCTCCAGGCCTTGCGCATGCAGCTCAATCCCCACTTTCTCTTCAATACCCTCAATGCCATCGCCACATTGGTCTATCGGTCTCCCCATGTGGCGGATGAGATGATCTCGTCGCTCAGTGACTTCCTCCGCCTCACCTTGACCGCGCCCAACACCCCTCAGGTGCCCTTGAAGAAGGAGATGGAATTCGCACGCCATTACCTCGACATCGAGAAGGTCCGCTTCGGCGATCGGCTTTCCATTGTCGAAACCATCGAGCCCGAAAGCCTGACCGTGTCCGTGCCTACGCTGATCCTTCAGCCGTTGCTCGAGAACGCCATCCGCCACGGAATCGAACCGAAAGAGCAACGCGGCGAAATCCGACTCTCCAGCCGGCGCGAGGGGAACACTTTGGTGCTGAGCGTCACTGACACCGGCCAGGGGCTGGCCTCCTCCGGCCAGGCTTCGAGTGGTGGTATCGGTCTCGCCAACACCCGGTCACGCCTCTCCGAACTTCACGGCGCTGCCGCGAGTCTGAATCTTATCGACCGACCCGGCGCCGGCCTCGAAGTCGAAGTTCGCCTGCCCTGGAAATCCCTCGCTACCGCCTGAAGCGGAGGACGAATTCCCGCGGACAACACCACCCTCCCCGACAATCACTGGGCCGCCTCGAAGGAGTCCCGACGGCGTTGCGGTTCGACGATCCGCAACTCCATTCGTTCCCCGTCTTTTCAATCCGATCGACAACTGGTTCCATCCCTTCCATGCCCCTTCGCGTGCTCATCGTCGACGACGAACCCTTGGCCCGGGAACGCGTTCGAACCTTCCTCGGCGGAATCGCCGACGTGGAAATCATTGGCGAGTGCTCCAGCGGCACCGAAGCCCTGACCGCGATCGTCGAACAGAAACCGGACGCCGTGTTTCTCGACATCCAAATGCCGGGATTGACCGGATTCGAGGTCCTGCGGGCCCTGCCACCGGACGTCAGCCCGGCCATCATTTTCACCACGGCCCACGACGAATTCGCCTTGGAAGCCTTCGATGTCAATGCGGCGGACTATCTGTTGAAGCCATTCAAGCTGAGCCGATTCGAGCAGGCGGTGGAACGGGCGAAGCGGGCATGTGAGACGCGTACCACCGAGCCGGCCAACCGCCGTTTGACGCAGTGGCTCGACCAGAAGATGCCGATGGCGCCGGGACAACGGCGCATCATGGTTCGCACCAATGACAGGGTCGTCTTCGTGCGCCTCGACGACATCGATTGGATCGAAGCTGCGGGCAACTACGCGATCCTCCACGTCGGCAAGACCAACCACATTCTCAGGGAAACGATGACGCACCTCGAAGGCCAGCTGCCGACGGATCTCTTTTTCCGTGCCAGTCGATCGGCTTTCATCCATCTGTCGCGCATTCGCGAACTGCAACCGCTGCCTGGCGGTCAGCACGTGGTCATTCTGCAGGACGGCCAGAAGATCACCATGACCCGTCCCCTGCGCGATATCCAGGAACGCCTGGCACTGCTCTGACGGGGACAGGGAAGTGTCAGTGGGGAAGTGCGAAGAACCACTCTTTCCCCTTCCCCACCCACCTTTCCCTCCTGATCCGCGTCTCCCTCCCCAATCCCGCATCTATTGACACCCGCCGGCTCACCCCTAGCGTTTGCCCATGCATTCGTTGCTCGAGTCCCTGATTGAAATCATCCGCCGTACCTCGGCTGAAATTCCTGACGACGTTCACCAGGCTATTTTGAAGTCCCTCGAGAACGAAAAGAAGGGAACCATCGCCGCTTCCGCGCTGAACATCATCGAGCGCAACATCGAACTCGCCAAACGGAAGTCCCAGCCCATCTGTCAAGACACCGGGAGCGTCCTATTCTATGTCGACGCCCCGATCGGGCTCGACCAGGTGGCCTTCGAGGAGACCGCGCGGGAAGCGGTGAAGCAGGCGACCAAGAAGGGTTACCTGCGACAGAACTCGGTCGATTCTCTCACCGGAAAGAACGACGGGACCAATTGCGGTCCCGGCGCACCCACGCTTCATTTTCACCAGCACCGGGGCTCCGAACTGCGGGTTCGCCTCGTCCTCAAGGGAGGCGGTTGCGAGAATGTGGGCGCCCAATATTCCCTTCCGGACGAAGGGCTCGGCGCCAACCGCGACCTTGACGGGTGCCGGCGGGTGATACTCGACGCGGTGCTTCAGGCCCAAGGAAAAGGTTGCGGCCCCGGAATTCTGGGTGTGTGCATCGGAGGTGATCGGGCCACGGGATTCGAATGGTCCAAGACGCAATTCCTGCGCCGGCTCGAAGACGTCAATCCGGTGCCGGAACTGGCCGCCCTGGAGCAGGAAATCGTCAAGACCGCCAACGACCTCGGCATCGGACCCATGGGATTCGGAGGATCCACCACCTTGCTGGGATGCAAGATCTGCGCCGTCAACCGTGTTCCGGCCTCCTACTTCGTGAGTGTCAGCTACATGTGCTGGGCCTACCGCCGGCAGGGAGCAACCTTGGACGCCGATGGCAGAATCGCCGGCTGGCTCTATTAACCCGTCCACCCACTCGCCCATTTCTTCCCTCCTTTGCCATGACTCTTCTCTCTACCCCTATTACCGAGGAAACAATCCGTTCACTGCGCGTCGGCGATGAAGTCGCCCTCACCGGCATTGTCTTCACCGGACGCGATGCCATTCACAAATACCTGCACGAAGGCGGGGCGCTCCCTCCCGGGGTCAGTCTCAAGGGCGGTGTCATCTATCACTGCGGTCCCGTGGTGATCAAAGACGCCAGCGGCGCCTGGAAAGTTGTGGCCGCCGGGCCGACCACCTCGACCCGCGAGGAACCCTACCAGTGGCAGATCATTCGCGATCACGGCGTCCGCGGCGTCATCGGCAAAGGCGGCATGGGCCCCAAGACGCAGCAAGCCTGCAAGGAATACGGCTGCGTCTACCTTCACGCGGTCGGCGGTGCCGCCCAGGTTCTCGCGGAGTGCGTTCAGAAAGTGCGCGACGTTTATTTTCTCGAGAAATTCGGATCTCCCGAGGCCATCTGGGAACTTGAGGTGGTGAAGTTCCCAGCCGTCGTCACCATTGACGCGCACGGCCGATCTCTGCACGAGGAAGTGTTCAAGGCCAGCGCGAGTGCCCTCTCGCGTCACGTGCAACCGGTGGCGCACTGACGCACCCAGCCCGCACGTTTCGTCAGCGGATGCCCAGCGCCTTGCGAGCCTCGCGGCCAAGGCGCCATCCAAGCGACCGCGCCTTCGACGCCGGAGCGGATCGCCGAGCCCGCCACACCCCCGCGCCCTCGAACACGAGCGCGTCGAGTGTTACGGTGGAATCCGACACCCGCGCCAGCGCCGCCACCGGGCTTTGGCATCCCCCGCCGATCCCGCGCAGAAACGCCCGCTCGGCCTCGACGCAGGCCAGGGTCGCCGCATCGTTCAGTCGCCGGCACACCTCGGCCGCCACGGCATCGCCATCCCGGCACTCCAATCCTATGGCGGCCTGGCCCGGCGCCGGAAGCATCGACTTGACCGGCAACGGACGGCCAAAAAGTCGGTTGCCCCATCCCGGGACCGCCAGCGCGGGCGGTGCGAGCACACGACCCCGGACATCCATGGAAATTCCCAACCGCTTCAGGCCTGCGGCGGCCAACAACGTGGCGTCGAATGCCTCCGTCTCCGCCAATTTCTTGAGTCGAGTGGGCACGTTGCCACGAATCTCCACGATCGTGAGATCGTTCCGGGCGGCGCGCACCTGGGAACCACGCCGGGCGCTGCTCGTTGCCACGACGGCCCCTGTCCGAAGGTCCCTCAGTCCCCGCGCCTTTCCACGCGACACCAGGACATCCCGCACGTCCGCCCTGGGCAACACTCCACCGAGTTTGAGGCCTTCCGGCAGTTCGGTGGGAAGATCCTTGAGGCTGTGCACCGCCAGGTCCGCGGCTCCGCTCATCAGCGCGACCTCCAGTTCCTTGGTGAAAAGTCCCTTGGGAAGGCTCGCCGACGGTTGGCGCATCGACGCCTTCTGAAGCTTGTCGCCCGTGGTTTTGAGGATCAGTAATTCGAACCGGCGCCCGGGAAAGGCCTCGGAACACAGGCGAAGCACCGTGTTGGCCTGGGCCAGCGCCAGGGCGCTGCCGCGGGTCGCGATGCGAAAGGGATTCGTGAGGTCCTGGGCGTGCCGACGCCGCGATCGGGAACCGGTGGAAGAAGAAGCCATGGTTTCGTAATGAACACTGCCAAGATCCTGGACAATCACGCAGGCGCTGACACGGCCGGCCCGACATCCCCGCGTGAACCCGGAGCCCCAACCAGAAGTGCGGCGGCCTTGCTCCGAATCATCTCTTCGCACCGCGCCACCTCCGACTCACGTTGCCGCCGGTGCGCCTCGGCAATCGCCTGGAGGTCATCCACGTTGAATAGGTAGACGTCCGACAATTGGATGACCGTCGGGTCGATATCCCGCGGCACCGCGAGATCGATCAAAAGCAGCGGACGCCGTTGGCGGGCGTGCATCAATCGCTCCGCTTGCGCGGCGTCCAACACAAAACCCGGCGATGACGTGCTGCTGATCAGAACGTCCGCATGCCGTGCCGCTTCCATCCAATCGCCGATGGGCCGGGCGCGTTCTCCCAGGGAGGTCGCCAGGAGCTCCGCCTTCTCCGGAGATCGATTGGAAATCAGCACTTGCCGGACCCCGCGGGAGATCAAGGCGCGAGCCACCTTCTCCCCGGTGTCACCGGCCCCGATCACCACCACTTCGCGGTTCTCGACGGTTTCGAAGATCTTTTCCGCCAGCTCCACCGAGACGGATGCCACCGATATGCCGCCGCGCTGGATATTGGTTTCGGATCGTATCTGCTTGGCGACATTGAAAGCCCGTTGAAAGGCCTTGTTGAGGCGCGGCCCCGTATGACCGTGCTGCCGGGCCGTTTCATAGGCCTTCTTCAACTGCCCAAGAATTTCCGTTTCGCCGAGCACCATCGAATCCAGCCCGGAAGCCACGCGGAAAAGGTGCTCGATGCTGTGGGGCTCGGAGTACAGATAGAGCGCGCCATCCGGCGGCGTCACCGCCGAGCCCGTGCGCTCCAGAACATGCCGACGCAACGCCTCTCCCGTATTCGGCCCTCCCACCGCATACAACTCCACCCGGTTGCACGTCGACAACCACACCGCCTCGCCCGCCAACCCCGCTCCGCGCAGCTGCGACAGGGCGTCTGGCAGGGCGTCCGCACCGACAGCAAAGCGTTCCCGCAATTCGACGGGCGCCGTCCGATGGCTGAGGCCAATGCAGAAGACGTGCATGGGATCAGTGGTGGGCGGGCGAAAGGATGTTCGTTCCCCAGAAGGTCAGCATCACGAAGGTGAAACTGCCCAATGCCCCCCACGCCAGCGGCCGTGTCCCCCAACCTCGCTGCCACCGCATGACCAACAGAACGGCGTACGCGATCCAGACGACGATCGACCAGATCACCTTGGGATCGCCCCGCACCAGATCACTGCCGCTCTGGCGCACCAGGACGACAGTCAACGACAGGCCCGCCGACAACAGAACCCACCCCACCGCCACCGACTGCGTCACCACGCGCTCCAGTTTCTGGATCGATGGCAGGCGCGACATCACGGCCCGCACTTTGTCGAACTTCAGGTTCCGCTCCTGCACCAGGTACAGCCCGGCCGCCACGGCGCTCAATCCAAAGGTGCCATAGGCCAGCAACACCAGCGCTGCATGCAGGCTGACGATGCCCTTGCTCACCCCAATCTCGGGAGCCGGTTGGTCCAACCCGGGTTGAATTCCAAACAGCCCAAGCCCAAGCAGGAGAGGCGCTGCCAAAGCGCACAAGAAGCGCAGACGCGGCCAGATGCCGATGACCAGGTGGCACAGAACCACGGCGAACGAAATGAACATCACCGCCTCGAACAGGTTGGTCACCGGACACTTGTCCAAGGAGAAACCACGGGTAAGCAGCGCCGCCGTATTCGGAAGGAATCCCCCAGCCAACAGGCCGTAGCACCACCAATCATCGCGCACGAAGCCGCGGCGCCACAGGCGCACCGCCCATCCCGTGGCCGCGGCATAAAATGCCAACGCCACCAAATACAGCAGCCGATCCGACACCAGGTCCACGTCCCGATCCTAAGCGATCCCCACCCCTGCGGCGAAGGAAAACCTATGTTCGCCATCACCGGGCTTTGCACCCAGCCGGCATCTGTACCAAACTCAGGAAACGACCAAAGCCGCTGCGCCGCCGTCCCGTGCCCAACCCAACGACATCGTCATCACCTCCTCCTGCCGTGACCGCGACCCCCGCCGTCCCGTCGTCTCCAGGAACTTCGCGTGAACGGTTCCTGCTCGCCTGCAGCTGTCAGCCCACCGATCGCACCCCCGTCTGGCTCATGCGGCAGGCCGGCCGGGTCCTGCCCGAATACCGTGCCCTCAAGGAGCGCTATTCTTTCCTCGACCTCGTCCGCACTCCCGACCTCGCCACCGAGGTGACCCTCCAACCCATCCGGCGATTCGGATTCGATGCGGCAATCCTGTTCAGCGACATTCTCGTCATCCCGGAGGCGCTCGGCCAACCCTATCGCTTCGCCGACACCGGCGGCGTGCAAATGGATTTCGCCATCGAATCCGCCGCGGATATCCATCGGCTGGAACCCGACCGTGTCCGCGAACGCCTCAGCTATGTCGCCGACGCGTTGCGGTTGATTCGTCGCGAGCTCAACGGAAGACATGCGTTGATCGGGTTTTCCGGATCACCCTGGACACTCGCGAACTTCATGCTCGAGGGCGGGAGTTCCAAGTCCTTCACCCGCGCCCTCAACCTCTTGTCCACGGACCGCGCGTTGTACGACGCGCTCTGCGAGCGCCTGAGTGCCGCGATCATCGAGTATCTTTCCATGCAGATCGAAGCGGGTGCCGAAGTGCTGCAGATTTTCGACACCCTTGCCGGGCTTCTTCCGGACGCCGAATTCAATCGCGCCTCGGCACGGTGGATTCGTGCCATTGTCCGCGCCCTAGAAGGCCGGGTCCCCATTATCGTCTTCTCCAAAGGGGCCCATGCCCATTGGCGGGACCTCGTCGACACCGGCGCCCAGGTCCTCAGCGTCGACGCCAGCGCCGATCTGAAGGTCCTGCGAAACGAACTTCCTTCCCATATCGGTATCCAGGGCAATCTCGATCCCGAGATTCTCACGCGCGCGCCCGAGGAGGTCGCGCGGCACACGATCTCCATTCTCGAAGCCATGCGCGGGCGCCCGGGCCACATCTTCAATCTTGGCCATGGCGTTCCACCCCTCGCACCTCTGCAAAACCTGTCGACTCTCGTCGACAATATCCGGGCGTTCCGATGAGTGGGCTACACGTCGATCTTGATCTGATCCGCAAGTACAACGTGGCCGGGCCACGCTACACGTCCTATCCGCCGGCCACTCGGTTCAACGAGGCGTTCGACGAAAGCCAGGCGCTGCAGGAACTTGATGCCAGCAACCGCGAGCCCCGCGATCTCTCCCTCTATTTCCACATCCCCTTCTGCGAGACGCTCTGCTGGTTCTGCGGCTGCACCACGGTCATCACCCTGAATCATCAGAATGGCGCCACCTACGTCGAGCATCTCGAACGGGAGATCGCGGTGGTCGCCCCGCGCCTCCATGCCGAGCGCAGGGCCGTCCAACTTCACTGGGGTGGAGGTTCGCCCACCTTCCTCGCGCCGGAAGAAATTCGTCGCCTGGGACGGGCGATTCATCAGCACTTTCATCTCGCCGAGGACCTTGAGGCCTCGGTGGAGATCGACCCGCGCCGGCTTCAGCAGGATCACGTGGTGGCGCTCAAGGAGATCGGCTTCAACCGCGCCTCCCTCGGTGTTCAGGACTTCAATCCCGAGGTGCAACTCGCCGTGCACCGCATCCAGCCCAGGGAAATGACCGCGCAGGTCGTCCAGTGGATTCGCGACGCCGGTTTTCGTTCGCTCAACATTGATCTCATTTACGGCCTGCCCCACCAGACCGTCGATTCGTTCCGCCGCACCCTGGACATCATTCTTGAGCTTCGTCCCGACCGCCTCGCCGTCTTCAACTACGCCCATGTCCCGTGGATGAAGCCGTCGCAGAAGATTTTCGAGAAGCGCCAAGCGCTTCCCTCGCCGGCGGTAAAGCTGGATCTGCTCAAACTGGTCGTTGAAACCCTCACGGATGCCGGCGGCTACGTTTGCATCGGCATGGATCATTTTGCGCTGCCGACCGACGAACTGGCCACCGCCCAGGCCAGCCGCACGTTGCAGCGCAATTTCCAGGGCTACAGCACCCGTGGCGGTGCCGACATCTGCGCGTTCGGCATGTCCGCCATTTCCCAGACTGCGGACGCCTATTGGCAAAACCTCAAGCCGCTGGAGGAATACTATGCCGCCGTCACCCAGGGACGCCTCCCGGTGGCCCGGGGATGCCGCGTCACCCACGACGACCAGATCCGCCGCGCTGCGATCATGGAGATCATGTGCAATCTTGGCATCGACTTCGCGACCATGGATCGCCGCCTGGGTATCTCTTTTGCATCGTATTTCGCCAAGGAATTGGCCGGGTTCTCTGACATGGTCGCCGACGGTCTAGTGAGGTTGGACTCGTCCGGCATCACGGTCACCGACCTGGGCCGGTTGTTGGTCCGCAACATCGCCATGCGTTTCGACACGCATCTTCCGAAGACCGCGGAGCCACGATTCTCCCGGACGATCTGACCAAGGACCTTTCCCTTGCCTGCGACCACCGCCCATCCCGCCACCACCGCCAGCGTTGGCATTATCGGCGCCGGCATTACCGGACTGACCGCCGCGTTCCAACTGCGGCGCGCCGGCATTGCCACAACCGTATACGAGGCCGCCGCACGTCCCGGCGGGGTCATTTGCAGTTTTCGCGAGGGACCGTGGCTCGCCGAGGGCGGCCCCAACACGATTCTCGATACTTCCCCGGTTATCGGGCAATTGATCGGTGAACTCGGCTTGGTGGGGCGCCGACTCGATTCCCGGCCCGAAGCCACCGCCCGCTATGTGGTCCGCGACGGGCGCCCGGTACCTCTCCCCAGCTCGGGACCCAAATTCTTTGTCTCACCGCTGTTCTCCTGGAAGGCGAAGTCGCGCCTGCTCGCGGAACCTTTCATCCCCCGCGCCGAGTCGGAGGAATCGGTGGCCGACTTTGTCCGGCGCCGATTGGGCCAGGAATTTCTCGACTACGCGATTGATCCTCTGGTCACGGGAATCTATGCCGGGGATCCCGCTGCTCTTTCCATTCAACACGCCTTTCCTCGAGTCTACGCCCAGGAAGACCAGTACGGTTCCCTCATCCGCGGCCAGATTTTCGGGGCCCGCGAACGCAAACGGCGCGGCGAAGTTTCCAAAGCCAACGCCAAGAAGTTTTCGTTCGATCAAGGACTCCAAGTCCTTCCGGATGCCCTGGCCCAGGCGCTGGGCCAGGATCTTCATTTGAATTGCCGGATCGACGGCATCCAACCCACCCAGAGCGGATGGTGTCTGAACGGCCGGCACGGCGACCAGCCTCTGACCGCCGAGCATCGAGTGGTGCTGTTCTGCGGAACGGCGCACACCCTGGCTCGCCTGCAGATCGACGTCCCCGGCGCGCCTTCCCTGCAACCGCTCGGATCCGTGAATTATCCTCCGGTCTCCAGCGTTGTGCTGGGATTTCGCCGGGGCGATGTCGATCACCCCTGTGAAGGATTCGGCATGCTCATTCCTCACCGCGAGGGATTCGGCATCCTGGGAACCATCTTCTCGTCGTCGCTGTTCACCGGCCGCGCACCGGAAGACCACCTCACCCTCACGGTCTACGTCGGGGGGGTGCGCAACGCCGACAAGGCCGCCCTGCCGGATACCGAACTCATTGATTTGGTCCGACGCGATCTGAATCGGCTTCTGGGTGTTCGCGGCGCCCCGGTTTACTCCCACATCACCCGCTGGCCGGCCGCGATCCCTCAATACGATGTCGGTTATGGAAACCACAAGGCTCTGCTCGACCAACTGGAATCCAAGGCGCCGGGGCTATTCATTGCCGGTCACTATCGCGACGGCGTCGCCCTCAGCGACTCCCTCGGCACGGGAACCCGAACTGCCGAACGCATCGTCGGCTATTTGAATCCAAAGATCCCTACCAAGCCCCAGGCTGCTCCATGAGTCAGGACGGCGTTTTGCTCATCAACCTGGGCTCCCCCGACAGCACGGCGGTCGGGGACGTCCGGCGGTACTTGCGCGAATTCCTCATGGACCCTCGGGTCCTCGATGTTGCCTGGCCCATTCGAGCCCTGGTCGTCAACGCGTTCATCCTGCCCAAGCGCCCGCATCAATCGGCCGAGGCCTACGAGAAGATTTGGACTCCGGAAGGTTCGCCCCTGGTGGTGACCAGCCAACACGTTCGCCAGGCGCTGGAAGCCGAATTGCGCCTGCCCGTTGAGTTGGCCATGCGCTACCGCCTCCCATCAGCCAAGGAGGCCTTGGAGAATCTTACCCAGCGCGGAGTGCGTCGCGCGGCGCTGATCCCGCTATTTCCGCACTTCGCGATGTCGAGTTTCGAGACCGCCGTCGTGCATGTGATGGCTGAACAGAAACGATGGGCGCCCCAGTTGGAACTGCGCACAGCGGCGCCTTACTTCGACGAGCCGAATTACATTCAAGCCTTGGTCGACAGCGCCTCGCCTTCGCTCCAAAGCGGCTACGATCACCTGCTCTTCAGTTTTCACGGAATTCCCGAGCGCCACCTTCGCAAGAGCGATCCCACCGGAAAGCACTGCCTCGCGTGCGCGAATTGCTGCGAGACGCCTTCGCCCGCGCACGCCACCTGCTACAAAGCCCAGTGCCTGCGTACCGTGGCCGCCTTCGCCGCCAAATCGGGAATCAAACGTTATTCAGTCGCTTTCCAGTCCCGACTCGGACGCGACCCGTGGCTTCGGCCTTACACGGATTACGAAATCCCGCGCCTGGCCAAGGAGGGCGTTCGACGATTGCGGGTGATCTGTCCCGCATTCGTCTCGGATTGTCTGGAAACCATCGAAGAGATCGGCATGCGTGGTCGGGAGCTCTTCCTCGAAGCCGGGGGAACCGATTTCGAACTGATCCCTTGCCTCAACGAGCATCCTGCGTGGATCCAGGCCTTGGCCGGTATCGCCCAGAAGACGTTGGGATAATCGCGCCGGACCGCGCCGCGTCCCTGCGGCGCAGCCTTTGCCCCACTCGGCCCACTGCGGGTCCGGAGGCCCCGCGCTCCTCCCGGACCGCGACGCGTCCCTGCGGCGCACCCTTTGCCTCACTCGGCCCACTGCGGGTCCGGAGGCCCCGCGCTCCTCCCCGGACCGCGACGCGTCCCTGCGGCGCAGCCATTGCCCCACTCGGCCCCCTGCGGGACCGGAGGCCCTGCGCTCCTCCCGGACCGCGACGCGTCCCTGCGGCGCAGCACCGCTTCCCTCTTCCCCAACCACCCTTCCCTGCCCTTCACCCGACACCCAGGAGTTCCACCTCGAACACCAGCGTCGAGTTGGGCGGGATCGCCCCCGGATATCCTTCCGGGCCGTAGGCCAGATCGGGCGGCAGTGTCAGCTTCACTTTGTCCCCGACCTTCATCTGGGCCACACCGAGGTCCCATCCACGGATCACCTCGCCCGCTCCCAGGACAAATTGGAAGGGCTCATTCCGATCGACGGAACTGTCGAACTTCTGGCCGTTGGTGAACCAACCGGTGTAATGCACCGTCACCGGTCGCCCGTTCTTCGGCGAAGGCCCGTTGCCCACCACCAGTTTCTCGATCTTCAAGTCAGCGTCAGCCATCCCGGACCCTTCCCCGGATCCGTCAAACCCGTCAACTTTCCGCTGCCGCCCTGACGGGCTTCGGCAGCCTATTGTCCAACCGAGCTCGAAGATGGCGGCGCAGCCACGCGAAAAATGAGCGAGCTCGAAGGAAAGATGGGTAGACGAACGCCGAGGCCCCTTGTCAGGTTAACAAGCCACTCCGGCTGCACTGGAATCCAATCACCAGTTGCCAAGTTCGTTTTCACTTGGAGATTCGCGAGTACGCTTGGATCAGGCACCTGTTGGTAACCGGTTAAGAAGACGTAAAGCCAATGGCGATCACGGTCCCATAGGATCTGCCGTATTTCGATTCGACCGTGGGTCAATGAGTAGACCGTCGGATTGGTTTCGAAGAACCATTCACTTTCGTTCGAAGCTCCATCACCATCGGGATCATCGAGGCGTCCGCGCAATGCGTCCGGGACATTTGGGTAATCAAACGCGATCCATTTGGCAACCGGGTCGCTCGGCTCATCGGATGCCACCCGATGATAGGCCACAGCCGGCGCATAGACGTCATCTCCCTCGCTGGCGGCGCGAAGCCACACGCTGCCGAATCCCATGATGTCCAACCGACCATCGGCGAGCTGCCCCGGCC
>JAEUHG010000106.1 GCA_016795425.1 Verrucomicrobiales bacterium
CGCCTCGTCGGAGGTGCGCCTCAAGTCGCCCATTGCCATCGACCTGAAAAGCTGTTGATCTCCTGAAGAATTCCTGATGCAGACACGGGTTTCCGCGTGGACGCTAGGAATGGCCTGAACGACGACACCATGAACCATTCCGATACATTGCCGCCCCAAGATGCCAAGGTTCGCGAGGAGTTCCGAAGAGGGACGGTCCGGCGCTGCCGACTGGCGGCAGGGTTCACCCTCATCGAACTCCTGGTGGTGATCGCGATCATTGCGATCCTGGCGAGCATGCTGTTGCCGGCCTTGGCCAAGGCCAAGTCGACGGCGAATCGCGCTTTGTGCGCCAGCAATTCCAAGCAGTGGGGCGTCGCCCTGAACGTGTACGCTTCGGACTCGGATAACTATTTTCCAGACAACCGTGGCGGCCAGGCGTTGAGCTGGGTGAGCACTAACATGGCCATCTTCTGGAAGGACTACCTGATCAAATCGGAGAAGCCCGGGACCAAGTCCCAGAAGAAGGCCAAGAACAACGTGCTCTTTTGTCCCACTGACGAGTGGCATCGCCAGGCCGACACTTGGCGTGTCGGAGACGCGAATTCGGAGAACCAACCTATTCTGACCGGATATTTCTACCTTCCTGGCCGGCCGGATCCGGCCGAAGGGAAGGGCAATTTCGGCAGCTGGCCCTATGACTCGGAAAAACTCGGGCAGTGGCATTGGCGCACCAAAATGGGCGGACCCTACAGCGGCGCCCCTGTCCTGATCGATCGCCTCCAAGGTGTCGGTTCGCGAACTACCAACATTCTCGATGGCCGACTGCAGTGGGTCCGGGCAGACGAGGGAAAGAACTGGAAGACGGCGAATCATCCGACCGGGGCACGCAACGCGCCCGCCGGCGGCAACTTCACTTTCGAGGACGGCCACGTGGAGTGGATCAAAGCCCAGAAGGTCTCCTTGGGCTCCAGTTCCGGCGACTGGCAGTGCTTTTATAAGATCCCGATCAACTGAGGGGAGTCAGCCGATCGCGATCCCGATCCCGATCCCGATTGCGAGAACGTTGACGCCTTGGCGACCTCGGCGAACCTCTCCGGCGACCAGGTGTGCGGTGCGCGTGGGACCGGCGCGGGTCACTGCATGGGCAGGCGCAGATCGATCTGCTGATCGCCGCGCAGCACGCGGGCCGGAAGGGATTCCCCGGGTCGGTGATCCCGCAGAAGGCGACCAATCCATTCACTCTCCGTCGCGCGGCTCCGTGAGCCGTCGAGCTCAACAATCACGTCGCCCTTTTGGAAGCCGGCTTTCTTGGCGGCCGCATGGTTGCCGTATTCGCCGGCGTGAAGAATCAGCAGGGCGAGCGTGTCGGTTGGAAGCTTGCGATCCCGACGTTCGTCGTCGGTAAGGTCAACCAATTGGAGACCGCCCAGGGCCATGGCGCGCATGCCCCAGGTACCGACTCGCCGCGAGATATCCGAGCGATACCGCCATTGGGCCGGCAGTTCCAGGCGGGCTGTTTTGGAAGTACCGGAGCGCAGATAGGTGATCGGAAGGACGGCGGTATTGGCTGTGCGATGGAGAACCCAGCTGACGTCCGCCATCGAAACCACCGGCTGGCCCGCCAAGGTTAGAAGGTCGTCGCCGGACTGAAGTCCCGCGGCAGCGGCTGGGGAGTTGGGGAGGACGGCGGCCACGGTGGCGGCGCGATCCGGGGCCAGTCGGAGGCCGATGGTCTCCGGCTGGGGCTGTGGATAGATCCATTCCTCCGGCACGGGCTGACCTTGGTTTCGGGCATGAGTGCGAAGCGCATCGCCGATCATGTGGCAATGGACGCAGCTTTGGACCACTTTGCCGCCCCAATCGAGTTCACGGCCGTATTTGCCCACGAGTCCGGGAATCTCGAGCGGGGATTCGAAAGGAGTCGGTCCGGGCTGTTTGCCGGCAAGTTCCGCCTTGTTGGCGGGATACGCGCGGTGCAAACGAAGCACCCCTTCCAGAGCCTGCCGGAAGCCAGCCGTGTCGGTTTCCTGGGAGTTCTTCTGGTGCCTCCAGGAACCAAACCGGGCATAGAGCGTGCCATCGCCATGGAAGAAGAGCGCGGAGAACGACAGATCGTAGTCGAACTGAAAGCGGCGCAGGTCGAGGGCATTGGCATTGATCACCCGGACGCAGACGAACTGGTCGAGAAGCGGGGCGAGATCCTTGGAGTTCAACACCGAGGCGTCCATGCCCATGCAGGCCAGGCACGGCACACAGCGGAGGACCACCAGCAACGGTTTGCCGGACTGTTTAGCTTGCGTGAAACCGTGATCGATTTCGTTGTAGAGCCATCGGGCGTCCTGCGCCAGGGCGGCCTTGTCGCCACGGACCGCGCCTTCACGGTCCTTGACGGTTTCCGCGGTCGCACCCGGCTGGAAGGTCGGGAGCAGCAAGAGGGCCGTCAGGGCTGGAAGGGTGAGGCGGGAGGCATTCACATCTGATGCTGTGATGGTTTGGCGGGGAACCGCAAGTGCTCGGAACGGCCGAATGAGCAGGGACGAAATTGTGCGCCACTTTTAATCGGCCCGTGTGTCATGGCTCCAGGTTCCAGAGAACAGGGACTGGGAATGGCCTCGAACAAAACGCAGGTCTGGCTCACAGTCCCCGTCGACTAGGACCCCTCGTCTCTCATGAATACCGGCATCCCATCCGGCCGCGGACCGATCAGTGTCGTCGCTCCGGTCGGCCCAGCGATCGAGCGGGTGAAGAACTCCCTGTTTCGACCCTTTGATCTACGGCGTTGGCTGGCCATTGGGTTTACGGCGTGGTTGGCGCTCTTGGCGGACGGGGGCGGAGGGGGTGGGGGTGGGGGTGGTAATTTTGGGAATCGCAACGGCGGCAACGGCGTTCGTGAGGCGATGGATCGGGCGGTCGAGTATATCCGGGACAACCTGACCTGGCTGGTTCCGGTGGTGGTGGTGGGCGTTTTGGTTTTGCTGGCGGTGGGCCTGGTCCTGCTTTGGCTTAGCAGTCGGGGTCGCTTCATGTTTCTGCACAACGTGGCAACCGGTCGTGCCGACGTGGTGGCGCCCTGGGATGCCTATGCGGCGCCTGCCTTCAGTCTCTTCATCTTTCGGGTGATCGTGGGTTTTGGCGGGTTGCTGCTCCTGGTTCCGTTGGCGTTGGTCACGGGGGTTTCCATTTTTCGAATGATCCAGCAGCAAGCGTTTAGCCCCGGGGGCTTGGTGCTCTCCATTGGAGCGGGTCTGGCCGTGGCCGTCATCGGCCTGGCACTCTTCCTGGTGGATAAGCTGACCAAGGACTTTGTGGTGCCGGTGATGTATCTCGGTCAGACCTCCTGCCGGTCGGCTTGGGGCAAGTTCTATGGCCTGATGTCCTCTGCACCCCTCGAGTTCGCGATCTACCTCTTGTTTCACTTGCTGTTGTCCATCGCGGTCACCCTCTGCGTGGTGATGGTGGTCATTCTGACGTGCTGCGTCGCAGCCTGTTTCCTCGCCATCCCCTACGTCGGGGTGGTGCTGCTGCTGCCGGTACACATGTTTTTTCGCGCGTACTCGGCCGGCTACCTGGCGCAGTACGGCGAGGAATGGGACGTATTTCGGCCGCCCACCGGAATGGCGTCCATGCCTCCGTCGACTTAGCCATTGGCTCAGGTCAATGGAACCTGGTTGGTCAGGGAATGAGGCGCGGGGATATCAGGCGATAGAAGACCGCCGAACCCGGGTTGGAGTAGGGCTCGACCCACTGCATTGGGGCAGAGGTGGCGGGCACGACGTCGAGACGTTTTTGCCAGTGACTTGAACCCAGGTTAGTACTGATCAGCAGGCTGGCGGATTCACCCGCATTTCCTGAAATTCGGAGCTGCGTTCCTTCCGTCGTTGCACCGACGACATCGAGTCGAGGCGGACCGCGGTCAATGACATTGGCGCGGCCGGGCGTTCCGCCCGGCAACAGGCTGGGTTTCCAGTTCGAGGCCTCGTTCCACTGCGGCTCCGGCGCTTTGGGGTCGACGACCGTGAGGGAATAGCCATCTCCATCGGTGGATCGGTACCACCGATCGGAGTAGGTGAAATCCTGGATCGGTTCGCCGAGCGGCCCTTCCAAACGGAGCACGCCGGAATCGTTGGGCAGGTCGCCGGAGAAGTTTCCCACCACCCGTGCGCGCGCCCGGGAACTCGCGCTCCACGCCGTGAGGTCCCGGGCGATGACGAGGTGTTCCCCTGGAATCAACGAGCCGGCATCTTCGGGGAACTGGAATTGGGCCACGCCGGACAGCCGTATGCCGGAGAGCGGGATTTCGGTGTCACCGATGTTCCGGATCTCGATGTACTCCAGGGCGGTGTCATCGGGCGGGTGATACATGATCTCCGTGATGGCGAGGGGGATGGGGTTGGCCACGTACGTCGCCACCCACGGCGCACTCCAGTTGGTGCCGGAGCGGGACCGGGCGAAAACGCGGACATTATCCTGGATGGAAATGGGTTGGCTGTAGGCGGTGGCTTCGGGTCGAAGGGCGCCTCCGGGCAGCCGCGGGTCGAGCCCGTTGAGGGTGAAATAGAGTGTTCCGCGCTGGGGTTGAAGCACGAGTAACGAACCGGGAGAAACCGGACCGGCAGCCAGGTTCGAGATGGGAGGAGCGATGAATTGGCGGTCCATCCAGGCATAGCGATGGGTGATCCAACCTTTCATCCACCGCAGCTCGTCGTCCCAGGTTTTGGCGATGTACCAGTTGGGCCAGACGTATCGCCCGAGAATCTGCCAGCGATCGAAGTTGCGCTTTTGCGGTTCGCGCAGCTCGGCGGCAAATCCGTCCACCACCGAGAGAACGCGGTCATCGGCCAGGGGACCGCTGCGGAGTTCGAACCAGCGATCCGCGTAGCGCTGCCGGAAGTCCGGGTCCTGAAACAGTCGCGTGAACCACCGGTAGCCGACGTCGCCCACGTTGGGATAGTACCAGCCGTTGGTGCGCCAGCCGTCGAGGTAATCGGCGTTGCCGAACGAAAGATTGTAATCCCAGAGGGGCCCCATGATGAGGCGTCCCGTACGGTCCTTGTGCCAGTAGGTGCTCAGCCGGTAGCCATCGATGTTCTTGCAGGATTCGACCAGCAGGTGGTGGTCAATAAAGGAATCGACGTCGAGGTCCCGCGCATAACCCGTCGTGGCGCTTCGCCAGGACGTGCCGTAGAGGGTGCGCTCCATCTGATTCAACCAGTCCTTGATCCACGTGCGCTGGGAGGTGCCGATTTGCGATCGTTTCGGATCTTCGATGCCGAGTTCGACACCGCGTGAGGTCGAGAGAACTTGGTCGTTGGCATCGAAGCGGTCACGTTTGAGGAGGTATCCACCGGTGATGGCCGGTTCGGCGAGGTCTTCCGGTTCCAGGGAGGCGATCGCCACCCGGTCGGGGCTGATCTTCACCTTCTCGACCAGCACGTACACACCCTGGTAGTCCGCGTTCTCAAGATCCGTGGCTCCCCGGTTGATGAACAGTTCGACGAATCGGGTACGGGGCGCGTATCGGCCGGCGCGTCGGCTGAGTTCGTAGGCCAGCACGTCGCGCATCAGCGATTTGTCAGTATAAGGCGCGTAGAGAACCCAGTCGGAATCCGACGGCAGGCCGAGGAGTGCGGCCGGTTGGTCGAGACCGGCTTCGGACTGCAGCTCGATGCCATAGGACTTTTTCTCAAAGCCGGCCGAGCTGGATCCGCGGATCTCCATTCCCGCGCGACCCTCGAACTCCGCCGGTTGGAGCAGGCCGGTTCGACCCGACGCGGCCTGGGGCCGGCGCACGGACAGATAGATCGGATTCCGAGAACCTTCGGTGATGGACCTGGAGTAGGTGTTGACGACGAGAATCGGTAGATTCGAAGAGAAGGCGCGGACGTTGGCGCCGATCCTGGCATAGGCCGCACCGGCGATCGGACTGGGTAGCCAGCCGGGGAGAAACGTGCGTGCCCGAAGCACCTTGGTGCTATCGATGCGCAGAGGCGTCGCATAGAGCGGCGAATCAGGTCCAGGAACGGAACCGTCGAGCGTGTAACGGATCTCGGCTCCGAAGGCAGAACTGGAAAGGACCACCTCTAAGGCGTTGGTGATGGTGCCGCCCGGGTGAGACAGAGAGGGAGGCAACGCGACCCCGACGGCACCGCTTTCATTGGCCCGCCCGGGTGTCGGCGGGGAGAAAAAGCGAGGCTCGCGATCCGTGGTGCCAATGCCGTAGGAGACGTCGGCGAATTGAGGCGGAATTCCGCCAAGAAACACGTCATGAACAGTGACCCCATCGGGTTCAACGAGCGCCAGGAATTCGCCCGCGCCGCTGAGATTGAAATTGGTGTGAAGCGGTGATGCCGGGTCACGGCGGTCCTTGCCCGAGGCAAAGACCACCCGGTACTCGTCAGGCGCCAGCGTTGTCGCAGGGAATTCCCAGAGCTTCAGGTTGTCTTCGCGATCGGTGAGAAACCAGCCCGTGAGGTCGACATGGTTCGTGCTGCCGTTGTGAAGTTCGATCCAATCGACGGTGTGGCGGTCACTGTCGACCAAACCGCTTGCGTTGATCGCGAGGAACTCCGAGATCCGCACTTGGCCAAGCGCGGAAGTCGAAAGGATGGCCCATGCGACCACCAGCCACTGCGGTGTCCAAGGGACCCGACCGGCAAGCGGCGTCCGCCTGCGGTTGGCGATCGACTCACCCGCGGTTTTCCACTGAAGACCCTGGTCAGGACGTCGATTCGCGCTTGAAGACGTCGATGCGAGCCGGTGGGACATTGCGCCAGACGAACGAGGATGCGACACGCACAAAGCCGTCGGGCACGCGGCGGTCGGCGAGGGCGTAGGTGTATTGGATCCAACTGCCGCCGGTTTGAAGGACCCCGGCGATCTCACGGAGAATAACGCGGACCTGGTCGGACGGCAGCGACCGAAGGGGAAGACTTGAAACGACGTGCAACCGTTGGCAGTTGGGCACGGCGCGACGTATCAATTGCCGGAGCTTCGCAGCGTCACCGCAAATGACTTTGATGTCTGGAAACTGGGATCGAAGCAGATCGGCGAGGACCGGCGCGCGTTCAATGGCCACCAATTGTTGGGGTACCGAAAGTCGCCGGCGCAGCGCCTGAGTGACCACCCCGGTGCCGGCCCCCAGTTCCACAATCGCGTCATCCTCCCGAAGGTCGACCCTATGAGCCATGCACCGAGCAAGGGCCGGAGAGCTGGGCATGACCGCACCAATCGCTCGGGGATTCGCGATGGCCTCCCGTAAAAACACGGCCCAACCCCGGGCAAAACCAGGAGAGTCACCCCACGGCTCAGAACGCGGGCGGGCGGAGATGGCGGTGGTTCCGTTCACGTTAGCGCAGGGTGTCTAGAGTGTGAGTTTGCCGCGGCGGTT
Source organism: Verrucomicrobiales bacterium (assembly GCA_016795425.1). Classification (GTDB taxonomy): domain Bacteria; phylum Verrucomicrobiota; class Verrucomicrobiia; order Limisphaerales; family CAIMTB01; genus CAIMTB01. The sequence continues at coordinate 7,370 of JAEUHG010000106.1, forward strand.
TGTAAACAGGTGGTTATGCACCGTCCCGGGCCCCCCCATCCGTCGCCTGGGACTTGTCGGTGGAGGAACGGAAGGCATGAGATGGTGAGCGGAAGTTTACCAGACCTGGACGGAGTCCGAGGCGAAGATGGCACGGAGCAATCGGTCGTAGTCCGGATCTTGCACCGTCAGGTCGACAACCTCCGTCTGGCAGCCTGGAAGCGAGCGTTCCACCTGGGTCACGATGTCGTTCAAGGGCTGCAACGTCTGGGTCAAGACCAGCAGGATACGGCGCCCGGGAGGCGGTGCGGAGGAGGTGCTAGAAGCGGAGGACATAATCGCTGTCTGCTGCCATGGCGGCCAATTGCGAGATCGTGATCCGTTCGTAAGGGACCGGTGTTTGCCCCAGATCGTTCAATAAAGGCGCTCCCGTCTCCACGAAGACCGGCCGTCCCCACTCCCCGATGATGGGCAGGTACCGACGGAAATGATCCTCGTCGACCAGGTCGTCCGGGAACTCGCTCAGGGCCATGACCGCAGTCTCGCAGAGGACGACCGTGACCTCGATTTTCCGCCACGTTCCGACGCCTGCGGCAATGCGAATGGCTTCGGCGGTACGAGGGCTCGTTCGAGGGTCGCTGTTGATCACGAAAAGCGCCTTTCGCCGCGGAGGGGATGAAAGCGCGGACCGCGAATCCTGGGGTGACGTTGTCATCCGTTGAAGCTGATGAACCGGTCCGTGCTGGCCATCAGGTCGTTGACGATGGTGAGCCCGGCAAACATGGCGGCTTCGTTGATGGGAAGGTTGCGGCGTTGGGCGCCGTAAGCGCAGGCGTAGAGTTTGAGACCGGTGGATTTCAAGGTCTGCAGTTCGGGGTCATTGACCCCCAACACGCCGTCATCGATGCAATAAAGATAGACATCCACTCCGGCCCGGAGAGCCGTGCCGGCCAGCCGGACGCCGTGGCGGAACGAGGGTTGCTCGGGGCGGGAGGAGATCAGGATGCCCAACTTGCGCGCGGGGATGGGCTTGGACGTGAGGTCCATGAATCAGATCAGGAACGGACAATCGGCCAGGATTCGGGGCGATTCAGCTCTGGGTCATCGGCCAACCGGCGGTCACCATGGCTTTGTAGCCGCCTGCCAACGACGCGGTATTGGTGTAACCCAACTTCTGGGCGACATCGCAGGCCAAGGCGGATCGGTAACCGCCGCCGCAATACATGATGATCTCCGTCTTGGGATCCGGAATCATTCGCTCGATGTCGCGTTCCAACACTCCGCGTCCCAAATGCCTGGCTTCGCGGGCATGACCGGCCTGCCATTCGGAGTCTTCGCGAACATCAAGGAGGATGGCGGCGGGATTGGCGGCCAGCCGGGCTTTGGCCTGTTCGAGGTTGATTTCGCGGATTCGCGGACGCACTTCATCGACCAGACGCAGAAAACCGGAGGCGTGCTGCATGGCGGGGATGGTAGGATGATCCTGGGGTTGGGCAATCGCGAATCCGGAGCTTCGCGATGACCAATGGAGTGCGGAAGGGACGGGGACAGAACGGGAAGAACTGGCGGTAACGCGATGCCCACGGGAAGATCCGGCATGCGGCAACGACACCGTGCGTGGCTATCGGTTCTGGTCCTCGCCGGTGTTCTCCTGGGTACCGGCTGTGCCCCGTCGCGATGGGTGGCTCAGGCCATGTTGCGAGCGCCCAATCGGGCCCCGGATTTTCTTCGCCCCCAGGCTCGGGTGACCCTTCGTTGGCCGGAGGGTCTCGTCGAACGGTTTCCGAGCGGGACCCTGAACCTAGGTTCTCCCTCCGTTCCCATCCATTGGGTCCTGGTCGAACCTGCGAACTATGGGATGCGCCTGAAGACGATTCGGCGCCAGGACCATCGACGGTTCGTCGACGACTTTGAAATGAAGGTCTCCTTGCCGGCCGACGGTCTTCCTGCACCCGATCGGGCGTTGGGAACCGCGTTCCTGGTGCATGGTTACGGCGTGGACCTGGAATCTCTTTTTCCGTGCGCCCTCTACTTGGCCGAAGCGGGTTGGCGCTGTGTACTGGTCGATCTTCGAGGACACGGACTTTCCGGGGGCCGTCGAGTCTACCTGGGAACCGTGGAAACCAACGATTTGAGGGAATTGAGGCAAATCTTGGAGGACCAGGGACGAGTGAACGGACCCTATGTGGCGGTGGGACACTCGTTGGGTGCGGCGATCAGCCTGCGTTGGCAGACCGTCGATCCAGCGATCCGGGCCACGGTCGGCTTTGGTTCGGTGGCGGAACTCCGACCCGGGATTGAGCGGGTCCGGAAAGAATACGCCTCATGGATGCCTGCCGGGTTGGTTCGCCGCGCGGCGGCGCATATACCCGGCATCCTGGGGGTATCGCCCGAATCGCTCGACACCACGTCCGCGATCGAAGGCAGATTGGTGCGGGCTTATCTGGTGGCGAGCGACGTCGACCGGGTGACGCCGCCCGAAGACAGCGCGCAATTGTGGCGGCAAGTGGGTCCAGGCAGCGGATTCTTGATCATCGGAGGGATCAGCCATGAATCCCTGCCGTATGCGTTGTCCCAGCATGGCGCGCCCGTGAGGCGATGGCTCGCGGAGTTGGCGGCGGAAATGGCGATCGCCGTGCCTCGATGAGAGGCGACGGCGATCCCTGCCACCCGAACGGGGGCGACGATGGTATGCGGGGGGTTACTTCTTCTCCTCCGCGGCGGCTGCGTTGCCGGCGGGCGCGTTGGCGTTGAGTTGCTTGAGCAACTCCTCGGTCAGATCGTTTTCGCCGGTAGTGAAGAGGACGACGGGCGTCTGGTTGACGCTTTCGGCGGCGGTGTCGACAACCAGCGTGTAACCGGCGGCCTTGGACTTGGTGACGATGGTTTCGCGGATTTCGCGCAGGATCTGGTCGCGCATACGGCGGCGCTTCTCGAGCAGAGTGGCCTCGGATTGGCGCTGGTATTGCGTCACCTGCTGTTCCAACTGTCGAATCTCGAGCAGTTTGTCTTCGGCCGTCTTGCGGCGTTTCTGCTTCTCCTCGGAGGAGATCGCGGAGTCGCTGGCGGCTTCTTGCAGCTGCTTATACTCCTCGTTGGCCTTCTTGTAGTCCTCCAGCATTCCCTTGGCGGTCTTCTCGAGACCGGCGGCCTCCTCCTTGATCTTGGAATCGGCGTCCTTGGTCTTGTAGTAGCCGTCGAAGACTTTGCGCAGATCGACGATGCCGATGCGCACGGCTTGGGCTTGGGCGGTGGCGGCAGAAAAGCCAACCAGCGCGGTGGCGAGGGCGAGGGATTGGAGATATCGGATCATGGATGGGAGTGTTAGAATTCGCGGCTGTACCCAACGCCAAACTGGAAGCGACCCCCACTGGTGTCGTTGTAGTCTTCGGCGGTGATGGGAAATGCGTAGTCGAGACGGAGCGGGCCGATGGGAAGGTTCAAGCGGACGCCAACGCCCCAGTTGTCATTGTAGAAGTGCTTTTGAGTCTCGCGCAGTTCAAAGCTGTACGGGTCGTAGTAGACCATGCCCACGTCATAGAACACGGCAAAGCGCACGCGTTCAACCACCGGCATGGAATACTCAAGGGAGCCGAACCAATGGGTGGAACCACCGACCGGTTCGTCATTCTCATCCACCGGGCCGACTTCGCGGTACTTGAACCCGCGCAGAGTGTAAAGGCCGCCCAGGGTGAACCGGTCAAACAACGGCACGCGCGGGCTGTCTCCATAGGCTTCCGATACGCCAATGCGCCCGACGATCTCGACGATATGACCTTCAAAGAACCCGGGCAGGTATTGGGCGCCACGCAGCTGGATCTTGTAATAATCGGTGTCGCCGCCGAAAACGCCGCCGGCAAGTTCGCCGCTGATCTCGATCCGTTGACCCTTGTTGGGAAGGATGACCGCGTTGCGCGTGTCGTAGACCAGGCTTGCGCCGACCTTGGAGACGAGGCGTCGCCCCTCTTCCTGAGCCAGTTCCGGTGAGATCCTCGGTGTTCCGGTGATAATCGAGGAACCGTGTCCGGGTCCTTCGTCGCGCGACACCGGAGCCAGGAGATCCTCATCGTCGAAGTCGAGGTTCACGCTCTCGATGGTGTACGAGACGCCAGCGCGGAAGAATTCACCGTAACGGAAGAACTCCGCCAAACTCTTGGTCAGTCCGATTTCGGCACCCGTGCGCTGCTCGTCGTAGAGATCGGAAAGGAATTGCAGGTCTCGGTGGTACAAGTCGACGGAGAGCGACAGGCGTTGGCCCAGGAACCACGGTTCGATAAACGTGATGAGGTAATCCTGGCGCTGCGTACCGACCTGAGCCCGAAGGCGGAGTTTCTGCCCGCCACCGGTGAAGAATGGCGGGTTGAAGAGGTCGAAATTCCCCTGCGTCATTTCCACGAACCCCACCAGGTTGTCGACCGAGCTGAATCCGGCGCCGATGTTGAAATTGCCGGTGTTCTTCTCCTCCACGCCGATCACGAGATTGCGGCGGTTGGGGACTTCGGTCTGTTCGTCGCGAGCGTCGACCTTCTCAAAATACTGGAGACCGTAGAGGCGGTTGGTGCTGATGCGCACGCGCACCATGTTGAAGATCTCGCCGGGGCTGACGGCCAGTTCGCGGCGAATGACGCGGTCGCGCGTCTTGTTGTTCCCCTTGATCTCGACCTTTTCGATGTAGGACTGGCTGCCCTCCTCGACGCGGTAGGCGAGGTCAATCGTGTTCGACGCGGTGTTGGGGATGCGGTCGGCCTTGAGGGTCTGCGGGAAGCTGACATCGATGTAGCCGCGGGCTCCGTAAAAGTCCTCGATGAGATCAATGTCCTTGGAATGCAGGTTCGGCTTGAAGGTGTCGCCGGGGTTGAGATTGAGACCTTCGTGCACCTTGGTGCCCTCGCGGCGACGCATGTTGCCGACGATCTCGTTGGTGGTGAAAAGTTTGTTCCCTTCGAACCGGATGCTGCCGACCTGATACTTCTGCCCTTCCTCGATCACAAAGTTGACCTTGAGTTTCTCGGGATCGAGTTCCTCGACCTTGATATCCTTGAGCTCGAAATCGATGTAACCCTCGTTGCGATAGAAAGAGGCGATGCGGTCCCGATCCTCCTCGATGACGTCCTCCTTGAGGCGTCCGCTGCCGGTGATCCAGGAGAACATCCACCGACGGCGGGTCTTCACCACCTTGCGCAGCTTCTTTTCCTTGAAGGCGGCGTGCCCGGGGAACTCGACACGCTTGATGCGTTGCTTGGGGGTCTCTTGGATGTCGAAGGTCACCGTCCCGCGGCCGGCGCTTTCATCGATGTTGAGGACGTATTTGACCTCGGTCTTGAGGTAGCCGGATTTCTCATAGCTCTTCTTGATCTCCTGGGCGTCCTTGAAGAGCTGCGCCTCGTCCAGCGGTTGCCCCACCTTGGAAACGACTTTCTTGGCGACCTTCTTGGTGCTGAACCGGTCATTGCCCTGATAACGGATGTCGCTGAGGACGGGTCGGGCCTGGACGAAGTAGGCTAAGCGAACACCATCCACCTCCCGAGTCTCGGTCACGCGGATGTTGAAGAAATAACCGGTCGCGTAGAGGTTGCGAACGTCTTCGTCGATGTTGAGCTTGCTATAGGGATCGCCCGCCTTGACGCGGATGTTGGCGCGCACCAAGTCATCGCTGACGGACCGCGGTCCGACGTGCATGACGGCGATTTCCTTGACCGTCGGCTGGCCTTGGGCCCCAGCCGGCAAGGGAATCAGCGCCGCTGCGAGGCACAGCGGCAGGCAAAAGAGAATGCAGCATCGCCCCAGCCAGCTCCTAAGAAACATCGTTCGGGTCGACTTTGGCAGCCGGCTTGAAGCGAGTAAACCTTTTAAGGAACGTGAGCGGGACGTCGCCGGTGGGGCCATTTCGCTGCTTGGCGATGAGCAGGCTGACCGGTACGCCCCCCGGCTCGTCGCGGGGCACGCTTTCGTCATCGTCGCCCGTGGTCGGCTTGTAAAGGAGGCCCACCAGGTCGGCGTCCTGTTCGATGGCGCCCGACTCCCGGAGGTCCGAGAGCTTGGGTTTGCGTGATTTATCCTTTTCGACGTCACGATTGAGCTGGCTGAGGATGATAATGGGGATCTCCAGCTCTTTGGCGAGGGCTTTGATTCCGGAGGAAATCTCGGAAATCTCCTGCTGGCGGTTATCCTTGGCGCGTCGCGTGTCGGAATGGACCAGCTGCAGGTAATCGATCACCAGCAGCTTGATCTGGCTCTGCTGCCACATGCGCCGCGCGCGGGCCCGGAGCTGCAGGATCGACAGGCCCGACGTATCGTCGATCAACAGCGGTGCGCCGGCGATCTGCCCGGCGGCCTGGGTCAGGCGTGGGAAATCGCGTTCGGCAAGAAAACCCTCCCGCACATCCCTGAGGTTCACCTCGGCACGCGAACACATCATGCGGAGGACCAGGGATTCGGCGGTCATTTCCAGACTGAACACCCCTACCGGCAACTGGAGGTCGATGGCCACGTGCTCGGCGATGTTCATCGCCAGGGAGGTCTTTCCCATCGAGGGCCGCGCCGCAATCACCACCATTTCCCCCTTGTGAAGTCCGGTGGTCATCTTGTCGAGGTCGGGAAACCCGGTGCTCACGCCGCTGAGCATGCCCTGGCGCGCGTGGAGTTCCTCGATGGTGGTGATCGCCGAGTTGACCAGTTCCTTGATCGACTTGGTCTCTGGACGTTCCCGCTCCTCGTTGATGTGAAGAATGTCGCGTTCGACTTCGTCCAGCAGCGCCGGGACGTCGTCCTCGCACTCGTACACCCGTCCGATGACGTTGGTGCAGGTCTGAAGCATGCGCCGCAGGAGATGCTTCTCCAGGACGATCTCGATGTAATAGCTGAGGTTCGCCGCTGAGGGCACGGCATCCGCGAGCTGGCTAAGGTATGCCAGCCCGCCAATCGCCTCCAGCTGGCCGGCATCGCGCAGTCGTTGCTGAACGGTGATCAGGTCGATCGGCTCGCGATCATCGTACATCTTGATCACCAACGCATAGATCGCCTGGTGTCGGAGGTCGTAGAACGCGTCCGGTCCCGCTTTGATGGTGCGAACGCATTCCCCGATGGTCTCGTTGGGGGAAATCAGGATGCAGCCCAGCACCCCTCGCTCGGCATCCGGCGCATGAGGGGGAAGACGGTCAACGCGTCCGGTGGACTGCCCCGTCCCGTCGTCGCGATCGCGACGGGAACGGTTGGTCCGGCCTCCCTGCAGGTCGGTGGGGGTGGAAGGTCCTTGGGTGGGATCCACGGAATCGATCACCGGGTAAGGGAAGGCCAGTTCACCGCTCGAGGCAATCCTCCGGCGACCGAAGGTATGCGCATCCGTTCACGGCCGTTCTCAAAGTTGTTCGCGCCGGTTTGTGAACAATCCGCACCGGCCGAACCGCCTGCTGGAGGCGCGGAAACGGGACCCTTGGCATTTGACGCCCCGGGGTGTCGACCGTTTACTCCGGGACCGAAAGGATTCCCATGAAGACCAAAGTTACGCGTCGTTCGGCCCTGCGCTCCCTCACCGTGACGGCTTCCACGGCGGCGGTGGCGGGTGATTTGTCCCGGCGGTTGGAGGCGGCTGATGCCGGTGGATTGAAGGGTCGCATCAACCATTCCGTGTGCCGGTGGTGCTATGGCAAGACGCCGTTGGAGGATCTGTGCAAGGCCTCGAAGGAAATGGGCATTCGATCCATCGATCTCCTGGGCTTGGACGAGATTCCCGTGGCGAAGAAATACGATCTGACCTGCGCGATGGTGAGTGGGATCCCGGGCGGCATCACCAAGGGTCTGAATCGCGCCGAGAACCATGCGGCTATCCTGGAATGGTTCGAATCCGCCGCTCCGAAGGTGGCGGGGCTGGGCTGTGTCAATGTGATCTGCTTTTCCGGCAATCGCGCCGGTCTGTCCGGGGAACAGGGTCTGGAACAGTGCGCCCTGGGTCTGAAGAAGCTCCTGCCGGTGGCCGAACGGCACAAGCTGGTGCTGGTGATGGAACTGTTAAACTCGAAGGTCGATCACGCCGACTACATGTGCGACCACACGCGCTGGGGTGTCGAATTGTGCAAGCGGGTCGGGTCGGATCGGTTCAAGCTGCTCTACGACATTTATCACATGCAGATCATGGAGGGGGATGTCATTCGGACCTTGAAGGAAAGCGCGCCATATATCGCCCATTACCACACGGGCGGTGTCCCGGGCCGCAATGAAATCGACGACACCCAGGAGATCTATTATCCGGCGGTGATGAAGGCCATCGTGGAAACGGGTTTCAAGGGATTCGTCGCCCAGGAGTTCATTCCGAAACGTCCCGATGCACTCGCCTCGCTCCGCCAAGGGGTGCAGATCTGTGACGTCTGAGGGCTGAGTCGTGGCGCCGGCCATGATGCTCTCGCCTTGGATCGTGGCGCTGGGCCTGGCCTTTTGGGGCTGGGAAACCGGCCTGCTGCCCCTGGCCCTTGTCATGGCGGTCCTGATCGTTGGCACTCGGCTCCTGCCACGCCGGTTCGATCTGACTTCGACAGAATTCCATCGCGCTCTCGATCTGTGTTGGGCGTTGGGGGTAGGCGGATTCCTCCTGGTCTACAGCCGGGAATCCGTGGGGAATGTGCTGCGGGAATTTGTGCAGTGGCTTCCGGCGGCCACCTTTCCCGGCTTGCTGGCCCAGGTGTGGTCGCAGCCGGGCCAGGTGCCCACCACCGCCTTGCTGCCGTTCCCGCGATGGCGACGTCGGCAAGGCGAAGCCAACCCATGGGTCGACCTCGCGCCGCCCTATGTCGCCGTCAGTTTGTTGTCAGCGAGTGCCGCCGGTGTGGGACATGTTGGATTTTACGCCGGTCTGGTGCTGGTGCTGGGGTTGGCGTTGTGGACACGGCGGGCCCGTGGCTCCCCTCCCTGGCTGGTCGGATCGTTGTTGGCGGTGGCGGTTGCCGGCGGCATGGGAATCTCCTGGGCTCTGGCCGGCCTCCAACCCTGGATCGAGAGTCGGGTCCTGGAGTGGACCTCTCGCCTCGACCGCGACCGGACGGCCAGCCGGGTATCGAGGACCGCGATTGGCCAGAAGGGATGGGTCGGGGGATCAAGCCGGGTGGTGCTGACTTACCGCGACGAAGGTCCTAAGCCCATGCCACGGCAGTTGCATGTGGCCAGTTTCACGGAGTGGTTTGACGGCTCCTGGTATGCGTCGCGCAGCAGCTTTGAGAAGATCGAGGGATTGACCGACGAATGGGTGCTGGATGCCAGGCCGGGGCGTGCGGGTGCCGTGTCGATCGAGTTGGCCCGCGGGCGAACGACGGGGCTGCTGCCCCTTCCGCCCGGGACCCGGGTGATCCGCGATCTGGCCGCGAATTGGGTCGAACGGACCCGCCTGGGTGCCGTGCGCGCCGACCTTCGGGCCGGTGTCATCAGCTATCGCGCCGAGCATGCCGCCCATGCCGATTGGGAGGGTGAACCGACCGACAAGGATCGGGAGGAAATCGCGCCGACGGAGCGCGAGGTCATCGTTGCCCTGGCCCAGGAACTCGGACTTGCCGGCCGATCCGAGACCGAGGTCATGGAACGGATCGACCGTTTCTTCCGGACCCAATTCAAATACTCGCTGGAATTGGTCGACGCCACGATCGGGGATCCGCGAGTAACGACGCCATTGGGTAGATTCCTGTTGGGACATCGCACCGGGCATTGTGAGTACTTCGCCACCGCTGCGACCCTCTTGCTCCGAGCCGTCGGCATTCCGGCCCGATATGCGACCGGCTATTCCCTGGGTCCCAGGCAGAGCGCGGAGGGGGTGGCGACGGTGCGCGATTCCGATGCGCACGCGTGGGTGCGGGTTTGGGTGGATGGCGAATGGCGTGATTTTGATCCGACGCCGCCTTCCGATTTCGGATCGGAAACGAGGTCCGGGGATTGGGCCTCGGCGTTGGGGCGGCGATGGAATGAATGGCGTTTTCAAATGGCGCGTTGGTGGTGGTTGGGCGAGAAGCGACTGCTGCGCCAGGCGTACTGGCTCGTGGTGCCGCTGATCGCCGGCCTGGTCTGGCGTTTTCGAAGGATTCGCGCCGCCCTCCGGCGCGATGATGCCCCCAGCGGCGGGTTGGTGCGCGACGACTGGCCCGGATTGGATTCGGATTGGTATGCGGTGGAAGAGGAACTGGCGACGCGCGGTTGGGCGCGTCGTGAACGCGAACCCATGGCCGAATGGAGTCAGCGACTCGCCGCTGCCGGGTGGTCGCCCGAGGAAGTGGGAGCCGCCACCCAGGGCTTGGGGCTGCACCAGCAATTGCGATTTGATCCGCGCGGATTGCCCGTCACGGACCGGGGTATTCTTCGGGATCTGGCGGGCCGGTTGCGGGATTTGGCAGTTCGACGAACCGAAGCCACCCGACTCTGACGTTGTCAGCCCGGGCTCGAAGGCACCGAGTCGGCACGACGCTTCCACCACAGCAGCAGCTCGAGCCCGGTGCGGTTTGGGTAGGAACGCGGTACACGGCCTTCGAGGAGTTCGAAGTGCGGAAGAAACCGTTCCATGAGTTCTTCCTGCGCGCAGCCGAAGGGCGGGCCCTGGCCGTCGCGGAGCATGTAATGAACCGCCAGGAACTGTCCGCCCGGCTTCAGCCAGCGCAGCACGGCGTCCACATACGCGTCGCGATCGGTCTTCTCAATGGCGCAAAAAAGGGTGTGCTCGAAGATCCAATCGAACCTCAGAAAAGGCGGGTCGCGGAGAAAATCGGCCACGCGAAAATGAGCGCTCAAACCCAACGCTTGGGTCTTGGCTTCGCACAGTTGAACTGCGGAGGGGGCAATGTCGATACCCACCGCTTCAAAGCCAAACCGGGCCCAGAGGCGAACATCATGGCCGGTGCCGCAGCCGGGAACAACGACCGAGCCCCGCGGCAGGTCGGGGTGTTGCGAAAGAAAATCACTCAGGCCCGGCGATCCTTCACCCTTTTCCCAAGGCATGTCGCCTGTCCGATAGCGCTCTTCCCAGTCGGTTGGAGTCGGCATGGCGCAAGCGTAGCGGCAAGGCGCGTCGCGAAAAAGAACCGACGTCCAGGCGTGACCGTCGGCCGGTGCATTGCTAGTCTTCCATCGCTTTGGAGCGTTTGATGATCCGTTGCTTGAGTCTCATAGCGTGCGGTTGCCTGCTCGCATTCGGTCCGCGGGTTTCGGCCACGGTGGTCTTTCGGCTGCCGGAATCGGCGTTGATCGAAGGCCTGGCGGTGGGTGCCTCCGCCACCTCCTTCGAGCCCCTGACCTTGTTTGAGTCGATCGAAGAAACCCGGCGTTCCGGTGCTCATGTACTGGAGATCCGCCTGGGACAGGCGCTGTCGCCGACGGCCCGCGATGTCAGCGTGAGCGATGGCATGCCTGAAGACCAGACGGTCGCCTTGCGTCGCAAGGTGGCCTCCTCGTCGGCGAAGTTGGTGGCGGCGAGGGTCCGGTTCAGCAACAACCACAGTGCCAACACCCGCTTGTTTGAGTGGGCCGACAGTCTCGAGATTCAGGTCCTGGTCGGTGAGCCGCCTCTCGACCAGTTCGACAACCTCGAGAAGCTCATCCGCAAATACAACATCGGGGTGGGGCTGTGGACAGGGCCGAAGTCGGGCGCCTCCTCCACCTCTTCGACAACCACCGGACGCGGCCAATGGCAGGATCCCAAGGCGGTCCTCAACGCCCTTCGCGGTCGCGACCCCCGGTTCGGTGTCGTCGTCAACGTACTCAACCTGGTGCGTGCGGGTGTCGATCCATTCCAGGCCATCGCGGACCTGCGCACGCGACTCCTGGGAATCCAACTCACCGACATCAGCGGTCTTACGCCGCAGAGCCGACCGATGCCGTTCGGAACCGGGCGCTTCGATTTTAGGAGACTGCTGACCCAGTTGGATGGCCAGCGCTTTGACGGTTACATCGTCTTCGACTGGCCCGCGGAACAAGCGGAGTTCAAAGATGACCTGCGCAAAGGGCTGGAGTTCTTTCGCGGGCACCTGTCCGTCATCCAACGGGAAAACCGGCTGCGTCTCGCGGCGCGCGGCGTCAACACCCCGGCGGGACTCGACTACGAGGTCCTCGTCCAGGGCGACGCCCCGGAACCCATCCATGTGGCCATGAGTCCCGACGGCACCCCGTGGGTGGGGAGTCGGCGTGGCTTCGTCTGGACCTGGTCGGAGTCAGCGCGAACCAACCTGCTGGCGGGCCGCTTGCCGGTGAATGCTACCGGGCAGCGTGGGCTGCACGCCTTTGCGTTTGACCCTGGGTTCCTGACCAACGGCTATTTGTATGTCTATCGGTCTCCCATGCTGCCGGTGGGCAATTCCAATCGCGTCTCGCGGTTCACCGCCAAACGCGTGAACCAGGCATGGCAGGTGGAGGTGGAAAGCGAGAAGGTCCTCCTCGACATCCCGAGTGCGCACCATGGACAGGGCCAAGGCGGCGGATTGCTGATTCATCCTGTCGAGCAATGTCTCTATGTCGGAACGGGCGACAACAATTTGCCGGGCGAAACGCCCCGGTTTTATGATGATCCGAAGAATCCGCCGCAGGATCCTGCCAGTCTGCTCGGGAAGATCCTGAGGGTGCGCCTCGATGGATCGGTGCCTGCTGACAATCCTTGGGCCCAACAACCCAAAGCCCGTGCCGAAGTGTTTGCCCTGGGTTTCCGCAATCCGGTCACGTTGACCTGGGAACCTGCCACGGGACGCATTTTTGCCGGCGACGTTGGATTCGATCGCCGTGAGGACCGCGAGGAAATCAACCTGCTGAAAGCCGGGGGCAATTATGGCTGGCCGCGTTGTGATGGTCGCGGACTCGAAACGTTGCCAGGCACGCCCTGTCCCATTCCCGATGCGGTGGAACCCTGGTTCAGTTACCCCCATGACTCTGCGGCAGCTGTGGTGGTCGGGCCCTTCTTCAGTGGCAAACCGCCCGCCGGCTGGCCGGCCGCCTTTGGAAACGGACTGGTCTACGCCGACTTCCCGCGTCGCAGCATTCGATTCGCGCAAGTCAGCACCGAAACGGGGAAAGTCACCAACACCGTGTCTTTGGCCAGCGGACTCGCGGGAGGGCCTATCTCCCTGAGCCTCGCCGCTGACGGTTCGCTGTACCTCGTCGAGTACGCCGGCTGGCTGGCGGGCAGTCCCCAGGACCGCCTCGCGCGCCTTGTTCCGCGTGCCAAACCGGCGGCTGCGGCTCCCGGGTCGACACCTGCGCGTTGAGGCGGAGGTGCGGGGTGCGGGGTGCGGTGAGGCAGGGCTGCCGTTCTCTTTTTGCACGCCCCATGGGCGGGCTGTTAGTCTGCGCTCATGCGTATTTTGTCGGGGATCCAACCTTCAGGCGCGCTGCATCTGGGGAATTACTTTGGGATGATGCGGCCGGCCATCGAGCTCCAGAACCAAGGAGACGCCTACATCTTTATTGCGGATTATCATTCGATGACGTCGCTCTTTGACGCGGCGCAGCGGCGACGAAACACGATGGACGTCGCGCTCGATTTCCTGGCCTGCGGATTGGACGCCCAACGCACGGTGCTCTTCCGCCAATCCGATGTGCCCGAGCACTGCGAACTGACTTGGCTCCTCAGCACGATAACCCCGATGGGGCTGCTGGAACGCTGCCACAGTTACAAGGATAAGGTGGCCCATGGCATCGCCGTGAATCATGGGCTGTTCGCGTATCCCGTTCTGATGGCGGCTGACATTCTCATCTACGATTCGAACGTCGTCCCGGTCGGACGTGACCAGAAGCAGCACGTCGAAGTCACCCGCGACATTGCCATCAAGTTCAATGAGACGTACGGCGAGACCTTCGTGCTGCCGGAGCCGCGCATCCGGGACGAGGTGGCTGTGGTGCCTGGAACCGATGGCCAGAAAATGAGCAAGAGTTACGGCAACACGGTGGAAATCTTCGGTGATGAAAAGGCCCAGCGGAAAAAGATCATGTCCATCGTCATGGACAGTCGCACGCCGCAGGAGCCGAAACCCGACGCCGACCAGAACTCCGCGATCCGCCTTCTCAAACTGGTTGCTCCCGCCGCGGTCGCCGATGACATCGAGAATAGGCTGCGCGCCGGAGGGTTTGGATATGGGGACCTAAAGAAGGCGCTCTTCGAGCATTATTGGAATTTCTTCGCCGAGGCCCGCGCTCGTCGCCGGGAACTGGAGGCGAATCTGGATCACGTCGAGGCAACCCTTCGCTCCGGCGCCGAACGCGCTCGGACCGTGGCGGCCGCAACCCTCAAGCGAGCGCGACGGGCCTGCGGTTTGGAATAGGGGGAAAGGGCAGAGTTTGCGCGGAGGAGGAATGGGAGACCACCGCGCGGCCAAGTCGCCCGCGCCCCTTCCGACTTCGCCAGCCCCTCTTCCCAGGGAAGCGGCATTGGAAGGGGCGGTTTGGAAGAGCCAGAGCTCGTTTTTCGGATTGCTCCGCTGCATTCGCTTCGGAAGCTGAGGGTATGTCGGACGCATTGCCGGTGGTCATCGGGATTGATGGCGGGGGCACGTACAGCTTCGGCGTCGCCGTCGACCCTTCCGGTCAGGCGCTGGCCACGGCCAAGGCGGGATCGTTGAACTTCTTCGGCACCAGCCTTCAGGAAGCCCGGCGCAGTCTCACCCAATTGGTGCACTCCCTGGAAACAGCCCTCCCGCTCGGGAACCAATTGCGATATACCGTCATCGGCAGCGCGGCCCTCTTTTCCGAGGCGACACCCAGGGAGAAGGAAATGCTTTGCCGCGGGATCGTTCCCCTTGAAACCACCCGCTTGGTCAGCGACGTGATGACTGCCTATCATGCGGCCGGCCTGGGGAAACCCGGGGTCTTGATCGTCGGCGGCACGGGCTCCAGCTTCCTGGCACGCAACGAGCGCGGCGAGTTTGCCCAGGTCGGGGCTTGGGGGCATTTGCTCGGCGATGAAGGGGGGGCCTACTGGATCGGACGCGAATGCATCCGCGCCGCGATCGCCGCATCGGAGGGCACGGGTCCGGCAACCTGTCTGCTGGGTGTGGTGCTTCGATGGTTCGACGTCAAGAGCCTGACCGATATCGTCCCGATTATCTACTCGCCCAAGTACTCCAAGGACCGCTTCGCCGCACTGGCCGGGTTCGCCGCGCAGCAGGCGGAACCCAGTGACCCGGTCTGGCTGCGCATTTGCGAGAATGCTGGGCGCGAGTTGGCTCGCCAGGCTGTGGCAGCGGCGCGTTTGGTCGACTTAAGGATCCGGCCGGTGCCGATCTGGCTGAACGGTTCGGTGGTCCGCCACAATGCCGTGGTTCGCGAAAGCCTGTTTCGCGCCATGCAGGAAGACCTGAATGTGCAGGACCAACCGATGCTGTTGGCGCCATTGCTCGGGGCTGCCGCCTTGGCGCTCAACGCCGCTGGATTCGACGTGGGGCCGGAAGTGGTCACGCGGCTGGCCACCAGTTACGCCGCCGCCGGAACCGCGTCTTCAGCCCTGCCAACCTCGGGAGTTGGCACCGCGGCAACGCCCACCGCTCCAGAGCCGAACTGAACCGGAGACCCTTGGGAATCCAACTCCCAACGCCGGACTTAAAACCTCCTTAAAAAGTTAGACCAACCTAAATTTGCCTTGCGGTTGAAGGGTGAGTGGATATTTTGGCACGCGATGTGTCGGGGCGCGGGCTGGACCTGAGCCGTTTGTCTCCACACGGAAATTGACCATGCAAAATCCGCGAATCCTGAAAGCCTGGCTGGGGTGCGTTTTGTTCACGTTGCTGGTGAGCACCGGCCCCGCCGCGCTGGCGAAGATGCGTGTGGTGGCGACCACGACCCTGGTGGCGGATCTGGTTCGTGAAGTCGGCGGAGACCGCGTCGAGGTGGCGGCACTCATGGGGGCGGGAGTGGATCCGCACCTCTACAAGGCTTCGGCGGGAGACGTGGCTCGACTGGGCGCCGCCCAGATCGTTTTCTACTCGGGACTCTTTCTCGAGGGGAAGATGGAAGAGGTCTTCAAGAAGCTGAAAATGCGAGGGGTGGCGGTGTTCGCCGCAGCGGAAGCGGTGCCGGAATCCGACCGACTGCGGCCGGCGAATTTTGAAGGACATCCGGACCCGCACGTATGGGGAGATCCTCGTCTCTGGAAGCGCGCCGTCCAAGCGGTTGCGGAGGGCCTTTCCGCGAAGGATGCCGAGGGCTCGGCGGTTTACCGGGCGAGGGCCGAGGCTTACGGCCGAAAAATGGATGAGCTGTTTACCTGGGGAGTGTCGCGGGTGTCACAGATTCCCCAGACCCAGAGGGTGCTCATCACCAGCCACGACGCCTTCAACTACTTCGGACGTGCGTTTGGATTCGAAGTGGTCGGTGTGCAGGGCATCTCCACCGTCACTGAAGCGGGTCTGGCGGACATGACGAAGGTGGTCGACCTGGTGAAGGCCCGACAACTGAAGGCCGTGTTCGTTGAGAGCAGCGTGCCGCCCACGACCATTCGCCGCATCAGCGAAGACACGGGCGCCAAGGTGGGCGGAGAATTGTTCTCCGACGCGCTTGGAACACCGGGAGAAATGCGTTCCGGTGGCGGCGAACGCTACGACGTCGGCACGTACCTCGGAATGCTGAAGCACAACATCAACACGGTGGTCGAATCCCTTCGATGAAAGGGTGGCGCCGCCCTTTTCCAGCGACTATTGCGTCGACCGGACTGCTGTTGCCGTCGGCGGTGGCCGAGACGGAGGCGTTGTCGTCCATCGGCCTCTCCCGCGCCGGCTCCATGGATCCGCGTCGCGAGGCCTTGTTGGAACGCGACCACCTGACCGGCGACTGGCGCGGGGCACGCCAACGCTGGCTCGAACAGGGAGTAACGTTGCATGGGGAATGGATCGGCGAGTTCTGGGCTAATTTCTCTGGCGGAGTTGACACCGGTGTCGTTGCCGAAGGGCTCGCTCAACTCAATTTGGATTTGGACCTTCAACGTCTGGTGGGGTGGCGCGGTGCCGAAGTGCGATTGGGCGGAATCCTGCCCCACGGCGAGAGTCCGACCGGTGAATTGACCGGAGATTTGCTGGGCGTGAGTAACATCGATGCCTTTCGAGATGAAATCGCTCCCTACGAGGTTTGGTGGCAGCAAAGCGATGTGACGGACGCCTGGAATCTTCGCGCCGGGTTGCTGGTTGCGGATGGCGAGTTTGCCTTCACCGAGGGCGGCAGTGCCTTCCTCAATTCGGCGTTCGGGTGGCCGGCTGGCATTGCTCTCAACACGCGAAACACTGGGCCCGCCTATTTTCGATCCAGCCTTGGCATCCGCCTGCGCCAGACGGTCAGTGAATCCTGGCAATGGCAGGTGGGCGTGTACGATGGTGACACCTTTGACGGCGATCCCGACCACGACCCGGTCGCGTCGTGGAGTCTTGGGGGGGATGATGGATGGTTTCTCATCGGAGAAATCGCGCGATGGAGAGTCGGAAGCGGCGAGGCGTCGCGAGGCCTGCATGTGCGATGCGGAGGCTGGCTGCACACCGCGGCATTCGACGAAGCCGATTCCGAAACGTCACGTGGCGGCGTCTTCCTGGCGGCAGACTATGAGCTCTGGTCCGATTCCCTCCGCGCTGCCCAGCCGGGGACGGAGGCCGCGGCTGAGGACGACTCTGGATTCGCCCTGTCCATGTTCGGTCGTTTGGAGTGGGCACCGCAGAAGTTTAGCAGCGTGGAATGGTCGGGCCATGGCGGTTGGTTTCTGGAGGGATTGCTTCCCGCGCGGTTCGACGATGCGATTGGCCTCGGCGTGGCCTGGGCGCGAGGTTCGGATCGTGAATCAGCGGAGGATCCCGGCGGCTTTCCCAGCGAAATCGCGCTGGAACTGACCTGGCGCATCTCTTTGACCCGGTTTTGGGAGATTCAGCCGGATTACCAATGGATTCTGGACGTGGGTGGGGATTCAGAGCGCAAGCCGGCCCACCTGTTCGGGATCCGCACGCATCTCACGTTTTAATGTCATGGACGCGAACACCGTCACTGCTCCCCCCCTCGAAATTCATGATCTGTCCGTCGCCTACGACCGGCGCCCTGTTCTATGGGGCATTGATGTGGAGGTGCCGGCGGGCAAGTTGGTTGGCATCATCGGACCCAACGGTGCTGGTAAATCCACCCTGATCAAAGCCTGCATGGGTGTCGTGGCGCCCTCCGGCGGTTGGGTGAAGGTGTTCGGGGAGCCCCTGGATCACGCCCATCGACGCGTGGGATACGTTCCCCAGAGGGAATCGGTCGATTGGGATTTTCCGGTCAGCGTGATGGATGTGGTTTTGATGGGAAGGTATGGGCGCCTGGGTTTATTGCGGCGGCCGGGGGCCAAGGATCGCGAGATCGCCCGGGCCAGCCTGGACAAGGTGGGCATGCTGCCGTACGCCAACCGGCAAATCGCGAATTTGTCGGGTGGGCAGCAACAACGGGTCTTTCTCGCCCGCGCGTTGGCGCAGGAGAGCGACCTGTACTTCATGGACGAACCGTTCGCGGGTGTGGATGCGGCGACCGAGGCCGCCATCGTGACCTTGCTGCACGAGATGAGGGACCGCGGAAAGACGATTCTCGTGGTGCATCATGATCTGCCGACGGCACGAAATTATTTCGACACGCTCCTGCTGCTGAACATGCGCTTGGTGGCGTTCGGTCCAACCGATGACGTGTTCACGTATGACCTGCTTCAGCGGACTTACGGCGGACGCCTGACCATCTTGAGTGAGGTCGCCGACGCGGTGCGCCAACGCGGGTAACCTGCATTTCTTATCGTGCGCACCGAGGTCATACATCCGGCACCGGCAAGTCGCGCTTTCCGCGAGGTGCGACCGGCTCGTCGGCTGTTGCGGGCGGGCGGTTGGGCGCTGGTTGTTCTCGTCGGTCTGACAATGCCTGCGAGAGCGGCGAAAATTGGAGAGATCACGGATATCGCCATCCTGGAGCAGGCCATCCGTTTCTTTTCCTTCCAGGATCCGACTCTGCGATTCGCGGTGGCCGGCGCAGCCATGATGGGCATTGCCTGCGGGGTGCTCGGCACCTTCCTGGTGGTGCGGCGTCTGGCACTGGTGGGCGATACTCTGTCGCACGCCGTGCTGCCGGGTGTGGCGGCAGGTTTCCTGTGGGGCCAGACGAAGAACCCGGTCGCCATCTTCGTGGGCGCGGTGGTGGCGGGACTGGCGGGGACGATGGTGGCCACAGCGATTCGGCGGACCACGCGGTTGAAGGAAGACACGGCTCTTGGCTTGGTGCTGGCCGGGTTTTATGCGGTGGGAATCTGTCTGGTGACAATGATCCAGCGTTTGCCGACTGGGAACAAGAGCGGCATCGACAAGTTCCTCTTTGGCCAGGCGGCGGCCATCAGCGCTGGCGACTTGAAGTTGATGAGCGCGGTTACCGTGCTGGTGCTGGTGGTGGTGGTGGTTTTCTACAAGGAATTGCTGGTGACAAGTTTCGATCCCGCCTTTGCCCGCGCGACCGGCTTTCCGGTGCGCCTGATCCAGGACGGCCTGATGCTCCTGTTGGCGTTCGCGGTGGTGGGCGCCTTGCAGGCCGTGGGCGTGGTTCTGGTGTCCGCCATGTTGATCACCCCGGCGGCCGCCGCCTACCTGCTCACGGATCGTTTGCGACGCATGCTGTTGATTGCATCCACCATCGGATGTGGCACGGGCATTGTCGGGTGTTTCCTGTCTTTCCTCGGAAACAGCCTTCCCACCGGGCCCATCATGGTGCTGGTCGCCAGCGTGGTCTTTGCCGGTGCCTTCCTTTTCGCGCCACGACACGGACTCGTGGTTCGATGGGTGAAGGCGCGCGCGCGCCATCGGCGGGTGGGGCGCGAGAACACCCTCAAGGCCCTTTATCATGTCCTGGAAAGTCGCGCCTTTGCCCGCGATGGCGTCACGCTCAAGGAACTGGCGCTGCGGCGCCGTGAAACCCTGGATGACGCGGACCGACAAGCCAAAGCCCTGGTGCGTCATGGCCTGGCGGTGGTGGAAGACGACGGGCAGTTGCTGCGTCTCACCAGCGAGGGAAAGAAGCGCGCGGCGGAACTGGTGCGCAATCATCGGCTTTGGGAACTCTACCTGACCCACGCCGCGCGCTACGCGGCCGACCATGTTCATGATGACGCCGAGAAGATCGAACACGTCCTGGGTGAGGACGTGGTGTGGGAACTCGAGAGGCGTTTGAACTATGCGGATACGGATCCGCACGGGAAACGGATACCGACCCTCGCCGAGGGACAGGCGCGAACGGGCCGCGCGGTCGAAGGAGTGCCGCCCCCGGAAGGAGGAGTCCCGTGACCGATTGGATTCCTGCTTTTGATCCGCATCGCGTCTTTGTCGAACCTTGGACGGTCAACGTGTCGCTAAAACTGTGGATCGTGGTGATGGGATTTCTGGTGCTGACAACCTGCGGCTGGGTGGGGCAGTACCTGATTCTGAGACGCATGGCTCTGATGGGCGATGCGATCAGCCACAGCATCCTGCCCGGATTGGCCGGTTCCTTCCTGATCGGTGCATGGTGGGCAGGCAACGGCAGCGCGAGCGGCGAGGGAGGGGCCCGGGGCAGTGTGCCCATGTTCCTCGGTGCACTGGTTGCAGCGGTGATCACCACCGTACTCATTGAATGGATTCACCGGCGTTCCCGGGTGAAGCAGGATGCGGCGATGGGCACGGTGTTCTCCGCTCTGTTTGCTCTTGGCGTGGTCCTGATCACGGTTTTCGCGGATCACGTCGATCTCGATGCCGACTGCGTGCTGCATGGCGAGATCGGATTTGTGCCGTTTGAGGACTATTTCAAAGTGGGCGGCAGGGAATGGATGCCGGTGCCGGTGGCGCGGATGTTGGTGGTTTCGTTGCTGACCGCGGCTTGGATCGGGATGTTCTACAAGGAACTGCTGGTGAGTTCCTTTGATCCTGGATTGGCGACCTCGCTCGGTATCTCGGCCCAACGCGTCCATTTTCTGCTAATGGCGTGGTTGGCCGTGGTGATTGTGAGCGCGTTCGAATCCGTCGGTGCGATCTTGGTCGTGGCGGCGCTCATTGTTCCAGGTGCCACGGCAACGCTCCTGTCCTCGAATCTTCCCCGCATCTTTCTCTGGATTACTCTCCACGCCGCCGTGAGCGCCTTGGCGGGATTGCACCTGGCCGTATGGCTCGATTGCTCGATTGCCGGGGCCATGGTGGTGGCGGGATGCGCGCTGTTCGTTCTGGCCTGGGCCGCCTCAAGCTGGAGTCAATGGCGGGCTCGTCGCCTCATGGCGACCGGGGCGCCGCCAGAACCGGAAGAGCGGACCCTCACGGCGCCTCCCACACCGTCCTCTCCGGGCCGGTCAGCGGCCTGAAAGCTCATGCTTTCGCGGTGGGCAAGCCGGCCGTCCAACGAATGATCTCGGACAAGGTCGTTCGCGGCCGGAAACCCGTTGCGCGTTCGAGTTTGGCCACGGAGGGACGACGACGAAGCATATCCTCGAAGCCCGGAACATAGGCCTTTTCGTAGGGAACCAGCTCGATGCTCGACGAGGACTGGAGTTCCAGGATCACCCTCTCGGCAAGGTGGTGGATGGATACCTCCTCGTCATTGCCCACGTTGAAGACTTCGCCGCGCGCCGCGGGAAGGCGCATGAGTCGAACGAGGGCCTCGACGGTGTCATGGACCAGGCAGAAGCAGCGGGTTTGCTGTCCTGAACCATAGACACGGACCGGCCGATGGCTGCGAGCCGCCTCGATGAATCGGGGCAGGACCATGCCGTAGCGGCCGGTCTGGCGGGGGCCCACGGTGTTGAACAGGCGTACGATGGTGACTTCGAGCCCGTGTTCCTTGGCGTAGGCCATGGCCAGGAACTCATCCATCAGCTTGGAACAGGCATAACTCCAGCGGCCCAGGTGTGGGGGACCAATGATCAAGTCGTCGTTCTCAGTGAACACTTCTCGCTGGCTCTTGCCATAGACCTCCGACGTCGACGTGAACAAGACAGGGGTCCGAGCCTCCGCGGCGGCGCGGAGAATCACCTCCGATTCGGCGAGGTTGTTATGAATGGTGCCGACCGGCGATTGCACGACGAGTTCGACACCAACGGCTGCGGCGAGGTGAAAGACGAACGAGGCCTCGCGAACCAGCGTATCGAGTCGGGGACACTGCGAAACCCGAGTGTGGATGACTTCCAGGCGTGGATCATCACGCACACCCGCGAGGTTCTCCAGGGAACCGGTGGAGCCGTTGTCGATGACCACCACTCGATGCCCTTCGTGGAGCAGGCGATCCACCAGGTGGGATCCGATAAAGCCGGCTCCGCCGGTGACCAGAATGTGGTGGCGACTCATCGGGATCAGTCTAGCGGGAAACGGCGGCGCGTCCCAGTCGGGCGTTCACCGCGCCTTTGGGTCGCCGTCTTGCGACCCGGGCCTTGCCTCCGCATACTGTCCGAAGCAGCGATCGTAATTGGAGGATGAGGCTCATTGTTGCGATGACGGGCGCGAGCGGGTCGATCTACGCCCAGCGCCTTCTGGACGCCCTGCAGGGCGCGGAACACGAGGTTCACCTCGTGATGAGCCGCTATGCCGCCGTCGTGGTGGAGGAGGAATTGCCCGGCGGCCTGAAGATCGGGCCCCACGTCGTTCGGCATAACGTGCGCAGCATGAACGCTCCATTTGCCAGCGGCTCCAACGCCTTCGACGGCATGGTGGTCATCCCCTGCAGCATGGGGACCATGGGCCGCATCGCGCACGGGTTGAGCGACGATCTGCTGTTGCGGGCGGCGGATGTCATGTTGAAGGAGCGCCGCCGCCTCATTCTGGTGCCGCGCGAGACGCCGTTGCATCTGATCCACGTGCGTAACATGGAACTGCTGCTGCTCGCCGGGGCGACCATTCTTCCAGCGAACCCTTCCTTTTATGCGCGCCCGACGACGGTGGAGGCGGTGGCCGACACCGTGGTGGCACGGGTTCTGGATCATTTGGGAGTGTCGCACGCCTTGGTCCCACGGTGGCGGGAGGAGGAGGAATGATCCGAACGGTCCGCACCTGGCTGTCGTTTGTGAAGTTCAGCCACACCATCTTCGCCTTGCCCTTTGCCTTGGCGGCCATGGTGGTCGCGGCCCGGGACACGCGGGGTTGGCCGGGGTGGCGCCTCTTCTTCCTGATCCTTGGTGCCATGGTGTGCGCCCGCACCTGTGCCATGGCGTTCAACCGCATTGTCGACCGCCGGTTTGACGCGCTGAATCCACGGACCGCCAATCGTCACCTGCCGGCGGGTGCGATTTCGATGGTCAGCGCGGTCGGGTTATGGGTGTTGAGCGGGGCCGGGTTGGTGGTGATCAGTTGGTTCATCAATCCGCTCTGTTTCTGGCTCTCGCCCGTTGCCTTGCTGGTGATCTGCTTCTATTCCCTGACCAAACGGTTTACCGATTTCACGCACGTCTTTTTGGGCATCGCCCTGGCATTGGCACCGGTCGGTGCGTGGCTGGCGGTGCGGGGGACAGCCGTGAGCGGGTTGGAGGGTCTGCAGATGGGTTTGCTGGCCTTGGCGGTGGTGTTCTGGCTGGTCGGCTTTGACATCATCTACGCGCTCCAGGACTACGAGTTCGATCGAAAGGCGAAGCTCGGATCGCTGGTCGTGCGCTGGGGGCCGCGCAACGCCCTGGCAGCGGCGTTTTTGTCGCATCTTCTGATGCTTATGGCGCTTGCCCTCTTTGGCCTCAGCTGCCGGTTTCGTCTTCCCTATTGGGTCGGCCTGGGCCTCATCGCGGCGTGTCTGATGCTCGAACACTTTATCGCCCGACGTCGAAAGTTGGACTGGATCAATGTGGCCTTCTTCCGAATGAACGCCCTGGTCAGCACACTGTTCGTCGTGGTGACCGTCGCCGAGGTGGTGTTTCCCTTCTTCCGTCCTCGCCGCGGGTGAGTGCCGCCCCCGGCACAGAGTGCCCCCGGATGTTTTGAGTTCCCGAACCTGAGTCGCACACTTGCGGGGATCGCAGAGACGGCGTTACATGCGCATTGTGATCCGTCGAATCGCATTCGTCCTTTTCGTTCCCTGGCTGGCTTTTACCGCATGGGGGCAGGGCATTTCCGGGGTGACGCGCCGTACTCCTACCCTTGAAAAGCAGGCCGCTGCCCGGCGTTTTTTGGACGCTTCGGGTGTGGTGATGACCAACAGCGCGAACGTCGCCACGAGTCCGCGGCCGGGAGTGGTCCGTCCAGCCATGGCCGTGCGTCCTCCTCCCGTTCCGAGAGCCAACCTGGCCGTTCGACCCGCGGTCGTCCGAACCAACGCCATTGCGATTCCTTCCAAAACCCAACCCGCCCGTGCCCATGGGGTCCGTTGAAATGAAATTATCGCGTCGCCACTTTCTCCGTCGCACCGGGGTCACGGCCGCGACTTTGGCCGCAACATCCCTGGGGTTTCCGTCTATTCGAAGCCGCGCTGCCGAAGTTGGCACGGGTGTGCGAGCCGGCATTCGCGTGGGCGTGATTGGGACAGGCGGCCGCGGCAGCGACTTGATGCGTTCAGCGATGGCGAATGTCACCGCCATCTGCGACGTCGATCAATCTCACCTGGCTAAAGCTTCGGCCGAGGTGGAGAAGCGGAACGGGCGCAAACCGGCGGAGTACAGGGACTACCGAAAACTTCTCGAGAACCGCGACATTGATGCGGTGATCATTGGGACGCCGGACCATTGGCATGCCTTGATCGGCGTCGACTCTTGCCAGGCCGGCAAGGACGTCTATTGCGAGAAACCTCTGACCCTGACCCTGCGGGAGGGTCGCGTGATGACCCAGGTGGCCCGCTCAACTCGACGCATCGTGCAGACGGGAAGTCAGCAGCGATCGGATGACAAGTTCCGGCTCGGTTGCGAATTGGTGCGCAACGGTCGCATTGGGAAGCTGAAGACAGTCAAGGTCGGGCTCACCTATGTGAATTTCGACCCGACTCCGGTTCCCGACAGCGACCCGCCGCCGGAACTCGACTACCAACTTTGGCTCGGTCCTGCGCCGTGGCGCGCCTACAACAAGAACCGGGTCCACTACAATTTCCGGTTCTTCTGGGATTACTCCGGTGGACAAATGACCAATTGGGGGGCCCACCACTTGGATATCGCGCAGTGGGGGCTGGGAGCGGATCAAACCGGTCCCGTCGAGATTCAGGCCACGGCCAAGTTCGATCCGGCCAAACGCTTCGAGGTGCCGGTGGAAAGCGACATCACGTATCGCTACGCGGACGGCACGCTTCTCCTTTGCACCCAGGGGCCCAATCGAAAGACAGGCACGACGTTCGAAGGCGAGAAAGGTTGGATCCATGTGAATCGCGGCAATTTGGAAGCCAGCGATGACGAGATCATCGCCCAACCACTTCCCGAGGATGCCGTCCGGCTCTATGTGAGCAAGGACCACATGGATAACTGGTTCGAGTGCATCAAGAGCCGGAAGCTCCCGATTTGCGATGTGGAGATCGGCCACCGCTCGGCCAGCGTGTGCCACCTCGGATCCTTGGCGATTCGTCTCGGCCGCAAGCTCTCCTGGAATCCGGAGAAAGAGGAGTTCGTGGGCGACGCGGAAGCCAACCGCATGCGGCATTACAACTACCGCGAGCCCTGGCGATTACCCGCCGTGGCGTAGCGCCTCAGGACTTCCTGGCGGCGTCCTTGGCCCACGAGTCCTTCAGCGTGATCGTCCGGTTGAAGACCGGCTGACCCGGCTGGCTGTCGGGATCGACGGTGAAGTACCCCAGTCGTTCGAACTGGTAGCGCACCTCCGGGCTCGCTTGGGCGAGCGACGGCTCCACCTTGGCGCGAATCACCGTCAGGGAGTTGGGATTCAAGTGGTGCTTGAAGTCTCCCGAGGCATCCGGTTCCGGCACGGTGAACAGCCGGTCGTACAGGCGAACTTCGCAGTCGAGCGCGTCCGTGGCGCTGACCCAGTGAATCGTGCCCTTCACCTTTCGGTTGGCCGTGGCGCCGCCCGTTCGGCTGGTATCGTCGAAGGTGCAACGCACCTCAACGACCCGGCCGGCGGCATCCTTCACGACCTCGGTGCAACGAATGATGCCCGCGTATTTCAATCGGACTTCACCGCCCGGTTGGAGCCGGAAGTAGCCCTTCGGCGGGGCTTCCATGAAGTCGTCCTTCTCGATGTAGATCTCGCGGCCGAACGGCACGGACCGGGTACCTGCGGCTTCGTCCTCGGGATTGTTGGTGGCCTGAACGAACTCCGAGTGGCCTTCGGGAAGGTTGGTGAGGACGACCTTGAGGGGATGGAGAACTCCCAGGCGCCGATGGGCGATCGGGTTCAGGTCTCCACGGATGCAATGCTCGAGAACCGCGACATCCGTGAGTCCGTCGTATTTGGTGACGCCGATGGTGAGGGCGAAGGCGCGAAGGGCCTCCGGGCGGACGCCGCGGCGACGAATACCCGACAAGGTGGGCATGCGCGGGTCATCCCATCCGGTGACCAGTTTTTCGTTCACCAGCTGGAGCAGCTTTCGCTTGCTCATCACCGTGTAGGTGAGGCTCAGGCGGGCGAATTCGTATTGGTGAGGAAGGGGACGGGGCAACCCCAGGTTCTCCAAAATCCAATCGTACAAGGGCCGGTGCACCTCGAATTCGAGCGTGCAGATCGAGTGGGTGATCCCCTCGAGGTAATCGCTCAGGCAATGCGCGAAGTCGTACATCGGATACAGACACCACTTGTCTCCGGTGTGGTGGTGCGCCGCGTGCCGGATCCGGTACAGGACCGGGTCGCGCATCCAGATGTTGGGCGAAGCCATCTGGATCTTCGCCCGCAGGGTCCGCGCGCCATTCGGAAACTCGCCTTCGCGCATCCGTGCGAAGAGATCCAGGTTCTCGGCGACGCTTCGGTTTCGAAAGGGACTCTCCCTTCCTGGCTGGTCCGGGGAACCGCGATAGGCATCGGTGTCCTCCGGAGAGAGATCGCAGACGTAGGCCAGCCCTTTCTGAATCAGACGGACCGCGTAGGCGTACAGCTGATCGAAATAGTCGGATGCAAAGAACGGCTCGAGGGAGGAAGGGCTGCCCGTCGCCGATTCCTGGATGAAATCCGGAGTTCCGTCCACCAGTACGGCTGCCGGCGTGGCGCCGCGATTTTTGAACCCCAGGCGGTCGTCGGCCCAATCCTGGATCAGCCACCGCACATCGGCGATGATCGACTCCACGTACTCCACGTCCTCCTTGGTCGGATTGGTGTCGTCCATCCGCAGGTTGCAGCGCCCTCCAAAATCGCGGGCAATGCCGAAATTCAGGCAGATGCTCTTGGCGTGGCCGATGTGGAGATAGCCGTTTGGCTCGGGCGGGAAGCGAGTGATGATCTTCGCGTATTTCCCGGCGGCGACATCCGCGGCCACGATGTCGCGGATGAAATCACGGTGGGCCGGTTCGGCCGCCGGGCCGGGACTCAAAGGGGCTGCGTTAGGGTCGCTCATGGTGGAGGCAACATCCCAGAAAGGGCCGGCATTCTGCCCAGGATCAGTCTTCTTCCCAGTCGAAAAAGGGGCGCGTTGGCCGGCGCCGGGTCTCGGGTGGATCTGACCGCGAAACGGCCCTCACCCAAGTGGGCGCCTATTTGGACGGCGGGCCCGCTGGCGGATCGCCCAGCAACTCGAGATGGAGATCCTTGAGTCGAAGTTCGGTCGTCGTGCCCTTGGCCAACCGAAACGCCACGATGCCGCGCCGCGAGCCGGCCTCGTCCTTGAGGTCGAAACACGGCTTTCCATTCAGACTCGCCCGCACGGTCCCGGCCTGAGCCATGATCTCGAGTTGATTCCACTCGCCGGCCTTGGCCGAAACCGAAGCAGGGTCGGCGACCAGTTCGGGGCGCCCGCCGTGCTCCCGCAACCGGCCCCAATGGTTCCCACCGAGTTCCATGCGATAACCGCGGGCCACTTCTCCGTCGGGAGTCGGTTCGGCGCGGAAGAAGAGGGCCGCCTCCGGCTGGTCCCGGCTCATGCGGACCTTCATCGACAAACGGAAATCGGCGAGAATCATCTCGCTTCGCAAAAAGGTCTCGGCGTTGGACGAGGCGGGCAGTCTGCCCACGATCTCCCCGTTCTCCACCCTCCAATGGGTGTCGTCGCCCTGCCACAGCGTGAGGTCGCGACCGCTAAAGAACAGGTTGATGGTGTCCGGTGTTCCCAGCATCGGCGCTTGTCCGGTCCGGCTGAGGTAATAGATCAGATCGCGAAATTCCTGGTCGACCAGCGGTGCCAGAAGGCCTTCGGGCATCATGGACAGCTGGCTCTGCTGGATCTCGCTGACGTCGGACCTCGCCAGCGAAACGGTTTCCGTCGCGGTGGCGACGGTCATGGATTTGTCGTCCTGCTGCTTGAGAATGCCGGTGACGACGCGGCCATCCTTCAACTCGAAGGTGGAAGCGAGGTACTCATTGGGGATCACCGCGTTGGGATCGATGATGTTCTGGAGGATGTAATCGAGGTCGCCGCGGTTGGAGCCGGTCAGATCAGGCCCGACCTTGCCGCCGATATCGAAGAGGGAATGGCATTGCTGGCAAACCTTGGCGAAGGCCGCCCGGCCGCGGATCGCGTCCCCGGGTGTCGAGCCCCCGGCCCGAAAAATGCGTTTGTATCGTTCGATCTCAGCCTGTTTGTCGGCGTTGACCTCGCGAATGGTCCCGTAGACTTTCGTCAACGACGCGTTGATGTCCTCGTCCTTCAGGTTGCGCAACTGGCGCACCACCTCGGCGGTGAGATCCTTCGAGGAAATCGTTCCAGCCGCCACCGCCGCCAGGAGGGGGCGGGCGTAGTTGGGACGCGACGCCAGGGTTCCCAGGGCGTCCCTCTTCTCGCTCCCCGTCAGCGAGGCATAGGCCGCGAGCAACGCCGGCGCGGTCGCCGGATCATCGAAGGTGGCCAGCGCACGCACCGCGGCGCCGCGCATCGACGGTTCTTGAAGCAGCCCCCGCAATTGCTCCGGCAAGGTCGCGTCCCGAATGCCCAAGAGCGCCCGCAGGGCATCCTGGCGTTGGGCGGCGTCGACGGTCCGGTCCCCCACTGTGGATCGCAGCGCTGCCAGGGCCTTTTGAGAACCAAAGGTTAGTCCAAGGCCGCGCGCCAGGGTTCGGATCTCCACCTGATCGCTGGCGAGGAGTCGGGATTCGATCGCTTCCCACTGGGGCGGCATGGGCAGCCCCGACCTTCCTTGCGTGGCCTCGCGCAGCCCGCGCAGGATGTCGAGTTGGAATTGGGTATCCGACGATTTGCCGAGCAGGCCCACGAGCGCATCGAGGTTGTCGGCCGCCCGGCCCGCGACGGCAAGGAGCACGCAAAAAGCGAGGACCAGCGATTTCATGCGAGGGCGCATCGTCGGGGCAGAGATGCGACTGCCTCAAGGCGATTCCTTGGGGATCGACCGCATCGGCCCGGCCTGGTGCCTGAGGTCGGGCCGGGTGCATGCGAGGGGAGTCGGCGGATTACGGGGAGTAGGTGCCGTCCTTGGAGTCGGGATTGTACCAGGCGTCATTGGGACCGGCGGGATTGGCGGTCGCGGGCCACACGTTGCGTCCGGCAAGTTCGGGGGAGTGCCACTTGCTCAGTTTGATGGTGAACGCGGAACCCATGAGGTTACCCATGGTGGCAATGCCGCCGACGTTATCCGAGATTTTGGAGGTGTTCCTGCTTCCCCCGTGGCGCTGGGAGATTCCCTCGTGCGGCGTGTTGGCGCCATCATTCCAGTTGTACTCGTCGAAGTCCTCGTTGTTCTCCCATTGCAGGATTCCCGATGGTCGCAAGCCCGACAGCCGGAACTTGGAGTACTTCGCCGTGAGCGGCTGCACTTGGTAGGCGATGATGGCGCCATTCCACACGTAGCTCGTGTACTTGATGTTCCGTTTTTTGAAGAGGTCCTTTTTGCGGCCTGCGGTGCGGTCGCGTTCGTCCTTCGGGCAGGTGAGCACCTTGTACGTGGCCAGGTGAGGGCCGAGTTGGCTGGCTTTGAAGTACTCGAGTTGATTGGAGAAGATCAGGGAGCCCTCCTTTCCGACACCATCCGGAAACGGACGTCCATTGACCGCCGCGGCGTACAACCAGGTGTCACGATCCGGAGGCCCCCATCCGCTGTACGGCAGGTAATCGTCATTGTCGGTGGCGAACGTGTTGGCCGCGATCATCGTCTGCCGGACATTGTTGAGATCATTCACCAGGAGCGCCCGGTCTTTGGCCTTGGCCAGGGCTGGCAGAAGCATGCTGGCCAGGATGGCAATAATCGCGATGACCACCAAAAGCTCGATCAACGTGAAAGCGCCATCAGTTTTGCCTTTGGGAATCATTCGATGATGGAATGTCTCCCCCTGCTCCTTGTCAACCGGACAGTCATTCACCCGCAACCCGGAAGAACCGGGCGTCCCCGGATCGCGCGTCCACGGTCACCGTCATGCTCCCATCGGCTTCGGCCGCCTCTGGTTCAACAAAAACCTCCCAGGATTCCAATGTCGGATTCGTCGTGGTCTCCAATCGGTACCGGGCACCGCCGCGGGCGGGCCAGGTGAGATGGACCACCCGGGCGACGGCATCCCAGGCGGCGGTGAGGCGGACTCCGGCGGGTGGAACCAAGGGTGCGTTCGGCGCTCCCGGCGTGGGTTGAACATGGTCCCCCATGGCCGGTCCACCGTCCGGGTATCGCCCTGAACTGCGGTTGGTCGCCTGGGCTCCGAACTCAATTCCGTCGATAAGCAATCCGCTCGGACTGAAGAGGGCGAGCGCTTCTCCGTCGCGATCCAATTGGAAGCCCGCGTGCAGCTCGGTGCCGGTGGACGGTTGGATCCCCCCGTCGGCCCAGATCTGAAGAAAACCTCGGGCGGGTAGGATCACCCGTGGCGGCAATCGCCATTGCGTGCGCTGGGTGAGATCGTTGGAAAAATAATACCCTCCCAAGTCCACCTCCTGGGTTCCGGCATTGTAGACTTCGAACCAATCGTCGAAGCCGCCGTCGGCCGGATCTGCGATGACGGCGGTGTTGGCGGACATCCACTCGTTGATGAAAACGCTTCCGAGCGCAGGATCTGCCGAACCTTTGAACTCCACGCGAACGTGATGGGTGGTGCCGCCGATGAGGTCGTTGGCCATCCCGCGTCCCTGCACCACAAGGTCATGCACGCCCGGCGCCAGGGCGACCCGGGCCGTCCAGGCGTAGAGCGAGGTCCATTGCACCGGCCAGGCCTGCCCATTGACCAAAATGTCGGTGACCTCGACGGGCGCGAAGCCTTGGATGACCACCGGGTTGGTCATGGCTACCACATCCGGAGGGGAACTGACCCGGAACTCCGTCCGCAGGGCCGACAGCGTTCGCGTCACCGATGCGCTTCGCGCGGCCAGGTAGCTCTTAATGGATTGCGGGCTTTCTGGGTTGAACCCGGCGCTGCGTAGCGCCTGGTATCGGGTCTCCAGGTAGGAATTGGAAAACGCGGCCGACATCGGGCCGTCGACGGCCGCCTTGAGCGCGCGATAGTACATCCGAAAGAACGGGGGATGCCTCAGGAAACGCTCGAGTTCCGCGCCGCCAAAGGTGAAGACGCTGTTGGTGGGCGGCTCCGCCTGAAAGGCAAAGTCGATGTCCCACAGGATCCATTGCCAGCGACCTTGGGGCGGCTTGTAGGTGAACATGTTCTGGCCGCCGCCATAGGCGAAGCTGTCGGGGTTGCCAATCAGGTGCTCGACCGCCACGGTCCGGGCCCAATTGTCAGGGTCGACGGTCGATTCCAACCGTTGGGTGTAGGCGCTCGAGGTGGAGGCGGTGAGCATCGCATCGTGGAGGGCGAAGAGATGGGTGTAGTCGTTGATGCTGTGGGGGGCGCTGCGGCGGGGCCAATTCCAACGGTATCGCGCCAGCTTCTTCCGGCCGTCCGAAACAAAGTTGCCGAAGCTCGCTCCCACCGCGTCGAACGTGGAGACCTCGTTGTTGAATTCGAACCACAGCGCGATCTTATGGAGATCGCCGTCGCCATCGGATCCCGGCCACCATTGCTCCAGGAAGTCGCCATTGGCCTGTTGCGAATCGAGCATCATCAATGGCGCCCGGCGCAGGCCGTTCACATACACCTGAACATGCCGGGTATGGTTGAAGGGCAGCCCGAGTTGTCGGGCAATCGCGTAGGCCATCGACTCCCGAAGCAGGGTCCCTTCGCAACATCCATTGCCGGCGTGCACCAGATTCACGTCCGTCTCGCCAAGAAGGAGGTCGTCCTCGGGAAACGTGAGTTGGTAATCGCAAAAATTGCCGACTGGCGAGTCGTACCCGGGCGCATGATAGGGACTGCCGCTGTATCGGGCGCCGACGTTATAAATCACGCGATCACGTCCATAGACGAAGGTGACATCCAACAGATCGTTGCTCAGCCGTTCCCGGCGTTTCCACGCGTCGATGGTGCGTTGCGTGAGCCAAACACGGTAGGTGCCGAAGGCGGCCGGCGTCGTCGGATCCCCCCACCGAACCAAAGCCTCCCGTTCGGGTGCGTCCGATGGGAAGTGGGCCACTGCCGGAGACACGCCGTTGTCGGCGGCTTCGATATAGAAGGCGGCGAGCGATCCGTTGGTCTGACCGGGGATGACGCCCGTGAATATTCCGCCTCCGCGCGGAGACATCGGGGCCAGGACCCAATTCGTTGTCGGATCGAGCCGGTAGCGGAGCACCAGCGTGGAGAGTCCGTCGGCATCCTCCACCCGGGCCTGAACCGTGACGGGCTGCCGAGCCGACGGAGCAACGGGTTCGTGGCGGACTTCCGTGATCACGGGTGGGGTCAGTGCCACCGCGGAATCATTGGGAAGTCCCGGCGTTCCCAGGGCACGGGTTGTGAGAATATTGGTGGTGGCTTCCAGCCAGTTGCCATGAAGTCGGAACAGAATGTCCGACGCGCCCCGCAGCCACCGGACTTGTGCCCGCAGTGTGACGCGCTGCGTGGCACTCAACGCGCGCCCCAATGGCACACGGACTCGATTGGCCGTGTCGCCCCTCCCGGTGGCGATCAGGCGCAGGCATGGGGATCCGTTCACGCCTCCGGCTGGCACCCATTCGGAGTGGGATTGGTTACCTTGCAGCACCCAGGGTGCTAATCCGCTGTCGAACGACGCGTTGACGATTCGGTTGGTCTCGTTGACGCGGCGCGCTTCGACATTGTCCACCAGGCACTCGCCGGCGCCGAGGAGTAGAAGTTCGAGCGAGTGGGCGGCGCCGTTGCCGAGATCGAGAACGCCGGTGTGCTCCACGGTCACCCAGGCGCTGCGATCGGTCTCGTCACTGGCCACCCACGCACCCGCGTTTCGGCCGTCTTCCCGGGGATCGAGTCGCTCCAACGAACTGCCGCCGCCCGCCGCCCAACGTGGCCAGCGTCCTCCGGATTCATAGGCGATCTCGTCGATCGGGATGTCGATGCGCTCCCGCACGATGGTTCCCGCCGCATTGGTGGAGAGGATGTCGTCGGGTTGGGTAAGAACCAGGTGCTCCTGCTGATTGCCGAGTGAACCGCTGAAGCCGCCAAAGACGGAGTCGGCCAACAGCTCCGGATGCAGGGCGCGAAGGCGATCCGGATCCTTCGCGACCACCACCAGTCCGCGGGGTGACAAGACCGCACCGGACGGAAACTGAAAACCGACGCCGCCCTTCAACCGCCAGCCTTCCAGCGGTACCGATTGATCGGTGAGATTCCGCAATTCCACAAACTCAGCGGCGGTCTCGTTGCCCGGCGGCTCATACATCACCTCGTTGATCACCACTCCCGGCGTCCAGCGGGTGGCATTGGGCTGACCCGGGGTCGGTTGCTGAAGGGATCCCCAACGTGGAGCGCCATCGGGAATTCGTCCGGCAGATCTTCCATTGGCTTGCGGAGCCAAGCGAAGCGCGTCGATCACCCGGCCCGTCGCAACGTGGCGCAGGACCACCGATTCCCCTCCACTACGAAGCGAAAAACCCAGCTGGTCCTGGTCGAAAACAAGGAAGCCACGCCCGGGAATCGTGGTGCCCGCTGGCAACAGGTAGCGGTTGGTCGAGGTCGTGTCAGTGAGCGCACAGCCATCCAGCGAAATGGGGAGTGGGCCGCGGTTAAAGAGTTCGATGAAATCGCGGACGAGATCATCGGTGTGCGTCAGACATTCGTTGAGGCACAATCCGGCCCAGGAATTCTCGAGGGTCGTCTCGCCAAGACCGGGGGTGCCGCCCGGCGCAGCGCTGGCCCGCCACGCCGCAGGATCGCGTTGACCCAACGAAGGACGAACAAGAACCAGCGAGGGTCCCGCTCCATCAGCAGCTGCCGGCCACGCATCCTCGTCGGAGAGATCCACCTCCCAGACCACAGCCTCGCGTTCGTTGAGCAATCGGACCCGGCCGCCGCCGTTCGAAAGATTGCCATCATAATCCAGCACTCCGGTGATGCCATAGATGGCTTCCACATCCTTGGAGTTTGCCGCGACCACCAGGTAGCTGCGGGCGGGCAAGACCAGGTCCTCGGGAAACCTTAGACGCACGTCGCCGTCCAACCGCCAGCCTCCCATCGACTCCGGCCATGGTTGGGTATTGTGAATCTCCAGGAACTCCGCCTGGCGTCCGTCGTCCCGATCCATCGGATGATAGTGGATTTCTGAGACCACGATGGGGCCACGTCGAGTGGACGGTCCGAGGGGCTCTTCAGGTGGTTCGAGTTTGGCCGGTTCCAAGGGCGTGATCGCCAGGTTGAATGTCGCCCGGGTGTCTTCCGGTATCGTGTTGGGTGTCGACGCGAGGTCCCGAATTCCGGTGACTCGGATTTGATAGGCCCCGTCCACTGACAGAGGCGATGTGCGCAGAACGACGGTTGTTGGATCCGGGCCGACGCGTGCCTCGAAAACAGTCGCGCCACGGTCGAGCTGGTAGCGGGCGGCGTTCGAAGCGATCGCAGGATCCACCGGCTCTGAAAATACTACCATCACCCGATGGGGATCACCGAGGTTCATCACGTGGACCAATGCCGGAGGGGTCGTGTCGGGGCGAATGGATAACCGGGCGATTCGACTGGTGACCGCGCCCAGGTCGTTGGCAACCACAACCTGGAATGAGGCGGCGTGATCCGAGATGCGAACGGGTCCGATGGCCAGCAGGTGGTTGGTTGCGCCAGGAATCGGATTTCCATTGCGGGTCCACAGGAACCGAGCGCCGAGGTGACGATCGAGGACCACCTGAAAGTTTGCCATGCCGCCCTCAACCACATTCGTGTCGGCGGGTTGGCCGAGAATGACGGGAGGAAGCAATCCGTAAGGAACCAGGTACGCGCCAGGGATCGGCTCGAGATTGCGTCCATCCGGACCTTGGCAGCGTACCGCGACGTGGTCGCCGCCGCCGCCCTCCTTCTGCAATGCCTCCAGGTAATAACGTCGGCCGGCTTCGAGTGGGATCGACGTCGACTTCTGGTTGACCTCTTTGCCCCATTCCCGTGAGTCGGTCCAGCTGTTCACCGACGCGACGAGTCGTCGACGGTTTGGAGTTTCATCGGTGCTGAGGTAAAGCGCTCCCTGGTCGTCGCTGGCGATCCAGAAGATGTAGGAGCCCGTCAACGGAGGAACGAACCAGGCCCGGAGTCGTTGGCCGTAGTTGTCACCCCAACCCACGGGCGCCGCGAAGTCCGGCAGAATCTCTTCCAAGGTCGGACGGGACGGAAAACTGGCGTGGTTCGTGAGATCGGACAGCGCCGAACCCGCAATGTCGGTGTAGATCTCGCGCAACACGCCGGTCATTTGGCCCTGGGCCACCGCTCCGAGAGATCCTGTGAGGGCCCAAGCAAGAACGACCAGGGGCTGGAGAGTCCCGTGACGCGGTAACCATCGATCCAACCTTGCGGGAGGCACGCGGTACGAAACACCGGGTGACGAGAACCGGCAAGGAAGGCGACGCCGGCTCGGGGCGTGGGAGAACCACGGCACGTCAACCAACGGACCTGCTCGACACCACCTCCGCCAATCGCCGGATGCCTTCAGCAATTCGGTCCGGCGGCGTGTTCGAAAAATTGAGCCGCAGGGTGTTCGCCCCGGAGCCGTCGGTGTGAAAGACATCGCCGGGCACGAAGGCAATTCCGGCTTTCAGTGCGTGTGGCAGTAACTCGGCAGTGGAGATGCACGTGTTCAGGGTGACGAGTAGAAACATGCCACCCGCCGGACGCGTCCACGTCGCCCACGCCCCGAGGTGTTCCGCGAGGGCCGCCAACATGACATCCCGCCGGTGTCGATATTCGGTCCGGATGGCCGGCAATCGCTGTTCGAGGGTTCCTTGCTCCAGAAGCTCTAGAGCAATCCATTGACTCAGGGTTCCGGTGTGCAGGTCGGTCGCCTGCCTGGCCTGGACCAACTTGTCGATCACCATCCTCGGTGCAACCACCCAGCCCAGACGCAGACCGGGTGCCAGGGTCTTCGAAAACGTCCCGACCCGCAGGACGTTCGACATTTCTGGACTGCCGCGAACGAGGGCGGCGTCCAGGGCGTACAGACTCGGCGGCGCGTCGCCTTCGTAACGCAATTCGCCGTAAGGGTCGTCCTCAATGATGCCAATGCCATTGTCCCGGCACCGTTGCACCACCTCCTGTCGGCGTGGTTCGGAAAGGGTGGTTCCCGAGGGATTCTGAAAGTTGGGAATGGTATAGAGAAGCTTGGCGCGCGCGTGCCGGGCATCGACGTGCGGGAGCCGGTCCAAGTGCATTCCGTTCGCGTCGCTCGGCAGCGGCGCAAAGCGCACCTCCCACGGCCGCCACGCCGACAGCAGCGCCAGGTAGGTGGGATTCTCAACCAGGACGGTGTCGCCGGAATCCAGCAGCACGCGACCCAGGAGATCGAGGGCCTGCTGGGCGCCGTGGGCAATCAGGACGTTGTCCCGACTTAATGCCGCTCCGGGGGGCGATTCCTTGCGGGAAATCCAGTCGCGCAATTCCGCGACGCCTTCGGATTCTCCATACTGCAAGGCGCGTCCACCATGACGCATCAGAACCGCGTCGGTGGCCTGGCGGACTTCTTCGACGGGCAGCAACTCGGCGGCGGGCAGGCCGCCGGCAAAGGAAATGATATCCGGCCGCGCCGCGACCTTGAGCAGTTCGCGGACCGCCGAGCGTTGCATGTGCCGGGTCCGGCAGGCGAATCGTCGATTCCAATCCATGTGCGTCGCCACCATCGCCGAGGATTCGGTGTCAGGCAGGTGGCGGATCGTTGTGGGGTTCGGGCGAATCGCGCCAATACTTCATGGTTCGCACAGTCATGCCTCGCAGGCATGCTGGGCCCGTGGAACTGCGGCACCTTCGCTATTTTCTGGCAGTGGCGGACCACCTGAATTTTACGCGTGCGGCGGTGAAACTGCGGGTCGCTCAACCGGCGCTGAGCCGGCAGATTCGACAACTCGAGGAGGAACTTGGAGTCGCCCTCTTCGAGCGCAATCGGCGCGCCGTTCATCTCACCCCCGCGGGCGAAGCGTTTCTCGCTGAAGCCCGCTCCGTACTCGCCCAGAGCGAACGAGCCATTCAGGTGGCGCAGGCGACAGTGGATCCGCATGACGCCGCTCTCCGCATCGGTTACGTCTGGGGCCTGTTTCACAGCCGTGTGCCGGCAGTGGTCGAGAAGTTCCGCCGGAGGTTCCCTCAGGTCGCGGTCCATCTCTTCGATTACACGGCAACTGAACAGGTCGCCGCCTTGGCTGACGGACGTCTGGACCTCGGATTCATTGGGTTCGAGGAAGAGGCGGAATCGGCGGGGTTGGAGCGCCGTCGTATTGGCCGATGTGCCTTCGTGATCGCGCTGCCGACAGCCCACCGGGCCGCACGCCGGCGTCGCGTCGATCTGGCGTCGCTGGCGAGCGAAATGTTCTTTGCCATCTCCGAAAGGACCTATCCAGGGGCGGCGCGATTGGTCGCCGATGCCTGTCGAGCCGCGGGTTTTCGTCCGCGCATCCTGCAGGCCGCCGAACGCGGGCATACTCTCCTCGGACTCGTCGCCGGTCAGTGCGGGGTCGCGCTGGTCCCTGAGTCGCTCGCCGACCTTCCGCATCCCGGCGTGGTCCTGCGTCCCCTCGTGAATCCGCCGACGGCCGATCTCCTGGTGGCGTGGCCGCCGCGCCGCCCCAACGCGGTTCGGGACAAGTTCCTCATGATTCTCGAGGAGTTGGGCGGCACGGCGTGACGACGGATCGTGCCCCGATCATTCCTGTTGGAGAATCAGTGGATGCTCGAAATCCAAAAGTTGCCATCCGGCCGGGCTCGCCAATTCCTGGGCCACGCGGTCGAACCCGTTGGTGACGACGATGGAGTCGTGGTCGCCCTCGGGCTCATCGATGGATCGAGTGGCGATGCCGATCCCCGCCGATCGGGCAAAGGCCTCGATCGGCTTTTTGCCCGCGAGGTAGATCACCGCGCCGCCGTCGTTGACGACGGCGCGACCGAAGACGTATTCGGAACGTGATTCCGGACTGACCGAGCGCAAGTTGACCAGCAAGGCGTCATCCTGTCGCCGCACCAGCATCTCGGTTCGTTCGATCGTAAACTCACCGCCCCCACTCTTGACCTGGGCCACTTCGAGTCGACCGGCCTCCGCGTCGGCGATCCGCACGTAGAAATGCTCCTGACCCGCCTTCCAGACCCCTGTCACCTTCAAGTCGGCCAGGTTCGCCGGTTGACTGCCGATGGGCTGTCGGGAGGTCGCGACTTCGCACCCGCTCAGGATCAGGGCGACCGCACCCAACGCGAAGCCGCGGAAGCCGAGTTGGCGTAGCATGATGGTAAAACGAGACATAGGTGGTGTCGTGGATGGTACGGTGGTCATTTCGGTCGGTGGTTGTCGGCTGTTCATGTTCGTTCATCGAGGGAAAGCGAGATTCCTGGAAAAAAGGGATCATCGGCTCCGCGAGGCGGGCTGTTCTTTTCCTGCAGGCCATCCCATCTTCGCCCCACCACGGGCTCAACGCCGCCCACTGGCATGAATCCACCCGGCGCCGACAGCCTCTTCGCCCAAGCCCTCCAACTGCCGGAGCCTGGCGCCCGCGAGGCGTTCATCCAGGCGAACTGCAGCGGCGACCCCGCTCTTGCCGAATCCGTGAGGTCGCTGCTCCGGGCCCACGAGGCTGCCGGAGGGTTCCTTCGGACCCTTCCCATGGAGGCATCGCCGCTGTCGATCGGAGAGCCAACGCCGCCCCGACTCGCCGGCTTTCGCATCGAACGACTTCTGGGTTCCGGAGGTTTGGGCGCCGTCTATGCCGCCCACGATGAGAAGTTGAATCGGCGGGTGGCGATCAAGGTGTTGAAACATCGACCCGACGACAGCGTGCGGCGCCGATTGCTCGACGAAGCGCGCAAGGC
Organism: Verrucomicrobiales bacterium; assembly: GCA_016795425.1. Lineage (GTDB taxonomy): Bacteria > Verrucomicrobiota > Verrucomicrobiia > Limisphaerales > CAIMTB01 > CAIMTB01. The sequence goes on from JAEUHG010000106.1 coordinate 46,618, forward strand.
CGCGGCGCTGGAACATCCCTCCATCGTCACCGTGCACTCCGTTCATGACGACGCCGATCCTCCGGCGATTGTGATGGAGTACGTGGACGGCTTTCCTCTGGATCGGTTTTCCGCCGAGCTGAACTTCGAGCAGCGGGCCCGGTTGTTGCGCGAGGTCGCGCGCGGGCTGGCCGCGGCCCATGCCCGCGACGTCGTCCATCGCGACCTGAAACCCGACAATGTTCTGGTCGGGCCGGAGATGCGTCCGCGCATTCTCGATTTCGGAATGGCGCTTTCGGTCGAGGAAGCGCGCCGGTTGGGCGGCGGTTTCGAGGGAACTCCTCTTTACGCTTCTCCGGAACAGGCGCGCGGCGAAGCCCTGTCGCCGGCGTCGGATGTGTTTTCGTTCGGCAGCCTGATGTTCAAGGTCCTGACGGGTCGGCCCCCGTTCCTCGGCGAGACGATCCACCAGGTTCTCGACGCAATTGCGGCGACTTCCCCGCCTTTTCTGCGGGATGTCGCGTTGGGGGTTCCCGAGGACCTCCAGGCGATCGTCTTGGCCTGTCTCGCCGCGAAACCCGAAGACCGCCCGACTGCCGAGGTCCTGGTGGTGGAGTTGGGGCGCTACCTTGCCGGCGAACCGGTCCGGCTGAAACCGAGGTTGTATACCGATCTCCTCCGGCAGCGAGTCAGCGCCTACTCGACCGAACTCTACGGCTGGGAAACGCAAGGCATCATTTCCGGCGAAGAACGGGACCGGCTGCAGGTCGTCCAGCGGCGACTGCTCGCCGATGAGGATCATTGGATCATCGACGCCCGACGCCTGACTCTGGCGCAGACCGTTCTGTACACCAGTTCCTGGATCTCGGTCGTGGCGGCGTCGCTCCTCGTTTGGCTCGCCCGGGGCGATCTGCCGCCGCTTCTCGCCTGGATGGCGCCGGTGACCGTGACAGTGGTGCTCTTGGGTTTGGGTTGGTTCGCCGAACGCCGCGACGAAACGCTCGCGTCGGCGTCGTTTCTCGCCGGCGCGGCGTTGTCATTGGTGCCGTCGACGCTCGCCCTCTTGAAGGAACTTCACCTTTGGAGCGAGGGCGCTCCCGGCGTCTCCACCCTGCTGGGCGAGTCGTTCTCCAACCCGCAGGTCGCCATCGCCTGCTGTTCCGCCTTCGCCGTTTCCTGTGCCGCATTGGCGCGATTGCGCATGACGGGCTTCGCCTGGACGACGGCCGTACTCGGCGTCGCGGCGTATGTTGCCATTCTATCCTGTTTCGGTTGGCTCGACTGGAAGCTGCATCGGCAGGCCTTGTCTTGTCTGCCACTCGTGGGTTCGGTGGGCGTGGCCCTTGCCTTCGAGAAGATGGGCCGGGTGCGCTGGTCGTTGCCGTTCCATGGGATTGCTTTGGCGGCGTTGGTGGGTTCGCTCGATGCCATCGCCTATGACGGCCCGACCCTGGCACTATTGGGACTCCAGCCGGGTGGCTACTTCGAGGAAGCGCGGTTGCAGGCGCTCTCTGTCGCCCTGAATGGGTTGGTGTTTCTGGCGCTGATGTTTGTGGCGGACCGCGCCCCCAGCCTGGATCTGCGGCGGACAGCGCGCGTGCTGGAAGTGCTCGCCCTTGTGCACGCCGAAGGGGCGCTCTTCGCGAACGCCCTGGATCATCGCCAGGATGCCTGGATTCGGTGGGATGTCGGGCTGCACGTTTCTTGTTCGATCCTCCTCTTGTTGGTGGGGGCGTGGCGTGGACGTTGGCGGCTGCTGGTCGGCGCCTTGGGCGGGTTGGCGCTTGGAAGTTACCTGTTGGTCGATTTGGGATTGGTCCGCCGCGCCCTCTTTATCCTCTCGCTGGGAAGCGTGGCGTTGGTGGTGGCCGCCGTTGCGTTCGCCCATTTGCTCCGAGCGTCGCGCGGCGCCGAATGGAAGGGCACTCGCGATCGTGGCGGCGGCTCGAGTCCCCCTGTCTGATCGCGGGCTGTGAATCAACGGTCCCGAAAAACGCGAGCTGCCGAGGAATCGGACCTTAATCCGTCTTGGTGCGCTGCATCTCGCGAAACAACCAAGCCCGGGCAAAGGCCCAGTCCCGTTTGGCTGTCGGCTCTGAGATGCTCAAGACCTCCGCCGCCTCCTCGAGGGTGAGCCCAGCGAAGAATCGTAGCTTCACCAGCTCCGCTTTGCGCGGCTCCACGTGTGCGAAGCGATCCAAGACCTCACTCAACTGCACCATCCGGTCGGACGCTTCCTCGCTCGAACCAAGCCCGGGTAGGTCCGAAAAATCCACCGAGTCCAGCCGCAGCCAACCGCCGCCGTGCCGTTCGGTCTTCTTGCGCCGGGCATGGTCGATAAGAATGTGCCGCATCGCCTCGGCGGCGGCGGCGAAGAAGTGGCGCCGACCTGCCCAGTCGCGTTGACGTCCGGCCCCGATGCGGAGCCAGGCCTCGTGAACCAGAGCCGTGGCTTGCAGGGTCTGGCCCGGCCGCTCCTGGGCCAGTCGGCGCGCCGCCAGATGGCGAAGTTCCTCGTAGACCAAGGGCAGCAAAGCTTCCGCGGAGGACGGGTCACCTGCGGTGCAGCGCTCGAGGAGGTGTGTCAGATCATCCATGTCCGCGTATCGTGGGCTCCACGCCGCCCCTCAGCGCTGCTCGATCTCCGCCCCGCGACGGCGTACCTGTTCCAGTAGCTCGGGCAGCTCCAATACCTGCCCCACATTGAGGTAGTCGGGCGAGTCCTGAAGTCCTTTGGGCAGCTTCTCCACCACCACCTTGGCCACCTTCGGTTCCCACATCGCCGCGTGCAGGGCGTTGATGGCCATCGGCCCGGTGGCATGGATCTCCACTCGCCGAAGGTCGGGCTGCTTCGCCTCCAGAACGCGAATGGCTTGGCGAATATCCCAGACGCGCATGCCGTCCAGAGTCTGACCCAGGAGTTGGAATCGGCGGCGAATCTGAATTTGGCGTCGCGCATCGGCGGTCCAAGCCAACCCACCCACCCCGCGGGTCTCCAGCACGGCGGTGATGCTCGAGGGTGCGTCCGATCGGTCGGCGCGCGGGAGCCAGCCTTCCGGTGGATGGGCCTCCCAGTTGGCCGGCGTGGATTCATCCACGAGTCGCAATATGATCGATGAGGGCAGCGGGCTTTCGGATGCAAAGATATGGAGCCGCAACGGAACATGCGGCTGGCTGTCGAAGGACCAGACCTGATGCCCCCGGCCCGTCCCGCCGGGCTCCTCCAACATCCGGGCCTGCGGCAGGTACTCCGTCCGGGGCCAGCCCCCGAATACGTGTTCTCGGAGACGCGACAGGATTTCCGCCGGGGCGGCTTCCGCGGCGGGGGCCGCCGGGGACGAGCCGAACCATTCCTGCGCTCGGGTATTGCGTTGATCGGCGGGCAGATCCTGGAACACGCGCAGTTGCAGGGGTGAGAAGCGTTTCGTCGCCGCGTCCTCGATCAGCGACGCATCGTTCTTCAGATGGCGGTTGAACCAGCGAAACACCGGCACCTGCAGGTCCTGGGTATCCGCGTGTCCTCCGGGTGCGATCACCAGTCCGAGGTTGGTGGTGGCGTGGTGGAGTTCGTAAATGCGCTTCACCTGCGCATGCACCCGCTGCACACCATTCAATGGGAAGATCGAGTCGGCATCGGTGTTGACGATAAGCAGCGGACGCGGGGCCAGCAGCGCGGCATTCAGTCCAAAATCCCACCGGTGGGTGTTGACGAAGAACATGCAGTCGCAATGGCCTTCAATGACCCCGTCCACCACCTGGTTCTCGAGATCCGTGATGCCGGCCACCGGAGCGGCCACGCGGATCCGATCGTCGAGCGCTGCTGTCGTCCAAGTGTAACTGCCGCCGCCACTGCGGCCTGTCATGCCCATCCGTTGGCGATCCACCTCCGGACGAGATTCGAGATAGTCCAGGGCGCGGATGGCGTTCCAGGCTTCCACTCCGGCTGGTGTGTACCCGCGCGAGTTCCACCACCATTGCCCGAGGCGGTAGGTGCCGTGGTGGTCCCCTTCGATCTCGCCCAATTGGAGCGTATCGATGAGCAAACAGACGTAGCCGTGGCGGGCGAACCAGATGCCGTGGTGCTGGTAAAACGTCTTGTTGCCACAGCTGACGCCATTGGTTTTCACCTGGGCGTGTCCGCACGCATACAAGATGGCGGGCAACGGACCGGTTGGAGTTTTGGGACGGTAAAGATTGGCGGTGACGTAGAGACCCGGCAGCGATTGGAAGTGCAACTTCTCCACCACGATATCTTCCCCATCCAATGTGCCTGTCACCGTTGCACGGAGATCGGTGCGAGTGGGCATCGGCCAGAGCCCCAGCATTTCGAGGAGTTCCTGACGAAGGATGCGGCGACGCGCCTCCCAAGCCTCGAGGGTGTCGAGTCCCGCGAAGGCGTTGGTTCCAATGTGCCGGACCTCCTCGGCAAAATAGCGATCCAGGGAATCATTGCCGACCGGCGACGCCGTCCCCGGCAGCGTCGAAGCGCCGCAGGCGATGGCGGCCGCGACGGAGGCCAGCCAGCGGCCGAAGACGGCCACACCGTGCTGGGAAGGGGGCAGGCCGTCATGTGGCATAACGGGAGATTGGGGAAGGAACCTGCGCCTGGGCAAGACCCGCGCCCAAACTCCCCGCACCGCCGCGGCCGAGACTTGTAACAATTGTTACAAGTCTCGGCCGGCATGGGCGGGCGGGGTAGGGTGGCGGGGCTTGCGGTGGTGGCGCGGGGTCCGTCATGGTTGTCCCGATCTTTTCGGCATTCTTATGTCATTTCTTACGGGCAGGATTGGTGTTGTTTTCGGCGTGGCGAACAAGCGGTCGATCGCTTGGGCGATCGCCCAGGCTTGGCATCGCGAGGGGGCGACGCTGGCCTTCACCTACCAGGGTGAGCGACTCAAGGAGAACGTCGAGGAACTGGCGGGTACCTTTGGTCCCGAGACGCTGATTCTGCCGTGTGACGTGACCAAGGACGACCAGATCGCGGCGGTGTTTGAGCAGGTCCGGGCGAAGTACGGGAAGCTGCATCTGCTACTGCACAGCGTGGCGTTTGCGCCGAAGGATGCGCTGGAGGGCACCTTCCTCAACACGAGTCGGGAGGCCTTCCGGATTGCGCACGATGTGAGTGCGTACTCATTGGTGGCCGTGGCGCGGGCGGCGGAGCCGCTCATGACGGAGGGGGGAAGCATCGTGGCGATGACGTATTACGGATCGGAGAAGGTGGTGCCGCATTACAACGTGATGGGCGTGGCGAAGGCATCGTTGGAGGCGAGCACGCGTTACCTGGCCTACGATTTGGGCACGCGCAAGATCCGGGTGAATTGCATCAGCGCGGGCCCGGTGAACACCCTGGCGGCGCGGGGCATTGCGGGGTTCACCGACATGCTGAAGCATTACGAGGCGCATGCGCCTTTGCGTCGCAACGTGCTTCCCGACGAACTCGGCGCGACCGGTGTCTTTTTGGCGAGCGATGGCGCGGCGGCGATCACGGGCCAAGTGATCTACGTCGACAGTGGGTACCAGATCATGGGGATGTAGATCCGGCCATCGATTCGTCGCACCCCTCATTCTACTGCACGGGCATGAACTCCGCAGAACGCGAGAACCTGATCCAGATCGGGACCAAGTTCCAGGTTCCGGGAACCTTCCACGACGGGCACCGGATCAAGATCGGGCATATCAACGAGACCTACGCGGCGACCTACGATTGCTACGGGACGCCGTTCCGGGTGATTCATCAGACCTTGAACACCCAGGTTTTTCGGGATCCCGAGGGATTGATGCGCAACGTGGTGAAGGTGACCGAGCACGTGCGGCGCGGGTTGGCGGAGGGAGGTGTGGACCAGATTCCGCGACGGGTGTTGCAGGCGGTCCCAGCAAGGGACGGTCGGTTCTATCACATCGATACCGCCGGCCAGTTTTGGCGAACCTTCATTTTCGTCGATGGGGTGCGCAGCTATGACGCGGTGGAGAATCCGGGGCAGGCTTACCAGGCGGGGCGGGCGTTTGGACAGTTCCAGAGTGCCCTGGCGGATTTGCCGGCCAGCGAATTGATCGCGACGATTCCGGATTTCCATCACACGCCCAAGCGATACGAGCGATTGAGGCAAGCCGTTGCGTCGGATGAGTTCCGGCGATCGAAGATGGCTCGGAAGGAGCTCGATTTCGCCGAATCGCTGGCCCCGATCGTCTCGCTCCTGGTGGATGCCGAAGCGAGGGGGGAGGTGCCGACGCGAGTCACGCACAACGACACGAAGTTCAACAACGTGCTGTTGGACGAGGAGACGGGCGAGGCGATGTGCGTGGTGGATCTGGATACGGTGATGCCGGGGCTGGTGTTGTACGATTTCGGGGACATGGTGCGGACCACGACGAGTCGCACGGCGGAGGATGAGCAGTTCCTGGATCGCGTGGAACTGGAGCTGCCGATGTTCGAGTCGCTGGTGAAGGGGTATCTCGAGGCGGCTGGGAAGTTTCTCACGCCGGCGGAGAAGCGGCTGCTGGTATTCTCGGGCAAACTCATCACGTTCACCATTGGGATCCGATTCCTGACGGACTATCTGGAAGGCGACCAGTATTTCCGGATTCACCGCGAACATCACAATCTCGATCGCTGCCGGAAGCAGTTCCGTTTGATCCAATCGATCACGGAAAAGCAGGACGAGATGGAGGCGCTGGTGGAGCGCTATTCGAGATGAAGGCGGGGACCGCGAGTTCCGGACGTCATCCTGGATGGAGCGAATCTCGACCCGCTTGAGCGATGTCCAAGTCTGATCGCATTGCCCATCTGCGGGTCGACGACGCGGGTGGTTTGGATCCTCATTACGCCGGCTGGTTCGCGTGCTTCAACCGGGGCAAGTTCTACGAGGCGCATGATGTGCTTGAGGACTTGTGGCTGAGGCGGCGTGGGACGCCCAACGACCTGTTTTACAAGGGACTGATCCAACTCGCCGGTGCGTTTGTTCATCTTCAGAAGGGACGCCTCGGTCCGGCGGACGCGCTGTTTCGACTGGCCCAGTTCAATCTCGGACGATACCGCCCGGTGCATGAGCATCTCGATCTCGAGGAAGTTCTGGGACTGATTGGCAGATGGCGCGCCGACCTCACGCCCCCAGGGTTGGCGGAGAATCCGCTTTCGCACCGCCCGCCACCACACCTGGCACCGCGGGCGGTCTGATGCGGCTCCGGCAAGGGCGGTCCCGAGAGATTCAACCGGGCGGCGTGCGTCGTCCGATGGCGGCGTGGAGCAGATCCAAGGCATGCGGACTGTCGCCATGGATGCAAAGCGTTCGGGGTGCGAGAGGAATCCAAGTGCCGTCGACGGCGGGCCAACCGCCGTGGCGGATCAGCGATTCGAGTCGCTCTCGAACCAAGGCGGGATCAACGATGAGGTCCCCTCGTTCACCCCGCTGAACCAACGTGCCGTCGGGTCGGTAACCGCGGTCGAGAAATGCTTCCTCCCAGACCGTCATGCCGCGTTGGCTGGCTTCGCGCGCACAGGCGCCGCCGCACCGGGCGAAGACTGCGAGCGGCGGAAAATTTGCCTGCAAGGTCGCGAGGTATGAGGTCCTGAGGTCGCTGGAGGCGTCGACCTGATGATAGAGGGCCCCGTGAAGTTTGACGTGATGGAGGGGGACGCCGACCTCCCTGGCAAGCATGGCGAGGCGGGTGATTTGGTCGATGAGCAGGACCTGAAGTTCGAGCGGTGTTGGTGGTGTGACAGCGCTCCGGCCGAATGCCGATTTCAAGCCCGGGTGCGCGCCAGCGAGCACGCGGTGGCGGTGGGCGGAGGCAAGGGCGTGCCGCATGGAGGCGTCGGTTCCCGCGTGACCGCCGCAGGCAATATTGGCGGCGCCGATGAGCGCCATGAGTTCTCCGGTGACCGTTTCGGGTTCGCCTTCACCGAGGTCACAGTTCAGTACCGGGAGAGAGGGATACGGCGCCGAAGCCGGGGTCATTCGGGGTGCGAGGGGCCGAGGATGAGTTCGAGACGAACCTGTTGGCCGGGGCGGCATTGGGCGAGCCACGCCAAGGCCTCGGGATCGATAAGTCCGATTTTTGAATAGCCTCCGACGGTGGGTCCATCGCGCATGGTGACGATGGGAAGGCCATCGGGGGGCACCTGAATGGAGCCGGGCAGGACAGGTTCGCTGGGGAGGGTGAGAGCCGGAGAGGGGATGGGTGCGCCATCGAGTCGGTAGCCGGTGCGGTCGCTGCGGGAACTGACTCGCCACGGTTGTTCAAAAAACGCGGCGCGCGCTGCCGTCGAAAACAAATCGAACTGTGGTCCTGGCCAGACGCGCAGGGCGGGTGGGCGCGCATAGTTGCGGATTTCGGAGGGATCAACCCAGCGTTCGCCGATAGGGGAATCGGGTCGGGGAGTGGCGGCTTCCGAGCCGGCAAGGACGAAGCCTGGACCGAGGGATTCGCCGAGGCCGCCTCGCGGAAAGATGCTGACGCTGCCGAACCATCGCGGGGCCGCGAAGCCTCCACCAGCGACGGCCAGGTACGTCCAGAGTCCGGATTGCGGGGGGGTAATGGTGATTTCCTGGTGCGGCTCGATCACCGCGGTGTGCCAGGGGCCACCGCGCCCGGCTTTCAGCACGTGGGGAGCCGCTCCGGTGACAGCTACGGTCACCCGACGGAGGGCGCGGAGTGTGACCCCGTGCATGAGGATCTCGAGCACGGGGGCGTTGGTGGGATTATCCAGCAGCCGATTGGCCCAGCGGGCGGCGTGATCGTCGAGAGCGCCACCCGGCGGCACGCCGAAGCGTTTCCATCCACGCCGACCGAGGTCCTGGAGGGAGAGCCCGAGGCCGTGGTCTACCAGTTCCATCAGGGGAACACTCATGTGGATGCTTCCTGCGGGATGGCCACAAAACGCACGGCGTCGCCGGGTTGAAAGAGGAATGCCTTGGGATCGGCGCTGCGGGCAAGGGTGGTGTCGACGATATTCAAAGGGGTTCGGCCGATGAGGTTCCAGCCACCGGCGGTCGCGGCGGGATAAATGCCCGTGTGTTCGCCGCCGATGGCCACCGATCCGGTCGGTACGGAGGTGCGCGGCGTTTCGAGGCGCGGTGTATGCAATCGGCGGTCGAGTCCGCTCAGGTAGGGAAAGCCGGGTGCGAATCCGAGCAGGGCCACCCGGTAATTGCCGGCGGCGTGGAGCGCGATGACCTCTCGCACGGAAAGCCTGGCTTTGGCGGCGACGGCCGGAAGGTCAGGTCCGTCATAGATCACAGGTATTTCGAGTGTCCGTTCCGGGGCGACGGTTGACTTGATGCCGCGAAATGCGGCGCCGAGGACGACGGAGAGCCATCGAGGGTCGGGGCGAGTGCCCGGCGTGAATTCGAGGAGCAGCGTCGTGAATCCCGGCGTGATTTCGGCGAGACCGACCGGGGGATGTTGTTCGAGGTGGCGCTGCAGTGCGAGGCCGCGGGCGAAGGCGGCTTCATGGCCTTGCGGGGTATGCCGCACCAGCAGGGCGTCGGGGCCAAAGGGATCGATCCTGATGTCCATGGGTCACAGGGCGGCTTTAGAATTCAAAGGCAACGATGGGAGGTGCGGGGGCCACGGGGTGGCGGATGGCGGGCGATTGGCCGGTGATGTGGGAAAGGGCGTGGTGGATGGGCGAAAGGATGCCAAAAGAGGTCGCCTGCCGCCAGTCAGCAGGAGCCGAGGCGTCGACTTGCGCGGGTGCGGTGTTCCACCCAACCTGCCCCGATGAGCGACGGTTTCAGCCGCTTACGCGGATGTTTGGCGTTGGCGATCCTGCTTTGCGGCGCGGTCAATGGCCGGGCGGATGGAGGGACGATGGAGGCGACGCTACCCGAGGCCTCGCAGGTGATTCGCCGGATGATCGAGCGTTCCAAAGCGGTGTCCGCCAACACCAATGCCCCGGTTTGTCTCTTCGACAAGTTGGCCGTTTATGAAACGCTGGATTCTGGGGGCATGGTGAAGCGTGCGAAGGAGAAGTTGTATGAAGTGACGATTAGGGCGGGCATGACCTCGAACCATTTGGTGGCGGTGGAAGGTCGGCGGTTATCCACGGAGGAAAGTGTGATATTGAGCGAGAAGGAGCGGCGATGGCGGGATAGCTATGCCGGCGGGCGCGGCGGGGGGACGACGGAGCGGATGGATGACATCGTGAACGAGCAGCTTTTCTCGCGGTTCGAAATCCGATGTGTCGGACGCGAGAGGGTCCGGGACCGGAGGTGCCTGGTGCTGGACCTCAAGCCCAAGGCAGGCGAGCTGCCTTCTGACCGATTGATGGACCGGGTGATCAACCTCTTGAACGGCCAGCTTTGGGTCGACGAATCGGAGTTTGAGATCGTCCGGGCCGAGGTTCGGACGGTCGGGACCTTGCGTCTGTGGGGAGGCGTCCTCGGGTCCCTGGAATTCCTGCAGCTTCACGTCGATCGTGAGCGGTCGGTGTTTGGGGTTTGGTACAACCGTCATTTTGAGGTGAATCTGCGGGGACGGAAGCTGTTTTCGCCGATGCTGATTCGGGCGCGGGAGATCGGAAGCCGGATTCGATTGGCAGGCCAGTCGGTGAGTCCGATGGACCGATGATTGCCGGTTGGACGGAAAGCCGATAGGAAGGGGATATGTCATCCCGGTGGCACACTCACGCTCCGTTTATGCGTCGTAGGACTGCGGGTGGCCGGACTTCCCGGAGGGAATTTCTGTGGAACTTGGGGGGCGGTTTGGGAGGTGTCGCTCTCACGCAATTGCTCGGTGCCCAGAATCTTCTCGCCAGTCCGACGCCGGGGCGGGCGGCGTTGCGTCCCGACGGCGGCCTGCATCACGCGCCAAAGGCGAAGCGGGTGGTCCAATTCTTCATGGCCGGTGGCGCGAGCCACATCGATCTCTGGGATTACAAACCCGAACTGGTGAGGCGGCACGGGCAGGCGTCGGATTTTGGCGAGCATGTCGAGGCGTTCCAAGATGGTCTGGGGCCCTGGAAGGCGCCGGTTTGGCCATTCAAACCCTATGGTTCGTGCGGAAAACTTCTGGCGGAACCGGTCGCGGCGCTGGGCAGGACCGCGGATCAGATGGCGTTCGTCCACAACATGGTGGGGAAGAGCGGCGTCCACAGCGCGGGCACCCTGCTGCAGACCACCGGTTTTCAGTTACCCGGGTTTCCGGGGTCCGGCTGTTGGGTGGGGTATGGTCTGGGCTCGTTGAATGACAACCTTCCCACGTTCGTGGTGCTTCCGGATCACCGGGGATTGGGATCGAACGGTACGAAGAACTGGGACAGCGCCTTCCTGCCGGCGGATTCCCAGGGCGTGGCCATTTACCCGGGCACGGAGCATCCCGTCGCCCATCTGTTTCCGCCGGGCGCTGATTATGTGACCGCGGCATCGGAGCGCGATGGGTTGTCACTGTTGACCCGGCTCAACCAGGTCCATGCCAGCCAACACGAGGGGGATGCGCGGTTGGAAGCGCGCATTCGCGCCTACGAATTGGCGGCCCGCATGCAACTGGCCGCGCCTGAGGCGCTTGACCTGTCCAAGGAACCCGCCCATGTCCTGAAGCTGTACGGTCTTGATCACGGCCTGACCTCATTCGACAAGGAGATCAACGCGGTGGAGGAGATCGACTATTTCTCGCGAAAATGCCTGGTGGCCCGGCGACTTCTCGAGCGCGGGGTGCGTTACGTGCAGATCTGGTCGGGCAATGACAATAGTTTTCCCCGGCGCAACTGGGATTCGCATGAGGATGTGGAGCGCGATCACGGACCGCTGGCGACGGGCATGGCGGTGGGTGCGGCGGCTCTGATTGAGGATTTGAAACAGCGCGGACTGCTGGACGACACGATCGTGATGTGGAGCACGGAGTTTGGCCGGATGCCGAGTACGCAGGGTGGCAAGGGCCGGGATCATAATCCGTATTGTTTCACGACGTGGCTGGCCGGGGGCGGCATTCGCGGTGGTGTGACATGCGGGTTGTCCGACGAGTGGGGCTACAAGCCTGCGGATCGGTCCAGTCCAACCCAGATCTACGACATTCACGCCACGGTTCTCCATTTGATGGGGGTGGATCACACCCGTTTGACCTACCGGCACAACGGCATTGATCGGCGTCTGACCGACGTGCACGGGCATGTCATTCGGGAGCTGCTGGCATGAATGGCGGGGATTTCTCGGCGGCGTGGCTAGCCATGGTGAAACGTTTAACCCTCCTCGGGGCACTGCTGTTCGCGTTGGGCGCGGAAGCGGCAATGCGTCCCAACTTCATCCTTCTGTTCTCCGATGATCAACGCGCCGACACCCTCGGGGCCTGGGGAAACCGGCACATTCGCACGCCCAACCTCGATCGCCTGGTATCTCAGGGCACTTCGTTTCGCGGCAATTACTGCTTCGGTTCCAACAGCGGCGCGGTCTGCATTCCGAGCCGGGCCATGTTGATGAGCGGCCGGACCTGGCTGAATCTCAAGTCGGACCTGTCCGGCACGACCCTTCTTCCTGAGTGGCTGGGGCGATTGGGCTACGCCACCTTCGCGACGGGAAAATGGCACAACGAGCGGCCTTCCTTCACGCGCGGGTTTCAGCGGGGAAAATCGGTGTTCTTTGGCGGCATGGCGGATCACACCAAGGTGCCCGTGGTGGATTGGGACGGCGCGCAATTCTCCGGGGTCCGTACGGCGCCGAAGTTTTCGAGCGAGACCTTTGCTGACGCCGCAGTCGAGTTTCTCGAGGGCTACCGAGGCGAGCAGCCGTTCTTTTGTTATGTCGCTTTCACGGCCCCGCATGATCCGCGCAATCCGCCCGAAGCCTACCGGGAGATGTATTACCGGAAGCGCCCGCCGCTTCCGCCAAACTTCTTGCCGCGGCACCCATTCGACCAGGGTTGGGTCAAAGGCTTGCGCGACGAGAATCTGGCGGCCTACCCACGGACGCGTGAGGTGCTGGGCGACCAGCTCTGCGAGTACTATGGACTAATCACGCACATGGACGAGCAGATCGGCAGGATTTTGCGTGTCCTGGACAGGACACCGCACGCCACCAACACCTATGTCATCTTTGCGGCGGACTCCGGGTTGGCAATCGGCAGTCACGGTTTGCTCGGGAAACAGAATGTCTACGAGCATTCGATGCGCAGCGCTTTGGTGATTGCCGGTCCGGGTGTTCCGAAGGGCAGGCAGATACGGGCGTTCACCTACCTGCTGGACCTTTTTCCGACGGTCGCGGATGTGCTCGGCGAATCGGGCCCGGAGGGTTTGGTGGGCCATAGTCTCAGGCCGCTTTGGACTGGAACGCAGAATCGCGTCCGGGAGTCGGTGTTTCTGCCATTCACCGACACCATGCGGGCGGTGCGGGATGAGCGGTGGAAACTGATCGTGTACCCCAAAATCAACCGCCGTCAGTTGTTCGATTTGCGTCGGGATCCGCATGAAACAAGGGATTTGGCAGGTGAAGAGCGGCACCAGGGGCACATCGAGCGGTTGACCCGCCTGATGCGGGAGTGGCAGGCGAAGACCGGGGATCGCGTGGCGCTCGAGTCCGACCAACCCAGGAGCGGCGAGTGGAGTGCGGACGGATACATCAGGAAGCCTGACGAGTGGCAACCTGGGTGGATCGTGGAGAAGTACTTTGGCGATGGCGCCCGCTGAGCGGAACACAGTCTGAAGACGGCGGCGGCCGCAGATTGGCAAGTGCCACGAGAACTGTCAGCCTCGTGGTCGCCAACGTTGGCTGTGTCATGTCCTTGTTCGATCAAATCAAATTCAATGCCGACGGACTGGTTCCTGCCATCATCCAGGAACAGTCCACCGGCCGGGTCCTGATGATGGCCTGGATGAACCGGGCTTCCCTTGAAACCACCCTGACCTCGGGGCACACGCACTTCTGGAGTCGGTCACGGCAAAAGTATTGGATGAAGGGCGAGTCATCGGGGCACGTGCAGAAGGTGAAGGACGTGGCGGTGGACTGCGACGGCGACACGCTGCTGATCCAGGTGGAGCAGATCGGCACGGCATGTCACGAGGGTTACAAGTCGTGCTTCTTCCGGTCGGTGGTGGCACCGACAACGGAACTGAAGGTTACCGAGCCGCAGTTGGTATCGCCGGAGAAGGTCTACGGCAAAAAGTAAGTCCCGGCACCGGCCGGGACCGGAATGGGGAAGGCGCGGTTCGGTGTGCTGCCATCCATGAACGGACTCGAGATTGATCGTGTGACCACGTTCGGGAGTCCGGAGTACCTCCTGTGCGCGCTGATCCTGTTGTTTGGTCGGGGCATGGATCTGCTGAGCACGTGGATTGCCACGCCGACCTTGGAATTGGAGGCGAATCCCATTGCGCGCTGGCTGGGCTGGCGAGCGGGTGTGGCGGTGAACCTGATCGCCTGTGGCGCGATTGCGTGGCTGCCGCTGGCGGCGGTGTCCGTGGCGACCATGAGCGTGATGGTGGCGGCGCGGAACCTGCAGTCGGCTTGGTTGATGCGGGTGATGGGTGAACACGAATACCGGAGCTGGATCGCGGCGCGGTATCGGGAGACGGCGCGCGGCGTGTTCGTCATTTGCCTGGTGTTGCATGCCTCCTTGCTGGCGCTGGTCGGTGCCTGTCTCATGGTCTTTAGCCGCCAGCAACTGGTGCCTTTTGGGGTCGGGTTCGGCATCGTCACCTATGCGGTGGCGATCGCGCTCTTCACCGGCCTCGGAATGCGGCGCGCGGCGCGCCGTTGGGCGACTTTGGAGGGTAGGGTCGGATGACGTCGCTCCGGATGATGGCGGCGCGAGGGAGCGTCAGGCGGTAGGTAGTTTGAGGGAAGCCAGGGCCTTGCCTTCACGCTTTCTCAGCAATGCCTCGAACTTCGGCACGTACATTTGCGTTTCCGCCGGCAGACTCGGGGCGATGGCGTCAAAGGTGGAGGCACGCCGCTGTTTCAAGGTGTTGGTGACGCGACCCGGACCCGCGTTGTAGGCGGCCAGAGTGAGTCGCCAGTCCTTGAACTGCCGATGGAGTTGCCGAAGGTAATCGGCGGCGGCCCGAGCGTTCTTTTCCGGCACGAGCCGTTCGTCAGAGGGAGCGGTCTTAAGGCCCAGATCCTGGGCCGTGGCCGGCATGAGCTGGTACATGCCCGCCGCGCCGACCGGACTGCGAGCCTTGGGTTCGAAGCCCGACTCCAATTCCGCGAGCCAGACGAGTTCGGGTGGCACCCCGGACTTTCGAAACACGGGTTTGAGTTTGGGTACCCAGGCCACCGCACCGGTGGGTTGTGGCTTTCCTTGGACTTCTTTGGTCCAGGCAGCCCGTGCCTGGTTGGGGGTCGGACTCACGGGAGCCGTCCGTGGCCGGTCGGCTGGGGGAGCGGGCGACGGGGCCGGGGTGGTGAGTTGATCCGCGACTTCGAAATAATCCGCGCGGGCGCGAAGCCACGCGGCGTAGGGGCGGGTCTCGGTATGGGCCTGGAGCAAGGGTATGGCAGTATCGACCCATTCTTCGAGATCGCCGAGGGGTGCGATCTCATCTTCCTCCAACACTTCGACCAACTCGCGCAGGATGGCTTCGACTTGTCGGGTGTCGCCCTGGGCAAGGCGTTGGAGGAGGCCGGTATCGAGGGGGTGTCCGAGCAGCTCCTGGCCCGCGGAGAGCAGTTCATGGAGTTGGCTGTGGGCGGACGGGGTGAGAGCGGCCATCGCGCACGCGGCAAGGAATGCGCGGCGGGTGGAATGAGTGCTAGCGATACGGGAGGCGCGATCCATGGACACCGTCGAGCATGCCACCCGGTCAGGGAGCGGCAATGGTGATGAGCGGGTTCGATGGTCGCAGGTTGGTAACCAGCGGATTTCCCGGTTAGAATCCACGCATGCGCAAGGTGCTGGTTCCATTGGGGGCGCGGAGCTACCCGGTGTTGGTGGATGGCGGGTTGATCGATTCGGTGGGCCCGAGATGTCGGGCGCACGGGTGGGCGGCCCGGTGTGCCGTGATTGCCGACGGCAATGTGGCTCCTCGATTCGGACATCGTGTGATCACGAGTCTCAAGGATGCCGGATTCAATCCGACCCTGATCACCTTGGAGCCGGGTGAGACCTCCAAACGGCTGCGGGTGGTGGAGAAGTGTTACGATGCTCTGGCCCGGCACCGGTTGGAACGGAAGTCTTTCATCGTGGCTCTCGGTGGCGGGGTGACCGGCGACCTGGCAGGGTTCGTTGCCGCGACCTATCTGCGGGGCGTACCTTTCGTCCAAATGCCGACCACGTTGCTGGCGCAGGTGGATAGTTCGGTGGGCGGGAAGGTCGGGGTGAATTTGTCGGCGGGAAAGAATCTCGTGGGCGCGTTTCTTCAACCCCGTCTGGTTCTCTGCGATCTGGCGACCCTCTCGACGCTGCCGGAGCGCGAGTATCGATCGGGGATCGCGGAGGTGATCAAGTATGGGATCATTTATGACGCCGCATTGTTCCGCCGGCTGGAACGTGACATGGAGGCCCTGCTGAAGAGGGACCTGGCCGTACTGGGTCCGGTGGTGGCCCGGTGTTGTGCGATCAAGGCGGATGTGGTTGGGCAGGACGAGACCGAGAGCGGGTTGCGGGCGATTTTGAATTTTGGTCACACCATCGGCCACGCCATTGAAGCCATCACGGCGTATGGCCGGTATCTCCACGGCGAAGCGATCTCAGTAGGCCAAGTGGCGGCGGGGTTGCTGTCGGCGCGGCAGTGCGGATTGTCGACGACGGAAGTGGAGCGGATGCGGGCTTTGTTCGCTCGGGCGGGATTGCCGGTGTCGATTCGACTGACGAAGGCCCAGAGAATGCGGCTGCATGCGGCGATGCGTTTGGACAAGAAGGTGAAGGATGGCGAAATCAAGTTTGTGCTGGCGCGGAGGATCGGCGAAGTCGCCTGGGGCCAGGCGGTGAAGGACACGGATATTGAAGCGGTGCTCGACGAGTTGGCACGCAACGCGTAACGAGGGAGAGGCATGTCCGGCGTCAACGAGTCTATTGTCCGCGAATTCTTCGAGGAGCGCGGTTTCCTGGTGCGACAGCAGCGGAAATTCGTGGCACCCGGCTTGGCTGCCGACGACGAGATTGATTTCGTGGTGCTGAATCCTCGACCGCAGGCGTCGACGCAAGACCGGCCGTTCATTCTCGAAGCGACCGATGTGGCATCCATCGTCTCGGCGGTGGTGGCGATCAAGGGGTGGCATACGGAAACCTTCAGTGCGGCGATGCTCGCCCAGGAACCGGAGTTGGCGCGCTTTACGGATCCGGACCGGGTCGCGCGCTGTGCGAAGACCCACGGGCTGGCGGAACCCGTGACACGGTTGCTCGTGGTGCCGGCCTTGCCGCAGACCCACGAGGCGCGGGCGGACGCCTCCGAAGCGTTGCGGGCGCGAGGGGTGGATGCCGTCCTGCCGTTCCGGACCTTGCTCGCGGATTTGCTGCTGCAGATCGAGGTGAACCGGAACTACGCGAAGTCAGACCTGCTCCAGACACTGCGTATCCTGAAGAATTACGATCTGATCAAGGATCCGGCGATGGAACTCTTCCGTCCACGGCGGCGGCGGTGAAGCGCACCGCAAGTTAGCGCCACTCGTGTTTCGGGTACTTGCGCTGCAGCTCCGATTTGACGCGCGGGTAATGTTCGCGCCAGAAGTTGGCAAGATCCTGGGTCACTTGGACAGGGCGCATGCTGGGCGCGAGGATGTGGACGGTGACGGAGACGCGGCCCATAGCGATCACCGGCGTGCGTTGGACTTCGTAGAGTTCCTGGATGCGCAAAGCGATGTAGGGCGGGCCATCGGACGTGTAGGTGACTTTCGGTTTGCGGCCGTTGGATAGTTCCAGGCGCTCCGGCGCGTGGGTGTCGATCAGCGACTGTTGATGGGGACTCAACCACCCGCGCACGGCGGCGTCGACGGGGCGTTCCTTGATGTCCTTGTAACCGGCGGCGCCGTGGCAGAGCTCGGTTATGATGTCCCGGCGTTCAGCATCGCCGATGGGCGGCAGTTCGAGGTCGGGACACCAACGGGCGAGGGAATTGAGGCGCAGTATCCATTGTTCCACCGCGTGGGTCCATTGGGTCAGGGTCAAGCGGCCGGCAATGACCTCGTCGGCGAGGAGTTGCGCCGCGGCGTCCGCGGGTGGCGGTTCAACGCGGCGTGTTTCCAACGGGAGATCGCGGAACATCAACGATTCCTCGGCAACGACGCGTTTGGTGGTGGTGTCGTAGCGAACCTTGATCTCGCTGCGAATGTCGTCCGGGAAAAGTTCCCGAAGCCATCCCGGTTCGACGGCTGTGGCCATGGAAAGAATGGTCTGGACGGAACCGCTGCGGTCGCCGACCTCGCGCACTT
Organism: Verrucomicrobiales bacterium; assembly: GCA_016795425.1. Classification (GTDB taxonomy): domain Bacteria; phylum Verrucomicrobiota; class Verrucomicrobiia; order Limisphaerales; family CAIMTB01; genus CAIMTB01. The sequence continues at coordinate 64,893 of JAEUHG010000106.1, forward strand.
CCGCTGCTACCAGCAACGGGCTGTCCTGAACGGCGCTCTCACGGGCCAAGACCCCGCGTCGACCGTGCACCAATGCGCACCTCAAGGTGCCGGCATCGAGTCGATGGGCGACCTGGTCTGAAAAGGCCAGCAATACGCAGCGCCGAATCCTGTCCTCATCCAATTCACGGCGGGCAATGTCGAGCCCCGCGGAACGGGCGAGATCGAGAAAAGTCCTTAGCAGAGGTGCGACCTGGCGGGCGGTCCCGGCATGGATGCCGACGCGCTGGCAAGCCTCGAGCCGGAAATCATTCTCCGCGGCGTATTCCCAGGCGCGCATGGCTTGAAAGAAATCGGAGTTGGAGCGATCCCCCAGTCGATCCTCCCGAGCCCGTACCGTTTCCCGGTCGACTTTGCGTAGGAACAGATCGCGACCTTGGGTGAGCGCGGCGATGACCGCCGCATGGTAGACGCATCCGTGGGTGTCCGCCGCGATGAGGAGGCGCGCGTAGCGTGGATGCACCGGGAAGGAGAGCATGCGACGGCCGAGGTCGGTAATCTGCGATGGCGTTCCTTCGGGTGAAGCGGCGGGCACGGCGAGAGCGCCCAGGTCGCGAAGCAATGTCTCGGCATGCGCGAGCGCCTGATCATCGGGCCGTTCCAGCCAGCGAAAGCGTTGAAGGTCATCGACTCCCGCGGATTTCAGCGTCAGGACGACCTCGGCGAGATCGAGCCGCCGGACCTCGGGCAATTCCTGGGGGGCGCGGCTGAGATGCTCATCGGCAGTCCAGAGACGCAGACAGGTTCCGGGCGCGGTGCGGCCGGCTCGGCCGGCTCGTTGATCGGCGGCGGCGCGGCTGATTTTTTCAACCAGGAGGGTATTGATGCCGCGCCATGGGTCGTGGCGTGGGATGCGAGCGAGGCCGCTGTCGATCACCAGACGAACGCCGTCGATGGTCACCGAAGTTTCGGCGACATTGGTGGCGACCACGATCTTGGGCCGTTCCTGACGAGCGACCGCGGCGTCCTGATCCCGAGGCGGCAATTCTCCGTGAAGCGGGAGCAGGACGCGTCCGCGGGCTTCCGGCAAATGACTCAGGGCTTCGAGCGTGCGATGGATCTCGTGGGCGCCCGGCATGAAGATGAGCACGTCGCCCGTGTCGCCACGCCGTGCCCGGCTGGCGAAGGCTTCGGCCGCCTGATCCCAGATCGGCCGGGAATCGTTGTAACTGGGACGGTCGGCGAATTCGATTTCGACGGGGAATGTCCGGCCATGGGACGACAGCGTGCCGCACGGACGCAGGTACTCGGCAAGGAGTCGAACGTCGAGGGTGGCCGACATCACGATGAGGCGCAGGTCGGGGCGGTGGGTTTCCTGCAGGTCGAGGGCCCGGGCCAGGGTGATGTCGCTGTAAAGGTGGCGTTCGTGAAACTCGTCGAAAACGAGGGCGGTGGTGCCGTTGAGTTTCGGGTCCTGGAGCATCTGGCGGAGGAGGATGCCCTCGGTGACGAAGCGGATTCGGGTTTTGGGGCCGGCGACATTCTCGAAGCGGATCTGGTAGCCGACCTCTTGGCCGAGTGGGACGTCGAGTTCTTCAGCGACCCGTTTGGCGAGCAGCCGGGTGGCGAGTCGCCGGGGTTGGAGGACGATGACCTGGCCTGCGCCGAGAAGGCCATGGCGCAGGAGCATGGGCGGAACCTGGGTCGATTTGCCGGAGCCGGTTGGGGCGGTGAGGACGACGCGATTCCAGGCGCGCAACTCGGTCACGAGTTGCGATTCCACTTCGTAGATGGGGAGAGCCACCGTCCGGGGCTATTTGGTGACGGGTTGTCCGCTCTTGGTCCAGGCGTTCAGGCCGCCATCGAGGTGGACCACGTTCTTGAACCCAAGCCTTTGGAGGACGGAGAGAGAGCGGGTGCTGCGACCGCCAGCGGCGCAGTGCACGAGATAGGTCTTGTTGCGGTCGAGTTTGCTCACCTCGGCTTCGAATCCCGGCGCATTGAAGTCGATGTTCCTGGCATCGGCGATATGGCCGTCGGCGAATTCCGACGGTGTGCGGACGTCAAGCACTGTGATGTTCTTCTCCTTCGCAAGGAGCTTCTTCGCGCCCTTGGCGTCGACGTGGCGGACTTCGGGCTTGGGGGTCGCGGCTGGGTCGGCGGCGAACCCGGGTACGGCAAAGACCAAGCCCAGGAAGAGGGCGCCGATTGCCATCCACGGCGAGCGAAGGCATGGTGTGCGCTGCATCATGGAGCGTAGAATACCGTCACGCCGGGGCGGAGCAACGTGTTTGCTTCTCGCCGTACTGGCGCTCCCGCAGGTCCCGGGCTGGGTCGAACGCAGCGGAGCCGCGGAGGTGCCCCCCATCGCGCTCGGTAATTCGGCCGTGGCCAGGCAATTGCAGGAATGGTGGGCGGAAGGCACGGCAGCCGGGAACATCGGCGATTTCTATGACAACCGGGATCGCCTGCATTCGAACCTCCAGGTCCGCCAACTGTTTCCCCAGTTGACGCGTGTGGAGTACACCACCAACGAGGTCAAACTGAACCGGGATTTCGGTCCGGCGACGCGTGTTCATCTAGGGGTGACCGTGGGGAACTCCTCGACAGCCCGGGCCGCGACGGAAGGTGGCGGCAACGCCCGGAGCCTGTATGCGCGGGCGGATGGTTTGGACCTTTTGCATGGTCAGTATCGGGGCAACAACCTCTATGTGTACCCGGAACACCAGGATCACGACGCGGGCTGGAATGGACACGAGGGTTACGGCGACCTGATTCCCGCGAACACCCCTTACCTCCTGGTCTCCCAGGGAAGCTCAACATCCGATCTGCCGTTTGTGCGCGCTGCCGTCTACACGCTCGCGGCCTTTAGGCCGGAGACCAAGAAGCGCCTGACCGACGCCGGACTCCTGATGCCGACGCTCCAGATGCTGTTTCGGTGGTGCGCCACGAACGTGGCATCCGAGGCGGAGTACCTCAGCGGCAAGGCGCATCCGACGGCGTTTGATCCGTCCGCGATCAACACGCTCCGGATGTGCGGAATGGCGCACGATATCCAACCTGACAATTTGCCGCCGTTGGCCCAGATCGAAGTGGTGCGGGAAGACCGATCGAAGGGCGGCGTGGATTCATTCGATACGTCGAGTTCCGAGTTGATCGGCGATTCGCCAGGTGCGGTGGCGCGTCTCTGGCGGAGTTCGGCGATGAGCCGGCGGCTGGTCATTAATGCGCAAGGCAGCATCGACCCACAGAAGCGCCCGCTGAAGTTTCATTGGACCGTGCTGCGCGGGGACACGAACCAGGTGGAGATTCGTCCGATGAACGAAGCGTCTTCCATCGTCGAGATCCGGGTGGGTTGGCCGCGACGTCGACCCGTCGTGGATGGGGCGTCGTTGGAATCGAACCGTTTGGACATCGGTTTGTTCGTGCACAATGGAACCTGGTGGTCGCCGCCCGCCTTCGTGACGTGGTTTGCCAGCGACCGCGAGGCGCGCACGGTGGATGAACGGGGTCGTTTGGTGGACATCGGATACTTCGCCGGATCCACGTTTCTGGAGCTCGCTGAGCTGGGGCTGCTGGTGGAATGGTTGAAGGCCGAACCGAGGTCGGCGCAGGCGACTGCTTTTGCCCAGATGCTGGGTCCGGCCGAGACAGCATTGCTTCTGCAGGACGCCTCGGCGGCGGTGCCCGCCGAGGTATCGGTGTCGAGGGCGCGCACGGCACGGTTGGCCGCTGACAAGGAGTTTCGGACGACCCAGTCGGCCCTGCGCCAGGCGGACGCCGCGAGCCGCAAGAGCACGGATCCATTCCTCGCTAAACAAGCAGTCGAGTTGCGTCAGCGGATGCAGAAGCAATGGCAGGTACGGAAGGACGCCGAAGGACAGCTGCAAGCGGCGTTGGCTGCCGTTCCCGAGACGGCGCAAGACGCGCGCTCCCGGATGGTCGGCAGGCTCAGGGAATGGATGGAGACCCCGGACCTGGCTTCACGGAGCAAGGCGATTCTGGATCCACTGCTGTCCGGGGCAGTGGCGTCGGCGCGGCAGAAGATCACCAATGCACGGGCGCGATTGCTCGGGTTTGGATTGGAAGCGGGGAACGACGACTGGAGTTTTCGGGGCATCCTCGGTGACGGCCGATGGACCGAATGCGAGCGGCAGTTGATGACTGAATTCAACGTGACGTGGTTTATTCAGTTGCTGGCGGTGCCCGGTTTGGAACTCGCCTACGAAGCGCGATTCATGGATTCCAATCTGTTCGCGCCGAAGCCGTGGCGGGATGTCTATCGCTATGACGAGAGTGGCACCGCACTGGGATGGCGGAGGTACTCCGGTGGGGCCTCGCCTGCGGAGTTCTCAGCCGACGGGTTGCTGGTGTCGTCGAAGGATGCGACCGGACGGCCTTTGGAGGCCGTGGACGTGGTTTATCAACGCGCGCCGCAGCCGGGGCTGGAAGGCGCCGCTGCGCCGGTTTCCTGGAAACGAGGCTCGCGTGCCTACGTGTATTTGTACGACGGTCCCGAGGACGTCCGCGGACGTCCCCTGGAAAGCCGATGAATACCGCTACTGTTGCGCTGCTCGCTGCCGTCCTCGTCCACAGCTCGGGAATCTCGACACCGGCTGCCGACTGGTCGGTTGCGGATAACGAGAAGCCCTTCCTCAGCTCGGAACTGATCTTCGAAGCCGAACATTGGCACAACCATGGGTCATGCATTGTGGAGACCCGGCGCGGCGATCTGATCGTGTGCTGGTTCCATGGCTCGGGTGAGCGCAAGGCCGATGATGTCCGAATTGAGGGCGCCCGATGGCGTCGAGGCGCGCGAAAGTGGAGTGAACGCCATGTGCTGGCGGACACGCCCGGTTATCCAGACACCAATTGCAGCCTGTTCTTCGATCACCAGGACCGCCTTTGGCTGGTCTGGCCCACGATCCTGGCGAACCTCTGGGAAAGTTCGTTGCTGAAGTACCGCATTTCGGACGACTACGAGAAACCAGGACCACCGAAATGGAAGACCGACGGTGTGCTGCATGTCACACCCGGTCCTGAGTTTGAAGAGGCCATCCGGCGGTGGGTACCTGAGGCCGAGGCGAAGCTACGGACGGGCGGAGTGCCTGATCGTGATCGCGAGGAAGTGGCACGCTACCTGGGCATCCTGAACGAGCGCGCCGAGGACAAATTGTACCGGAGACTGGGTTGGATGACTCGCGCGCATCCGGTGGTGGTGGGCGAAGGTCGCCTCCTGGTGCCTCTCTATCACGACGGCTATTCCTGCTCGCTGTTTGCCTTGTCCGACGATGGCGGCGCCACTTGGCGCACGAGTCCGCCGCTTTTGGGAGGAGGCAACATCCAGCCCAGTGTGGCGACCCGGCGGGACGGCACGCTCGTCACCTACATGCGGGACAATGGTCCCGCTCCGGGTCGCGTCATGGTGAGCGAATCCCGGGACCAAGGATTGACGTGGTCACCCGTGGTGGACTCGACCATCCCGAATCCGGGATCCGGGACAGATATCGTCGTGTTGCGGGACGGGCGGTGGCTCTTCATCGGGAATGACCTCGAGGATGGCCGTCGGCGCCTGGCGGTGCTGTTGTCCGAGGACGAGGGAAGAAGTTGGACGCGTCGCCGGTACCTGGAAAACGATCCGGCTGGTCCACGGGCTGGTCGGTACCATTATCCGAGCATCATTCAATCCAAGGACGGCACGATCCACGTGACCTACAGTCATCACCTCAGCACGGATCAACCGCTTCCCAAGGATCCCAGCGGGCAGCCCGCGCACAGCTCCATCAAGCACGCCCATTTCAACGTGGCGTGGGTTCTCGCCGGCGAGACGATTCCCTGACTTCCCTCCCTCCAACGGCATGTCCCAGGTCTCGTCCACCCCGAAAGCCGTCATCTTCGATATGGATGGCGTGATCGTCGACAGCGAGCCGCTGCACGAACGCGCTTTCCGGGAGGTCTTCGCGAAGATGGGATTCGACGAATCCCGCCATGGCATCGATTTCAAACGGTACTACGGGAAGTCGGACCGAGCATTATGGTTGGACTTCATCGAGATGCATTCGCCAGAGAAACCTCTGGAGGAGCTGCTCGCGTGGAAGCAGGAACATTTTCTGACGATCCTGCGGGAGCGGCGTCCCATCTTCCCGCCCATTCCCGATCTGGTCGCCGCGCTTGCCGCACGCTATCCCTTGGCGGTGGCTTCAGGATCGAATCATCCCGTCATCGACGAGGTGCTGGCGATGCAGGGGTTGCGGAGGTTTTTCGGGGTCGTGGTGAGTGTGCAGGACGTGGCTCGATCGAAGCCGTTTCCGGACGTCTTCTTGCGCGCCGCCGAATTGCTCGGCGCCGATCCGAGGACGTGCGTGGTCATCGAGGACTCCGCCGCCGGCGTGAAAGCGGCCTGCGACGCGGGCATGCGTGTGATCGCCATCACCAACACGCTGGCGGCCGCCGACCTCACCCTGGCGCACCACATCGTTCAGGGCTATGACGAGATCGAACGGCTATTGCTTCAGTGAGTCGAACCAGAGCTTGGCCTGGGGTAGGGCGAGTAGTGCGCAGGTGCTGTGATTCGCCAGGGAAAACGGGTCGATCAGTTCCACAGACACCGCACCGGCTGCTTTGAAGGTGTCGAAGGCCACCTGGGAATTCCCGAACACCACATCCTGGTCGCCGCGACAATGGTAGAGCTTGGTGCGCGATTTCGGAACCCAGCCCGTATGCAAATCGTTGTCGCGCAGCGCCACGCGGAGCGGGTGATTGGGATCATCGCGAAAGGCCTGGAGGTAGTCCGGTTTGAAGATGTCGGTGGGTCGTGACGGCATGGCGGCGTTGATCTCACTGCCGCCGTGTCGGCCGTCGAGCAGTGGAGGCAGAGTCGTGTCGTACGGGGCGCGCAACAGCGATGCCAAGTCAGGCGCCAAGCCATAGACATCGACGTAAGCAGCGAGCAGATACGCCGTGTAGTATGGATTCGGTGGGACCCGCGTGGAGAGGAGGTCCGCAGTGGTCGTGCCGGAGAGATCATACGCTCCCGCGGCAGGGGCCGACGCCGTGATCGTGAATTCGTTGGTGTGCAGAAGTTCGAACTCGCGGTGCGCGGCCAGCGTGGAATGACCGCCGTGCGAATAGCCGGTGAGGAAGAGTTGGTTGTTCCATTGAACGTTACGGGCGGACAATGAGTTCCGCGCGCCGCGCACCGCGTCAACCACCGCCGTCGCCTCGGACTTGGCGTGGTGGTAGGGATGGAATCCGGGGGAATCGCCGAGTCCGAGGTAGTCAGGCAACACCGCGATGTAGCCGGCCGCGGCCAGGAGCAAGCCGATGTCCGCTTCATCGTTGAGTCGGGATGGGACATCCTCGCGTTCGGTTATCGTTCCATGCTGATAGCTCAGGATGGGCAGGGCGCGATCCGTGGCGGCGGGGACGACGACCAGAGCGGAGGCGTAGGTGGGTTGACCCTGCGCGTCCAGGGTCTGGTAAACGATCTTCCAGGCATCCACTGCGCGGGCGGTGATTCCGGGCACGGGATAGCGCAGGAGCAGCGCCGAGATGTCCGCTTGAGAGTAGGTCTTCAGGTGAAGATTGGTGAGAACCGCGCCGCGAGTGGGCAGTTCGACCACACGCAGCCGGTAGAAACCTGTGCCCGTGGTGGGAAGAGGTCCGGACCATTCGGTTGCGGTGAGGTTCGCGGTAATGGTCTGCCAGGTGGCCGGCACCAGTGCCTCCGCGCGTTCGAGTGTGTAGGTGACAACCCCGTTAACGGGATCCCAGGCCAGCCGAAGATCGGTTCCCCGCGATTCCACCCGGAGGCTCGGCGGCGTCGCCGATCGAGACTCAGGCGCCGACAAAAGCGCCAGAGCCGTTGTCCATAGGGCCACCGCAATGGGAACGATCCGAATCTTCCAGATCATGGATGGATCATGCCAAGCTCTGTCGCCGGTTGGCCAACACGAACCTCGAACAGGTCTGCCGGCAACCATGACCACGATGCCATCTTCGGACCCTTGGGGTGAAACGCTCCCGACCTTGCACGGGCGGCGTGTGGTCCTGCGCTGGCCCCGTACGACCGATGCGTCGGATCTGCTCGAAATCTTCGGCGATCCGGAAGTGACGCGCTTTTGGTCTCATGGCCCGTTTACCGATGTTGAGGGCGCGTTGAAATTGGTGATGGAGATCCAAAGGCTCTTTGCTGAACGCGTCCTGTTCCAATGGGCCGTGACGGAACACGAATCGGACCGAGTGATCGGAACCTGCACGCTGCATCGGTGGTCCACCCAGCATCGCCGGGCGGAAGTGGGATTCGCCTTGCGTCGCTCTTATTGGGGATGTGGGTGGATGAAGGAAGCGGTGTCGACGATGATCGACTTCGCATTCGGCCCCTTGAATCTGCATCGATTGGAGGCTGATGTGGATCCTCGGAACGAAAGAAGTCTGGGGCTATTGATGAAATTGGGATTTCAACGCGAAGGCCTGCTCGCCGAAAGGTTTCATGTCGGAAACGAGATCCAGGACTCAGTGCTGCTCGGATTGCTGGCTCGGCAATGGCGGACATGCGCCGGTAAGGGGGCATTCGCCCCAACAGCGATCCAACAGGAGGTTGAACCACACCCGCGCAGGCCGTAGCAACCCATCCGAGGACTCAGGGAATTCGGGAGAGGCAGGCGATGAGGTCGGCCATTTGCTGTGGCGTCAGAGTGGTCTCGAATCCCTCCGGCATGATGGAACGACCTTCGGCTCGCACGGATCGAACCTGAGGACGGGGAAGAACGGTTCGAACACCTGAAGCCTGTTGCAGGGTGATGGCGTCCGACGTCTCGGCACTGGCCAGGCCGGTGTAGGATTCGCCGTCAATCGATTCCACCGTGGTGGCCAGGTAGTTCGGGGCGACCTCGCGGTTGGGGTCGACAATCGCTACCAGCAGCTTTTCAGGCGGTTGGGAACGCACGCTTTCGAGGTCGGGACCCAGGTTGAAACCTTTGCCACCGAGGCGGTGGCAGGTGGCGCATTGGGCTTCATAAATCATCAGACCACGGGCGGCGTCACCCCGAAGGTTGAGGGCGGGAAGCATTGTTGAAACCGCATCGTCGCGGGATGCCGACGGCGCGCCCAGCAATTCAATGGCGCGCGCCCGCAAATCGGCTTCGGCGTGGGTGCGCAATGCCGACAATTGGTTTGCCGACAGATCGCGCGGTTCGGCTTTTCGCGCAGCAAGGGAATCCAGGACCTGTCGCGCGCCCGAGGGTCGGCGAAGCAGGATTTCGAAACAACCCGTTCGCGCCTCAGGCACCAGGTTCTGCCAACGTTCGAGAATCGTCGCGAAGGCGGCTGCCTCACCCGACCTCAGAATGGCCTCGATGGCGGCTTTCTGGGCGGCCGAGGATTGGCCTTTGGACAGGACCCCGGCCAGGGCAGTGACACCTCCGTTGGGAGCCAGTTCCGCCACCACCCGAATGGCATGGAGTTGTAAATCACCGGCAGCGCTATTCTGTGCGGTCGAGAGGGCGGCCGTCAGCAGGCTGGTTCGAAGTGAATCCGCGATTCCGGCATCGCGTAGGTGAGTGCCCGCTCGACGCAGGCCTTCCGCCAGTCGTGCCACCCACTCGAGCGAAGCGCCTTGTTGGATGCGAGTCCCGACCAAGGTCAGCAGTTCCTGGATTTCGACCGACTGATTATGACGACCGATGATTTCGGCCAGGCGAGCAAGGGCTGCCTGAGAATCTGCCGAAGAGTCCGCGACCGCGGCTCGAAATAGCGGGAGAATCTCACTCCCTGCCGCGGCAAGGGCGGCGTCGACGATCAGACCTTCACCTTCACGGTGGCTTGAGGACCGCAGAAGGTCCGCCAGAAGGCCGGCCTTTCTCGGGTGTGCGATCTTTCCTAGCGTCAGGGCCAGTTGCAGCCGCACTTCCGGCGCCCCTTTGGATGCCGTTTCCATCGCTGCGGCAAGAGCCGGAGTGGGGGCGGAATTCGAGAGGCAGGTTTCCGCAACGCGCAGGGCGTGCCGCTGCACCAGGGCCATGGAGCCAGCGATGCAAGAGGTGAGCAGCGGTTCGTCGCAGGCATTCATGGCGGAAAGCAGGCGCAGGGCGTGAACCTTGCCCAGGGGAGTCTTGGCGGCGCGCGCGAAACCTTGAAGAAGCATGGCGGCTTTCGGGTCGCCTTGCTCAAGCAGTAATCGGCTGGCTGTGTCCCGGTGCCAACCGTTGGGATGATTGAGAAGCTCGATCAGTTCGGCTGTGGAATGTCGTCCGAGCTGAACACTCCGACGGAGTGCCGACGGAGTGGCCGTGGCAGTGGCGGTGGCAGGCACGATGCGGTAAAGGCGTCCGCGGTCATTGCCGGAATTGAGATCGAGCAGGCGCTTGAGATTGGGTGGGAGTGACCATGGGTGTTCGATGATCTCCCGATACATGTCGATCATCCACAGGCAGCCATCGGGGGCATTGGCAAACTGGACCGGACGAAACCAGGTATCACGGCAGGCCAGAAACTCGCGGCGCAATTCGGTGGGAGGCCGGCTTCCAACCCATTCACAACCGACCCGGCTGAGTTTCTTGCGGTGGATGAGATTGCTGCCGCAATCAGCGACGAAAGCATCTCCGAGGTAATCGGGGCCATAGGCGTCTCCACGGTAGATCGTCAGGCCGGTTGCGCTGGTGAAATAACCGCTGGCACGGCCTCCCCCCTCGATCAGACCCGGCACAAGGCCAGTAACCCGCCAACGAGTGCGGATCACCCGCCAAGGTTCTTCAGGGCTAAGGCGAAAGACCTCCGCGGCAGGACCGTCCGCGGCAATGCTAGCACGCGGCGAAGGAAGCGGATGCAGCGATTCGCGTTCGCCGTAGTGCGCTTCATATCGCGAAACCTGAAGATGATCCGAATTGGAACAAAAGAACCGGTCACCCCCGTCATTGAAACACATGCCGTATTGGCCGAATCCGTTCTCCGGCTGCAGTTCCAAAGTTCGCGGATCGAAGGAAAAATCCCGTCCACGAAGGTCGAGGGGAGCCGCTGCCGCCTCCTTGTCGGAAGTCGGCGACCCCGCTCGGCGGCGCCATGCCTGGGTAAAGCTGGTCGACAATCGAGTAACCTTGCCGCCACTCAGGCTGCCACAGCCGTGAATGCGGCCGTCGATGCCCCATTGAAGCGAATTCATCATCGCCTGCACATTGAGTTTATTGGTGGCGTACGGGGCGAAGTCGCTGGCGAATCCCGTGAACACCGTCTCCCTGATGTCCGCGCGACCATCCTGATCCGTGTCTTTGGCATAGAGGAGATCAGGCGTTGCACCGACAAAGATGCCGCCATCCCAACAGGTGACGGCGGTTGGCCATGGCAGGCCATCGAGGAAGACGAGACTCGTCTCAAAATAGCCGTCGCCATCGCGATCTTCGAGCCGTCGGATTCGTCCCAAACGTTCGGGGCGACGCTCCGAGTAATCGCGCATTTCCACGACGTAGGCGCGCCCGTGCTCGTCGAAGCAGAGGGCAATGGGATCCATTACCTCTGGCTCGTGGGCGGCGAGTTCGAGGCGAAATCCTGGAACGACTTCGAAGGTGGAAACAGCCTCGCTTGGCGGAACAGGAGGAAATCTGGCCACATCGACCGGCTCGAGTGTGGGCTCCGCGGCGGTGACTTGGGCGACGACCGAGAGTAAGCCCGACGCCAGAACGACACGTTTACAAGCGATCATCACCTGCAAATCGCAAACCGACCTTCGTAAGGGAAGCGAGTAAAAAGGGCTGGGTCGACGGCTCGACCGCGGCGTCGGCCGGATACCGATCAAGCATTCAGCGACTGGATGGAATCCCCTATTCACATCGGGTTGGACTTGAGCCGTGAATTCCCGCTCCTTCGATCGGTCGGACGCGCAGGTGGCGGAGGCAATAGAGATGTCGGGAGGCGACGCGGCGCAGGGGTCGGGCGCCGCTGGCACGACGAGGTCCGAAGCGGTGACGACAGCGGTGGAACACCTCGTCGACGAAC
>JAEUHG010000069.1 GCA_016795425.1 Verrucomicrobiales bacterium
GCCCCTCTAGGTTTTCCTCCGCTTCGCCCGATCCTCAAGTGAACGCCCCGGAATCCGGGCGTCAGCCCGTCGGGATGGGGCCATTCGACGTGCATAGCGAAATTCTCAAAAACTACGTGGGCGGTTGTTGGATCGACGCGGAACGGTCGGGAGCCCTGCCAGTGGAGAACCCCAGCACTGGCGCGATTCTCGGTCAGGTTCCCCTTTCCACGCCGACCGAGGTGGAACGGGCCGTGGCGACCGCTGCTTCGGCGTTCACGTCATGGAGCCGGACTCCGGCGTCGCGTCGCGCGGAGTACCTGTTTGGTCTGCTCGAGCGCTTGCGCGCCAACGAAGAGGTCCTGGCGAGGTCGATCACCGAGGAGAACGGAAAATCGCTTCCCGACGCGCGGGCCGAGATGAAGCGGTTGATCGAGAATTGCGAAGTCGCCACGGGAATGCCCGTGCTTCAGCAGGGCGACAAGTTGGTCGGTGCCTCGGACGGGATCGACGGCGAAGTCATCCGCCTGCCACTCGGGGTGTTCGCCATGGCGGGGCCGTTCAATTTTCCGGGCATGGTGCCGTTTTGGTTCCTGCCGTACGCCATTGGTGCCGGGAACACGTTTGTGCTCAAACCTTCCGAGCAAACGCCGCTCACCATGCAGCGGATTGCCGGTCTGATTCATGACGCGGGCCTGCCGGCGGGGGTTTTCAACCTCGTCCATGGCGATCGCACCGTGGTGGAGACCTTGATTGCAAATCCCAGGGTCAAAGGCCTGTCACTGGTAGGTTCGAGTCGGACGGCGCGACTCATTGCCGAGCAATGCGCGCGTGCCGGAAAGCGATTCCAGGCGATGGGCGGCGCCAAGAACCACCTGGTGGTCATGCCCGACGCGCACGTCGATGAAGCCGTTCGCAACATGGTGTCCTCCTGCTTCGGCTGCGCCGGACAACGATGTATGGCGGCCTCGGCGATTGTCGCCGTAGGGGACGACGTTCACCGCCAGGTGTGCGAGCAACTCGTCGAGGCGAGCCGCCGAGTCGTGGTGGCCAACCCGTTGGATCCCGCGATGGCCGGGGAATCCATGCTGGTGGGGCCTGTCATTTCCGCCAAGGCGAAGGCCTTCATCCACGAGATGATTGCCACCGGCGTGCGCGAAGGCGCGCGGTTGCTGGTGGATGGTCGGTCGGTGGTGGTTCCGGGATGCGAGAAAGGCCACTTCATCGGTCCCACGATCTTCGCCGACGTCCAGCCCGGCATGTCCATCCATCGCACGGAGATCTTTGGTCCGGTGGTCGTGGTACTGAAGGCGGGTTCCTTCGATGAGGCGGTCAAAATCATCAACGATCATGAGTACGGGAACGGGGCATCGATCTACACGCAGAGCGGGTATTGGGCGCGCCGATTCAAGTTGGAGGTCGAATGCGGCATGATCGGGATCAACGTCGGCATTCCGGCCCCCGTCGCGCACCTGCCTTTCGGCGGCATGAAGGCGTCGCAGTTGTCGGACATCAAGGCCCAGGGCCGCGCGGTGATTCACTTCTTCACGGAAGCCAAGGTGATCACGGAACGCTATTGGCCGGAGTGAAAGGGAACCTGCCGTGAACATCACCGCCGAGAGTCTTCTGGTTCGACCCGTCGCCGTGTCGACCGATCCCACCCTACGCCTTCGCATCACGCCCGAATCCGCCGGATGGGAGATGATCTCGTTCGAGGTTCGGCACCTGCGGCAGGGCGAGTCCTGGTCCCATGCCACCAGCGAAAATGAACTCGCCGTCGTCAATCTGACCGGTCGCTACGGCGTGACGTCGGAGCGCGGAACCTGGTCGGGAATCGGCGGTCGGCCCAACGTTTTTGCCGGTGGCGCCGACGCGTTGTATCTCCCGCGGCGCACGGGTTTCGAGGTGGTGGCCGAGGAGGAGGGCGATTTTGCGGTCACCTGGGTGCCCACCGACCGCGACGGGCAACCGTGGTTGATCCGGGCGGCGAACGTCGCCAAGTCGATCCGTGGCGGGGACAACGTCAGTCGACAGATCAATGATTTGCTGCCGCCGGGATCGCCGGTGCACCGATTGGTGCTGGTGGAGGTCTACACGCCGAGCGGCAATTGGAGCAGTTACCCGCCGCACAAGCACGACCGCCACGTGACGGATGGCGCCGGTCGGATTCTCGAGGCGGACCTGGAGGAGGTGTACTACTACCAGATCGATCGTCCGGAGGGGTATGCGTATCAACGGGTGTACACCGACGAGACGTCCCCATGCCACGCGGCCGGACGGGGTTTCGATGTGTTGGTGCGTGCGGAACACGGCACCGCGGTGCTGATCCCGGAGGGATACCATCCGGTGGTGAGTGCCCCTGGTTACACCACCTATTATCTCAACGTTCTCGCGGGCAGCGCGCAGAGTCTCGCGAATTACGAGGACCCTCGTTATCGCTGGGTCAAGGAAACCTACCAGTCGGTCGATCCGCGCGTGCCCATGTATTGACGCAAGCTCCTAGTTTCCTGGGCGAGCGCCTTCATCTGAGCCTTTCTTGAAGCCCATCTCATCCCGTTCCTTCCTCCCTCCTGCATCGCATGGAATCCGATTCGCTGAGTTTTGATTCGGTCCACATGGGCCGGTCCTCCATCGACCTTTACAGCAACGACGTCGGCAGCGCGTTTGTCGACATCAAGAGCTTCGCCGCTTACGTGGGAGGGTCGCCGACCAATATCAGCGTGGGTGGGCGGCGGTTGGGACTGAAGACCGCGCTGCTCACCGCCGTGGGACAGGATCCCGTGGGCGATTTCATCCTGAACTTCCTCAACCAGGAGGGCGTCGTCACCCAGTACATTCCGCGCAAGGCCGGACGTCGCAGCAGTGCGGTGGTGCTGGGGATTGAGCCGCCCGACAAATTCCCGCTGGTATTCTATCGGGACAATTGCGCCGACATCGGTTTGGAGATCGAGGACGTGCTCGCGACTCCGATCGCCAAGGCGCGCGTGTTCCAATTTGCCGGAACGAACCTGAGCAAGGAACCGAGCCGCAGCGCGACCCTTTTTGCCGCCGAACTGGCGCGGCAGGCCGGAGTGAAAGTGGTGCTCGACGTCGATTTCCGGCCCGACCAATGGCATGACCCCCGCGCCTTCGGTGTGGCGGTTCGGTCGGCGCTTCGTCTCACCGACATCGTTCTCGGCACCGAAGACGAGATCAACGCCGCCATGCTCACCGACCCGGCACACGTGGAGCGGACGCGGTCGGTGTCCGACACGAAAGTGCGCGGCGACGTGGATCAAGCAATCCGGGCGATGTTGTCGATGGGACCGCGGGCGTTGGTGCAGAAGCGCGGACAGCACGGCGCGCGGGTACATGCACTGGGGCAGGGGGGCGACATCGAGTCCATCGATGCGCCTGGGTACCCGGTGGAGATCGCGAACATCTTAGGGGCGGGCGACGCGTTCGCGGCCGGGTTTCTGTATGGTTACCTGCACGGTTGGTCCTGGCGACGCGCGGCACGGCTGGGAAATGCCTGCGGCGCGATTGTCGTCACCAAGCACGGGTGTGCCAATTTCATGCCGACCTACGACGAGGTCATGGATTTCGTGGGGCAACGCGGTGGATTGGATTAGGACGAGACGCTTATGAATCAACGGACCGAACGACGGACGATGGCGCAGGCGCTGGTGAAGTTTCTCACCCAGCAGCATGTGGAACGCGACGGTGTGACTCAGCCCTTTTTCGCGGGCTGTTTCGGCATTTTCGGGCACGGCATCGTGAGTGGCATCGGCCAGGCGCTGCAGCAGTACCCTGCCTTGCGCTATTATCAGAGCCGCAACGAGCAGGCCATGGTGCATACCGCGGTGGCCTATGCGAAGATGAAGAACCGGCTGCAAACGCTCGTCTGCACGTCCTCCATCGGACCCGGTGCCACCAACATGATCACTGGCGCCGCTGTCGCGACCATCAACCGCCTGCCAGTCCTCCTCCTGCCCGGTGACATCTTCGCCCGCCGCAACGTCGCCCCGGTCCTGCAACAACTCGAATCCGAGCATTCCCAGGACATCTCCGTGAACGACTGCTTCAAACCGGTCAGTCGTTATTGGGATCGGATTTACCGGCCTGACCAACTCCTCACCGCCTTGCCGGAAATGATGCGCGTGCTCACCAGCCCCGCCGAGACCGGAGCCGTGACGCTGGCGGTCCCGCAGGACGCCCAAACCGAAGCCTTCGACTATCCGGTCGAACTCTTTCAGAGACGGGTGTGGTCCATTCCGCGCAACCGGCCGGATCGCGCGGCCGTGGCGCGTGCGGCCGAGTGGATTCGCCAGGCCAAGCGCCCACTGATCGTGGCCGGCGGTGGCGTGATTTACAGCGAGGCGACTGAAGTGTTGAAGCGCTTCGTGGAGGCGCATGGGATTCCGGTCGGGGAGACCATGGCCGGGAAAGGCAGCCTGCGGTATGACCATCCGCTGAACTTGGGTGCCATCGGTGTCACTGGAACACGGGCCGCCAATCGTGCGGCGAAGACGGCCGACCTGGTGATCGGCATCGGAACGCGCTACAGCGATTTCACCACGATGAGCAAGACCGCCTTCCAGGATCCGGGCGTGCGCTTCGTGAACCTGAACGTCACCTCATTCGATGCCTCCAAACATCAGGCCCTGCCGCTGATCGGCGACGCCCGAGTGACGCTCGAGGAACTCTTGGAACTGCTCAAGGGCTATGCGACACCCGCCGCCTATCGCGCGGAGTGCGAGCAACTCCATCACGAGTGGGAAGCGGAAGTGGATCGCATTTACGCCATCCGCCACCAGCCCCTCCCGAGTCAGGGCGAGTTGATCGGGGTCGTCAACGAAATGAGCTCCCCGGATGCCGTGATGATCAATGCCGCAGGCAGTATGCCGGGCGACCTGCACAAACTGTGGCGGACGCGGCACTCCAAGAATTTTCACATGGAGTACGGCTACAGTTGCATGGGCTACGAAATCGCCGGCGGCCTGGGTATCAAGATGGCCGATCCCAAGCGTGATGTGTACGTCATGGTCGGGGATGGCAGTTACCTGATGCTCGGCAACGAAATCGTCACCTCCATTCAGGAAAACCAGAAGCTCATCGTCGTCCTCATGGACAACAGCGGCTTCAATAGCATCGGCGGCCTCAGCCGGTCGTTGGGACAGCAGGGCTTCGGCACGCGCTACGTCTATCCCAAAGATGGCCAGCTGCCGGGCGATGACGCCGGGGCGTCGGTCGAGAACCTGCCCGTCGACCTGGCGATGAACGCGCGCGGGCTCGGGGCGCACGTCATCGAATGCCGCACACGCGACGAGTTCATCGCCGCTTTGAAGGAGGCTCAGGCCCAGACGCGCACCACGGTGATTTACATCCGCAATGATCGCTACGCCGGAGTGGGTGGCTATGAGAGTTGGTGGGACGTCCCGCCTGCCGAGGTGAGTGAGATGGACAGCGTGCGACAGGCGCGCGAGGCGTGGGTGGCGCAACGTCCGAAAGAACGCCATTACCTGTAGTCACCGCGGCGTCGTGTGTTTCCCATGAACTTCGCCCACCGGACCCGACCCATCGGCTTCCAATGCCCGAACTCCGGACCGCGGGCTGTCCCAGCCCGCAGCGACGCGACTTGCAGCGAGGCGTGGCATAGCAATCGGCGCGCCAGGAACGAGGAAGACCAAGAGCTGCGCCGTGAGGACACGGCGCGGTCCCTCGCGACCCGGTGGCCGTTGCAATCCTGGTCCCCTCACGTGAGTTCGCCTTGTCGAAACCTCCTATGAACATCATTCGCATCGGCAACGCTCCCTGCTCCTGGGGATCGCTGGAGTTTGACGGCATGAAGGGCAAGGCCATCGGCTACGCCCAGATGCTGGATGAATTGACAGCCACGGGTTACACGGGAACAGAACTCGGCGACTGGGGCTATATGCCCACCGACCCTGCCGCGCTCCGCGGCGAGTTGGCGCGTCGCGGGCTCACCCTCCTCGGCGCCTTTGTTCCGGTGGCACTCAAGGATCCTGTCGCGCATGCGCCCGGCGAAACGCGGGTGCTGCAGGTGGCCCGGCTGCTGGCGGCGGTGCATCAACTTTCAGGCAGCGACACGGCTCCGTTCCTGGTATTGGCCGACGACAACGGCTCAGTCACGACACGCACCCAGAACGCCGGACGCATCCAACCGGGAATGGGCCTCACCAACACGGAATGGGGAACGTATGCCGGAGGCGCCAACCGCATCGCCGCCGCGGTGAAGCGAGAGACCGGGCTGCGCACGGTGTTTCACCATCACTGCGCCGGCTACGTGGAGACACCGGACGAGATCGACACCCTGCTGCAACGGACGGATCCAGCCCTCCTGGGTCTGGTGTTCGACACCGGACACCTGGCCTTCGGATCGGGGAGGTCCGGCGGGGCGAGTGTCACCGAGGCGTTGGATCGATTCGCGGACCGGATCTGGTACCTGCACTTCAAGGACTGCCATGCCGCCGTTGCCGATCGCGCGCGGGTGGAGGGATGGGATTATTTCGCGTCGGTTCGCCAGGGCGTGTTCTGTGAGTTGGGCAAGGGGTGCGTTGACTTTGCGGCGGTGCGGGATTGGCTCCGACATCGGAATTACAGCGGTTGGGCCTTGGTGGAACAGGACGTATTGCCCGGCATGGGAAGTCCGCGCGAGAGCGCCCAGCGAAACCGGGATTTCTTGAAGACCTTGGGATTCTGAATCGGAAGCCAGGAGGCGATGATTTTATGAGCGATAGACCAGTCAAACTTGGATTGATCGGGGCGGGCCGCATCGGGCGGTTGCACGCGGAACACCTGGCGAACCGGATCCCCGGCGCGGACCTCGTGATGGTGACGGACGTGAACGAAGCCGCGGCACGCGAGTGCGCGCAGGCGTACGGCATCGCGGAGTCGGGCCCCGATTATCGACGCATTCTCGAAAGACGTGACATCGAGGGCATTCTCGTCTGCTCCTCGACGGATACCCACACGCCGATCATCGAGGACGCCGCGGCGGCGGGGAAACATATCTTCTGCGAGAAGCCCATCGACGCCGATCTATCACGCATCGATCGCGCGGTGGCGGCGGTCCGCAAAGCCGGCGTGATTCTGCAGGTTGGGTTCAATCGACGTTTCGACGCGAATTTCCAGCGGATCCGTCAGGCGATCGTGAGCGGTGAAATCGGCACCCCGCACCAGGTTCATATCATCAGCCGCGACCCGGCGCCGCCGCCGATCGAGTATGTCCGCAGGTCAGGCGGCCTGTTCCTCGACATGACGATCCATGACTTCGACATGGCTCAATTCCTCATCGGTGACACCATCCGGGAGGTCTACGCCACGGGTGGAGTACGGGTGAATCCCGCCATCGGCGAGGCCGGCGACCTCGACACCGCGGTGGTGCTACTGAAGTTTGCCAATGGCGTGATGGGCGTGATCGAGAACTGCCGTCAGGCGGTGTATGGCTACGATCAACGCGTGGAAGTCTTCGGCAGCGGCGGCAGCATCCGTGTGGATAACAACTATCCCAACACCGCGATTCTCAGCGTGAAGGAGAGCGTTCGGCGGGATCTACCGCTGAACTTCTTCCTCGAACGCTATGTGGAAAGCTATCTGGTCGAATTACGCGCGTTCCTCGCTTCGATCCGCAACGGAAGCCCGTCGCTGGTGTCCGGCGAGGAAGGCCGCGTCCCGGTGGTGGTGGCGCAGGCCGCGATGAAGTCCTGGAAGGAGAATCGACCGGTGTTGCTCACGGAGATCGGTTAGCGCGCCGCTATGGACCTGACCTTGGGCAAAATGCGGCGCCTCCAGCAGGCCGCCAGCAACCGCGGGACCTTCACCGTTCTAGCCATCGACCATCGCGGGCCATTGCGTCGTCGATTGGAAAGGGAGCCGGGCGTGGGAAACGTCGATGATGCCCTGGCCGACGTGAAGCGCGACATTGTGCGTGCCTTGGCAAGCGCCTCGACGGCCGTCTTGCTGGATCCGGAATTTGGACTCGGGGCCTGTATCCCGACGGGAGCGCTTCCGGGAAACATCGGATTGCTGATCGCCTTGGATACCGGTTCGACGGGGGATCCGGCGGTGCTGAAGACGGGCTTGGTCGAGGGCTGGGATCCGGCGCGGATGGCACGAGTGGGGGGTTCCGGCGTGAAATTGCTGGTGTATTACCATCCCGAGTCGCCCAACGCGGAAGAGGTGGAGGCGCTCGTGGCGCGGGTGGCCGCGCAGTGCGAGCAGGCGGAAATTCCGCTGTACCTCGAACCGCTGTCGTTCGATCCAACAGATCCATCGCGCCCGTTGTCTTCCGGACGGCGACGCGCCGTGGTGGTGGAAACGGCCCGGCGCCTGACTCCGCTGGGTGTGGACATTCTCAAGGCGGAGTTTCCGGTGAACGCCGTGGAGCAGGCGGATGAAGCGTCATGGCGCGAGGCCTGCGAGGAACTCACGGCGAACAGTCGCGTTCCCTGGGTATTGTTGTCGGCGGGCGTTTCTCTTCCTGTCTTCGTGCGGCAAACGGCGGTGGCATGTGCCGCCGGGGCCAGCGGGGTGATCGCGGGTCGCGCCTTGTGGAATGAGGCGGTGACGGTGGATATCGATCGGCGCCGTCGGTTTCTCGAGAGCGATGCGCAGGCCCGCCTGGCCGAGGTGCGGTCCATTTGTGAGCAGACCGGCCGCTCCTGCTTCCGTTAAGGCGACAGCGTCGCCGCCAACGCGTAGATCAAGGCGCCGTTCCAGTTGATCGCGATTTCGTTGGTCCGGTAGTCCTTTTCTTCGTCCTTCCAATCCGTCGCCTTGGGATGCGCGCCGCCGACGAGGTAGCCGGGCCAGGGATCTTCGATCTTGTCGCCGCCGGAACGTCGGTCGTGGGGGTGTTTCGGGGGATGAAAACCCAGCCCGGTGACAAATGAGCGTCCGTAGACGTTGCGGCCGAGAAGGTGATGAAGCGCGTCGAGCGTGGTGTGCCGATAGGCCTCGTTCCCGGTCATGCGGTGCGCCGCCATTAGAGGAAGGGCCTGGCGAGCCACGCTCCCGTTGCAGCCCCAATAGTAACGGTCCCCCAGTGGCCGTGCGTAGCCATGGTTCCGTGCCGTTCGAACGATCTCGTCCGCCGTGGAGAGCAGGTTCGAGCGAACGAGGGCCACCAGGTTCGGGTCGCGGTCGGTGCGCGTGGACCGCAGGTAGGTGATCACAGCGAGGTTGCGAACGTTGCCCCAGTCGAAATCGGCGTCGACCTTTCCCTGGGATTCGCGAAGGCCTTTCTCCAATTCCAAACGGGCGTCGGGCTCGCCGGTGGTTTCCCAGAACTCCGCCGCCGCCCAGAGGCGGTCGTCTGGATCGCGGGTGCCGTAGCCACCGGTGGTGAACCCGGCGAGGTTGGGACGTACCTCCTCAGGAAGCGCCTTGAGGAACTCGCGGCCGCGTCGCGCCGCCTCGAGGTATTGGGAGGCTAGCGCGGCATGGATTGGGCGAAAGACCCGCGCCGCCTGAGCCAACATGGCGACAAGATCCGCCGTGGCTGCGGATCCCACCGGTGTCACGTAGCGTTTCGCCTTTTCCAGGTCAGGAAGGAGGAAGCCTCCGAAATTCGTGGTGCTGAGTTTATGGTACGCCGCGCCGTCGACACGCTGCATCTTCAACAGCCAATCGAGTTCCCAGCGTAATTCAGCCAGGTATTCCGGAATCGGCGGCGCCACCTGGGGCAAGTCGAGAGGGATCTTCCGAATGGCCGGTTCGAAATCCTCCCAGGCACGGAGCATGGCCCCTACGGTAACGCCGGCATTGACCACGTATTTGTTGTAATCACCTGCGTCGTGCCATCCCCCGGTGCCATCGATCTTCTGGCCGGGGGACCCGACGAAATCGAGCCAGGCATCCTCGAGGTGGCAGGGACCGTGTCCGAACGTCTGGCCATTCTGGGTGCCCTGCACGGCAGTGCCGCAACGCCAAAGGTACATGCTGCGAGCCGCTACACGGAACGGATCACGGTACACATGGTCTTGGATGCGAAACGGAGTCGAGACGGGCAACCCCTCGGCTTGAAGTCGGAACTCGCCGGATTCCTGGAATGCGGAAAAATCGGCGAGCCACAGCGACTCGCCGGTGTCCGGATTCTTGATCGGACCATGCGTTGCTGCTGAGAAGACGACCCTTCCATCGTTGGCACGGAGGACGTCGAAGCGGTCCGCCCGGGCGGCGATCGAGGCCACCTTGGGGGCATTCGGAAGATAGCCGACGGAATTGAGGCGGACGATCGGCGGCGTTTCGGCGGCGGTGGCCAGCAGTCCAGGGACCCAAAGGACGGTAAGGACGGGGAAAAGGAGGTAACGCATCATGGTGCAGGCGCCGCGGGCGCAAGCCAGAGCATGGTGCAACACGGGAAAATTGCACGAGCCTGGGGATGGCGGACGTTGTCGACGTGAATGGGCCCACCTGGATTGGAATTGGATCCAGTCAGGTGGCCCTCCTCGCGCTGCGAGGAGGTTTGCAGGGTTCGGAGGATCAGGGGGAGGTTGCGACCGAGGTTCCAGGTGCCTAGGGTTCGGGCGGTGACAGACGCGGCGCGCACGACCCTGACGTATCGGTTGGAGCGTTGGCGTGCGATGACGAGCGGTATTCTCGAAACGGCGGGCACCACGTTTCTTCTGCTCATCGCGGTGCGCTGGCATCATGCGGGGGCCATCGCCAAGGCGTTGGTGGCGGCGGGCAGCAGCGTGGGACTGCTGCTCACCCCGTTCGTCGTCACGTACGTCACTCGACGGGCGTTGACGCCGTCGATCGCCGCTTGCCGGATACTGACGGTGGGTGCGGTGGCCTTCCTGATTCCACTGATCTTCGACTGGCTTCCCTTGTTCGTGCTCGGTTCGGTCATTGGTATGACCACGGTGTCGGCGGTGATCCCGCTGCTGACGCACATGTACCAACTGAACTATCCGTCGGAAATCCGGGGGCGCCTGTTTTCGCGCACGGTGATGATTCGGATCCTGACGGCGGCGGTGTTTGCGCGCCTGGCGGGGGAGTTTTTGTCAGGGGACCTGTCGCGGTTTCGCTGGCTGCTGTTGGTGTTTGGAATGGCGGCGGCCATGGCAGCGGTGTTGCTGCGACGCTGTCCGACCACGGCGATCGAGGATGCGGGCGGGGAGCATCCTCTTCGCGCCTTGAGGTTCGTGCGCGAAGACGCGGTCTTTCGTCGGACCTTGATCGCCTGGATGCTGATGGGGTTTGCCAACCTCATGATGCTTCCGTTGCGTGTGGAATATCTGGCGGCGGACCGCTATGGCCTTCGATTACCCCCCGATCAGATTGCTTTGTATACGGCGGTCATTCCCAATGTGGCGCGGTTGATCCTGAGTCCGGTATGGGGATGGGTTTTCGACCGGATGAATTTCTTCGGGTTGCGCGTGGTGCTGAACCTCGGGTTCATGATTGGGATTCTCTCCTTTTTCACGACTCAGAGCACGGTCGGTCTCTGGGTGGGAGCGATTGTCTACGGAATCTCCAACGCTGGCGGCGATGTTGCCTGGAGCCTGTGGGTGACCAAATTCGCACCGCCCGATCGCGTGGCGGACTACATGTCGGTGCATACGGCGTTCACCGGATTGCGCGGGGTGCTGGCGCCGATGACGGCGTTTCTCTTGGCGGGATGGGTGTCGTTGCCGATGCTGGGGTGGTTCTCCGCAGGCATGATCCTGGCCGCTTGCGCCGTGTTGTTGCCGGAGATGGCCGCGGGTCGCCGTGCCAAGCCGGCGCCGGCCTTGGTGGAAGAGGTTTCCGAATGAAAATCGCAGGGCAACGAAGCCAGGCAACGCGTCGCGTTTTGACTGCTGCCATCGTGGGTGCCTGCACGATGGGCACCGGGTTCGGTGCCGGTGCCGGTGCTGGCGCGGCGACCCTCAATGGCCTGCGTCTGACGGTGGCCGGCGGTCTCTCCAACGCAGCACCACCGGTCGAAGTGTCGGTCATTTCCAACCTCTGCCTCCATGTCGGCGATGGCAAAACGCCCAGCCCCTGGTTGGGGATCGGTCCGTTCGAGGCCAGCATCGCCGGCGACCTGAACCTGGAGCTTCGCGGAGATTACCAGTTCCACGTCGAATCCGCCGGACAGTTCGCCCTGTCAGTGAACGGCACCAATGTTCTCGCGGACGTCAGCGCTGCTGGATCCAATGGGTGGTCGGCGCCCATTCGCCTTCGTAAAGGCCCGAACGCCTTGCGTGCCACGTTGTCCCGAGAGCGGACCGAAGAGGCGTTTTTCCGGGTGCAATGGAAAGGGCGCGGACTCTCTCCCGGACCGGTGCCGATGACCGCGCTGACCGTGAATCTCGATGGGGAATCGGAGTCCCAACGGGATGCCTCCGCCGCAGTCCGCCGCGGAAGAGACCTGTTCCTTCGGTTTCGCTGCGGGAAGTGCCACGTCCCGGAACAGCGCACCGCCGTGCCCGAGATGGCGATGGATGCACCGTCGTTCGAGGACCTGGGCCGCCGCCGGCGTGCCGATTGGGTCCAGCGATGGATCCTGGATCCCCGTTCGTTGCGGCCCACGTCAACCATGCCCCGGATGGCGCGCGGTGCCGCGGCGAACGAGGAGGCGCGCGCCATGGCGGCGTGGCTGGGATCATTGCGATCGACGGAGTCCGAACCCTCCGCGACGGGCAATATCGGCGTGGGTCGTGCTTTGTTCGAGACGCTGCAGTGCGGAACCTGTCACACCGCACCCGGGGCCGCGGTGGAGAGCGGTCAACTGTCCTTGTCTGGGGTGCGCGACAAATTCAGCTCCGTGGGTTGGCTGTCAGCCTACCTTCAAAAGCCTCACACGCAGTTCGCTTGGAATCCCATGCCTGACTTCCGCCTGAGTACCGCGGAAGCGGGTCATCTGGCGGCCTGGATGTTTGGCGATCCGCCCCCGGCCCCGTCGTCAGTTGGTGCGACGACGGGCGACGAAGTGCGGCGTGGGAAGGAATGGGTGGAAGCCCGCGGTTGTCTGGCGTGCCACAACGGTCCGGGAACGGATCAACTGCGAGCCAAGCCGGTGGCGGCTCTTCCTTCCGAATGGATCCAGGGCTGTTTATCAGACACTCCACCGGCTGACTCCAAGGTTCCTCACTACGCGCTAACGGCGGCTGAACGATCCGATTTGCGCGCCTTCGGGCGTTCGGATCGTCGGTCGCTGGATCGGCATGTGCCGTCGGACTTTGCCCGCCGCTGGACCGCAGCGCTGCGTTGCGATGAGTGCCATGTGAAGATTTCCGGCATCCCTGGTTTGGCCTTGGTGGGAGAAAAACTGCGACCGGACTGGACCCACCGGTTGTTGTCCGGCGGCGTTGATGAAAAGCCAAGGCCATGGATCCAGGCGCGCATGCCCGCATTCCCCGCTTATGCCGCGGGGTTGTCCGAGGGTTTGGCGGCGATTACGGGATTTTCGACCGCGCCCACCATCGAGCCGCCATTGGACGAGTCCATGGCGGCACAGGGTCGAACGCTCGTTTCAGCCGGCGGATTCTCGTGTGTTTCCTGCCATGCCATTGGGTCGCTGGGGGCTTCGGCAGTGTTCGAAGCACCGGGCGTGAACTTCATCTATGTGGCCGAACGCCTGAGGCGCGGGTACTTCGATCGCTGGGTGCGCAATCCGCAAAGCATCGATCCCGTCACCAAGATGCCCCTCTACTTTGATGAGGATGGGAACAGCGCGCTGACGGATTTCTTCGGCGGGGACGGACCGAAGACACTCGAGGCTCTGTGGCATTACATCCGGCAGGGACGGAAGATGGCACCGCCGGTGCAGTGAGAGAAAAAGCAGCCCGCGCGGACTGCGGTCCAGCCCTTCCCCCTTGCCTCAAACCGCTTGCCCACGCTTGGACCGCGGGCTGTCCCAGCCCGCAGCAACGTGACGTGGGTCGAGGCGTGGGATGAGACGTGGTGAGTCGGAAGGAAAGACAAAGGGCTGCGCCGCGGGACGTGTCGCGGTCCGGAAATGGAGGCGAAGGGACCGCGGGCTGTCCCAGCCCGCAGCAACACGACCTGGGTCGAGGCGTGGAATCTCGTTGGTGTTGCGGTCAAAAAGAAAGGGACAGTCCCTTGATGTGCATCCACACAAATCTCGAATGTCGGCTTTTCTTTTTGTCGCGCTGTGTTGAGTTGGTTGGATGTCTGTTGAAGAGAATGCCGGGAAGCGGTTTCAAGGATTGCCGCGCAATCCGGGGCTGCGGAGGTTCATCGAAGGTAAGCGCCAAACGGCGAACCTATTACCAACGATATCGCGCGGCTTTGCATTCGCAGGATGGCACGAGCGTGGTTATCTCCCGCACCGCGATGAGTCAGGCCTGACGCAGTTTGTCACCTTCCACCTCGCGGATGCTTATCCTGCGGAACTTAGGGCCGAGTGGTCCTCCTTATTGGCGGGCGAAAAAGATCCCGACCGACGTCGGTGGCTCGAGGGATGTCTCGACCGAGGTCGCGGGAGTTGTTGGTTGGGTGATGACCGAGTGGCGCGAATCGTGGAACAGGCGTTGCGGTTCCACCACGGACAGCGGTACGAACTTTTGGCATGGGTCATCATGCCGAACCATGTTCATGCGCTAGTGAGGACTGGTGACGTGCCGTTGGGACGTATCATTGGGAACTGGAAGCGATTCACGTCCAGGGAGGCTTCTCGAATATTGATGGACCGAGGCCAAGGGGGAATCTGGGCGCCGGACTATTGGGATACCTACATGCGGGATTCGCAGCACGAGCAAAGGGTTCTTCGGTACATCGAGAACAATCCGGCCAAGGCGCGCCTCGTCTTGGATCCGCGCCAATGGGCATGGAGTAGCGCACGCTATCGAGGTGAGGACGGACAACTTCGTCTGCCAAACTTGTAAGCCAATAGGCCGATCATTGGAGAAGCCGCAGGGCATGTGACAAAAGCAAAGTGCTGCGCCGCGGGACGCGTCGCGGTCCGGAAATGGAGGCGAAGGGACCGCGGGCTGTCCCAGCCCGCAGCAACGTGACGTGGCTCGAGGCGTGGGATGAGACGTGGTGAGTCGGAAGGAAAGACCAAGGGCTGCGCCGCGGGACGCGTCGCGGTCCGGGAATGGAGGCGAAGGGACCGCGGGCTGTCCCAGCCCGCAGCAACGCGACCTGGGTCGAGGCGTGGGATGAAACCCGGAGGGTCGGAAGGAAAGGCAAAGGGCTGCGCCGCGGGACGCGTCGCGGTCCGGGAATGGAGGCGAAGGGACCGCGGGCTGTCCCAGCCCGCAGCAACGCGACCTGGTTTGAGGCGTGGGATGAAACGTGGTGAGTCGGAAGGAAAGACAAAGGGCTGCGCCGCGGGACGCGTCGCGGTCCAGGAATGGAGGCGAAGGGACCGCGGGCTGTCCCAGCCCGCAGCAACGCGACCTGGGTCGAGGCGGGGGATGAGACGTGGTGAGTCGGAAGGAAAGACAAAGGGCTGCGCCGCGGGACGCGTCGTGGTCCAATAAGAAAGTCCGGAGTCCCGAAGGGCTCCGGACTTCTCGAAATCAGACCCGTTGAACTTCTACCGGGCGTTGGCCCGATAGAAGCGATAAGTCGAGGTGTCGGAGTCCGTATCGACAATAATCAACGGCGTCTCCGTCGCGATGACTTCCTGCAGGGTGTGCCAGGTGATCAGGTCGGTGGACCATTCGACCAGGTAGGTTGAGCCGGGTGTTCCGGCAAGGGCCATGCGGGTGCCCGACGCGATCGGAGTTTCCTCGAGCATCGTCAGGGTTGCGGGAGCCGCATTGGCCGAAGACGAGGCCGCACCGAGACGCAGGAACCGATACGGATGATCCGATACCGGCGTGGGATCAGTGACCCGCACGGTGTCGGCAGAAGCACCGGTTTGAACCACCGTGACCGTGGCTGAGACGGTCGACCATGTCTTGAGGTCGGTGGACGCTTGCAAGACCAGTCGCACTCCCGCGGCGGCGCGGGGACGTTGAATCTCGAATCCGAGCCATTGGTCGTCGCCTTGCGCGGTAAGGATCAGGACCGGCAGATGGTCGTCGGTGGCCGCGGTCGGGGATGAACCCAGAGCGAACTCGAGGAGGTTGGGTAGGCCGTCGTTGTCGGGATCATCCTCCGGCTGCTTCGCTTGCGCCGGCAATCCCTGGGTGGCAGCCCAAGCGTTGTATGGATCGGCCGCAGAGACCGTCACGCGGGCGATGCGACTGAGCATGGTGCCGACGGCGTTGCGCACGCGGGCTTGGTATCCCGCGGCATCGGAGGCCTGGACCCCACTCAGAGTGAGGATCGAGTTGGTGGCATTCGGGAGGGGTGTCCCGTCCTTGAGCCATTGATACGTCATCGGGTTGGTTCCTTCGGCGGTGACACTGAGGGTGGCTGTGGCGCCCGCGGCGAGTGCCAGGTCCCCAGGCTCCGAGGTGATGGTGGGTGGCTTCAGGTTGTCGCTCTGATTGCCAAAGCTGGCGCTGGCCGCGGATTCAGTGGCGACCAGCATCGTCACCGTGACCGGCGTCGTGGCGGTAAAGCCCGAAGGAGTCGACTGGGTCAGGTTGACGGTGCCGGCGAGAACGCCGGTAAACAGGAAGGTGCCGTCGCCGGAGGTCGTCACCTGGCGGGTCGTGCCGCTGGTGGACGTCAGTGTGATCGGGACTCCGCCCATGCCGGGTTCGGTGGCGTCGAGTTCCCCGTCCCCATCCTCGTCGTTGAAGACACGACCTGAGACGGTGCCGGCGGCTTGGTTCGCGAAGTTCGCGCCGGCGGCGCCGCCCATGGCCAGGGCAACGAGTCTGCTGGGTTGCGCGGCGATGTAACCGGTCAAGGGCTTCTGAACCACTTGGTAGTCGCCGACCGGCAGGGAAGCGAAGAGGTAAACACCGCTTCCGGAGGTGACGGTGGACGCGACGAGGTTGCCAGTCTGAGGATGGCGAACCTCGAGGGTCACGCCGCCGAGGCCGGGTTCGTCGGAGGTTCGGTCGCCGTCGCCGTCGAGGTCGTTGAAGACCACGCCGATGAGTTGGCCCGTGACACTGACGCCGAAGTTAACGGCGGCGGCGCCATTGGCGGCGAGGGTGACCTCCTTGTTGGCGTAGGACGGAGCCGGGCCAACCGCGTGTCGTGAAGGAACGCTGGGCGGCAATGGAAGGGTCGCGATGGTGTAGGCGTCAGGTACCGTCTG
The DNA here is from genome assembly GCA_016795425.1 of Verrucomicrobiales bacterium. Lineage (GTDB taxonomy): Bacteria > Verrucomicrobiota > Verrucomicrobiia > Limisphaerales > CAIMTB01 > CAIMTB01. The sequence goes on from JAEUHG010000069.1 coordinate 17,102, forward strand.
GCGGACGATGTAATCGCCAGCCGGAACGTCGGCGAACACGAAGGAGCCTGTGCCGCTAGTAATGGTTTCGCGGACGACAGATTCGTCGTCAGCACGGAGCAGTTGCAGGCTCACCCCGCCGATGCCGGGTTCGCCGGTATCGTAGGCCCCGTCGTGATCCTGGTCCTCGAACACGAGCCCGGAGATGGTCTTGACAGCTTGATCGCCAAAGCTTGCTGACGCGGAGCCACCGCTGGCGAGACTCACTGCGCGCAGATTGGGTGTGGTGCTGACAAAGTCGACCGGATCCGTCTCCTCGATGGTGTAGCTGCCCGGGTTAAGACCCCCGAACTGGTAGGTGCCGTCGCCGGACGTCGTCGTCGAACGCTGTCCGTCGCTGCCGGTGAGTCGGATCGATACGCCGCCGATGCCGGATTCCTCGGGTTCGCGGATTCCGTTGCCATTGGCGTCGGCGAAGACAATGCCGGCCACGCTGCCGACGGCTTGATCGCCGAAGTTCGCGGTGACGGCGGCACCGCTGGTGAGAATGAGCGTGCGCAGGTTCGGCGTGGTGCTGCTGAACCCTGCCGGATCGGTCTCTTCCAGGGTGTAGGCGCCCGGGTCGACACCCGTGAACAGGTAGGAACCATTTCCGGAGGTGACGGCATTGCGTTGGCCACTGGTGCCCAGCAATTTCACGTCCACACCGCCCAAGCCGGGTTCGCCCGTTTCCTGGATGCCATTGCCATTCAGGTCATCGAAGACGATGCCGCCGATGGTTCCTGCGGCCTGGTCGCCGAAGTTGGCACTGGCCGCGCCGGCGCTGGCGACGTTGATGGTGCGAAGATTGGGGGTAGTGCTGCTGAAGCCGATGGGATCGGTTTCTTCAACGGAATACGTTCCAGGGGCCACCGCTCCGAATTGGTAGGTGCCGTCGCCGGCGGTGGTGGTGGATCGTTGGATGGACCTGCCTACCAGTACCACCGTGACACCGCCGAGGCCGGGTTCGCCGGCATCGCGCGATCCGTCGCCGTTGAGATCCTCAAAGACGGTACCCGTCACCGAACCGACGGCGAGGTCGCCGAAATCGGCGTTGGCGCTGCCGCCGTTGGCCACGCTGACGGCGCGGCTGTTCGCGGTGGTGCTCACGTAACCGATGGGATCGGTTTCTTCGACCTGGTACGCGCCAGCGACCACGGCGGTGAAGCGATAGGAGCCGTCCCCAGCCGTCACGGTGCTGCGTTGTCCATTGGACCCGATCAACCGCACCGTGACACCGCCGATGCCGGACTCACTGGATTCGCGGGTGCCGTTGCCGTCGCTGTCCACAAAGACCGAACCGCTCACCGTGCCGACGGCTTGATCCCCGAAATTCATGCTGGCCGAACCGCCGCTGGCCACGGTGATGGTGCGGGTGTTCGGAGTCGTGCTCAGGAATCCGACCAGGTCGGTTTCTTCAAGTGTGTAGGTGCCAGGCGCCACGTCGAGGAACACGTAGGCTCCGGAAGATTCCGTGAGGGCCGTCTGCTGTCCGGATCCGTTGGAGAGGCGCAAGGTGACGTCCGGGATGCCGGGTTCGCCGGAGTCCGCGGACCCATTGCCGTTCCGATCATCGAACACCAGACCCGCGACCCGGCCCACGGCCTGATCGCCAAAGGTCACCCGGATGGAGTCACCGTCGGCCAGGGTGAGGGTGCGCAGGTTCGGCGTCGTGCTGGTGTAGCCGACCGGATCGATCTCCTCGATGGTGTACACACCGCCGATGGTTTCTTCGAACAGGAACAACCCGTTCGCATCGGTCGTCCGGCTCTGCAGACCATCCGGGCCCGAAAGGCGGACATTAACGTCGGCCAGACCCGGTTCGCCGCCATCATGGGATCCATTGCCGTTGGTATCCAGGAACACCAGACCTGAGACCTGGCTGGACGGGCGGTCCCCGAAGTTCGCCTTGGCCGCACCCCCGGCGGCCAGCGATATGGTCCGTGTATTGGGCGTCGTGCTGACATAACCCATGAGGTCGTAGGCCTCGACCGAATAACTGCCCGGGTTGACGTTGGCGAACGCGTAGGTCCCGTCAGACTTCGTCTCGGTCGAGCGGGAGACATTCGGTGCCGTGAGTTCCACGGTGACCCCTTCGAGTCCTTTCTCGCCGTCATCCCTCTGCCCGTCGGCATCGAGATCCTCGAAGACAATGCCCGAAACGGTTCCGGCGGCCTGTTTGCCAAATCCCACGGTGGCGACGGTATCCGTGGCGACTCTCACCAACTGCAATTCGGGTGTTGTGCTGACATAGCCGCTGGGGTTCTCGGCGCGGACATAATACGTGCCCGCGGGGAGTGCCTTGAAGCCGAAGGCTCCTGTGGCATCCGTCTTTTCAGCTCGGAGTTCCGTGTTGCCGTCCAGGGCGAGCAGGCGCACCAGCACGTCGGGCATGCCGGCTTCGCCGGATCCAGGGAGTCCGTCGCTATCGAGATCGTTGAACACGGAGCCGGCAAGATTGACGCCGGCCTTGATTTCGAATTCCGCACGCGTGGTCCCGAAGTAGTTCAGATCCACCACAGTGGCGACGACTTGGTATTCGCCGGGGCCGGTAGGCACGTTGGGCGAGCCGTCGAAGGTCAATTGGACCTCCAGACCGGAGGGCACGACCCGGACCTCGGGCGATTTGGGTGCGCCGTCGAAGACTTGGTGCAGCCGCGTGAGGGTGATGGTGGCGCCAGCCTTTTTCACCACGAGCGATTGCGTCACGGGATTCGCCGGATGGTAGATGTTGTTACCCGCCTGCGAAGCGCGGATGACGATGGTTCCCGCGCCGGCGATGGTCAGGCGGTTGCCATCGACGTTGCCCGGTCCGGAATCGACGGAGAACGTCACGGGCAGTCCGCTGCTGGCCGTGGCGGTGAGCTGGAACGGTTCAATGCCGTAAGGCACGGGCGGCAGTGCGTTGAAGGCGATGGTCTGGGGACGTCGCACGACGGTGACCGGCAAGGCGCCGCTATCGGCTTTACCCAAGGGGTTGGAAACCCGCACCCAGAAGGTGGTCGAAGCCCAGAGCGGTTCCGACTGGAACGTCGCCGAGTCGGTGCCGACTGGTTTGCTGATGTCGCCGGGATCGCCTTCGTACCATTGATACTTGAGCGGCTTGGTGCCGGTGGCGGAAACCAGCAACTGGGCACGTTCCCCCGCCTGAACCGGAACCGGCGGACTGAGCACGGCGACGGTCGGCAGGGCATCCACTGAGAGTTTGAATGAAGTGAGACCCTTCAGGTAGGTGGGCAGGGAGGGAGGGTTGCCGGCGTTGCCGGTCGGAATCGCCAGGATGACGCTGTAGCCGCGTTTGCCATTGGCATCTCCCGCGGCTTCGAAGGTGTCGCCATCGGATCGTTTCCAGGCGCGCACCTGCGTGTAGGCGGTTTGTCCGGGCGACACGGTGGGAATGGAACGGGTGGCGCCGAAGAAGTAGCCGGCCCCATCGCCAGTTCGGAAGGAGCTGGGTGCGCCGATGGGCGCCAGGGTGGTCTCGGTCGGACCTGCGTAAAGTTGAGCGACGTAGGCGTCCCCGGCGAGGCGGGTGATGCCATCGGCATCGAATATCGGCGCGTCGATGCCGGCGCCGAGATTGCGATTCACGAAATAAACGGTGCCGCCCGTGGCGCGGAAAAGCGCTTCGATGCGCTTTTCTCGGTTCATGATGACCGATTGCGGATTGGTGGTGCCGGTGAGATCGCCGAGCCAGGTGATGAACTCATAGCCGGGGTCGGCAACGGCTTTTACCGGCACCACGGTATCCACGGGATAACGTTGTTGATCCGGGTCGGCTTCGATATGTCCGCCCTCGGCTACCACGCGCGTCAGTGTGAATTGAGCCGGAGCCGTGCTCAGTTTGAAGGAAGCGAGTCCTAGCAAGTACGTCGGCAGGGACGGTGGACTGCCCACATTGCCGGTCGCGTTGGCGACGATCGCGCTGTAACCATGTTTGCCATTAGAGGAGGCGGCGTCTTCAAAGGTCGCTCCGGCGGCGCGCTCCCAGGCGCGGACCTGCGCATAAGCGATGTTGCCTGGCGCAACGGTGGGTATGGACCGTATCTCGCTGAAGAAGTAGCCGGCACCGTCACCGGTGCGGAAGGCGAGGGGTTCGCCGATCGGGGCGAGCGTGTCGGCGGTCGGGCCGGCCCACAATTGAGCGACAAACGCGTCACCCGAAAGTCGCGTCACACCGTCGGTGTCGAACACGGGAGCATCGAGGCCAACGCCAAGATTGCGATTGGAGAAGAAAAGCGTGCCGGCCGTCGCGCGGAAGACCGCTTCGACCTGCTTGGCTGTGCTCATCGTCACGGTCGTCGGGTTCTGGGTACCCGAGAGGTCTCTTGCCCATCCGCTGAAGACATATCCGGAATCCGCATTGGCGGTCAGCGTAACCACCGTTCCCGCGGCATAGGTGGCGCGGTCGGGGTTCGCGACGATGCTTCCCCCCTGCTCAACGATACGTTCCAAGGCGAATTCAACCGGCGCCGTGCCCAATTTGAAGGATGCCAGTCCGAGCAGGTAGGTGGGCAGGGACGGCGGACTGCCCACATTGCCGGTCGGATTGGAAACGGTCTTGCTCATCCCATACTTGCCTCGATTGGCGACCGCCGCTTCAAAGGTTGCTCCCGCCGAACGCTGCCACGCCCGAATTTGTGCAAAGGCGGTGGCGCCGGGAGAAACCGTGGGAATCGAGCGGATCTCGCTGAAGAAATAGCCAGCGCCGTCGCCAGTCCTGAAGGCGAGAGGTTCGCCGATCGGGGCTAGAGCGTCGGCGTTGGGTCCTGCCCACAGTTGGGCGACGAATGCCTCGCCTGAAAGCCGCGTTACGCCGTCGGTGTCGAACACCGGGGCGTCGAGGCCGACGCCGAGATTGCGGTTGGAGAAGTAAATGGTGCCACCGGTG
>JAEUHG010000075.1 GCA_016795425.1 Verrucomicrobiales bacterium
CCTTGGGAACGACCACCGGACGCAGTCGACAGGACCGGGAGCGCACGCTGCGCGTCCCGGTGAAGGAGGTGTTCGTTCTGCCGTTGCGGGCAACGTTCCGGGAGGAGTTGCTGGGATGAGCGAGTCGGATCCGGCCGGCCACGCCGCCCAAGCCATGGAGCGGCTCCGCGTTCTGGAAGCGGAGGACGCCCGCCTGCGGGCCGAAAAGGACCAGCAAGAAGCCCACGCCGCCACGTTGCAGGCCAAGGCGACCTTGTTGGAGGCTCACAATGGGCGTGATTCGAAAGAACGGACAATAGAAAGGGTGGTTTTGGTTAGTTGGTTTTGAGTTCGAATTCGGTGGGAGAAAGGCCGCCGAGGGCGGTGTGGATTCGCTGGCGATTATAGAACGCCTCAATGTAGTCGAAGATCTCGGAGCGCGCCTGGCTGCGGGTGGCGAAATTCCGACGGTAAACGAGTTCGAGTTTGAGCGTGCTCCAGAAGCTCTCCATGGAGGCGTTGTCGTAGCAGTTGGCGCGGCGGCTCATGGAGGCGAGGAAGCCGGCACGAGCCAGGGCGTTGCGGAAGTCCGCGGCGGCGTACTGAACACCGCGGTCGGAGTGGAAGAGCAGCTCTGCTGGTGGATCGCGATGGAGCACTGCCATGGAGAGAGCTTTTTGGACCAGAGCCGAGTCGATGGAATCGGACATGGCCCAGCCGACGATCCTGCGGCTGAAGAGATCCAGAATTCCGGCGAGGAAAAGCCATCCCTCCCGGGTGTGGATGTAGGTGATGTCGGCCACCCAGATCTGATTGGGCGCGGAGGGCGCTGGCGCCTCGGCGAGGCGGTTGGGAGCGATGGGGTGGTCGTGATTGCTGTCGGTGGTCAGGACGCGGTAGCGACCCCTCTGGCGGCCGCAGAGGCCCATTTGCGTCATGAGTCGGGCGATTCGCCTGCGCCCGTGGAAGCAGCCCCTGGCCCGCAGGGCGGCCCGGATGCGCGGCCCCCCCATGGGTCTGACGGCTCTGGAAGTGGATGGACTCGACCTCGACGGCGAGCGCCTGGTCCTCGAGCGCGCGGGGGCCCGGCACAGACTGGCGGCGTTCCCAGTTGTAGTAGCCGCTGGTGGACACCTGCAAATACTCGCAGAGCTTGGAGATGGGATGGTCGGTCTTCATCGCCTGGACCCGTGCGAATCGTTCGGGGACGGTTCGGAGAGAATGCCCAACGTTTTTTAGAATGGTGCACTGCTCCCGTAAATGGCGGTTCTCGCGACGTTCGGCGTCGAGTTGGGACTGGAGATCGGCCGGCGAGCCGGGCCGGGCCCCCGCCGGCGCCTTCCCCCTGGCGCCAGCGGGGGCCCGGCCTTTCCTCCACGCGTAGAGGCGTTCCTCGGCCACCACCTTCGCGGACTTGCCGCTGTTGATCCAGTTCTGGACCGCTTCCCGTTTGAACGTCTCATCGTACTGGCGGCGGGTTTTGACCGGTGATTCTTTCAAGGGCTTCATTATGCACAGAGTGCCCGATTCTATCTCCGTCTTTTCGGCACAACCACAGACAGTCTGCATCAGGCTTCGTGTGGGGCGCACGACGGATTTGTTGAAGAGATCGTTTTTGCTCTCTTTTTTGCTCATGAGTCCCTAGTGTGCTAGGTACTCATGAGCAAACCCCTCTCCCCAGCCCAAATTCTCGCCCAAATCGCCCAGATCCATTCTATGGAGTTCGGCAAACTCTCCGAGTACCAGCGCCAGGACCGATCGAAGGATGCGGGCCCCTACTTCAAGCTCCAGATCTGGCAAGACGGCAAGAACCACACCCGCCATGTCCGTCCGGAGGAACTACCTGACCTGCGTGAAGCTCTCGACGGGTATGCGCGCTTCCGCGCTCTTGCCGACGAGTATGCCAAGCTGATCGTTGCCCAGACCCGCGCTCGTCTGGAGGAGGGCGTTAAAAAAAAGATCCAGCCGTACAGTCGGCATTTCAGGAAGAAGTCGATCGACTCCTCGGGCCCCTCTTGAAGTCCGAACCCCTCGGCGTTTTGGAGTGGGAGCAGCATTTCCGCGATGCCCTTCTCGCCGTCGGCCAAAGCCTCTTCGGCCCCATGCTCCAGCGCCGCGTCGATCAGATCGACGCCGACTTCACTCCCAAGGTGAATCAGCGGTTGATTGGCCGCCGAACCCTCAGGGTCTCAACCTTGTTCGACGAGATCCGCATCGAACGCGACTATTACCTTGGCGACGATGGTGGGCACTGCCCGGCCGATGCCGCCCTCGCCTTGGAAGGGTGCGCGACACCGGCGCTGGCCCGACTCATCAGCCGCGCCGCCGCCCAGCAGCCCTACGGCGCGGCCAGTCGTGATCTGGCCGAATACGGCGCCATCCGGGTCGACGAACGTCAGATCCATCGCGTGGTCAACCAGATCGCCCCAGACGTGGAACCGTGGCTCGCCCACCTGCCCGAGTCCCGGACGATAGTTCCCGTTCTCTACGTCAGCTGCGATGGAACCGGTACTCCCATGCGTGCGGAAGAACTCGTCGGCCGCAAAGGCAAACAACCCGACGGCAGTTCCAAAACTCGGGAGGTCAAGCTGGGAGCGGTCTTCACCCAGCACGTCACCGATGCCGAAGGTCACCCTATCCGGGATCACGACTCGACCAGCTATGTGGCCAGCTATGCCCCGTCGGCCGAGTTCTCCCTGCTCCTACGTGCCGAGGCCCGCAGGCGTGGAGTTGGCGCTGCCGCCCAAGTCGTTTTCCTCAGCGACGGTGCCGCCTGGGCCGAAGAAATTGGTGACCATTGCTTCACCGGATGCACCAGCATCCTCGACTTCTACCATGCGTGTGAACGCCTCCACGAACTGGCCAATGCCCTGGACGCTTCGCGGGCCAAGGAGCGGATAGCTCGATGGAAACGACTCTTGCTCCGCGATCGGGTCGCCACCGTGATTGAGCAGGGGCGCACGCTGCAAAAGCTGGGAACCGAGGCCGAAGCCGCGGACATCGCCGAAGAGAACCTTGCCTTCCTGGAGCGTCACCAGCACCGCATGCGCTATGGAACCTACCGCAAGAACGGTTGGTTCATTGGCAGCGGCGTTATCGAGGCCGGGTGCAAAACCTTGGTTGGCAAACGCCTCAAACAATCCGGAATGTTCTGGTCGGAATATGGCGCAACCGGCGTTCTCAACTTCCGCTCCCTCTTGCTCAGCAGGCGCTTCGACGCCTTTTGGATCGACCGGGCCAACCATCACGCCGCTCGCAATGACACACTCGCGCTGGCTTCTTAGCCCCCAATCAACAAATCCGTCGTGCACCC
>JAEUHG010000210.1 GCA_016795425.1 Verrucomicrobiales bacterium
CGTCGTCCCTCAAACCTCTGTTCGAACCCGACGAACTTCTGCCGGTGCTTTGGACGGTTCGCGACGAAGAGTTATGGCTGTGTTTCTTGCGGTGCGGCGGCCGCCCAGAGTTCGGTCAGGGCGTGCCGATAACTGGCGAGGCGTGACGCGATCTCCAACTGGAATGACTCGATCTCACGGAGGGTGTCCGCCATGGGTCCGATCCGCAGCTTTCGCGGCTTGCCGCTGTCTGGTGCTGAGATCAGCGGAGGCATCTTGAGGCGGGAACGGGTGGCTCGGACTTCGTCGATCGCCGTCTGGACCGGCGGAGGTAATTCGCCGTTGAGCGCGCCTTGCGAGACTTGGACGACCATCCGCGGCAGGCGCGCCGCCAATTCCACCCACATCATGTATTCACCGTGAGCCGCGCGGATCCAATCGTGGAGATCTTGAAGTTGGCGGCGACCGGATGGGTCCAGCGAACGCGTTGCGAGGTTCAGGGCCAGGTTCAACCGCCTGGCGGTGGCCTCGGCGACCTCGTGAAGGGCGTGGCGGAGAGGCGACAGGTCGGGACCCGAGGATTCCTCAGCTTCCGCCGCAATTGTGAGACGGCGCGCTTCCGCGGCGAGTTCGGCGACGCGCGAACGGACCGACTCGAGCGAAGACACGAGTTCAGTCAATGCCGCGGGATCGGCGCCTGGCGGTGGCGTGGAATCATCGGCGCCGACCAGGGAGAGAGGAGGCACCGGCAACGGCAGGAGCAATTCGGGTGCACCCAGTAGCAAGGTATCGTCGATCGATGGGATCTCGGAAACGCGGAGGGGGCGCGGGCGAGCAATGGACGCGAGGGTTGGGGCGGCCGATTCCGATGGCTCGGAGGGATCCGGGGATCGCGGGGCTAGGGGGAGGATTGTGTCCGAGGTGATCGGCAGTCCGAGTTCGTCGGAGTAAAACAATTCCGTAACCTGGCGAGCGGGCACATCGAAGTCCTCGAATAGGACGAATGCGGGCCGGTCATCGGCCAGGATGCCGGGTTCGGCTGACCGGCGGGCGCGGCCGATGCGTTCGGCGGGGCAGGGATGAGTATGAAACCACTGGGTTTTTCCAAGCCCCAGCGTGTCTTGAATGCGCGCCACCGTGGCGGCTGGGAGCTCATCGTGGATGCGCCGGATCAATTCGGGCAGATTGTCGGGCAGTCGGCCGGATCGATTCCACCCTTGCCGTAGGGTCTGCTGAGTCTGAGCCAAGGCCGCGGCGAGCGTGGCGAATTTGCGAGTGGTCCGTTCGAAAGTCTCGGAACCCGCCAAACGAATCTCGCAGGCATCGGCGTGAATCTCCATCTGACGGGAAAGGAACCCGCTGAGCGCGACGCCGATGTACATCAACATCCGGAGAAAGAGACGCGACAGGCCGACGCCCATTTGGGCCGTCCAAACCACCAATCCAATCCGCCAGTCTTCAGGGTTTTCGGCCCAGTCGTCGAGGGTGGCATCCCACGTGTCCCGTTCGTCAACCACGCGGGCGAACCAGCCATTGACACGCGCCACCACGTAGCCGAGACGCATAGCCAAACCTTGGGTGAAATGGCCGAATTCATGGGCGACGACGCCGGCGAGTTCGGCGACCGACAAGTTGGCCACGAGCGGCAAGCCGAGGGTGAGGACGAGATCTCCGCCCAGAAAACTCAGGAAACCGCGACGGAACGAAGCCGAGGCATTGAGTTGGGCGTCGAGGTCGATGCGTCGCGGGCGCGGCGCGCCGACGGCCCGGCAAATCGCTTCGATGAAAGCGTACAGGCGCGGTTCGGCGCCGGGATGGAGCGCCAGCGGTTGGGGGCGCTTGGGGCGCTTTGCGAAGAGTGGTTTGAGCAGAAAGAACACGATCACCACGCCCACCAGAAGCAGGGCGCCGTAAGCGAAGCCCTTCACCAATTGGAACCGCCAACCGCCCACCCGCGAGGCGAACCATGAAAGGTGCTCGGTGGCGTGCCAGTAAACGGCGTAACCCATCGCTCCCACCAGGGCGAGGTAGACCAGCGGGAGCAGCACCATTGCTCCCGCCACCAAGGTAAGTCCCACGGTGTAGAGAAACGGAACCCGCGGGCGCCGGATGCCCGCGCGCAACGCCGTGAGGGTGGCCAGGTCTGGATGGTCGGGGGCGTCGGCGGGCGTTGGCATGGCGAACGAGTCTCCCGGTTGCTTTCAGGCATGATGGAAGAGCCGGATTCATCCGAGCAAGCCAGTCTCTTGGCCCATGGAACCCTCTGAATCGAACGGCGGCCGGGCCGCCCGGCGGGCCATTCTTCTACGGCGACAAACCGTGCCAGATCATCGATTCGACCTGGCCCAACACCGCGTGCGCTCGCCCGATTCCATTTCGCCCCGGGTTGGTTGACCGCGCCGACGCGGCGGCTCAAAAGAGATCCATTCCCAGCGCTCCGTGTCGCCTCCGTGCCGACGTCCCGCCCCAGACACCGCCGAGGCGAAGGTCACAGGGCCCGGGATCCCGTCCACCGCCATGAATGCCACCATTCCTTCGGGCTGTGCTTGTTGCCCGCTCAATCGTCGCACCTTTATCGCTCGCACCGGGCTCGCTGCGTCCGGGGTCTTGGGACTGGCGCCGGGTTCGGCCATCCTGGCGCGTGCTGCCGAGGCGTCCAACACCAAGGATCAAACCAAGGTCCGGCTGATCTTCGCCCTTCACAGCTCGCAACAGTCCGTGCCCGACTGGCCCAACAAGGGCTTCGATTTCGTCCCGATCATGGACCGTATTCAAAACGAACTGACGCGACGCTGTCCGGACTTCGAATTCGTGAGGACCCTCGCCGCCGGCCCGGAGCAGGCGAAGGCGGTGCTCAGCGAGGACCAGCAAGCGGGAGGAATCGATGGCTACGTCGTTCACCAAATGAACTGTTGGAATCAGGTGGTGCAGACCATCGCCGATTCCGGAAAACCAGTGTTGTATGCCGACTTTCAATTTGGCGGCAGTGGAGGATTCCTGGTCTACAACGCGGCATTCCTCCGTTCCGCCACCCCCAATGTGGGATTCGTCGCCTCTTCCGAGGTCGCGGATCTGGCCGCGGCAGTGCGATGCATCGCGGATGCCAAGCGTCCCGGACGGGCCCGGGACTTCGCGTCACTGACGGCGCGAGTGCGCGCGCATTCGACTCCCAATGCAAATTCCCGCCTGGGCGCGGACGACGACCTGCGTTGTGTGCCCACCCAGGAATGCCTGGGGCTCATGAAGACCTCACGCATCCTGGCCGTCCGCGATCAGACGTCCGGGGACGAACCCGCCATTGCCGGCGTGCCGGTCCGACGGGTGCCATTCTCCGAACTCAACCAGGCTTGGGAACAGGCGGATCGCGACGAGGCACGAGCGGTGGCCGATCGATGGACCCAAGCTGCCGATCGCGTCGAGGGCGTCACGCGGGAAACCCTTGAAACATCGGCCGCGATGTACCTCGCGGAAAAGGCCGTGATGAAGAAGTACTCGGCCAATGCCATCACCATCAATTGCCTGGGCGGCTTCTACGGCGGCCACATCCACGCCTATCCCTGCCTCGGGTTCCATCAATTGCTCAACGACGGAACGGTCGGAGGATGCGAATGCGATGTCCGGTCCGCCGCCACGCTCGTCATCGGTAACCTGCTGACGTCCGGTCGGCCGGGCTACATCTCGGATCCCGTGATGAACACCGCCAAGCGCGAGATTGTCTATGCGCACTGTGTCGCGGCCAACCGGGCGCTTGGTCCCCGGGGCCCCGCCAACCGCTACGAGATCCTCACCCACTCCGAGGACCGCCAGGGGGCGTCTGTTCGTTCGTTCCTCCCCGTCGACCGCCTGACCACCTCTCTCCAATTCGACCAGGGACGGAAGGAGATCCTCTTCCACCAGGCGCGCGCGGTGGGCAACGATCCAGATGATCGCGCCTGCCGCACCAAGCTATGTGCCGAGCCGTTGGGAGATTTCGAGAAGCTGTTCACCCAGTGGGACCGTTGGGGCTGGCATCGGGTCACCTTCTACGGTGATCTGAAACAGCCGATCTACGCGCTCGCCGACGCGCTCGGATGGAAGGTGATCGAAGAAGCCTAAGGACGCGCCACAACGACTCCACTCATCGCCAGCGGTCGGCCGATGCCTCTGATTTGAGGAGCCAAGAGCAATCCCCTTTTGTCTGGGTCGACTACTGAATCAGAAAGCTGGCCGGTGCGTAGGGACCGAGATTCACAACGATTCTGCCATCGGAAATCTTGGATGGCGCGGCCAGGGTCTCTCCACGCAGGTTGACTGGCGTCGCCTGGGTAAAATTCGAGACGACGGGCAGGGTGATCGCCAGTTCACCCGATTGGCCGGCCATTTCCCACACGCGCAGCAGCGTGCCAGGGCCGTCGGGATTCGACCCGAAAGCGGTGACCACGACACCGGGACGCGAGACGGTGAGTCCGGATCGCTGGGAGGCCAATTGGTCGCCGGCGCCTTGAGTGGGGATGGCCAGCAGCGGGTTGCGCGCTTCGATGGCGGGTGTCGCCATCACGGCGTCGGCGGGTGTCTTCGCGTTGAAGGTCCAGAGGCGGACGCGCGAACTCCAGGTGCCCGGATACCAGTAACGGAAGTTTGTGTTCCACTGGTTGTTGTAAAGATTCAGATACACGACCGGCTTCTGAGGAGTGAACGCTTCCCCGTCCTTCGAGAACTGCCAGCAACCGGGGCGGTCCAGGGCCACCAACGGATGATCAATGGGACACACCGCGATGCCCGAACCGTCGGCATCGGCGAGGGCGACGCCGTGGCCGACGGTGAAGAGGTCGCGGTTGGCGCCGGGAAGAATATCGGTGGCGGGATTCATCACCCCCAACGAGCGGTGTACGCGGAACTCCGGGCGGGCGATTTTGAACGGCAGGCACAGCCAGTCGGCTTCCGGCCAGTTGTCCTTGGCCTTTTCCTTAATGGTGATCTCGAGGTCGATGTAAGGCTGGTCTGACGAAAGCGTGATCCGCAGAGCGGTGGCGGGGAGATGATTCGCCGGATCAGCCGGGCACTCGAGCGTGGCGGTGAGGCCGCGGATCGTGACCGTGCCCTTGGCCGTGGACGCGGCGCGATAAGGAACCTGTTTCTCGGAGATCATGCCAGGCTTGTGCATGCCGGGATGCGGCCATTCGCCGGGCTGGCCACCGAAGTTGAGGGCGCGACCATTCTGATATCGGACCGTGTAGTCCAGGGTCTGCTCGAACGTGAACCGTTCGTTGAGGTATTGGCCGAGGGCGCGTCCGTCGCTCGGCTCCACCCACTCCCGTCCGGTGCGCTTGTCCACGAGCGAAGTGATGGCGCCCTGGCGCGGATCGACGGTGAGCTTGAAGAAGGTGCTTTCGATCGTGGCCGGCTCGGCGGTTTGGCGCGGGACCCGTTTCACGCCGGCCGAAGGCGGGGGCAGAACTCGATAGCCGCACGGTGGCACATCCTTCACGAACACGGTCTCCCCTTGCACCTGCACCACGCCGGACCGCGTCCAGGGCAGCGGATTGAACACCACCAGTCCCGGACCCTTGTGGGTCACGGAGTTGGCGAGGGCGCGCAGGCTGGTTTCGGTGATGCGGCGGGCGATGCGCGACGCCTCGCGGATGTAATCGGTCTTGTCTTCCCACGAAGCCTCGAGGTCGGCGTACTTTTGGGGATCGATCTTGGCGAAGGCCTCGCCGAATTGGGACACGGACGCCGCGCCGCCCCAGGTGTGTTCGCCGTAGAGAAGGATTTTCTCGTAGGCGAGGGCGACATCCTTGGCGACGGACGGTTGCGGCACGCCCCAAAGTTGGAGTTGAGTGTTCAGGGCCTCGGCGGCGGCGATCTGTGGATGGACTTCGCGCGAAAGCCGAATACCGCCGGGGTCGCACAGGATGCCGTGGATCCACGTGTCCGGCATTTCTCCTTTCACGACAGGGATCTCCGGCTTCTCGCGCAGGATGGCGTCCACGAAATCGTCCATCGTGCCCATGCGGATCCTGACGCCTGGAAGTCGCTTCGCGGCGTCCTCAAACAGTTCCCTGACCTGGTCGGCCTTGGGGGGACCGGAGTTGTCCGGCGTCACAATGATCGCGGGCCAGACGGAGTAGGTCCAATCAGGGGGAGGCGCGAGGCTCCGGGCAATGAGCGGGTCCGCGTCGCAGTACCAACGCGGTAGCCAGGGGGGGACGCAGGTGCCGTAGGTGTTGGAGTAGAAGGTCAGCACGCGCGAGCCGTCAGGGCCTTCCCACCAGAATAGTCCTGGCGTCTTCACGCAACCGCTCGGCCAATTGCAGCCGATGTGCATGAACTGCACGCCGGCGTGCGCCAGCACCGTGGCCAGCGCGCCGCCATGCGACGGGACGTCGGTCTTCTTGCCCGAGCGCGGCAGCGGCATCCCGTACTTGCGACAGAGTTGAGACGAGAAGTTGAAACCGCGCGCCATTGCCTCCGGTTCGCAGGCATCGGATTCGAGCGTGAAGGGCAGCGCGTGAAATCGGAACTTTCCTGTTCGGACATACTCCTCGAGCCGTTGACGGCGCGCAGGTGTCTGTCCGTCCCAATCCTCGAGAACCTTCGACATGACCCAACCCGGCCCCGTCCAGGCAAACTGCTGTTCCGGTGGAAGGCTCTTCGACTGGTCCATGATGCCCATGGCGCGATCGATCATTTCAGTCCGGTAGTGATGGACGATCTCCTTCACGCGATGCGTGTAACCGATGTCGAAGTGCGTCTTGATGATGACGATGATTTCCTGGACGGGTGGCTTGAGCGTGGCGGGGCTGGGTTGCCCGGATTCACCGTCGGCTCCGGCCATGGCCAGGGTCATCACGCCGATCAGGAGGATGGCTTTCATAGGTAGAACGGTTTTTCGAAGTCCGGATAGATATTGGGACCATGAACCCGGATTAGGATGGGAATGCCCTGTCGCAGCGCGACAAGGTCCACCTGATTTGGAATTGGATGCAGTCAGGTGACCCTCGTCGCGTTGCAACGAGGTGATCCGGGAGCCGCTTGAGGGTCGGTCTCCGATCCTGAGCATTTCCTCCGTGCGCAGCCAGAGGTAGCAACGGTTCTCTTTGGGCGCGAGAATCATGACAAGCCGAGGACGCGGAGGAATCGTGGCAAGCCGGGACGGATTTTGACTCCGATTTTGGGGCGGAAATTGACACTGACACTGCGGCAGGGGAGTCAGCCCGCTTCACCGCCTGCATCCGACCGTTCGCCTTGAATGCCCTCTTCTCAGTCGACACACTCAGGACCGGTCGAAAGCACCGAACCCTGCTTTCAGGTGACCCATTTCGTGCCACTCACTGAGCACATGTCCGCGGTCGACTCCCCGCACGATCGACGTTCCTTTCTGCGCACAACCACCCGAGCCGCCATGGTCGCCGCTTGTGGGAGTGCGCTGTCATGCTCCACGTCCGACGCCAGGCGCACGGGCGAAGTCATGGGACCTCGTACGGCTGCCACGCGCGGAGTGGTGTTGTATCCCTTCGACCTCACGCTGGCGGACTGGCCGGAGCGGGCGCGGCGCGCGGGACTGACCACCCTCGGATTGCACGCCGCTCGGCGATTCGACGTGCTGCGCGATTTCATCCAGGGCAAGGAAGGACGTCATTTTCTTCGGCAATGCGAGCGGAACGATCTGGCGGTTGAGTTTGAACTGCATGCGATGGGAGAACTGCTTTCGCGGGAGCTGCACCTGAAGGATCCCACGTTGTTTCGCGTTGATGAACATGGGAACCGCAACCCGGATGCCAACTGTTGCCCGAGTTCCGCCGCCGCGCTGGATATCATTGCGTCGAAGGCCGTCGAATGGGCCCACCTCTTTCGACCTTCCACGAACCGCTATTTCTACTGGCCTGATGATGGGGCCCAATGGTGTCGATGTGATCGGTGCCGGGATTTTTCGGCCAGTGAACAGGCGTTGCAGGTCGAGAACCACATCGTGCGCGCGCTGCGTGCGGAGGATCGCAACGCCATGCTGGCGCACATCGCCTACAGCCACACTTTGCCGGCGCCGCGGCGGGTCACGCCGGAACCGGGCGTTTTTCTTGAGTTCGCACCCATCCAGCGCGAGTACGCCCACAGCATTGGAGAACGCGCGGTGCCGACCCAGGCGAGTGCGGCCAGCCCCGATCCCAAAACCAATGGAGGCTATCTCGACATCCTGGCGGCCAATCTGCAGGTATTTGGCGCGGACACGGCGCAGGTGTTGGAATACTGGCTCGACGTCTCGCGCTTCTCCGGTTGGAGACGACCCGCGGTGAAGCTTCCCTGGAACGCGGCCGTCTGCCGCGCGGACATCGCGACGTATCGCGCCATGGGATTGCAGCACATCACCACCTTCGCCACGTTCATGGATGCCGACTACGTGAAACGCCACGGCGACCTCCAGTCCGTGCTCGACGCTTATGGCGCCGCTCTCGGATGAAACTCCGCATCCCGCTCGATACGCTTCGGGCGCTGCTGGGTCGTCCGATCACCTCGGGTAGCCAGGTGCGGTTGGGACTATTCCGGGCGGAGTTCTATGGCCGCGAGGCCGGCACCCGTGGTGAGGCGACCGACAATTGGCTGAGTTGGGTCCGGCCGGCGAGTGCCCAGCCCGACTTTCACCTTCCTTCGGCTTTCCGCCGAATGCACCTGCCCTCGGAACAGGCGCGATGCCGCGTTGCGGAAAGCCTTGTTGGGAGCCCATTGCGTTGATTGCCAGGGAAACTGGCAGGTGGTTTCTTGCGCGCATGAATTCCGCGGCACGATTGTTGGTACATTCCTGCCATTGGTTGATCCTGGTGTGGATTGGTTTGGGGATGGCGGTCGGAGCCGATTACTCCGCCCAACTCTTTCCCAACGGTCCCGCGCCGTATCGGGCGTACGGCGGTGAAGTGTGGATCGGTCGGGCGGGGGAGCGTCTTCTGATCGCACTCCGGATCGGCGATCCGGCCCAGACCGGCTTTCACCAGGTCAAGCTCACGGGCCCCAACAGGGAGGTCGTGACGGTGCCGTTGGAGCCGCCCACGGCGTATGTCGATCCCGCGGCCCAACCGGGTAGCCCAGGCTGGGGACATGTCGACTACAGCGCGTTCTTCGAATTGCCGGCGAACGCCGCGGTCACGTTGTTGGCCGGATCCTGGTTGATCGAGGTGGGCGAGCCCGGCGGAGACGGAAGCCTTTCCAGCCAGCCGGTCTTGCCACTTCCCGAGTGGGCTTGGCGGTACCCGACGCCCGGGAATCGGGAGCCGGGTGAGGAGCGAGCGGTGGGCATCGCCCACGGGGCAGGGCGCTACGTAACCCTGATGCTGGGACAAATGTCCTCTCTATCGAGTTCCCCGGATGGCCTGTTGTGGGAGGAGTATTCCCTCGCGCCCGCGGAGTCGCCGCAGACTGTGGCCTGGGTCGGCGACCGATTTCTTGCCGTAGGCCACATCGAGAACTCGATGCTGATCTTGTCGTCCACCAATGGCGTGACTTGGTCGCATCGACGGTTGAGAACCCAACCGGACGACGGGCTTCTCTCGGAAATTGCGCTGCAGAATGGCGTCTATGCGCTTCAGGGATTTGTCCGGTACGGACGGCGAACCACAGGAACGGTGGTTCTGACCTCGCGTGATGCGGAGAACTGGGTGGCCAAGTATGATCCCGTGCCCACACAGGTGGGTGTCTCGGCCGGGCATCGCAACCTGGTCGCCGGCAACGGCGTCTTCCTCCGCTTGGCGTGGACCTTTGCCACGACTGCCGGACTGCCGGAGGTTTCGACCAACGGCGTCGACTGGCTGGCGGCGCCGGGTCCTGTTCGACAATTCACCTCGGTGGCGTTCGGCAACGGGACATTTCTGGCGATCGATATCGATGGAAACCTGATGGCATCGCTCGATGGTCGGGCCTGGAATCGTGTTGGTGCCTTGCCGACGCCGACACCCTATGTACCCATGGCCTTTGCCGGCGGTGCGTTCTTCATTCCTTCGGGCAACGAGTTGTTCGCCTCACTGACCGGCGCGTCGTGGTCGCGGTCTCTTTTTCCCTCGAATGTCGTGGTCACCACGGTGGCACGGGGCCAGGAGACGTTCTGCGCGGCCGGATACCGTATGCGCCTGACTTCGGAAGCGCCGTCGGGACCGGACGCCGGGGCGGTGATTTATCAATCGGGCGCACCCGTTCCCTGGACGACCCGAGTGAGTCGGC
The DNA here is from genome assembly GCA_016795425.1 of Verrucomicrobiales bacterium. Taxonomy (GTDB): domain Bacteria; phylum Verrucomicrobiota; class Verrucomicrobiia; order Limisphaerales; family CAIMTB01; genus CAIMTB01. The sequence continues at coordinate 10,165 of JAEUHG010000210.1, forward strand.
CTCGGATCGACGCCGCGGGCCGGCTCTGGGTGGCGGTGCAAGCCACCCCTGGAAACCCGGTCGGTCTGCAGGTGGCCGCCGATCTTGGAACCTGGACTGATCTGGCTGTGCAATCGAATCCGGAGGGCATTGTCGATTTTGAGATCCCGCCGGAGAACCGGACGGCGCGGTACTCGGTTTTTCGGGCGCGAAAGGTGGAGGCGGGAACGGGACCTTGAGGGTGACAGTGCCCGAAGAGGCACCCTTCAGGCGCCGTGAAGACCGAATGCTGAAGACCCAGGCCGATGGCCTGGGCTCAGGAATGCCGGTCCCTTGGGCCGGGAGGGAGATCACTAACTAGGCGATGGTCCGCCCTCGATTGGTTCGGTCGTTCATGGGAACGGAAGATCTCCGAACCTCGGGTGCGAGTTTGGACCATGAACCCAAATGAAGGAGGGATTGCCCCGTCGGAGCGCGACAGGGCCGACCTGGATTGGAATTGAATCCAATTAGGTGGCCCTCGTCGCACTGCGACGAGGGTGTGCAGGATTCAGATGTTCATGGAGAAGTCGGTGGGCGAGGGAACTGCCACCCACATCCCGTAGGTCGACCTACTCGCATTGCATGCGGCGGAGGATCAGTTTCCAGGCGTCGAACTCCGAGAGGGGCGTTTTCCCAACGTGGCGCACTACCTCTGAGTGGCAGAACTGCCGTAGCATGCCGAGAAACACTTCCTCGTTGGCGTACTCCTTGTGGTCGGGATGGTCGCCATGGTCGGAGCGCACGAACCGGTCGATCCTCCAGTAGATTTGGGTGCCGCCTTCCTTGTGCGAGGTCGCGAATCTCCCGCCGCGCTTGAGTCCGTCGATGACGGCTTGCTGCACGGCGGCGACGGAATCGAGGGTCGCCTCGGCCTGCAGCGCGTCCTGACAGAGCGCGCGATAGGGTTCCGACAGTTGGCTTTCCTCGGTCGGGGGATTCGCCGGCTTCAGGTCGCGTGTCCACATTTGGATCCAACTCGCCGAAGTCTTGCGGAAGTACTCGTGATTCGTTGCCGATTGATCCTGCCAGGAAACCTCAGTCTGCAGTGAATACTGGTTCCCGGTTGGGAGGGCTGCCAGGAACCGCAGTTCGAATCGGTAGTCCGCCCCATTCACCTTTGCCACGGCATTCCATTTCAACCGGTCCTTGTCCATCGCGGGCGTCAACAGCGTCATGAGCTCTCGCTCCAGGGCGAACTGGACCTGCTGAGGGGGACGCGGGTCAATGAAGTGCAGGAGGTGGGTTCGGCCGGTTGGCGATTCGAAGGCAATGACGGCCTTGTCGGCGACGGGGGACTCGCTGGCGGGCGCGCTGGCCCGTGACCGCTTTCGAACCGACCCTTTCTTTGCTGACGCCGACTTCGCCGCAGCAGCCGGTGCGCCGATACGTGTTCGGCCCCCGGAACCAGCGGGGCGTTGAGCCAGTTGTACGAGTGGATCGGGCTTTGGCTCGAGCGCCTTGCGGATAGCGTCCATGTCCGGCTCGGGCGGAGGAGGGTTGGGAGGTTCCAGAACGAAGAAGAAGCGCTTCTCGTCGGTGAACTCGCCGGAGTGGCTCGAGCCGTTACGCTCATAGAAGTTGAGGCCAGCGCCTGAAGCGCGCGGACAAGTGGTGACCCTGTTGGCGAGCTTGAAGTACGCCCCCACCGGGGGCGCGGGATGACCGTGGCCGATTTCGACGATGGAATTGCCCGCCGATAGCTCCGCCTCGACCAAGGCGCGCAAGGTCGGGGGAAACTGCGCGAGTTCTGTTTGTTGCTCCGGGGTTAGGTTCATAGGAATGACTCAGTGATAATCCTTCTCGCGGTGGCTAAAGGTGCTCGTGAAGCCCTCGATTGCGGGCAGAAAGTCGACCCCGGATCCCTGGAACTTGGCGGCGATGGATGCGAATAACCGGGTGCCCCAGCGTTGCAGTGATTTGCGGCGGTCCTTCGGGAAGTAGCGAAACTCCCTTTGGATCTCGTTCGTGACGCGTTCGATTGCTGATCGCGCGGGAGGTGCAAGAAGTCTCTTTTCTTCGGGAGTCAGGGTGGCGAATTCCACGGCGGCGAGTGCGTGCTCGGGAGATCGTGTTCCCAATTCAGCGATCAGGCGGTTGAGGAATTCAGGATGGGCGCGCAGACGCTCGAGCGCGGCGGCACGAACGGCCCGGCTTTCGAACTCGTTCGTGCGTTTCAAGAGTTCCGCGAAATCACGGTCCGGGTCCAGTTGGGGAATCCCAGCCAGAATCTCGCGGCCGGTGACCCCGTGATGGCCGAGGCGGCTGACTAGACCCATGACCCGGGCTTTGCCGGCGGCCGCCAAACGATACCCGAGGAACCCGCCACAAAGCGCCAGACTGAGGGCCGCGCAGACGAGCCAAGGTACTCCCACCCACGGACGCGGAATCCCGGGCAGGAGTCCGGGATTCAGGCTGAGAAGGACCAGCTGGATGGTGGCGGCGGGAAGGAGGTAGATGGGCAGTCCTCCAACGAAACGCGTGGCGAAGTTGGGGTGCCGAGGGAACTCGAAGCGCATGAAGGAGAGGAGGGTCATGGCGAGCACCGCCAGCACGACCAGGGTGTAAAGCGTGGATCGGCCCAGGCGCAGCCCATCGAAACCGCCTGCGGCCGCTACGCAGAGCGACGCGACCAAGAGGAGCAGCCACATCGGCAGCAACAGGAGGATACCGGCGAGCGTGCCGCCGCCGTCGTCCCGCTTGCGGGAGAGTTCGAGCAGCAGATACTGCAGGGGCACGACGTAAATGAGTGTCGCGACACCCAGACACAAATTTCCGATGGATTGAAGAACTGGGGAGGGGTTCATCCTCGAGATTCCCACAGCACGACGTCGCCATGGCTTAGCTCCCGAGACGCTGCGGTGCCATGGTCGGCGCAACAGTCAATCGATACCTGAGGCCGCGATCCACTGAAGCCATGGGTTATCGCCACGAAGAGAGCCAAACGCGTTGAAACCATGTACCGGGAGTCGGAGGGTGGGCGCAATCTTCAAACGTCGTCCGATGCAACGGGAGACGAGAGATAGGTCAACCTGCCAGCACGTAGAGTTCAGCGGTGTGATTCGGCCATTGGGCATCGAACTCGATCCAACCGTCAGCGAAACGCGCTGCGATAACCGGGCCAACGGTCGCATGGGATCCGGCCACAGCGAGTCGATTCGCGTTTCGGGCGATGGCCGGCAGCGGCAGGCGGACTTTCGCCTGGCCTTGAATCCAGAGTTGCGCGAGCGCACCGCCCGCCACTCGACGCTCCTCCGGAACCGGAGCCCAGGCCAAGAACGGCATCGGCTGGTCAGCGAATTCGACACGGCGTTCACCCACCGAGAGGCTCCGACAGTCGTAACCGGCGAACGCTTCGAGCGCTTCGTCGTCACCACCCTTCCGTGTTCGGAAGGCGAGCAGGCGGCGTCCCTGGTAGGACCGGATTGGGTGGCCCGCAACAGCAAGGTCTCGAATGTCGAGACTCTCGCTGGGTAGAGGATTGGCGCGAAGAATTGCCTCGTCCTGGGCCGCGTCGCGATGGAATCCGCCCGGCCAGCTTTCCACATGGCGACGGTAGTGGGCGGCGAGGCAAATCGTGCCGTTGGGAAACACGGTGGCGAGCCAGTCGGTGTCCCGTGAAATGACGCTGGGATTGTCATTCTTCTCCGGCGTTCTTCCTGAACTTGGATAGGAACCGATGGCTCGCAGGATTTCGAACCAGGTGCGCACCTCGTCGCCCAGCGACGCGGCCTGATCATCACGAGGTCGAAAACCCAGGAACGCGACGTGGCCTTTGCCATGGGATCGCAGAAGTCCGACAACCTGGTCTCCAAACCGGGCGACCACCTCGACATCTGCCGCCGGAACGACGGGGTAGGCGCGGTCGACCAGAAAATCGGTGAGGATGACCTGGGGCGGGACGGTGCGCAGGGTGCCCTGGAAATGAACGGTCGATCCGGGAATTGGCAGACCTTCGCGTTCCCAGCGGAGTTGCTGGACGCCGACAAGCTTTTGCCATCGCTCCAAGACGGAAGTTCCGGCGAGATCCAGCCGCGGTGGAGGACCCGACCAAATGCAGCGCCCTCCCCGGTTGGCGAAGGTCTCGAGCAGGGGAATCAGGCCGGGCGGCGGCAGGGGTTCAAAGAGGATGGCGAGAGTACCGAAGCGGCGGCCTGCCATTTCGATCCAGCCGTCCGTCTCAGAGATGCGGCCGTGCTCGAGCAACTTCTCCGCGGTAACAAAATTGGCGTAGCCGTATTGCACCATCCACGAACCGAACCGTTCGTCGCAGGCCACCAGGGACGATGGGTAGACCATGAGCACGGGTACATCGCGATGAGCGAATTCCTGAATTGCCGCGAACGCCGGATCCGGGGCGCAACCATAGGCATTTTCCAACGCCCGCCGGCGTTCGTGCGCCGGAGCGGGAAGACCCCAGGCGGCAGCGTAGGCATTCGGGACCCGATTCAGGATGCCCGTGGAACAGGCTAGGGCGAGACCGTAGTAATTGCGGTCCGACCACCCGCCTTCCGCGTGGTCATTGCCGCCGCCGGTAAGGAAATCGTTCCAGCGGAAATAGTCGCTGCAGGCACTCGCCGCCTGATGGACGGTATTCGACCAGGCAAAATCGGGCGTGTACTCGTATTGACGTGGCGGGGTCGGTGCGTCGCCGGTCTGCCAGGCGTCGATGGTCGGACTTTGAGCCCAGGTGGCGTGGGCGCGCGCCTCCAGCTCGCGGCCGTAGCGGCGCTCCGCCGATTCTTTGGCGCGGACAAACAAATCGACGACGGTTTTCTCCAGCAAGTCGAAGTACCTTCGTCGAAGCAGCCAGGTTCGGTGGATTTCGTCCGGATGGCCGCCGAAGACATGCTGCGCCTCCATTCGCGGTTGGAGCCCGGGAAGAAAGGAATGTTGCCCGACGCAAAAGTAGACGAGGAACCGTTCGAGGTCGGCAAATTCTGGTCCGTGGAGTTCCGCGAAGCGTTGCGCCAGAGACGGGGTGAGGTATCGGAGGGCGAATTGACCCTCATCATGATGATCGAAGTACCGCCAATCCCCCTGGATATGGATTTCATCGGCGTACAGGCCATCCAGCGGAACCTCCGCCTGGTGGTAGCGGGCCACGAGTTCCTCCAGGAAGGGCAGGGCGCGCGGACTAAAATAGTCGAGTTCCGGCGTGCGGTAGGAGACCGACACCAGGACACGATCACGAAGTCCGGCGTTGAGGTCCCCGCGCCCGCGGATGCGCAGACGTCGCTGGTGCGAACGCGGGTCCTCGGGATCGAAGGCGGTGATCTCCGGCGGTTCCTTGAGTTCGAGGATGTCACTTGGCTCGACGGCGTAGAACCGCGTTCTTCCGATGCGCCGTTCGCGGAAGGCAAAGACGCGCACACCCAGGCGCACGGGTTCGATGGTTCCCTTGTTGTTGGTCCAGCGTCGTTGCTCCCATAGGCCCACCTCGTACTCGCCGGTACGCGGGTCACGCCAGCCTTCGCGATAGTGCACCCAGCGGCCGGACTCCCCGGTGGCTTGGGCGTAGCCCGGACCGAGTTCCAGGGGGCTGAGAAGGCTGAGTTCGAGCCCCAGGCCGTGGTCGCGCAGGACCTTCCCGATGCGGGCGATGCGCTCGAGGTAGCCACCCGTGTCGGGGGTGAACTGGCGGGGTTTGCCGCCCTGACCGGGACGGTATTGCGACCAGAACTCGTCGAAGGCGACGATGACGGTGCGCACGCCGGCGGCCTTCTGAGACTGGCAGAATTTCCGGAGAGTGGTTCGGTTGGGGGTGGCGCTCAGGCTGAGGTCCACTTCCCGATCGGGATCGGTGAGGTCCTCGAGTTGTTGATCGCTGACCAAGATGATGGAGGCCTTGGGAAGGTGGAATCGCCAGGGCCCAGGAAACCGCAGGGTGGGATTGGGGGATGGTGCGGGTGCGGGAGAGTCGGCAGCCCATGGGGGGAGTACCGACCCGAGCAGTGAGCCGGCGATACTTGTCCGTGTCACGCGGCTCAACCAATGGCGACGGGAGAGCGGAGAGGGACCGGGGAAGGCTGGCATACCCGCGATTCACGGTCAGCAGAGGTCGGAAGGGCAAGTCTGCAGCCGCCAATCCAGCGTTCATGCGCGGCTTGCCCTCCGGGAGGAATTCAGGGAAGGCTGTGCCTGGGATGAGTTTGTTACCCTTCGGCGACCTGCCGCCCCATCGTGCCCGCCGCTTTCTTCCGTCCACCGTTGCCTGGAACGAGTGGTCGGGGCTCGAGCCGTTTTTTGACCAGCTGGATGGCCGCCTCGCCACGGTCCAGACGTCTGCCGAGCTGGAACAGTGGTTGCTTGACTGGGGCGAGCTCAGTGCGGCCATCAACGAGGAGGGATCGCGGCGCTACATCGCCATGACCTGCCACACGGATCATCCCGAAGCCGAGAAGGATTACCTGCATTTCGTTGAGCATATCGAGCCCCAGCTGAAACCACGCCAGTTCAGGCTGGAGCGGGGCTATCTGGAGCATCCTTCTCGCGCGGGACTATCCCGGGAAAGGTACGGGGTCTTCGATCGTCAGACAGCGGTTCATGTGCAGCTCTATCGGGACGAGAATGTGCCCTTGGAAACGGAAGAGGCCCGTCTCGGGCAGCAGTACCAGAAGCTAAGCGGTTCGTTGACGGTGAGTTTTCGGGGCGAGGAGAAGACATTGGTGCAGATGGGGCGTTACCTGGAAGAGCCGGATCGCGCGTTGCGCCAGGAAGCTTGGGAAATGGTGGCCAAACGGCGGCTCGCGGAGCGCGACTCCTTCGAGAATCAATTCGACCAACTGCTCAAGCTGCGGCATCAGATCGCCCGCAACGCGGGGTTCAACAACTACCGCGACTACTCCTTCAAGGCTCGCGGTCGGTTTGATTACACGCCGGAGGACTGCGAGGCGTTTCATGACGCCATCGCCATGGAGGTGGTGCCGGTCTTGCGCGAATTGCAGGCCGAACGACGTGCTCAACTTCGATTGCCAACGCTTCGTCCGTGGGACTTGGCGGTGGACCCCCTGAATCGCGCGCCGTTGCGGCCCTTCGACAAAGTGGATCGCCTGGTGGTTTCCTCGCAGAAGATCTTCGACCAGTTGGATCCGGAGTTGGCCGGGCAGTTCCGCCAGATGCACGAATTGGGTCTGTTGGACCTTGATAACCGGAAAGGCAAGGCTCCGGGCGGCTACCAGAGCTCCCTGCCCGAGGCGCGCCTACCCTTCATCTTCATGAACGCGGTGGGGCAGCAGCGCGATGTGGAGACGATCCTGCACGAGGCGGGACACGCCTTCCACACACTGGCCACGCGTGAGGAGGACTTCTATCCGTATCGCGACGCGCCGATCGAATTCTGCGAAGTGGCTTCGATGGGCATGGAATTGCTCGGAGGCGAGTTCTTGGAGTCCTTCTACGGCCCTGGAGAAGCGCGTCGCGCGCGTCGGGATCACCTCGAAGGGATCGTGGAGACGTTTCCATGGATCGCGACCGTCGACGCGTTTCAACATTGGATCTACACCCATCCGGACCACTCGCCCGCGGAACGCGCGATGGCGTGGAATCAGTTGATGGACCGCTTCGGTGGAGATGTGGATTGGACGGGCTGGGAGGAGGCGCGATCCTACTCCTGGCATCGGCAGTTGCATGTCTTCCTCTATCCCTTCTACTACGTCGAATATGGGATGGCCCAGATTGGAGCGCTCCAGTTGTGGCAGAATGCCCGGCGCGATCGTGCCGATGCCCTGCGGGCCTACAAGCGGGGGTTGTCCTTGGGGGGATCCAAGCCCCTGCCGGATTTGTTCGAGGCGGCGGGCTGCCGCTTCGCCTTTGACGCAGCGACCCTGAAGCCGCTTGCCGAGATGGTGCGCCGGGAGTGGCGGGCACTGGCCTGACAGGCCTTCCGCCACGGTCGCTTACGCAGCGGCCGGGGCTTGCACGAAATCGTGCTGTTGCTGCCGCACGACGAGGACCGGGCAGGGTGCATAGCGGACGACGTGCTCGGCGATGCTCCCCATCAGGACGTGGCGAAGCCCGGTATACCCGTGGGTTGAGATGACCAGGAGGTCGGAATTCAACTCGCCGGCGACCTCCGCGATCACCTTCGCCGGACTGCCTTCTCGCACCAGGCTTTCGGCTTTGACGCCATCGGCAACCGTCGAGGCCACCAGTTCCTTGAGTTCCTTCTCGGCGCCTCCGCGCATCTCCCGTTCCAAAGCGGTGAAATCAATGGCGCCGAATTCGCCATAGGCGTAGTTGACCTGGATCACGTGGAGGAAAGTCAGTGCTGCGCCGAACTGTTTGGCAAACGCCACGGCGTAGGTGACCGCCTTGCGGGCGTTGGGGGAGAAGTCCACCGGCACGAGCACCCGTCGGATGCGCCCGAGTTCCGCCGACCGGTCCCCTTGGGCCAGCAGTGAACCATCCTTGCTTTGCAGTTCCACCACGACATTTCCGGATTTGGTCGGTTTGATTTTCATGGTGTGAAGGGTTTGAGGATCTGACACCAAAGTCGGCCTCGAAGGGGCCGCAGGCAACGGAAAATCCGCGAATGGGCGGAGGGGGGCTTATCGCCGCTCGCGAAACAGCAGGCGCAGGCTGTTGAGGACCACCAGCACGGTGCTGCCCTCGTGGCCCAGCACCCCCTGGCTCAGAGGTACTTTGGCCAGCGCCGCAAGGATGGCTAGCGTCAGCAGGGTGCCCAACGAAATCACCAGGTTTTGCCGGATGATTCGGCAGGCCCTTTGGCTCAATCGGAACGCCCGGCGGAAGTTCTCCAGGCGATCATGCATCAGGACGACGTCGGCTTGTTCCAGCGCGGCATCCGATCCGCGCGCCCCCATGGCCACACCGACGTGCGCCACCGCCAGTGCCGGGGCGTCGTTCACCCCGTCGCCGATCATCGCCACCTTCCGTCCATGCCGCGAAAGCTCGACGATGACTGCGACCTTCTGCTCGGGTTTGAGTTCCGCCCGCACCTCATCGACATCGAGTCGGGCACGAAGGTGTTCTCCCGTGGCGCGACGGTCCCCGGTGAGGACGATCGTTCTCAGGCCGGAGGCGCGTAGCTCGGCCACCACTTCGCGGGCCTGCGGACGGATGTCATCGCGGAGGAGGATGCGGCCCGCCAGGTCACCCTGAGCCACCCAGACTTCGGACACCCCTTCTTCAGCCATTGGCAAGGGGACGGAGAGTCCGGATTTGTCCCGGGAGCCGAGGACGAAGTCGCGATGGCCGACGCGGGTTTCAACATCATTGCATCGCGCTCGCAGGCCAAGGCCGGGAATGGATTCGACGGCCTGCGCGGCACGGATGGGCAGTCCCCGCTGTTTGCCATGACGGGTGATGGCCCGGGCGAGAGGATGGGTCGAAAGTCGCTCCAGGTCGTAGGCGATCTGCAGGACCTCGGCATCGCGACCGGGCGGGTGGCTTTCGACGGATTCCACCCGCAGTTCACCGGTGGTCAGGGTTCCGGTCTTGTCCATGGCCACCACATCGATCGCCGCCAGGCGTTCCACGGCGGCGCCACCGCGAAAAAGCACACCATGCCGAGCCCCATGAGCAATCGCCGCCAGAATGGCGGATGGAATCGATAGAACCAGCGCGCAAGGCGACGCCACGACCAAAAGCGTCATCGCCAGGTAAAAGGCACTTGGCTGTCCGGTGCTGCCGATCCAGGGGGAAATACCCCGCCCCAGCCACCAGAACAGGAACATGGCCGTCGTGAGGCCCAAGATGCCCAAGGTGTAGGCTGTTCCGAAACGGTCTGTGAATCGCTGAGACGGCGCCTTGAGCCGTTGTGATTCGTAAATGAGATGGATGATCCGCTGGAGCGCACTTTCCCCGGCCGGGCGTTGAACCATGACTTCGACCGCACCCCAGAGATTCAAGGTGCCGCCCAGCACGGTGTCGCCGACCCTCTTCTCTACCGGCGCGCTTTCGCCGGTGAGATTCGACTCGTCGGCGGCGGTGTCGCCGCGCTGGATCTCGGCGTCGACGGGAAAGAGCTCCGATGGCCGGACCAGAAGGCGCATCCCGCGTTGGAGGGAATCGACCGGTACGCGCTGCTCGGCGCCGTCATCGCGGAGCCGCGTTGCCTCCTTGGGGGCGGCATGGATCAGCGACCGGATCTCCCGATGGGTTCGGCCCATGGCGTAGTGTTCGAGAGCCCCGGAGAGCGAAAAGAGAAAGAGCAACGCGGTTCCTTCGCCCCAGGAACCGATGGCGGCCGCGCCCGCGGCGACGGCGAGCATGAGGAAATGAACATCAAGCTGCCGGTCGCGCAGGCGTTCCCAGACTTCCGCTGCCGGGAACCAGGCGCCGGCCAGATAAGCGAGGGCGAATGCGAGGTTCCTCCAGAGGCCTTCTGGCAGGAACCATGCCGTCATGCCCGCAACCGCACAGAGGCCGGCCGCGACCAACTGCGGCTTCCATTCCTCCTCGTCATGGTCGTCCTCTGGCAATCGAACCTGCCGGGAAACAAATCGGGGAAGGGGTCGTTCGCGCCAAAGCCAGAATCGCGGCGCCGTGGGGCAGGTGACACGAGAGATGGTCGTTGTCTCCTGGGCGTGATCGATGGTCAGTGTGCGGTTCGCCGACCACTGATTCGAATGGGGACAACCCGCGCAGTCATCCCCGCCGGACAA